>DATLRO010000001.1:0-92963 GCA_035534615.1 Vicinamibacterales bacterium
ATCAGCCGGGTGATCGAGGAGCAGGGGGGCGTGGAAGGCGATCTCCGCAAGGAGATCTCCATGAACATCAAGCGCCTGATGGAGATCGGCTGCTATCGCGGCCTGCGGCACCGGCGCAATCTGCCGGTGCGGGGCCAGCGGACGCGCACGAACGCGCGGACGCGGAAGGGCCCGCGGAAGGGCGCGATCGCCAAAAAGAAGACCGTGTAGGTCCGCGGGCGGAGCCCGGACACGGACTGACGAGGATTCACGCGAATGGCTAAGACAGATCCGGCAGCGGCGTCACCGGCGGTTCCCGAGAAGAAGGACGGCGGGAAGCGATCGGCCAAGAAGACGTTCAAGAAGCGCGGCGAGAAGCGGATCGTGCACCACGGCCTGGCGCACATCCAGGCGTCCTTCAACAACACGCTCATCACGATCACCGACACCGAGGGGAACGTGGTGGCGTGGTCGAGCGCGGGCGGCATCGGCTTCAAGGGCTCGCGCAAGGGGACGCCGTTCGCCGCGACCCAGGCGGCGCTGAATGCCGGGAACGCCGCGAAGGCGGTCGGGATGCGGTCGCTCGAGGTCCTCGTGAAGGGGCCGGGGTCCGGCCGCGAGTCGGCCATCCGCGCGCTGCAGACGGTCGGGCTGGACGTCAAGTCGATCCGCGACGTGACGCCGATTCCCCACAACGGCTGCCGGCCGGCGAAACGGCGGCGGGTCTAACGTCAAGACTGAGGGCAACGAACGACTATGGCTCGATACATCGGTCCGGTCTGCCGTCTGTGCCGCCGGGAAGGCATGAAGCTGTTCCTCAAGGGGGAACGGTGCTACACGGAGAAGTGCGCCATCGAGAAGCGCAACGTGCCGCCCGGTCAGCACACCCGGGCGCGCCGCGCGAAGCTGGCCGGGTACGGCCTGCAGCTCCGCGAGAAGCAGAAGGTCAAGCGCATCTACGGCGTGCTGGAGGATCAGTTCCGGCGGTATTTCGAGGCGGCCGAGCGGCAGCGGGGCATCACGGGTGAGACGCTGCTCCAGCTGCTCGAGCGCCGGTTCGACAACGTGATCTACCGGCTGGGGCTGGCCACGTCGCGGTCCCAGGCCCGTCAGCTCGTGCGCCACGGCCATTTCCTGGTGAACGGCCGCAAGGTCGACATTCCGTCGTACTCCCTGCGGGCGGGCGACGTCGTCACGACCCGGGGCACGAGCCTGAAGAATCCGACCATCCTGCACGCGCTCGAGGAAGTCAAGGGCCGCGGGGTGCCGGAGTGGCTGCAGCTCGACGCCGAGCAGGCTTCGGGCCGTGTCGTGTCGCTGCCGACGCGCGAGCAGATCAATCTGCCCGTGCAGGAGCAGCTGATCGTCGAGCTGTACTCGAAGTAGGCCCGCGCGCGCGCCGGGGCCGCCTGGCGGCCGCGGCGCTCTGTGATTGGCGTGGACCGGTGGCTGCCATTCGGGAAGAAAGGACAACTTCGATGCTGTGGAAAGGTTTCCAGCGCCCCAAGCGGCTCGAGATCGAGCGTGACACGCTCACCGAGCGCTTCGGTCGGTTCTATGCGCAGCCGTTCGAGCGCGGGTTCGGCACGACCATCGGGAATGCGCTCAGGCGGGTGCTGCTGTCGTCGATCGAGGGGGCGGCGATCACCGCGGTGAAGATCGACGGCGTCCTGCACGAATTCTCGCCGATTCCGGGTGTGGTCGAGGACGCGACCGATATCATCCTGAATCTGAAGCAGATTCCGCTGAAGACGCACGTCGATGCGGCCAAGCGGCTGACGCTGCGCATCGACAAGCCGGGCGAGGTGAAGGCCCGCGACATCCAGACCGACGCCGACGTGGAGATCCTCGAGCCCGACGCGCACATCGCGACGGTGGCCGAGGGCGGCAGTCTCCACATGGAGATGCGCGTCAAGCGCGGCCGCGGCTACGTCTCGGCCGACAAGAACTTCGACGAGGACCTGGGGATCGGCTGGATCCCGATCGACTCGGTGCATTCGCCGATCAAGAAGGTGAACTATCTCGTCGAGGCGGCCCGGCTGGGGCAGACCACCGATTACGACAAGCTGACCGTCGACGTGTGGAGCAACGGATCGATCGCCCCGCGCGACGCGCTGTCGCTCGCCGCCAAGCTGGTCCGCGACCACCTCAACATCTTCATCAACCTCGAGGAAGGCGCCGAGCCGCAGGCCGAGGCGCCGGCCGACCAGCCGCGCGCCGGCGTCGCCAACGAGAACCTCGACAAGAGCGTCGAGGAGCTGGAGCTGTCGGTCCGGTCCTATAACTGCCTCAAGAACGCCAACATCCGGACGATCCGCGAGCTGGTGATGAAGACCGAAGCCGAAATGCTCAAGACGAAGAACTTCGGTCGCAAGTCGCTGAACGAAATCAAGGAGATCCTCCACAGCATGGGCCTGAGCCTCGGCATGCGGCTCGACCAGCCGACGGCCGAGACCCATACGGAGTGAACGACGCCGGGGATTCGGGCCTGGGGACTCGGCGTCCGGGATCGGGACACCTCTTCCGACGGACCATCGCCAGTCGCCGCGTCCGGATTCCTCACCCCTAATCCCGATTTTCGAATCCCGACGAAGGATCGATAGAGAGAACCATGCGCCACCGAGTCGCTCACCGGAAACTGGGACGTGTGACCGAGCACCGCATCTCGATGCTCCGGAACCTGGCCACCGCCCTGCTGCGGCACGAGCACATCCGCACCACCGTCCCGCGCGCGAAGGAACTGCGGCCGTTCGTGGAGCGCCTCATCAGCGTCGCCAAGCGCGGCCTGGCCGGCGGCACCGCCAACGCGCAGCTCCTGCACGCCCGGCGCCTCGTGCTCCAGGACATCGACGACCGGGCGGTCGTCGGCAAGCTGTTCGACACGATTGCGCCGCGGTTCGCCGCCCGGTCCGGCGGCTACACCCGGATCCTGCGCGTCGGGTTCCGGCGCGGCGACGCCGCCGACATGGCACAGATCGAGCTCGTCGGCAGCGAGTTCAATCCGAAGGCGGCCGCGGAGGCGGACGCCAAGCGTGAGGCCGGCCGTTCGGCGGCGCAGCGCGGCGTGGGCGATCGGCTGCGCGCCGCCGCCTCCAGGATTCGCGGCAAGAAGGCCGAGGGCGACGAGGCCGAGAAGGCGCCGAAGAAGACCGCGAAGCGCGGCAAGGCCGCCCGGGCCCAAGGTGACGAGGGCGGGAAAGCGGCGAAGAAGCAGAGCGCGCCAGGCGCCCGCAAGAAGAAGACGTCGGACGAGGAGTAGCCTCCCCCACGGCACCACGCCCCGAACGGCCCGGCAGGTACCACACCTGCCGGGCCGTTCGCTTTTCCGGCCCCCCGCCCGCTTCCGCGTCGCCACCCCCGTTACCGCTCCCGGCAGCCCGGCCCGCGCCGGCCTTGACATGGCGCCCCGCCGGGCTTACAAGGCTCGCAGGCGACGTCCTTTCTTCCTGCGTCAACGCGCGCGCCGGCAGGGCCCCGGCCCGCGCCGCCGGTGACGGGGCCCCGGAGGATCGCACGGATGGAGACACCAGCGACATCGACGGCCGGCAGCGAGGCATCGGCGGCGGTCACCGGGACGCCCGGAGCGGGCGAGCAGTGCCGGCGGATCGTGGACGTGCTGGTGGCGCCGGTGCAGACGTTTCAGCAGATTGCCGCCCGGCCCACGTGGCTCGCGCCGCTCGTCCTCTGGCTGCTGGCGGCCGGCCTCCTGGCGGCGGCGGTGACGCCGAAGCTCGATCTGGCGCGCGTCATGCGGGAACAGGCGGCCTCGCGCGGGATCGTGATGTCGGACGCCCAGATCCAGCAGGCGCTCGACCTGCAGCACCGCTTCCGCTGGCTCGGGTACGCCGGCGTCATGGTGACACCGGTCGTCACGGCGGGGCTCGTCTCGCTGGTGTTCTTCGCCGCCTTCACGGTCGCCGGCGCGAAATCGCTGTCGTACCGACAGGCGTTCGGCGTCAGCACGCACGCCTTCCTTCCGCAGATTCTCGCGTCGTTCGGGGGGGCGGTCGTCGCCTGGCGCATGGATACGATCGATCCCAGGAACGTCGGCGATCTCGTCTGCTCCAGCCCGGTCTGTCTCGCCGGCGGCGGCCTCACGCCCCTCATGCACGCGGCGCTCCAGTCGCTCGACATCTACGTGATCTGGACGTTGATCCTGCTGGTGATCGGCTACGCAGCCGCGGCGAAGGTCTCGCGGGGGCTGGCCGCCGGCATCGTCGGCAGCACCTGGATCGTGTACGTCGTCCTGAAGGTCGCCGTCTCGGGGCTGTTCGGGTGAGCGAGCGGGACGCCGGCGGGGGGCCGCGCCGGCAGCACGGCCCCCTGGAACGGCCAGTCGGCGGTGTCCGGGCGTGTCCACGCCGGGAACGCGATGCGGGGAGACACCCGGCCGTCCAGGCGCCTTCCATCGCCGGTGCAACGTGGAACCGGCCTGCTCAGCTCTCTTCGACCTCGACGCCCTCACGCTCGGCCCTGGCGGCCGCGATGATTTTCGTCTGCAGGTGCGACGGCACCTCGTCGTAGTGTGAGAACTCCATGTGGTAGGTGCCGCGGGCGCTGGTGGCCGACGTCAGGAACTGCTCGTAGGTGAGCATCTCCGACATCGGCACCTGGGCCTTGATGATCGTCGTCGCGCCGCGGGTGTCCATGCCGCCGATCCGGCCGCGACGGCTGTTCAGGTCGCCCATCAGGTCGCCGGCGTAGTCGCTCGGCGCGTACACCTCGACGTCCATCACCGGCTCGAGAATCGTCGGGTGGGCGCGCGACATGCCGTCCTTGAACGCCAGCGATCCGGCCATCTTGAACGACAGTTCGTTCGAGTCGACCGGATGGAACGACCCGTCGATCACGGTCACGCGGAAATCGACGACCGGGTAGCCGGCGAGGTAGCCGCGATTCCGCGCGTCCTGGACCCCCTTTTCGATCGCCGGCACGAACTGCCGGGGGATGGCGCCGCCGAAGATGTCGTCGACGAACTCGAATTCCGCTCCGCGCGGCAGCGGCTCCAGCTTGATCTTGCAGTCGCCGAACTGGCCGTGGCCGCCGGTCTGCTTCTTGTGGCGGCCGTGCGCCTCGGTGGCGGCCGTGATCGTCTCGCGGTACGGGATGTGCGGCGGCTTGAGGTTCACCTCGACGCCGAAGCGCCGCTTCAGCTTCGCCACCGTCACCTCGATGTGCAGCTGACCCTGCCCGGCGAGCAGCAGCTCCTTCGTCTGCGGGTCCCGGCTGTAGTGGATGGTCGGGTCCTCCTCCTCGAGCCGGTGAATCGACGTGCTGATCTTGTCCTCGTCCCCGCGGGTCTTCGGTTCGATGGCGTAGGCGAGCACCGGCTCCGGGAACTTGATGGGCGGAAACACGATCGGGTCGTTCCTGTCGCCCAGCGTGTCGCCGGTCAGGGTGTCCTTGAGCTTGGCCACGGCGGCGAGGTCGCCGGCGTGGACTTCCGGCACCTGCGTCTGGGTCTTGCCCTGCAGCAGCATCACGTGCGCCATCCGTTCGTCGGTGTCGCGGGTCCGGTTGTGCACGGTCGAATCGGTCTTCAGGACGCCGGACACCACGCGGAACATCGTGATCCGGCCGGCGAACGGGTCGGCAATCGTCTTCCACACGAAGATGGCGAGCGGCTCGCGGTCGGACGCCGTGCGGGTGCCTTCCGCGCCGGTGGCGTCCAGCGTCCGCATCGCCCGCTCGGCCGGCGAGGGCAGATATGCGATGGCCGCGTCGAGCAGCGGCTGGATGCCGACGTTCAGCGTCGCCGACGTGCAGACGACCGGGAAGAGGCGTCCGGCCAGCGTCGCGGCCCGCAGGCCGGCGACCAGCTGCTCCTGCGTCAGCGAGCCGGCCTCGAAGAACTTCTCCATCAGCGTCTCGTCGGCCTCGGCGACCATTTCGACGAGCGCCTCGCGCGCGGCGGCCGCGGCCTCGGCCAGGTCGGCGGGGATGTCGCCCTCGGTCATCGTGCCGCTGCCGTCGGTCCTGAACGTGCGGGCGCGCATGCCGATCAGATCGACGACGCCGCGGAAGTTCCGTTCTTCGCCGATGGGGAGCTGGACCGGGATGCAGGTGCGGCTGCAGGCCTCGCGCAGGGAGTCCATGGCGCGCGCCATGCTCGCCCGATCGCGATCGAGCCGGTTCAGGACGATCAGCCGGGGCAGCGCCAGCTCCTCGGCGACGGCCCAGACCTTCTCGGTCGAGACCATCACGCCGGCCACGGCGTCGACGACGACCACCGCCGCGTCGGCGACCCGGAGCGCCGCGCGCGCGTCGCTCAGGAAGTTCGCGACCCCCGGCGTGTCGATGAGATTGATCTTGTGCCGGTTCCACTCGGCGTACGCGAGGCTGGAGGACAGCGTGTGCTTGCGGGCGATTTCCTCTTCGTCGAAGTCCGTCACCGTCGTTCCGTCGTCGACCTGACCGAACCGGGCGACCATCTGCGCGTCGACGAGGATCGCCGACGTGAGCTGGGTCTTGCCGGAGCCGGTGTGGCCGACCAGGGCAAGGTTCCGCAGACTCGACGTGTCGTAGGCTCTCATCGGGGTACCCTCCTGTTCGCGGCGCGGAGGAACGGGGCCCGGCGCGCGCGAGCCGGGCCCGCGTGCGCGGCGAACAGCCGGGTTCAGGCCCGCCAGCCGCCGAGATGTCAGTCGAATGCCGTGACTTCCGGCATCATAACTCAATTCCCGCGGGGCCTCACGCGGCCGGCCGGCGCGCAGCGGCCGTCGTCCGCCAACGGTGTCCGGCGCGGTCTCGCGCCTGTCGAACGGGCGGACACCGGCGTCCCGCCGTGGCGCCGGGGCGCCATGAGCTATTCGTAGCGGAGCGCGTCGATCGGGTCGAGCCGGGAGGCTTTGACGGCCGGGACCATGCCGAAAAAGATGCCGACCGATGCGGAGAATCCGAGGCCCAGCGCGAAGGACCACCACGGCAGCGAGATCGGGAACCCCGACAGGTAGTGGATGAGGATACCCATGCCGCTGCCGAGGGCGACCCCCAGGATGCCGCCGACCAGCGTCAGACAGGCGGCTTCGATGAGGAACTGCCAGAGGATCTCGCGGCGGCGGGCGCCGAGCGCCTTGCGCACGCCGATCTCGCGGGTGCGCTCGGTGACCGAGATCATCATGATGGCCATCACGCCGATCCCGCCGACCATCAGGGCGATGGACGAAATGACCACGAGGCCGAGGTAGGTGGCCTGGCTGATCCGGTCCCACACCTTGAGTGCCTCGTCCTGCGTGACGAGGTCGAAGTCGTCCGGCTGGTCGAGCTGCAGGCCGTGCCGGATCCGCATGATCGTCTCGATTTCCTGCAGGGCCACCGCGCGCGGGACGCCGTCGCGCGGGACGGCGACGATCATGACGTTATGGATCGTGCCGCGGTCGGCGCGCGTGGCGTCCACGCCGTACTGCGACTGGTACAGGGTCTCCGGGATGACGGCGAAGTCGTCGACGCCGGTATTGAGGGGGCCGCCGGGGCTCGGGCGCTTGCCGAGGACGCCGACGACGGTGTAGCGGTCGCTGCCGACGCGCACGGTCCGGCCGATCGGATCGATGTCGGGGAACAGCGTCAGATAGGGATTGTGGCCGAGCACGATCACCCGGCGGCGGTGCCGGACCTCGGTCCCCGTGAAGAAGCGGCCGGCCTCCAGTTTGATGAAGTTCACGGCGGCGAAGTTCTGCGTCGCCCCCATGATGATGATCGGCTTCGTCCGGACGCCTCCGTAGGCGAGCCGCGTCTGCACGATCCGGCCGGGGCCCGCGCCCAGCCAGATGTCGACCAGTTTGACGGCCGGCGCCTCGCGCGCGATCGCCTCCGCATCGGCGATCGTGAGGTTCGGCCGCTTCAGCAGCTCCGTCATCTGCCGGCCGCTGCCCAGGCTCGTGATGCCGAACTTCTGCACGAAGATCGTGTTCGGGCCGATCTCCTTGATGCTGTCGCGGAGCGATTCGTCGAAGCCGCGGATGAGCGACGTCATGCCCACGATCGCCGTGATGCCGATGACGACGCCCAGGATGGTCAGCGCCGAGCGCAGCTTGTTCGTGCGCAGGGTGTCCATGGCCATCCGGACGACTTCGAGGAGCAGGCCGGCGCGGATGACGCTCATCGTCTCACTCCCGCCGCAGGGCCTCGATCGGGTCCAGCCGCGCCGCCCGGAGCGCGGGATAGAGTCCGAAGCCGAGGCCGACGACCGCCGTCAGCGACACGCCGAGCACCACCGACCAGACCTGCACCGAGGCCGGCACCGGGCTCACGCGGGCGATCACCAGCGCGACCAGGAAGCCGAGGCCGGTGCCGACCATCCCGCCCAGCGTCGAGAGCGCGACGGATTCGGTGAGGACCTGCGAGACGATGTCGCGCCGCTGCGCGCCGAGCGCCTTGCGCAGGCCGATCTCGCGCGTCCGCTCGCTGACCACCATCAGCATGATGTTCATGATGACGATGCCGCCGACGACCAGCGACAGGCTGACGACGCCGATGAGCACGGCGAAGATGCCGGCGGTCGCCTGATGGTAGATCCGGAGGATCGTGTCCGACGTGAAGATGCCGAAGTTGTTCTTCTGCCGCGGCCGGAGGCGCCGGTGGACCCGCAGCGCCACCGTCGCCTCGTCGATGGCCGTCTGCATGAGCGCCGGGCTGGTCGGCTGCACCAGCACATCCAGCGATTGCCGGTTGCCGAACAGTTCACGGTACGCGCCGAGCGGGATAACGGCGAACTCGTCCTGTGACTGGCCGAAGATCGAGCCCTTCTTGGCGTTGACGCCGACGACCTGGAAGTGCACACCGGCGATCTTGATCGTCCGGCCGATCGGGTTGGCGCCGCCGAACAGGTGGTCGGCCGTGCTCCAGCCGATCAGCGTCACCGGCCGGTTCCGTGCGATCTCGGTCGGCGTCGGCGCCCGGCCGCGCGCGGCGTCGAACATGGAGAACTGCAGGTAGTCGGGCGTCACGCCCTGGATCTCCACCGAGTCCAGCGTCTGATCGCGGTAGGAGACCGCGGCGTTCCGCGAGGCCTGGGCCATGACCGCGTCGATGTGCTCGCCGAACCGGCGGATCGCGTCGGCGTCGCCGAGCGTCACGTCCGGATTGCTCCGCTGGGCCCGCTCCTCTTCGTCCGGATCGGTGATGACGCCCACGCGCGACACCGTGAACGCGTTGGCGCCGGCCTGGGACACGATGGCGGTCGTCACCGCCGCGTTGAGCCCCTGGATCAGCGAGACCACCGCGATGATCGACGTCACCGCGACGATGTTGCCCAGCACGGTCATGAACGACCTGAGCTTGTTCGCCCAGATGGCGCCCAGGGCCAGGCTCACCGACTCGAGGAACTGGTTCATCCGGATCCGTCAGCAGGTGTGAGCCGCGACGCGCGGGCCGGCCGCGCGCCGCGCTCAGCTCAGGCCCGGTGTCTGCTCGATCCGCACGGCGTCGCCGCTGGCGAGCCCGCGGACGGAACTGTACGGACCGGTGATGACGACGTCGCCCGGCTTCAGCCCCGAGAGCACCTCGAAGTACCGATCGCCGGCGATGCCGACCTTGATGGGCACGAACGTGGCCGTGCCGCGGCGCACGACGAACACGCCCTCCGTGTCGCGCCGCGTCTGGCCGGGCTTCGGCGGAGGCGGCAGCATCAGCCCGTCGGCCGCCGGACGGGCCTTCGGCTCCGGCACGACGCGCCCGCTCGCGTCGAACAGCAACTCGCGCGTCGTCACCGCCTGAATCGGCACCGCCACGGCGTGCTGCCGCGTGGCCGTCGTGATGTCCGCCGTGCAGGTGAACCCCGGCCGCACGTCCGGGATCTTGTCGTCGAGCGTCACGACGACCTTGAAGTTCGTGGCCTGCTGGGACGTCGCGCTCTCCGTCTGCGACGTCGTGCCGCCCGGCTGGATCGGACTGTTGCCGATCTCGGTGACATGGCCGTGAAACACCCGGTCCGGAAATGCATCGACGCTGATGGTCGCCGGCTGCCCGATCGCCAGGCTCGGAATGTCGGTCTCGTCCACCTGGACTTCGGCCTGGATCTGCGACATGTCCGCAATCGTCAGCAGCACCGTGCCGGCGTTGTTCATCGTCCCGACGATCACCGTCTCGCCCTGCTCGATGTTCCGCCGCGTCACGATGCCGTCGATCGGCGACGAAATGGTGACCTTGCTCAGGTCGTACTGCGCCGACGCGAGCGAGGCCTGCTCCTGCCGGATCCGCTGCCGCTGCGTCTCCACGTCCGCCTGCCGGGCGCGCAGCTCCGTCTCCTGAACCTCAACGTCGTTCTCCGCCTTGTCGAGCGCCTCCCGCGTCGTCAGATGCTCGGCCCAGAGCTCGCGCTGCCGCCGCAGCGACTCGCTGGCCAGCGCCAGGGTGGCCCGGGCCGTCTGCACCGCGACCTGCGCGGCCGCCACCGTCGACCGCTGCGCCTGCAGGCTGGCCTCGCCGCGGTTCACCGCCGTTTCGAGCGACCGCGGGTCGATCTGCAGCAGGAACTGGCCGGCCGTCACCCGCTCGCCCTCGTGGACCGCCAGCTTCGTCACCCGGCCGATCGTGTCGGCGCTGATGTTGACCGATCGCTTGGGCTGGATCGTGCCCGACGCCGAGACGACCGCCTTCAGATTGCGCGTCTGGATGATTTCGGCCGTCACGGCGACGGCCGGCTTCCGGTGCTTGTACCAGACCCCCGCCGCGACCGTGCCGGAGACGACCAGCAGGATGAGGACGCCGATCAGGTATCGCTTGCGCACCGCCTCAGACTCCCCCTGCGATGGTCTGCACCGTCGCCAGAATCACGCCGATCAGGAGGTAGACGCCGGTCAGGCCGAGGAAAATCCGGCCGATCCGCCGCCGGTACACCACGCCAAGGCCGATCGCGACGAGCACGATCCACCAGAGCCGGAAGAGATCCAGCGACCCCAGCAGCCTGGCTGGAAAAGTCCCCTGATCAAAGACGGGAAACAGGGCGGACAAGTTCACTGGACTCGAGACCGTCTGGCGGACGTAGTCCAGCGGCAGCAGAAGGACCTGCTGCAGCGCCAGGATGACGCCGGCATGGGCGACCACGGCGAACACCTGCGCGAACCGCGCCCGGCCGTCCAGCAGGCCGTTGAACACCCAGAACAGGAGGGCCGAGGTCAGCAGCACGGCCAGCGGCGTGCCGACCAGACCCTCCGCGAGGCCGATGGGCGCGGCGTACCGATCAACCGCCTTCAGCGTGGCGTACTGCCGGTCGGTGACGCTCCGGCCGAACGACTCGAGCGTCTGCACCTGCTGGTCGAGCATCGCCTGCCGCCCGACCGCGGTCAGGCCGAAGCCGGCCGCGCAGAGCGCCGACATGCAGGCCACGAGGACGAGCACGCCGACCCACCGCGGCTGCCCGGCAATCGCGGACATGGCCCGCCTGGGCGTCAGAAGCACTCCCGTACACCGGGCCGGAAGCCCCGGCAGGGCAGGTGCCGGGACGGGCGCGGCGCCGAGTTCGGACATCGTGAATCCTCGAGAGTCTGGCCGAGGCCGCGGCGCCGCCGCGGCGGGGAATCCTGGCGGCTGTTAGTCGGTCAATTGTAGCGTAGCGGCCCGCCTGCCCGTGCATGCTTGTTTTCTTGACACTGCGGTACGCCGTTCATTACGATGCGCGATGGTACGCGGGCGGGCGGCGTCGACGGAGTGTCGCGCGCGGCCGGCCGGCAGGCACGGCGATCTCACGGTCCGGCTCGGTGCGGGCCGGACCAGGTCGAGCAGGAGCGGACTGTGATCGGTTTCGTCCCGAAGGAAATGTTCTTCACGAAGGGCGTCGGCAAGCATCGCGAAAAGCTGACGTCGTTCGAGCTGGCGCTGCGATCGGCCGGCATTGCCGCCTGCAACCTCGTCCGCGTGTCGAGTATCTTCCCGCCCGGCTGCAAGATCCTCTCGCGCGCCGAAGGCAGCAAGCGCCTCAAGCCCGGCCAGGTGACCTTCGTCGTCATGTCGGAGACCGCCACCCGCGAACCGCACCGGCTCATTGCGGCCACGGTCGGCGTCGCCATCCCGCGCGACAACAAGCTGTACGGCTACCTGTCCGAGCACCACAGCTTCGGCGAGAACGAGGATACGGCCGGCGACTACGCGGAGGAGCTGGCGGCCGAGATGCTGGCCACCACGCTCGGCCTCGACTTCGACCCGGACAAGAGCTGGGACGAGAAGAAGGAAGTCTACCGGCTGTCGAATCAGATCGTCCGCACGCAGAACGTGACGCAGACGGCTGTCGGCGACAAGAAGGGGCTCTGGACCACCGTCGTCGCGGCCGCCGTTCTCGTCGGCTGAGGGCGCGGCGCCGTTTGCCCCAGGCCGGCCCAATCCATTGACCGGAGGGCGGGCGCTCCGTGCGCCCCGGCCCGGCCAGCAGAGCCCAGCGTGTTTGCCGGCCCCCCGCGCTCCACCTCATCGCGATTCCCGCTTCGCCACGTCGACGCGTCGCCTGCGTCGCTTGTTCCCGTTTTCGTGCCGGCGCCTGTGCCGCCGCCGGGCGGCACCCCGCGCCCGCCGGCAGACTGACGAAAGGTGTCTCATGACCGGCTTCTGTCGCTCCCGCTCCGCTCGCCTGGCCCGAATGGCGGTTCTTCGTGCCGTCGCCGCGCTCGTCTGGCTCGTGCCGTTCGCGGTCTCCGTCCGGCCCGCATCGGCGCAGACCTTCGAGGCGGTCGGGATCCGGGCGCTCGGCATGGGCGGGGCCTTCGTGGCGGTCGCCGACGATGCGACGGCGACATACTGGAATCCAGCCGGGCTCGGGACCGGCGCGTATTTCAGTGCGGCGCTCGAACACGACACCACCGACACCATCAGCCAGCGTGGCCAGCCCCTCGCCGGAATCGACGGCGCCCGGCGCGATACGGAAACCGGTTTCGCCATGGCCTTTCCGGCCCTCGGATTGAGCTACTACAACCTGCAGATGAGCGAGGTCGCGCCGACGCCTGCAGCCGGGTCGGCCGGGAGCCGACAAGAGCTGCGACCAGCCGGGGTGTCATCGCTCCTGACCCGGGAGTTTGGCGTGACCCTCGTCCAGACCCTGCTGCCGGGGCTGGTGGTCGGATCCACGTTGAAGCTGGTCCGTGGGACCGTGTCGGCCGGGCCGGGTGGGGTCGGTGGGACGGCCGCCCAGGCGCTCGACCAGGCGGCGGCGCTGAGCGGACGGACTTCTGGGGTATTTGACCTTGATCTCGGCGCGATGGAGACGATTGGGCCGTTTCGCCTCGGGATCGTGGCCAGAAACGTCCGCCAGCCGCAGTTTCAGGGGCCGGCCGGCGTCGATCCGGTCACCCTCCGGCGTCAGGTACGGGTCGGCGCGGCTGTTGCACCGGAGCTCTCCGGCCGGGGACGTCTCCAGGGGCTGACGATCGCGGTGGATGCCGATCTGACCCGGTCGTTGACGGTGTTCGGGGAGCGGCGGCACGTGGCGGCGGGCGTGGAGGCCTGGCTGCTCCAGCGACGGCTCGGGATCCGGGGCGGAATCCGCGTAAATACGCTCAATCAGGCCCTGCCGGTCGGCACCGCCGGGATTAGCGTCGCGCTGCGTACCGGCATGTATCTGGACGGCGAAATCAGTCGCGGCGAGGATGCCGCGGCCCGTGGATGGGGTGTCGGCGCCCGGGTGACGTTTTAAGTCAGTCGTTGACGAAAATCGTCAGTGAACTATATTTCAGACACACTCTCGGCATGCCTGTTCGCATAGGGGAGCTTCTCCTCAAGGAGAAGCGGATCACGTCGGAACAGCTCCAGGAAGCGCTGAACCACCAGAAGGCCCATGGGGGGAAGCTGGGCTTCAATCTGGTCGCGCTGGGGTACGTCCGCGACGATGAGATCACGGCGCTGCTGAGCAAGCAGTACGGCGTGCCGTCGATCAACCTCGGGCAGTTCGAGATTGATCCGTCGGTGCTCAAGCTCATCCCGGCCGAGACGGCGCAGAAGTACCAGATCGTGCCGCTCAGCCGGTCGGGGGCGGCGCTGACCATTGCGATGACGGATCCGACGAACGTCTTCGCGATGGACGACATCAAGTTCATGACCGGCTACAACGTGGAGCCGGTGGTGGCCTCCGAGACAGCGGTCAGCGAGGCGCTCCAGCGGTACTACGGTGTGGCGAAGGTGGCGGGCGGGACGAACACGCTGGAGATCGCGACGCGGGCGCTCGAGGAAATGCCGGCGGTCGACGCCGGGGACGTGGAGGTGCTGGAGGAGCTCGAGGAGATCAGCGTCGAGGCGCTGGCGCGTCAGGGGGAGGAGGCGCCGGTCGTCCGTCTGGTGAACGTGCTGCTGATGTCGGCGATTCAGAAGGGCGCGAGCGACATTCACATCGAGCCGTATGAGAAGGAGCTGCGGGTCCGCTACCGCATCGACGGGATTCTCTACAACATCATGAATCCGCCGATGAAGTTCCGGGACGCGCTGGTGTCGCGCGTGAAGATCATGGCGAAGCTGGACATCGCCGAGAAGCGGCTGCCGCAGGACGGCCGCATCAAGATCCGCTTTACGGACAACGGCGCCGCCAAGGAGATCGATTTCCGCGTCTCGGTGCTGCCGACGCTGTTCGGCGAGAAGATCGTCATGCGGCTGCTCGACAAGGACAAGCTGATGCTCGACATGACGAAGCTCGGCTTCGAGCCCGAGTCGCTCTCGCGGTACGAGGCGGCGATCCAGCGGCCCTGGGGGATGGTGCTCGTGACCGGGCCGACCGGGAGCGGGAAGACGAACACGCTGTACTCGTCGATCGCGCGGTTGAACACGCCGGAGACGAACATCATGACGGCGGAGGATCCGGTCGAGTTCAACATCGCCGGGATCAATCAGGTGCAGGTGCGCGACAACATCGGGCTGAACTTCGCGGCGGCGCTCCGGTCGTTCCTCCGGCAGGATCCGAACATCATCCTGGTGGGCGAGGTCCGGGATTTCGAGACGGCCGAGATCGCGGTGAAGGCGGCGCTCACCGGCCACCTGGTGCTGTCGACGCTGCACACGAACGACGCGCCGAGCACGGTGAACCGGCTGATGAACATGGGCATCGAGCCGTTCCTGGTGGCCAGCTCGGTCAACCTGATCTGCGCCCAGCGGCTGGTGCGCCGGGTCTGCGCGGCCTGCCGCGAGCCGGCGCCGCTGCCGGCGCCGGCGCTGGTGCAGGCCGGCTTCACGTCGGACGAGGCCGCGGGCGTGACGCCGTTCAAGGGCATCGGCTGCGGGCAGTGCAACCAGACCGGCTACAAGGGGCGGATCGGGCTCTACGAGGTCATGGAGATCACCGACGAACTGCGCGAGCTGGTGCTCGTCGGGGCCTCGGGGCTCGAGCTGCGCCGCCGGGCGATCGAGGACGGCATGCTGACGCTGCGCCGGAGCGGGCTGCGCAAGGTCAGGGACGGCATCACGACGATCGAAGAAGTCGTGCGGGAGACGGTGAAGTAGCGGCGCCGGAGCGCCTGAGGCTGTATGTCCACACTGCCCGAACTCCTGAAGACGACGGTCGAGCTGGAGGGCTCCGATCTCCATCTGACGACGGGGACGCCGCCGCAGGTGCGCGTGCACGGCGAGCTGCAGCGGCTGCCGCTGCCGGAGCTCGCGCCGGCCGAGACGCAGCAGCTCGTGTACAGCGTGCTGACCGACGCGCAGAAGAAGCGGTTCGAGGAGACGCTGGAGCTGGACTTCTCGTTCGGCATCCGCGGGCTGGCCCGTTTCCGCTGCAACGTCTTCAACCAGCGCGGCGCGGTGGCCGCCGTCTACCGCCTGATTCCCGAGCGCATCCGCAATTTCGAGGAGCTCGGCCTGCCGCCGGTCCTCGCGCAGCTGGCCGAGCGGCCGCGCGGCCTCGTGCTGGTGACCGGCCCGACCGGCAGCGGCAAGTCGACGACGCTCGCGGCGATGCTGGACAAGATCAACGCCGAGCGCCGGGCGCACATCCTCACGATCGAGGACCCGATCGAGTACATCCACCAGCACAAGAGCTGCCTGGTGAACCAGCGCGAGATTCACAGCGACACGCAGGGGTTCGGGCCGGCGCTGCGGGCGGCGCTGCGCGAGGATCCCGACGTCGTGCTCATCGGCGAGATGCGCGACCTCGAGACCGTCGAGGCGGCCCTCCGGATTGCCGAGACGGGCCATCTGACCTTCGCGACGCTCCACACGAACTCGGCGGCGCAGACGATCAACCGCATCATCGACGTCTTTCCCTCGCACCAGCAGGCGCAGATCCGGACCCAGCTGTCGCTCGTCCTCGAAGGGATCGTGTGTCAGGCGCTCCTGCCGAAGATCAGCGGGGAGGGGCGCGTGGTGTCGCTGGAAATCCTGGTGCCGACGCCCGGCATCCGCAACCTCATCCGCGAGGACAAGGTGCACCAGATTTATTCCGCCATGCAGACCGGACAGGAGAAGTACGGGATGCAGACGGCCAACCAGTCGCTCGCGACGCTGCACCAGAAGCGGCTGATTTCGCTCGAGGTCGCGCTGGCGGCCTCCTCGCTCAGGGACGAACTGCAGGACATGATCAACCGGGGAGTCGGCATCGTGCCAGGGGCCGGGCTGGGGCGGCAGGGGCCGCGCCCGGCCGGGCCCGTTCGCTGAGGAACAGCCATGCCCACTTTTGCGTATTCGGGCCGCACGCGGGGCGGCGAACGGGTGAGCGGGGAACGGGTGGCGGAGACCATGGACGCCGCCGTGGCGGCGCTGCGGCGCGAGCAGGTGCTGGTCACCCGGATCACGCCGGCCGCGTCCAGGGAGCCGGCGGCGGCGCGCAAGGGGCGCACGGGGCGCCGGGTCGACTCCAAGAATCTGGCCGTCTTCACCCGGCAGTTCTCGGTGATGATCGACGCCGGCCTGCCGCTGGTGCAGTGTCTGGAGATCCTGGGCACCCAGGAATCCGACCGGAACTTCGCCGCCGTCATCCTGCAGACCCGCGCCGACGTCGAGGCGGGCGCCTCGCTCGCCGACGCCATGCGGAAGCATCCGAAGACGTTCGACGGCCTGTTCACCAACATGGTGGCCGCCGGGGAGGCCGGCGGCATCCTGGACACGATCCTCAAGCGGCTGGCCACCTACATCGAGAAGGCGGTCAAGCTGCGCGGGCAGGTCCGCTCGGCGATGATCTACCCGGTGGCGGTCATCGGCATCGCCGTCATCGTCGTGGCCGTCATCCTCTGGAAGGTCATTCCGACGTTCGCGTCGCTGTTCGCCGGCCTCGGCGCGAACCTGCCGCTGCCGACCCGCATCGTCATCTGGGCGAGCAACACGTTCATCCACTACCTGCCGTTCCTGGCCGTCGGCCTGGTGGTGTTCGTCATCCTGTTCCGCCGCTACTACGCGACCAACGGCGGCCGGCACGTGGTGGACGGGGCGCTGCTGAGAGTGCCGGTGCTCGGCCTGCTGCTCCGGAAGATTGCCGTCGCCCGGTTCTGCCGGACGCTGTCGACGCTCATCAGCTCGGGCGTGCCGATCCTCGACGGCCTCGACATCACGGCGCGCACGTCGGGCAACGCCGTCGTCGAGGACGCGGTGCTGGCGACGCGCAAGAGCATCGAGCGCGGCGAGACCGTGTCGGGTCCGCTCCGCGAGACGCGGGTGTTTCCGCCGATGGTCACGCAGATGATCGCCGTCGGCGAGGCGACCGGCGCGCTGGACACGATGCTGGCCAAAATCGCCGAGTTCTACGAGGAGGAGGTCGACACGGCCGTCGCGGGCCTGCTGACGCTGCTCGAGCCGATCATGATCGCCGTCCTGGGCGTGATCGTCGGCGGCATCGTCATTTCCATGTACCTGCCGATGTTCGACCTGATCAACAAGCTGGCCGCCTAGGAGCCGCGGGTGCCGGAGACCGAACTGCGCCGCAAGCTCGCCCGGCTGATGGCGATCCGCGTCGTCATCAGCACGGTGCTGCTCGGCTCGGCGATCCTCGTCCAGATCAACGCGCCCGGCTCCTTTCCGATCGACCCCTTCTTCCTGCTCATCGGCCTGACCTACGCCCTCACGCTGCTCTACATCGCGCTGCTGCCGTACGTCGACCGCCATCGCTGGGTCGTCGACCTCCAGCTGGCGTGCGACGCCTGCATCGTCTCGGCGTTCATCTACGTGACGGGCGGCGTGACCAGCTATTTCGCCACGCTCTACGTGCTGCCGATCGCCGCCGCCGGCGCGCTCCAGTTCCGCCGCGGCGGCCTGATGCTCGCCGCGCTCAGCACGGTCCTCTACGGCGGCCTGGTGCTCGGGCAGTACCTCGCCGTGGCCGGCCTGCTGCGGGAGCCGTGGCTCATGGGCGCCCGGATCAGCCTGCCGCCCGGCCACCTCGCGCAGTACACCGTCGCCATCAACGTGTTCGGCTTCGTCGTCGTCGGGCTGGTGAGCGGCTCGCTCGCGGGCAACCTGCGGTCGGCCGGCGAGCGGCTCGAGCGCGCCTCGACCGAGATCGCCGACCTCCAGGCGTTCAACGAGGACATCATCGACAGCCTGACCAGCGGCCTGGTCACGACCGACTACGCGGGGCGGATCCTGACGTTCAACCGCGCGGCCGGCACCATCAGCGGCTGCGCCCCCGACGAGGTCGTCGGCCGGCCGGTCGCCGACGTGCTCCAGCTGCCGGCCGGCGCGGCGGCGGCGCTCGAGGCCGATCTCGGCGGAGCGGACAGCCATCGGGCCGACTACCGCTACCGGCGGGCCGACGGCGGCACGATCGACCTGGGGCTCAGCGCGACGCACCTGGTCACCCCGGGCGGCCGCGCCGGCTTCCTGTTCACGTTCCAGGACGTCACCGAGCTGCACCGCCTCGAGCGCGACGCGCGGCTGCGGCAGCGGCTGGCCGCCGTGGGCGAGATGGCGGCCGGGATCGCGCACGAGATCCGCAATCCGCTGGCGTCGATGTCGGGGTCGATCCAGATCCTGCGCCGCGAGCTCCCGCTGACCGCCGATCAGGCGCAGCTGATGGACATCGTGCTGCGCGAATCCGAGCGGCTCAACGAAACCATCCGCTCGTTCCTCGCCTACGCGCGGCCGCAACGCTTCGAAGTGACGAAGCTGGACGTGCGCCGCACGTTCAGGGACACCGCCCTGCTGCTGCGCAACAGCGCCGAAGTCCGGCCCGGCCACCTGGTCGAGGTCGACGTGCCGGCCGACCGCGAGGTCTGGTACGAGGCGGACGAAGGGCAGATCCGGCAGATCCTGTGGAATCTCGCGACGAACGGCCTCCGCGCGATGCCGGCCGGCGGCCGCCTGCGTCTCCGGGCGCGGACGGAACCGGCGTGGGCCGGAGCCGACGGCGACGACCTCGTCCTCACCGTCGAGGACGAAGGCGTCGGCATTCCGGCGGGGGAGGTCGAGACGCTGTTCCAGCCGTTCCACGGCACGTTCGAGCGGGGCAGCGGCCTCGGCCTGGCCATCGTTCACCGCATCGTGACCGACTACAACGGCGACATCCGCGTGCAGTCGCAGCCGGGGCAGGGGACGACCGTCTCGGTCCGCCTGCCCGCGCGCACCGCCGCGCCGATCGCATGACCGTGACCGACCAGACGCTTCACCGGACGTCCACCGTCTCCCGCATCCTCGTCGTCGACGACGAGCGATCGATGCGGGAATTGCTGGCGATTGTGCTGCGCCGGGAGGGCTACGAGGTCCTGCTGGCCGACAACGGCCGGGACGCGATCAGCCTGCTCGAGCGGCAGCCGGTCGACCTGCTGATCTCCGACATCCGGATGCCGGACGTCAGCGGGGTCGACGTCCTCCAGGCGGCGAAGAGCATCGACCAGGACATCCTGGGGATCATGATCACGGCGTTCGCCTCGACCGACTCGGCCGTGGAGGCGCTGCGCATGGGCGCCTACGACTACCTGACCAAGCCGTTCGACGTCGACGAGCTGAAGCTCATCGTCCGGAACGCGCTCGAGCGCCGCCAGCTCCGGCAGGAGAACGTGCTGCTGAAGCGCGCGCTGCAGAGCTCCCATCAGCTCGCCGGCATCGTCGGGCGCAGCGAGCCGATGCTGGCCGTCTTCAAGCTGATCGAGACCATCGCGCCGACCAACAGCACCATTCTCATCACCGGCGATTCGGGGACCGGCAAGGAACTGGCCGCCCGGGCCATCCACTTCCACTCCCTGCGGCGCGATCAGCCGTTCGTGGCCGTCAACTGCGGCGCGCTGCCGGAGACGCTGCTCGAGTCGGAGCTGTTCGGCCACCTGCGCGGCGCGTTCACCGGCGCCGCGAGCAACAAGAAGGGGCTCGTGGAAGTGGCCGAGCGGGGCACGATCTTCCTCGACGAAATCGGCGAGACGAGCCCGATGATGCAGGTCAAGCTGCTGCGCGTCCTGCAGGAGCGCCGGTTCCGGCGCCTCGGCGGCACCGAGGAGATCGAGGCCGACATCCGGGTCATCGCCGCCACCAATCAGGACCTCGCCCGGCTCGTCGCCGACGGCCGGTTCCGGGAGGACCTGTTCTACCGGATCAACGTCATTCCCGTGCACCTGCCGCCGCTGCGGGAGCGCCAGGAGGACATCCCGCTGCTGGCCGACCACTTCCTGGCCAAGTACCGCGAACAGATGGGCAAGGCGATCAGCGGCATCTCGGGTGACGCGGTGGCGCGCCTCCAGGCCTACGGCTGGCCCGGCAACATCCGCGAGCTCGAGAACGTCATCGAACGGGCCGTGGCCCTCGAGCACAGCCCGACCATCCTCCCGGAGAGCCTGCCGCTGCACATCGCCGGCGACCGGGCGGCGCCGGCCGCCGCCGCCATCGTCGATCTGCCCGAGGAAGGGTTCGACCTCGAGCGGCACGTGCAGCAGATCGAGCGGGACTACATCGCGCAGGCGCTGCAGCGGGCGGGAGGCGTCCAGGTCAAGGCGGCCGATCTGCTGGGCATGAGTTTCCGCTCCTTTCGGTATTACGTGAAGAAATACAACCTGCGCTGAGGGCTGGCCGGCCGGTGTCCATCCGGGCGGAGACGGCCCGGCCGGGCCGGGTTGACACTTTGTGGCACAGGTCGTCTGACGATTTCTGTCAGTTTTCCGGCATATGGCACGGATTGCAAAATTGGTATATTTTGCTAAGATACTGATTGTAAATAGTTTATTTAACTTAGCTCGCATCGAGCTGAACTGGCACCGGCCTTGCGATTCACCGTCGCGCGAACGGACCGAACGGTCGGCGGAGTCATTCACCCGGCCGCCAATCCGCAGGCCGCGCAAAGCGCGGCGGCGAGGGGAGTGCGGCGCGGGGCGCCGGGGCCCCGCAGGCGACCGAGCCGGGGTCCGGGGCAGCGCCCCGGTTCACTGAGGAGCAGAGACGATCATGAGGATGCGAGACAACAGAGGCTTCACGCTCATCGAGCTGCTGATCGTGGTGGCGATCATCGGCATCATCGCGGCCATCGCGGTGCCGGGGCTCCTGCGGGCTCGGATGTCGGGCAACGAGGCGTCGGCGATCGGCTCGCTGCGCGCCATCGACAGCGGCGAGTCGACCTACGCGGCCAGCTGTGCGAATGGCGGCTACGCGGTGGCGCTGGTGGATCTGGCGAAGGCGCCCGCCGGCAGCAACCAGGCGTTCATCAGCCCGGACCTGGCGACCGACCCGTCGCTGAAGGCCGGCTACTCGGTGTCGCTGGCGCCCGAGACCGGCGCGGCGACGGTCACGGTGGCGGCCAACACGTGCAACGTGGCGGCGAACGACGCGGTGGCGTCCTTCTGGGCGGGCGCGGTGCCGATCACGCCCGGATCGACCGGCACGCGGTCGTTCGCGACCGACACGCGCGGCACGCTGTTCCAGGACATGACGGGCGCGGCGATTGCCAACCCGATCCCGGCCGGCACGCAGATCGTCCAGTAGCGGCGGCACGGCTCCGGGTTACACTCAACGGGATGCCCGCCTGGCGGGCATCCCGTTTTTCGTTTCTCCGGAGCGGCCGGGCTTGGCCCGGCGGGCCGCTTGACGCCGGTCGCGTCCGATGATTACATCACGCAGCGTCTGAACCGAGCCGATCCGCCATGAGTCGAACTGCCGGCCGTCTGGCCTTGCTCTTCACCTTCCTCGGCCTCGCCGCGTCGCTGGCGGCCGCCTGGGTCCATTACCACGTCCTGCGCGATCCGGGCTACACGAGCTTCTGCGACGTGAGCTCGACGATCAGCTGCACGGAGGTCTACCAGAGCCGGTTCGGGACGTTCGCCGGCGTGCCGGTGGCGCTGTTCGGGGCGCTGTACTTCGCGGTGACGACGCTGCTGGTCATCGGCGGGGCGCGGGCCGGCAAGCCGGCGCGCGACAACGTGCCGGGCTACCTGTTCGCGCTGTCGACGGTCGGACTGGCGGTGGTGTTCTATCTCGGCTACGCCTCGTTCTTCATCCTGAAGGCGCTCTGCCTGCTGTGCGTGGCGACCTACGTGGCCGTCATCGGGCTGTTCATCGTCTCGGGCGCGGCGACGGACGTGCCGATGTCGGCGCTGCCGCGTCGCGCGCTCGGCGATCTGAAGACACTGCGGCGGAGTCCGCTGGCGATAACCCTGGTGCTCGTCCTGGTGGCGGGAGCCGGCTCTGCGTTCGCGTTCTTCCCGCGCGGGGGAGCGACGGTGATGGCCGCCGGGGCGCCGCCGGCGGCGCCGCTGCCGTCGGATCAGGCTTCGGCGTTCGAGCACTGGTTCTCCGCGCAGCCGCGCGTCTCCGTGCCGGTGCCGCGGGAGGGCGCGAAGGTGCTGGTGGTCAAGTTCAACGACTATCAGTGCCCGCCGTGCCGGAACACCTACGAGGGCTACAAGGGGATCTTCGAGAAGTACGCCGCGGAGGATCCGGGCCAGGTGAAACTGGTCTACCGCGACTATCCTCTGGATTCCGCCTGCAACCCCAACGTGCTGGGCGGCGGCCCGCATCCGTCGGCCTGCGATGCGGCGGTGGCGGTCCGGCTGGCCGCCGAACACGGCAAGGAGTCGGAGATGCGGCAGTGGCTGTTCGATCACCAGCCGGAGATGACCGGCCCGGTGATCCGGCAGGCGCTCCAGAAGATTGCCGGGGTGACCGATTTCGACGCGCGGTACCCCGAGGTCATCAAGAAGGTCCAGGCGGACATCGCGCTCGGCCACCAGCTCGGCGTCCATGCCACGCCGACCTTCTTTATCAATGGCGTGCGGGTCGAAGGCGGGCTGGCGCCGAACTATTTCGACGCGGCGATCGCCTACGAGCTGAAGCACCCGGCACCGGCCGGTCACTGACGGACCGGTCGGTCCGCACCGGCCGGCGGCCGCGGCCCCCTGACACCCGATGCTGGCCATCAGGACTGAGGCGCTCACCAAGGACTACGCCGTCGGCTTCTGGCGCAAGCGGCCGTACCGGGCGCTCGATCGCCTCACCCTCGAAGTGGCCGCCGGCGAGGTCTTCGGCTTCCTCGGCCCGAACGGCGCCGGCAAGACGACCACGCTCAAGCTGCTGATGCAGCTCATCTACCCGACGTCGGGCCGGGCCGAGCTGCTCGGCCGGCCGGCCGGCGACGTCGACGGGCGGCGCCGGATCGGCTACCTGCCCGAGAACCCCTATTTCTACGATCACCTCACCGCCGAAGAGCTGCTGACGTATTTCGCCGCGGTGTTCGGGTATCGCGGACGGGCGCGGCGCGACCGGGTCGCGCGGCTGCTGGACGAGGTCGGCATCGGCGTCGAACGGCGGCTGCAGCTCCGGAAATTCTCGCGCGGCATGCTCCAGCGGGTCGGCATCGCCCAGGCGCTGCTGAACGATCCCGCGCTGGTCGTCTTCGACGAGCCGATGTCCGGGCTCGACCCGCTCGGCCGCCGCGACGTCCGGCGGCTGATCCTGCGGCTGCGCGATCAGGGGGTCACGGTGTTCTTCAGTTCGCACGTGCTCAGCGACGCCGAGGCGCTGTGCAGCCGCGTCGCCGTGCTGGCCGGCGGGCGGCTCGTCGCCAGCGGGCGGCTCGGCGACATGGCGGCCTTCCAGGTCCGGGGATGGGAACTGGTCATGACCGGTCTGGACGAGGCCCGCGTCGACCGCGTCCGGGATCGCCTCCTCGGTGCGACCCGCATCGGCGACGGGCGCTACGCGCTCGAGCTGCCGCTGGAGTCGGCCCCGGACCGGCTGGTGGCCGAGCTGTCGGCCGCCGGCGCGGAGCTCGTCTCGCTCAATCCCGTCCGGGACACGCTCGAGGACTTCTTCGTGGAGCAGGTCACGCGTTCGGCCGCGTCGGCGCCGCCGCGCTGGCCGGCCGGGGGCGGGGCATGAAGGCGCTGCGGGTCGTCGGCACGATCGCCGTGAGCGTGTTCCGCGAATCGGTGCGCGACAAGGTGCTCTACAACCTCGTGTTCTTCGCGCTGCTGCTGATCAGCGCGTCGTACCTCATCGGCCAGCTCACCGCCGGTCAGGACGTGAAGATCATCAAGGATCTCGGCCTGGCGGCCATGCTGCTCTTCGGGCTGTTCATCGCCGTCTTCATCGGCATCGGCCTGGTGTCGAAGGAGGTCGAGCGGCGCAGCATCTACAGCCTCCTGGCCAAGCCGATCCGCCGCCACGAGTTCATCGCCGGCAAGTACGCGGGGCTGGTCCTGACGCTGGCGGTCAACGTCGCCGTCATGGCCGTCGCCCTCTACCTCGTCCTGGCCTGCATGGCGGTCACCGAGCCGGCGGCCGTCCGGGCAGCCTGGGAGGCGCCGGCGGTCGACCCGGCGATGCTCGAGGCGATCCTGCTGATCTTCGTCGAGCTGATGCTCGTCACGGCGCTCGCGCTGTTCTTCTCGACGTTTTCCAGCCCGATCCTGTCGGCGTCGTTCACGGTCGGCCTGGTGATCGCCGGCCAGTTCGACAGCGACCTCAAGCACTTCCGGGCCATCGTCCATTCGCGGGTCGTGGCCGATCTCACGCGCGCCCTCTACTACGTGCTGCCGAACATGGCCGCGTTCGACGTGAAGGCGCAGGTCGTGCACGGGCTGCCGGTCACGGCCGGCTACCTCGCCGTGACGACGGCGTACGGGGTGAGTTACGTGGCGGCGGTCGTGCTCGCCGCGATGGTGATCTTCGCCCGCCGCGATTTCAGGTAGGCGCACCGGATCGCACCCATGGCGTCCACACTCCCGAAAGAGATCCGCGCGGGCACGGCCATCGGGCTGACGCTGGCCGCTCTGCTGTTCGCCACGTCGGTGTCGCTGCAGGTCGTGCGCGACCGGGACTTCCCGGCCCCGCCCGTCCGCGACGAGATGCTCTATATCAGGTCGGGCGCGGTCATGCGCCGGCTGACACTGTCGTTCAACATGATCGCGGCCGACATCTACTGGATCCGCGCCCTGCAGGAGTACGGCGGCACCAAGCTCTCGCCGCAGGCCGACAAGCGCTACCCGCTGCTGTATCCCCTGCTCAACATCACGACCTCGCTCGATCCCCGGTTCGATCTCGCGTACCGCTTCGGGGCCATCTTCCTCGCCGAGTCGTACCCGAACGGTCCCGGGCGCCCCGATGAGGCCATCGCGCTGCTGGAGAAGGGCCTGAAGGTGCAGCCCGACAAGTGGCAGTACATGCAGGACATCGGCTTTGTCTACTACTGGTGGCGGCACGATTACCCGAAAGCGGCCGCCTGGTTCAGCCGGGCGAGCCGTGTGCCGGGCGCGCCGTGGTTCCTGCGATCGCTGGCCGCGAACACCCTCGCCGCCGGCGGCAACCGCACCGCGTCGCGCCTGATGTGGGAGCAGATCTACGACACCGCGGGCAGCGAGTGGCTGCGCAAGGATGCCGCGTGGCGGCTGCAGCAGCTCAACGCGCTCGATCAGATCGCGCGCCTGCAGGCAGGCGCGGACGCGTTCCACGGGCGCCACGACGCCTGGCCGGACGGCTGGATGGCGATGGTGCGGGACCGGGCCCTGCCCGGCATCCCGGTCGACCCGGCCGGCACGCCGTACGACCTGAACCCGGCGACCGGCCGCGTGACCCTGAGCCGGCGGTCGTCGCTCTGGCCGCTCCCGACGGAACCGGCGCCACGCGGCGGGCCGGAGCGCTGACATGCTGCTGCTCCTCCTGACGGTGCTCGGCCTGGCCATCGGCAGCTTCCTGAACGTCTGCATCCATCGGATGCCGCTCGGGCAGTCGGTCGCGCATCCGCGCTCGCGCTGCCCGCACTGCGGCCACGAGCTGGCCTGGTACGAGAACGTCCCGGTCATCAGCTACCTGGCGCTCGGCGCCCGGTGCCGGGCGTGCCGCGCGCGCATCTCGCTGCGCTATCCGCTCGTCGAACTCGCCACCGCGGGGCTGTTCGTCGGCACCTACGCGCTGGTCGGCCTCAGCCCGCTGCTCATCCCGCGCCTCGTGCTCGGATGCGCGCTGATCGTGCTCATGCTCATCGATCTCGATCACCGGATTCTGCCCAACAGCATCACGCTGCCGGGAGTCGGCGTCGGGCTGCTCTTCAGCCTGACGGCGCCGCCCGGATGGGTCGATTCCCTGATCGGCGCCCTGGTCGGCGGCGGTCTGCTGCTGGCCATCGCGAAGATCTACTCCTGGGTCCGGCACGAGGAAGGGCTCGGCATGGGCGACGTGAAGATGCTGGCGATGATCGGCGCGTTCCTCGGGTGGAAGCTGATGCTCGTCACGCTGGTGCTGTCGTCGTTCGCCGGCGCGGCCGTCGGCCTGATCCTGATCGCCCTGCGGCGCGGCGACATGAAATACGCGCTGCCGTTCGGCACGTTCCTCGCGCTCGGGGCGCTGGTCGCCGGCACGGTCGGCGATCGGCTGCTCGCCTGGTATCTCGGCTTCTACTGACAGGGGAGCGGCGGGCGGCTCGTGGCCGTCGCCCCCCCGGAGACGCCCGCGGACGATGACGGCTCACGCCTACACGTTCATCGGCATGACGGCACTCGTGGCCGCCCTGGTGGCCGTGCTGACCTTCGCCGCGCTGCGGTTCCTGGCGGCCGCCCGGGAGGCGCGGGGCGCGCTCGGGGAACCGGATCGGGAGGCGGCCTGGATGTCCGCCGCCCTGCAGGAGGCGGTCGTCCGCCTGAAGGCGCAGGAACAGGCGATGGCGGCGCGGGCCGAGGCGTCAGAGCGGCTGAGCGGCGCCATCATCGCCAGCCTGACGTCGGGACTGCTCGTCGTCGACCTGACGCGGCGGGTCCGCATCGTCAATCCGGCGGGGCGGCGGCTCCTGCGGCTGTCCGACGAAGCCGAAGAGGGGGGCGATTATCGCGCGCTGCTCGCGCACGTCGCGCCGGTGCGGACCGTCATCGATGAGTGCCTCGCCAGCGGCCATGCGATCGTGCGGCGGGCGCTCGACGTCGGCACGCGCGAGCAGGAGGCCCATCTCGGCGTCACCGTCTCGCCGCTCTACGACGAAGATCACGCCCCGGCCGGCGCCATCTGCCTCTTCTCCGATCTGACGTCGGTCCGCGCGCTCGAAGATCAGATCCGCCTGAAAGAAAGCCTGGCGCAGGTGGGCGAGCTGACCGCGGGGCTGGCGCACGAGTTCAGGAACGGCCTTGCGACGATCCACGGATACAGCCGCCTGATCGACCTCGACGCGCTGCCGGCGTCGTACCGGCCGTACATCCAGGCGATTCGCGACGAAACCGGCGCGCTCGGCGAAGTGGTCACCAATTTCCTGGCGTTCGCCAGACCGGCGGCGCTGACCCCGGCCCCGGTCGACCTGCGGGGCGTGGTGGACCGGGCGGTCGAGGACGCGGGCGCCGAGTGCCGCACGCGAGGCGGCTCCATCGAGGTGCGAGGCACCTTCCCCACGGTCGAGGGCGACGAGGTGCTCCTCCGCCAGGCCATGGCCAACCTGTTGCGGAACGCGATCGAAGCGTGCGTCGCCCATGGCGTCCAGCCCCGCGTCGTCGTGGACGCGGCGGTCGATCGGTCGCAGCGCCTCGTCCGCCTGACCGTCACCGACAACGGACCCGGTATCGACCCGGCGGATCGGGATCGCGTCTTCCGGCCGTTCTTCACCACCAAGGGCCAGGGCACCGGCCTCGGCCTGGCCATCGTCCAGAAGATTGTCGTGTCCCATAACGGCCGGGTGACCGCCACCGCAAGCCCCGACGGCGGTGCGGCGCTGCAGGTGCTCCTGCCGCTGCCGCCGATCTGACGCGCTGCGGCGCCGTACCGTGCCCGGGACGGCTCGTGTCAGTTCCCGCCATTCGTTCCTCCCTGAGACGAAGCGGAAACTGCAGACCGATCGAGCCCGATCGCCCCGTGTGACCGGAAACAGGCGCGTGCGGCAGCGCTGTTCCCGCCGGTCATTCTGGTGCAGCCCTTGCAGGATCATCGCGCATGCGCGAGCCGCGCGTGCGGGGATTCACGCTCGTCGAGGTGCTGGCTGCGGTCGCCATCCTCACCGCGGCGCTCCTGTCGCTGGCGCCGCTGCTCGGCGCCGCCCTGAAGGCCAGCCGTGAGGCCGAGCGGGCCACGGTGGCGTCGGCGCTCGCTGTCGAACGGATCGAACAGTTGCGGAGCCTGGCGTGGGGATTCGACGAGGACGGTCAGCCGGCCGGTGATACGACCACCGATCTGAGCGGGCCGCAGCCCTCGGGAGCCGGTACCGGGCTGGCGGCATCCCCGCCGGGCACGCTCGACCGCGACGTGCCCGGGTTCGTCGATTACCTCGCGGGCGACGGGCGATGGCTCGGGCGGGGCAGCCGCCCGCCGCCCGGAACGGCCTACGTCCGGCGCTGGGCTGTCGTGCCGCTCGCCGCCGATCCCGACAATGGACGCGTGCTGGAAGTCGTCGTGTTGCCGGCTGCCGGCACCCGCGAGCCGGACCCGGCCGCCAGAGCGGCCGGGACGAGACTCGTGTCGCTCAAGGTGCGCGCGATGGGGTGACGCTGCCCGCGAAGGGTCGCGACGGTCTGACGCTGGTCGAGCTGCTCGTGGCCATGATGCTGGCGCTGGTCATCGTCGGCAGCGTGGCGGCGCTCGTCGGGCCCCTTCGCGCCATGTTCCAGGCCGGTCTCGAGACGAACGACATCGAGCAGCGACTGAGGGCCGCCAGCGACAGCCTCTTTGCCGACCTGATAATGGCCGGCGCCGGCCCGGACCGCGGCTCGCGTGCCGGTCCGCTGACCCGGTTCATCGCCCCCGTGCTGCCGTTCCGGCTGGGCACCGATCCGCCCGGCACGCTGCGCGACGATGCGCTCACGATTGTCTACGTGCCAGCCGGGGCCGCGACGGCCGCGCTGGCGGAGCCGATGCCGGCCCGGTCCGCCAGCGTGATGCTGGCGACCGTGCCCGGTTGCCCGGTGGGCGATCCGGCGTGCGGGTTCGTCGCCGGCCTGCGCGTGCTGGTCTATGACGCCAGTGGTGCCTTCGACCTCTTCACGGTGCGCCAGGTGTCGGGTGCTGTGGCGGATCTGCGCCACGACATGCCGGACGGCTCCCACGAGTATCCAACCGGCGCCACGATCGTTGGCATCGTCGTGCATGTCTACGATCTGGACGCCGGCGACCCGGACGAGGGGCCCAGACTGATGCGCGACGATGGCGGCAGCCGGCTGCCGCTGGTCGATCACGTCACGCGGCTCCACTTCGACTTCGAGGGCGATCCCCGGGCGCCGGCGGTCCGGCGGCCGGTGGATCCGGCCCGGCCGTCGGTCACGTATGGTCCGGCGCCGCCGCCGCGGGAGGCCGTGTCGGGCGCGTGGCCGGCCGGCGAGAATTGCGTGTTCGAGATCGATCCGGACACGGGCACGCCGCGCCCACGCCCGGGGCTGGCCGCGCTCGGTCCTGCCGCAGGGCCGCTCGTGTCGATGACGCCGACGCTGTTGAGCGATGGCCCGTGGTGCCCGGACGCGGCCGCCGCCGGCCGGTTCGATGCCGACCTGTTCCGACTGCGGCGCCTGCGCGTGACGATCCGGGTCGAATCGGCGCTCGATGCGCTGCGCGGCCCTGCCGGTCTGCTGTTCGATCGGGGCGGGACCGGCCGCACGGCCGGTGCCCTGGTGCCCGATCGGGAGATGCGGTTCGATGTGGCGCCGCGGAACCTGTCCGCCGGCTGGTGACGACATGCGGGCGGCGCAGCAGACCGGCGGAGCGGACGGGGAGCGGGGCGCGGCGCTCCTGCTGGCGCTGCTGGTTCTCGTGCTGCTGGCGGCGCTCGGTGCCGGCGCCGTGCTGACGAGCTCGACCGACGTCCTGATTGCCGCCAACTACCGCGACGCGCGGGAAGTGCTGTACGCGGCCGACGCCGCGGTCGGCCGCACGCTGTCCGATCTGGCGGCCCGTGCGGACTGGACGCCGGTTCTGAGCGGGGCGGAGCGCTCCGCATTTGCCGACGGTCCACCCGCCGGCCTTCGTTCGCTGCCCGATGGCTCGACGATCGACCTGACCGCGGTTGCCAGCCTGGCCGATTGCGGGCGCGCGGCCGGCTGCTCGCCGGCGCAACTCGACGCGGTGACGCCCGAACGCCCCTGGGGCGCGGACAATCCGCGGTGGCAGCTCTTTGAGTACGGGCCGTGCGGGCGGCTGGCGCCGCAGGCGGCCGGCGACCGCGCGTGCTACGTGGTCGTGCTGGTCGGCGACGATCCTTCCGAGACGGACGGGGACCCGGCTCGTGACGGGGCTCCCGGCAGTCCGGGCGCCGGAATCATCGTCGTGCGGGCGGAGGCGTTCGGCCTTCGCGGACTGCGGCAGACGATCGAGGCGACCGTGGCGCGCGTCACTGACGAAACCGGTGTGTCGACCGACAGATCTGAACGTGACGCGTCCGAGCCGCCGCCGTCCGGATCGGAGGATCGGCCGGGTTTCGTGCGCTTGCTCTCCTGGCGCTGGATCCGCTAGAAGTACCTCGTGCCTGCCGGTCGCCGCTCTATCGTCGGGGCGGCCCCGGCCCGATACGGCGATTGGTGGACGTGTCCCGGTGCTGGAGTCGGAAGCCATGAGATTCAAGCCGACGGTGATGCTGACGGTGGCGATCGCAGGTGCGCTGGCGGCCTCGATCGCGTCCGCGCAGTCCCTGGCGGAAGTGGCCAGGGAGGCACGCGCGCAGCGCGAGGAGCTGAAGGCGCACGGCAAGCTGTACACGAACGCGGATCTGAAGCCGTCTGAGGACGAAGGCGGCTCGCCGGCATCGCAGGGCGCCGCGCCGTCCGGCGCCGCGGGCGCCGCCGCCCCGGCTGGATCGCCCGCGTCCGTCAAAGGGCCTGCCAGCCCGGCCGCGCAGGCGTCCGCCAGGTCGGACGAGGCCGATGCGAGCGGGAAGACGTCCGCGTCGCCGGTCAAGGATCGCGCGTACTGGCACACGCGGATCACCGACGCGCGGACGGCGCTCGACCAGACGCAGGTGCTGCTGGCCGCGCTGCAGAGCCGCATCAATGCCCTGACGGCCGATTTTGCGTCCCGCGACGATCCGGTCCAGCGGGCCGGCATCGAACAGAACCGGGTCAAGGCGCTGGCCGAACTGGCGCACCTGAAGACCCAGGCCCTGGATCAGACAAAAGCCATTGCCGACATCGAGGAGGCAGCGCGGCGGGCCGGCGTGCCGCCCGGCTGGCTCCGATAAGCCGCCGTGGCCAGCGCAGTCCGCTCCGGGGATGACGGCCCGATTCTGCTCGTCGAGGACAAGGCCTCGCTGCGGCAGATGCTGCGCCGTGCGATCGAGACGGCCGGGCACACCGTGATCGAGGCGGAGACCGTCGCCGAGGCACGGGCGGCGCTGCGCGAGGCCCGTCCGGTGCTGGTGCTGACCGATCTGCGCCTGCCGGATGGCGACGGGCTGGCCGTGCTGCAGGACGCCCGGGACCTCGATTCCACCCTGCCGGTCGTGGTGATGACCGCCTATGGCGGCGTGCAGGAGGCGGTCGCCGCGATGAAGGCCGGGGCGCTCGATTTTCTGGCCAAGCCAGTCGATCCGGATCACCTGCTGCTGCTGGTCGAACGGGCCCTGAACGCCCGGCGTCTCGTCACCGAGAACATTCTGCTGAAGGAAGAACTGGCGGCCCGGCGCGGGGCCCCGCGCATCATCGGGGACGATCCGGCGCTGCGGCGGGTGCTGGCGGATCTGCAGCGGGCGGCCGCGACCGACACCACGGTGCTGCTGCAGGGGGAAAGCGGCACGGGCAAGGAGTTGTTCGCCCGCACCTTGCACGCCCTGAGCCGTCGCGCCGACGGGCCGTTCGTGGCGATCAACTGTGCCGCGATTCCGGAGACGCTGCTCGAGAGCGAGCTCTTCGGGTACGAGAAGGGGGCGTTCACGGGCGCGACGGCGCGCAAGCCGGGGAAGTTCGAGCTGGCGCACCGCGGCACCCTGTTCCTCGACGAGATCGCCGAACTGCCGCTCGCGCTGCAGGCCAAGATCCTCCGGGTGATCGAAGACCGGCGGTTCGAGCGGGTGGGCGGGACGGCGACGCTGCAGGTGGACGTCCGGGTGGTGGTGGCGACGAACCGCAACCTGGCCGACGCCGTTGCCGCCCGCCGCTTCCGGGGCGATCTGTTCTTCCGGCTGTCGGTGTTTCCGATCACGATTCCGCCGTTGCGCGAGCGGCCGGCCGACGTGCCGCTGCTGGCCCGCTACTTCGTCGAGCGGTGCTGTCGCGACCTCAACCGGCGGCCCCTCATGATCCGGCCGGAGGCGCTCGAGGCGCTCCAGCGGTATCGCTGGCCGGGCAACGTCCGCGAACTGCAGAACTGCATCGAGCGGGCGGTCATCCTTACCGACGGTGACGCGATCGAGCCGCGTCATCTCAACCTGCTGCCCGAGGTGCCGGCGGCCGAGGCCCCGGCGGATCCGTGGGCGCAGATCGACCTGTCAGGCACGCTGGCCGAAGCCTCGCAGCGGATTCTGGTCGAGGTGGAGCGGCGCAAGCTGGAACAGGCGCTGCGGGAAGCGCACGGCGATCAGGCCCGGATGTGCCGGGAGCTGCAGCTCACCCCGAAGGCGCTGGCCTCCCGCCTCCGCGAGCACGGCCTGGCGTAACCGGGTCAGCCGGCGCAGCCGATCCGCACGAGCGCGGCCGACAGCTCCCGCTCCGTCACGTCGTCGACGATCGCGGTGCGGCCGATCCCGGTCGGGAGCACGAAGTGCAGGCGCCCGTCGACGATCTTCTTGTCGCGGCGCATGGCCTCGAGCAGCGCCGCCACCGGGATGTCGGCCACCGACGGCAGCGGGCCGAGCGCGCCGATCAGCGCGGCGAGCGCCTGCCGGTCGGCCTCGGCCATCGCCGCGCGGGCGACGGCGAGATGGGCGGCCGCCAGCATGCCGTACGCGACCGCCTCGCCGTGACGGAACCGCCGGTACTTCGTGGCCGCTTCGAGCGCGTGCCCGGCCGTGTGGCCGAAGTTGAGCACGCGGCGGAGCCCCGCCTCGCGCTCGTCGGTCCCCACCACGTCGGCCTTGATGCGGCACGACTCGGCGATGATCGGCATGAGTGTCTCCGGCCGGCGCCGGAAGATCGCGGCGGTCTCGCGTCCCAGCCGCGCGAAGAGGTCCGGGCTGGCAATCATGCCGTACTTGACGACCTCGTAGAGGCCCGCGCGGAACTCCCGCCGCGGCAGCGTCTCGAGCAGCGTCGGATCGATGCAGACCAGGGCCGGCGGGTAGAACGCCCCGATGAGGTTCTTTCCGAGCGGATGGTTCACGCCGACCTTGCCGCCGATGGCGCTGTCCACCTGCGCGAGCAGCGTGGTCGGCACCTGCACCAGGGGGACGCCGCGCAGGAAGGTCGCGGCCGCGAAGCCGGCCATGTCGCCGATGACGCCGCCGCCGGCCGCGATGACGACCGAGGCGCGATCGGCCTCCGCCCGGATGAGCGCCTCGTAGATGCGCGACACCGTCGACAGCTGCTTGGAGCGTTCGCCGTCCGGCACCAGCACGACCTCCGCGCCCGGCACGGCGCGCGCGAGCGCCGGCCCGTGCAGACGCCACACGACCGGGCTCGACACGACGAAGCGGCGCGACACCAGGCGCGCCTCCTGCAGCAGGGGCGACAGCCGGGCCGCCAGGCCGGCGTCAATCCAGACGGGGTAGCTCCCCGTGCTCGTCCTGACATCGATGCGGATCGGATCCATCGGGCGATCGGGCTCCTGGCCCGCGCGGCGGCGCGCCGCGGGGCAATGGTAGGATAGCACTCAGGTGACTGTGCACCGAGACTTCCTGGTAATCGGGAGCGGCATCGCGGGCCTCCGCGCGGCACTGACGCTGGCCGCGGCCGGCCGCGTGCTCATCCTCACGAAAGCCGATCCCTGGGAGAGCAACACCGGCTACGCGCAGGGCGGGATTGCGGTCGCCCTCGGCGACGATGACAGCCCGTCGCGCCATGCGGCCGACACGCTGCTGGCCGGCGACGGGCTGTGCGACGAGGCGGCCGTGCGCGTCCTCGTCCAGGACGGGCCGCGTGACGTCCGGGAACTGATCGCCTGGGGCACCCGCTTCGACCTGGACGAAGACGGCCGCCCGGCCCTCGGTCGCGAAGCGGCCCACAGCGTCCGGCGGATCCTGCACGCCGGCGACGCCACCGGGCGCGAGATCGGCCGCGCGCTCTGGACGCGCGTGACGCGGACGTCCGCCATCGAGGTCCTGCGCGGCTGCCTGGTCACCGGACTCGTCATGGACGGGGCCTGCTGCGCCGGGGCGCGCTTCGTGACGCCCGACGGCCGCGAGGAGACGGCGCTCGCCGGGGCGACGCTGCTGGCCACGGGGGGCGCCGGCCGGATCTTCCGCGAAACGACGAACCCCGAGGTCGCGACCGGCGACGGCGTCGCCATCGCCTACCTCGCCGGGGCGCGCGTGGCCGACCTCGAGTTCGTGCAGTTCCACCCGACCGCCCTCAAGCTGGCCGGGGCGCCGCGGTTCCTGATCTCGGAGGCCCTGCGCGGCGAAGGCGCACGCCTCGTCAACACGCACGGCGAGCCGTTCATGGCCGGATACGATCCGGCAGGCGACCTCGCCCCCCGCGACATCGTCGCGCGCGGCATCGCCCGGGAGGCCGAGCGGACCGGCGGCCCCGTGTTCCTCACGCTCGCGCACCTGGACCCCGCGTACGTCCGCGCCCGGTTCCCGACGATTACGCGCACGTGCGCCGGCGTCGGTCTCGACCTGGCGCGCGACCCGATTCCGGTCGGGCCGGCCGCCCACTACCTGATGGGCGGCGTCGACACCGATACCGCCGGCCGGACCTCGATTCCCGGCCTCTTCGCCGCCGGGGAGACGGCGTGCACCGGCGTCCACGGCGCCAATCGCCTGGCCAGCAACTCGCTGCTCGAGGGGCTCGTCTTCGGCGCCCGTGCGGGCGAGGCCATGCAGGCCCCGCCCCGGGCCGGGGACCTGCGGGCCGGTCTATCCGTCGCCAGCACGGACGCCGCCCCGGACCCCGCGGCCGGGGCCACCCCGCCTCTGGACGAGGACGGCGTGCGCGACCTGATGTGGCGCGCCGTCGGCCTGTTCCGCGACAGGCCGGGGCTCACCGCGGCCGTCGCGCGCCTGGACGCGGCGTTCGAGGTGTTCCGACAGGAGCTGGCCGACGGCCGGATCGGCGGACGCGAGGCCTGGCGCTGGGGCAGCGTCGTGACGGTCGGGCGGCTGATCGCCCGGGCGGCGCTGCGCCGCGAGGAGAGCCGGGGCGGGCACTTCCGGACCGATTTCCCAGCCCGGGACGATCTACACTGGAAGGTCCACGTGGCGGAGACGCTGCAGCCGCAGTCGGCTCCCGCCTGTCACTCGCGGAGACCCTGACATTCCGATGGCCAAGAAGCCCGATCAGTCCGACGCCCTCGTCACCGAGATCACGCCCCGTTCGCAGGATTTCTCGCGCTGGTACCTGGACGTCGTCCGGCGCGCCGAGCTGGCGGACTATTCGCCCGTCAAGGGGTGCATGGTCATCCGTCCGTACGGCTACGCCATCTGGGAGCTGATCCAGCAGGCGCTCGACCGGCGGTTCAAGGCGACCGGTCACGTGAACGCGTACTTCCCGCTGTTCATTCCCGAGGGACTGCTGAAGAAGGAGGCCGACCACGTCGAAGGCTTCGCGCCGCAGGTCGCCTACGTCACCCACGGCGGCGGCGAGGAGCTCGAGGAACGGCTCGTGGTCCGGCCGACGTCGGAGGCGATCATCGGGACGATGTACGCGAAGTGGGTCCGGTCCTGGCGCGACCTCCCGATCCTCATCAATCAGTGGGCGAACGTCGTCCGCTGGGAGAAGGTGACGCGGCCGTTCCTCCGGACGACCGAGTTCCTCTGGCAGGAAGGGCACACCGCGCACGAGACGGAGGCGGAGGCGGAGGAGGAAACCCTGCGCATGCTCGGCGTCTACCAGGAGGTGGCCGAGCACGAGCTGGCGATGCCGGTCGTGCCGGGGCGGAAGACCGACAGCGAACGCTTCGCCGGCGCGCTGCGGACCTATTCGATCGAAGCCCTGATGGGGGACGGCCGCGCGCTGCAGGCCGGCACGTCGCACAACCTCGGGCAGAACTTCGCGAAGGCGTTCGACATCCAGTTCCAGGCGCGCGACAAGTCGCTCCAGTACGTGTGGGGGACCTCGTGGGGCGTGTCGACCCGGCTCGTCGGCGGCGTGATCATGACGCACGGCGACGACAGCGGATTGATTCTTCCGCCGCGCATCGCGCCGTATCAGGTGGTCATCGTCCCGATTCCGCGCGGCAACTGGCAGGAGACCGTGCTGCCCCGGGCGCAGGCCCTGCGCGAGGATCTGGCCGGCCGGGGCGTACGCGTGATGCTGGACGCCCGCGACACCTACACGCCCGGCTGGAAGTTCGCCGAATGGGAGATGCGGGGGGTCCCGCTGCGTCTGGAAATCGGTCCGCGCGACATCGAGCAGGGACAGGTCGTGCTGGTGCGCCGGGACACGCGCGAGAAGATCTCGGTGCCGCTGGCCGACCTGCCGGTCCGGGTCGATGCGCTGCTCGGCGACATCCAGCGGGCCCTCCTCGAACGCGCCCTGCGGTTCCGCGAGGAGCACACGTCGCGGGTCACCACCTACGACGAGTTCATCCAGGCGATGGAAGGGCGTCCGGGCTTCGTCATCGCGCCCTGGTGCGGATCGGCGGAGTGTGAAGCGCAGATCAAGGCCGAGACGCAGGCGACGATCCGGAACCTCCCGCTCGGCGACCAGCGTCCGGGCGGACCGTGCGTGAAGTGCGGTCGTCCGGCCGTCTCCGAGGCCTGGTTCGCGAAGGCGTACTGAGCCCGGCCCCGCGGCGCGGCTCAGGATTTTCCGAGGAGCCAGGCGGCCTCGGCGGGCCACCGGCTCTGGAGGCGCCGCACGGCGGCGTGTCGTCGCGTGAGTCGTTCCCGCCGGACAATCGCCTGAAGCGTCTCCCGCACCCGCGCCGGCCAGGGCGCCATCGGATCGGCACCCGCCTGCCGCGCGCGCGCATACAGCGCCGCCAGCGGCTCCAGGCACGAGGCATCACCGATCGCCGCGACGGCGGTCATCAGGTCGGGCGGCAGCGGCCCGTCGGCACGCTCCAGCGTTTCCCGCAGATCGTACAGCGCGACCCGGCTGTCGCGCCCGGCCAGCAGCAGGTGGGCCGCCCCCCGCACGTCGGTCCAGGGCCGCCGCGCGTCGGCCGCCTCTGCCGCTTCGCGTGTCCGCACGACGCCGATCAGGCGGTGCACGGTGGCGAGCGGGGTCTCGGCGGCGGCTGCGGTCAGCCACGCGCGCACCGTCGCGGGGTCCCGGGGGAGCCGGCCGGCCGCGGCCGCCTCCAGCGCCGCCGCCGGATCGCTGGCGCCGTCCGGCCCGATCGCGCCGGCCGCGTGCGCCGCCAGCGCCTGATCGGGATCGAGGCGCAGCTGCTCGTGGATCGGGCCGATGGTGTCCGGCGGCAGGTCGTCGAGCGCGATCAGCGCGGCCAGCCGCCGCCGCCGGTCGCGGGTGCGGTCCATCGCCAGAGCGGCGAGGCGATCGAGCACCGCACTCTCGTGCGGCGACCGGAGAAAGCCGCGCGCCACGCCGACGGCGGCCACCGCGACGTCGGCCTCCGGATCGTCGAGATGCGTGAGGGCCGGCTTGAGCGCGCGGGCATCGCCGATCGCCTCGAGCGCGCGCAGCGCCGCCGTGCGGACGACCGGCGACGGCGACGCCAGGGCTGCGACCAGCCGGTCGACGGCGCGGGCCCCGATGACGGTGAGACGGGCGATCGCCGCCTCGCGCTGCACCTCGCGATCGGATGCGAGGTCCTCGACGAGCCGGCGGATCTCCCCGGCGGCCGATGCCTTGATCACCACGGCGCTTTTAGCTTACTCCAGGCAGTCGGGCGGCGCGCCGGGCCGGGACGCAGGCCCCGGACGAACGAAAGGCCGGCGGACGGGGGCGTCCGCCGGCCTGCATGGGTGGCCGCGAGCGTCGAGGCGTGCGGTGCCTACTGCACGAGCCGGACGACGAGCGCCGCCCGCCGGTTCAGCCGCCGGGTCTCCTCGCGGGCGTTGGAGTACTTGGGGTCCTCCTCGCCGTAGCTGATGGTCGTCAGCCGGCCCGGATCGATTCCGCGCGACGTCAGGTAGTTCAGCACCGCCCTGGCGCGCCGATCACCGAGGGCGAGGTTGTACTCCGGTGTGCCGATATTGCACGTGTACCCCTGGATCTGGATCTTCAGCGTCGGATCCGCCTGCAGCGCCTTGACCACTTCGTCGAGGATGCGGAGCCCCGACGGCCGCAGGGTGTACTGGTCGAAGTCGAACTGCACGTCTTCGAACGTGTAGACCTTCTTCGGCGGCCGCACGACCTGGATCGTGGTCGTGTCCGACGCCGTGCCGCCCTTGCCGTCGTTGACGGTCACGGTGATCTGCACCGGACCTTCCTGGTCGGGCGCGGTCCAGGTCGTCCTCGGGGCGGTGGCGTCGGCCAGCGTGCCGGCCGGTGCCGTCCACTGGTACGACAGCGTGTCGCCGTCCGGATCCTCGGCGTGCGCCGACACGGTGGCGGTCTGCCCGACGTTCACCGTGCATGGCTCGCAGGAGGCCTGTACCGTCGGTGGATGGTTCACCGGCGCCGGCGGCGGGGGCGGAGGAGGCGGCGGGGGCGGCGGGGGCGGCGTGTAGACCCGGATGCCGGGGTGGAACCCGATCCGGACCTGGTAGTCGATGAAGTCGCGCGCCGTGCCGACGCTCTCATCGGTCCGATACAGCGACCGATCCGCCGTCGGGAGGTTCCAGTTCAGCCCGGCGCCCACGAAGAAGCCGTTGCGGGCCTGCCAGATGGCGCCGAGCGTGACGGTCGTCGTGTCGGCGTACAGGCTGCTGAGCGGCGACAGGCTGCCGTCGCTGGCCACGACCGGCGTCGACACCGTGAGCGTGTTCTTGAACGGGACGTCGCCGTGCGCCTCCGTGAAGAGCCGCAGCGCCGTCCGGCTCGGGAACCCGGCGCCCAGCCCCCATTCGAACGCGTTCGACAGCGTGACGCCAGACGGATTGCCGCGGAAGATGGCGCCGCCGTAGCCCGACAGCTCGACCGCCCGATTGACTTCCTTGCTCAGGACGGCCTGGAGGCTGACGTCCGGTTTGCCGGTGCCCACGGTGGTCTTGCCGGCCGTCGGCACCTTGACGATGCCCCGCAGCGCGAAGGCGACCGGGTTCTGCCGCGCTTCCGAGAGCAGGTTCACCTTGGCGCCGAGATACAGGTCGCCCAGGTGGTCGCCGCTCCAGCCCGACGTCGCCAGCGGCGCGCCGGGAAAGATCCCGCCCACGCTCGTGCTGGCGGTGAACAGCGGCCGGATGTCGCGATCGATGCGCCGATCGAAAGAGAGCGAGCCGAACAGCTCGACCCGGTCGCTGAGACCGACCGCGAACGTGCCGGCAAAGTCGGAGACGTTCGTGAAGCCCTGCCGGTCGTTGAAGCCGGCGCGGTAACCGCTCACCGACCACGTCCCGTGCGCCAGCACGTCGGCGGTCGGGACGAACCAGAGTCCGGTGTCGCCGCTGAACGTGGTCGTGGCCGGTCGCGTGTCGGCTGGAGGCGGCGGGGTGGAAGCCGGCGGTGGCGCGCCGGCCGGGGTCTGGGCGGCGACCCCCGTGGCGAACAACAGCGTCGCGCCCGCCAGGAACGTCGAACGAAGGGACCATCTCATCACGCTGTACCTCCCGCGGTAACAGCAACCGGTGTCGTGGCAAACTCAGCTATATGAAATTGTATGGCCCGGAGGAAGCCGAAGTCAACGAAATGAGGCCTGTTTGCACGCCTTCGTCAGGCGGTCCGCGGCCGGACCGTACGCGGAAAAATTCCCGGCCATGGAAGTCGCCGCGGCCGGGGACCGGGGCCGTGCCCGGTCGCTGCCGTTATTTCTGTGCCCGCGCGCCGCGGATCGGCCGGACCATCCAGGCAATCAGGATACTCATGAGGTACAGCCCGATCATCGGCAGGGCGACGACCGTCTGGGTGAAGGGATCGGGGCTCGGCGTCACCGCCGCCGCGACGATGAAGATGATCAGGATGGCGTACTTGAAGTTCTTCCAGAGGAATCGGGGCGTGACCATGCCCATCTTCGCGAGGAAGAACACGACTGTCGGCAGCTGGAAGACGAGGCCCGTGATGAGCATCATCTTCACGTACAGATCGAACATCGGGTCGAGCTTCGGCGTGAACATCACGTAGCTGCTCGAGAAGCTCGCCAGGAAGACCCACAGGAAGCGGAAGAGCACGTAATGGTTGAACAGGGCGCCGAGAATGAAGCCGCTCGAGGAAAGCAGCACGAACGGAATGGCGAACCGCTTCTCGTGCGAATACAGGCCGGGCGCAATGAACAGCCAGACCTGCCACATGATGAACGGCGCGGCGAGGACGATGCCGGCGAGCAGCGCGAGCTCGAGATACAGCGTGAACGCTTCGGTCGGCTCGGTGTAGATCAGCTTCTCGCCGTTCGGCAGCAGCTGCTGCAGCGGCAGGAAGATGAAGTTGAACAGCCGGTCGATGAAGGCGAACGCCACCAGGCAGCCGGCGGCCACGGCGGCGACGGAGTACATCAGCCGCCGCCGGAGCTCGTCGAGATGCTCCAGGAACGACATCCGCGCGCCGTCGCCGCGGCCCTGCTCGTCGGCAGGCTCGGACGGCGCGGCCGGCTGAGAACCCGGGAAGGGAACGAGTGCCATCGACCGGATCAGGAGCGCTGTTCCGCCGGGCGGACGGGGCTCCCCCCTTCGCCTTGGCCGGCCGGCGGCGTGGCATCAGCCGCCGGGGAGGGCAGCGACGGCGTCCGGGCGGCGGCCTGAGCCTGCTGTTGGAGCTTTTCCTGCTCGTGTTCGATCCGGATCTCGGCTTCCAGCGAACTGCGCAGGTCCGACGAGGCCTTCTTGAATTCGTTGAGGCCGCGCCCCAGCGCCTTCCCCATTTCCGGCAGCTTGCGCGGGCCGAACACGATCAGCGCGATGATCAGGATCATCAGCACCTCGCCCGCACCGATTGAACCGAACATGGAACCGGGCTCCTCGCTGCGTCCCCGGGGCCGTCCGGCGGGGGCGGTGACTGCGTGCGACGCACGGATGGGCGTGGCGAACCCGATCGCCACTAAGTGATTCGAAGCATTATAGAAAGCCGTCCGTGGCCGGTCAAGGGTCCCCGGTCGGTCCGGTCGCGGGAACTCGTTGCCCCCCCAAGGGTTATCTGTTACCATCGAGAATCATGCGCAAGTATCGGGCAGTCTCCGCGGCCACTTTCGCCATCTTCGTCTGCGCGCTTGTCGGCGGCATCTTCGGCCGGGGCGTCTTCGCCACCGAAAACCACCTGCCGGGCGACTACAAGACCTTCACGGCCGCGCTGAGTGCGATTCAATCGCAGTACGTCGGACAGTTCCAGAGCGACCGGCTGGTCTACGGCGCCATCCAGGGGATGCTCGAGACGCTCGATCCGCATTCGAATTTCATGGACCCTCAGGAATACGCGCAGATGCGCGAACGCCAGGAGGGGCACTACTACGGCATCGGCGTCACGATTCAGGCGGCCGGCGGCGAGATCCACATCGTCTCGGTGTTCGACGGCTCCCCCGCGTTCGACGCCGGCATCCGCCGCGGCGACGTGATCGCCACCGTGGATGGGCAGAGCACGAAGGGCTGGACGAGCGATCAGGCGGTCGACCGGATCAAGGGGGCGAAGGGGACGAGCGTTGCGCTCGGCATCCGGCGCTGGGGATACGACCAGCTGATTCCGTTCAGTGTCGCGCGGGAAGAGATCCACCTGTCTTCCGTGCCGGCGGCGTTCATGATCGACGGCACGACCGGCTACGTGCGCATCGCGGAATTCGCCGAGGACACCAACGCCCAGCTGGGGCGCGCCCTGGACGCGCTGCAGGCCAAGGGCATGCGCCGGCTGATCTTCGATCTGCGGAACAATCCGGGCGGGGCGCTCGACCAGGCGATTCTCGTGGCGAACCGGTTCCTGCCGAAGGGCGACCTGATTGTCTACACCCGCGGCCGCGTGCCGAACTCGGACGAGGACTATCGCGCGACCAAGCCGAGCCAGTTCACGACCATGCCGATGATCGTGCTGGTCAACCGGAACAGCGCGAGCGCGTCGGAAATCGTCACCGGCGCGCTGCAGGATCACGACCGGGCGCTCATCGTCGGCGAAACGACGTTCGGCAAGGCGCTGGTCCAGTCGGTCTACCGCATCAGCGGCGGGGCCGGCCTCGCCCTGACGACGGCCCATTACTACACGCCGAGCGGCCGCCTCATCCAGAGGCCGTGGGATCCGTCGTTCGACAACTACCTGACGTACACGCTCCGGTCGCAGAAGAACCCGCCGAAGAACAATCCGGCCGAACTGCATCACACGGACGCCGGCCGGCCGGTCTACGGCGGCGGCGGGATCGAGCCGGATCGCCGGATGGACGGGCCGTTCGAAGGGTTCGACCCGACGCCGTTCGGCCGCATGCTCTACTCGCGCCAGGAATTCGCCAGCTTCGCCGAGCGGTTTTCCGCCCTGGGCGACCGGCGGGTCACCCTCAAGAGCACCGGCCGCACCCTGGTCGGCCGCACCTACGTCGTCGATGACGCGATGTTGAAGCAGTTCCGCACGCAGCTGCAGCGGGACGGGATCAAGATCAACGAGGCCGAGTACACCAAGGATCTGCCGTTCATCAAGGCGATGATCCACTACCAGATCGACCTGGCGCTGTTCGGCACCCAGGACGCGCGCGAACAGCTGATCAAGACCGACCCGCAGGCGCAATTCGCGCTCGGGCTGTTTGGCGAAGCTGAACAGTTGACGCAGTTGTCCAAGGCGAAGGCCGCCGGCCGGGCGGGCAACAGGCCGTAATCGAACGGCAGGGGTGCACCCCAAGATTTTGGGGCTGGAGTTTACCCTTGCCCCAACGGCTTGGCCTTGTTACACTGGCGACCGTTTTCGAGGGCCCACAGGGTCCCTCCTGCCGGGGCAGGGGGATGGGCTGATCGAGCGGTCAATTTGTCAGGTCGATTCCCAGCCAACCGTTCACCACGGTCCAGAGCGTTCCCAGCCGCTCGAACGGCGTTGCTCGTCCGCCCGCTCGTGCTGCTGGTGGTGTCTCTGCGGTCCGGACAGACCGCGGGATGAATGCTCTGTGAGGACGTGTACCTATGCGTCTGCAACGCCTCGAGATCTCCGGTTTCAAGTCGTTCTCCGATCGCGCTGAGCTCGCCTTCGACGCGGAGGTGACGGCGATCGTCGGGCCGAATGGCTGCGGCAAGAGCAATGTGGCCGACGCCATCACCTGGGTGCTCGGTGAACAGAGCGCCCGCAGCCTGCGCGGCGATCGGATGGAAGACGTGATCTTCAACGGCAGCGATGCGCGCAAGCCGGGCGCGTCGGCCGAAGTCCGGCTGCGCCTGACCCAGGTCACCACCGCGGCGCTGCAGACCCAGACGAACGGCCACGGCGAGGACGACGCCGGGACGGGCGGGGCGCACGGGCCCGAGGGGAACGGAAACGGGAACGGGCACGGGCACGGGCACGGGCACGGTGGTCTGACGCCGGCCGAGGTCGAGGCGATGGCCCGTGAAGTGGAGGTGACGCGGCGCCTGTACCGCTCGGGGGAGAGCGAGTACCTGATCGACGGCGCGCAGTGCCGCCTGCGGGACGTGCACGACCTGCTGATGGACACGGGGCTGGGCGCGAAGGCGTACGCGATCATCGAGCAGGGGAAGATCGGCCTGATCCTCAGCTCGCGCCCGACCGACCGGCGGCAGCTCATCGAAGAAGCGGCCGGGGTGACGAAGTACAAGGCGCGGCGGCGGTCGGCGGAGCTGAAGCTCGAGGCGGCACAGCAGAACCTCACGCGGGTCGACGACATCGTCTTCGAGGTCGAGAAGCAGCGCGGCGCGCTGAAGCGGCAGGCGGCGAAGGCGCGCCGGTACCGGCGGCTGCGCGAAGAGCTCCGGCGCTGGGAGAAGACGCTGTTCGCCCGCCGGTACCGCGAGCTGGCCGAGGCGATCGACGCGGCTCGAGGGCGGCTGGCGGCCGCGCGGGCCGACGAGGTGGCGGCGGCCGCGCGGGTCGCGGAGGTCGAAGGCGATCTCGGCCGGCTCCGCATCGAGCTGGTGGAAAGCGAGTCGGCGGCGACGACCGTGCGGGAGGCGGCGCACGCGCGGGAGCTCGACATCAATCGCCGCCAGCAGCAGATTCAGTTCAGCCGCGAGCAGGCGGCCTCGCTCGAGGCGCGCGCCGGCGAGGTGAGTGCGGAGCTGGAGCGGCTCGAAGCCCGCCGGGAGCCGGCGCGGCTGGCCATCGAGGAGCGCCGCGACGCGGCGGTCCGGGCCGACCGCGAGTGCGACGAGGCGGCTGCCGGGATGGCCGCCCGGACGGAGGCGTACGAGATCGCCCACCGGGAAATCGAGGGGCTGGAAGGAGACGTCGAGGCGGCTCGCAGCGAGGTGTTCTCCGCGATGAACGCCTCCACGGCCCTGCAGCACGCGATCGAACACGCGGCCGCGGCGCGCGAGCGGGTGGCCGAAGAGCTGACGAAGCTGGACGCCGAGCTGGCGGATCTGCGGATCGAGTCGGACAAGGCCGGATCCGACGGCACGACGGCGGGCGACGGCCTCCGGCGCGCCCAGGAGGCCCTCGAGGCGGCGCGCGTGGCGCGCGCCGCGCGCGAAGCGGAGCTGGCCAGCGCCCGGATCGAGCATGCCTGGCGGGAGCAGAGCCTGCGCGCGCGGGAGAAGGAGCTGGCGGCCCTGTCCGCCCGGCTGCGGTCGCTCGAGGAGCTCGACGCGGCCCGTGCCGGCTACAGCGACGCCGCCCGCCTGGTCCTGGCGCAGGCGAACGGCCGCGTGGGGCAGCAGGGGGCCGTGGCCGACTACCTGGAAGTGGACCGCCGGTACGAGCGGGCGGTCGAGGCCTGCCTGGGCGATCTCCTCGAGCACGTGCTCGTGGAGCGCCGCGACCAGGCGGCGGCCGGGCTCCAGCTCGTGCGGGAGCAGGGGGCCGGACACTGCGGCTTCCTGGTGACCGATGGCGCGGCCGGAGACGCGGGCGACGCGCCGGTGCCGGCCGACGGGCTGGCGCCGCTCGCGTCGGTGGTCCGCATCGCCGGACCGCACGCGGCGGCCATCCGGGCCGCGATCGGCGACGCGTGGATTGCCGGGACGTTCGAGCAGGCGGCCGCGGGGGCGGCTGCGACGCGCGCGCCGGTCGCGACGCCCGACGGCGACGTCTTCCGCGGCCCGCACGTGCTCGCCGGCGGCGATCGGAGCGAGGCGCGCGGCATCCTGACCACCAAGGGGGAGATCAAGGAGCTGCGCGGCCGGCTGGCGGAGGAGCGGGCGGCCCTGGCGCGGCTCGCCGAGGACACGGCCGCGTTCGACGCCGTGATCGCGCAGGCGACCGGTGCCATCGCGGCGCTCCACGCCGAGCAGCACCGGCAGGAGAAGGCGATCGTCGGCTACGAGCTGCAGCTGGCCCGGGCCGACGAAGAGAACCGGCGGCTGGCGCGCAAGCGCGAGGTCGTGATGCTCGAGCGGCGCCGCGCGGAGGAGGAGCGCAACGGGCTCGACGCGCGCCAGGCCGAGGCGCAGGCCTCCGTCACCCGCATCGAGCACGATCAGCGGCTGGCGGACGAACGGCTGTCGCTCGCGCAGCGGCGGCTGTTCGAGGCCCGGGAACGGATGGACGAGCTGAGCCGGGACGCGGCCGACGCGAAGGCGACGCACGCGGCGCTCGTCGAGCGGGCGACCGCGATCGCGGCCGACGTCGCCCGCCTGGAAGAGACCTCGCGCGACCTGGTGGCCCGCATCGACTCGGCGGCGCGCGACCTGGCGGCCGCGCGCACGCGGGTCGCCGAGCTCGAGGCGTCGGCGGTGGAGCAGCAGCGCCTCCTGGACGAGGACGTCCGGACGCTGGACGGCCTGCAGCAGCAGGTCCGCGACGCGGACGGGCGGGTGGCCGCGCTGCGCGAGCAGTCGGACGCGCGCGAAGCGACGCTGAAGACGGCGCGGGCCGGGCTCGAAACGGCGCGCGGGCTGGTGGCGGAGCTGGACGTCACGCGCGCGACCGCCGAGAACGAGCTGTCGCACCTGGCCGGCGCCTGCCTCGAAACGGTCCAGGCGACGCTGGACGAGGTCGTGGCGGAGGTCGATCTGGCGGGGCACGACGGCCCGCCGCAGGCGGCCGCCGCGCTCGTCGACGACGCCGACGAGGCCGAGGAGGGCGACGCGGGCGAGCCGGCGGCGGTCGCCGTCGCGGAAGCCGCCCCGGCGGCGGCGCTGACGGCCGAGGAGGCGATCGCGCAGCTGCGCGAGAAGATCGATCGCCTCGGCCCGGTCAACATGATGGCGATCGAGCAGTTCGACGAGCTCGAGACGCGGCACACGTTCCTGACCACCCAGCGGAAGGATCTGGTCGACTCGATCGCCGCCACCAGCGAAGCGATCCGGCGGATCGACGAGATGACCCGCCAGCGCTTCACCGACGCGTTCGTCGCCATCAACCGCAACTTCCAGGAGACCTTCAGCACGCTGTTCGGCGGCGGGCGCGCCGGGATCGCGCTCCTGGACGAGTCCGATCCGCTCGAGAGCGGCATCGAGATCATCGCGCAGCCGCCCGGCAAGCGGCTGCAGAGCGTACAGCTGCTCTCCGGCGGCGAGAAGGCGCTCACCGCGATCGCGCTGATGTTCGGCATCTTCAAGTACAAGCCGAGCCCCTTCTGTCTGCTCGACGAGATCGACGCGCCGCTCGACGACGCCAATATCGGGCGCTTCATCGAGATGCTCCGCGGGATGCAGGCGCACACGCAGTTCATCCTGATCACCCACAACCGCAAGACCATGGAGATCGCCGATCGGCTGTACGGCGTGACGATGGAAGAACCGGGCGTCTCGAAGCTCATCTCCGTGCAGCTCAACTGACGCCGGCGCCGGCCGCCGGCGGCGCGGCCGAACCTTCCCGCACCGCCGGCCGTATGTACGAGGCGAGGAGGCCACGGTCATGGGACTCGAACGCGCAATCCGGTCGGCGGCCCTTGCCGCCGCGCTGAGCGCCGCGCTGGTGTCGGCCGCCTGCGACGCGCCCTTCAACCTGCTGTTCGCGCGGGCCAGCGACACCTGGACCCGCAGCTATCCCCTGACCGCCGGCGGCGACGTCGCCATCACCAACGCCAACGGGCCGATCGACATCCGGGGGGGCGACGCCGACAAGGTCGAGATCCGGGCGGACCGGACGGTGCGGGCGTCGACCGATCGGGAGGCGAAGCGCACGCTGGCCGGCCTGAAGATGACCGAAGATGTCGGGCCGTCGCAGATCCGGATTGACGCGGCCGCCGGGCTGCCCTCCGGCGTCAGCGTCGAGATCGCGTATCACGTGACGGTGCCGAAGGGGGCCGCGGTCGACCTGATCGTGTCCAACGGCGCCGTGAGCGTGACCGGCCTCAACGGCACCGTCCGGGTCCGGACGACGAACGGCCAGATCACGGGGCGGCGCCTGGCCGGCGGCGTCACGGCCGACACGACCAACGGCGCGATCCACATGGCGTTCAGTCAGGTCGGCTCCGGCGCGATCACGCTCCACACCGTCAACGGGGCGATCGACGTGTCCCTGCCGCCGGCGAGCAAGGTGGACGTGTCGGCCCACTGCAACAACGGGAGCGTCAGCGTGTCCGGTCTGCCGATGGAGCGCGACGTCGAGGCGCCGCGGCGGCTCGAGGGACGGCTGAATGGCGGCGGCACCCGCGTCGCCCTGCGGACGGTGAACGGCGGCATCCAGGTGAGCGCGGGCTCCTGACTGCCGGCCGGCCGCCCGCGCGGTCGACCACCATCGATGAACGAGGACAAGGCCACCCGCTACCACCGGCTGAAGCGCCGCGTCAGCCTGCTGTCGCTCGCCTGGAGCACGCTGCTGCTCGTGGGACTGCTGCTGACCGGCGCGAGCGCCGCGCTTCGGGAGGCGGCCCGCGCGATCGCGCCGCCGGGAGCGCTCGCCCCCGGCATCGAGATCGCCGCGTACGTCGTCGCGCTGTTCCTGTTCAACGAGGCCGGGACGCTGCCGCTGGCGTTCTATGGCGGCCACGTGCTGGAGCACCGGTACGGGCTGTCGCGCGAATCGCTCAGGCGGTGGACGGCCGATCAGGCCAAAGCGGGCGCCATCGGCCTGGTGCTGGCGGTGGGGGCCGCCGAGGTCGTCTACGGCGCGCTGCACCTCTGGCCCGACCGGTGGTGGATCGCCGCCGGTCTCGCCTTCGCCGCGGTGATCGTGGTCCTGGCGAATCTGGCGCCGGTGCTGCTCCTCCCGCTGTTCTACCGGTTCCGGCCGCTGGAGCGCGAGGCGCTCCGCCAGCGGCTGCTGGCGCTCGCCGGCCGCGCGGGCACGCGGGTCGTCGGGGTCTACGAATGGAGCCTCGGCGAGCGCACCCGGCGGGCGAATGCCGCGCTCACCGGGCTGGGCCGGACCCGCCGCATCCTGGTGTCCGACACGCTGCTCGCCGAGTATTCCGACGACGAAATCGAGGTGATCCTCGCGCACGAGCTGGCGCACCACGTGCACGCCGACATCTGGAAGGGGATCGCCTTCGAGTCGGTGCTGATCCTCGCCGGGTTCGATCTGGCGCACGTCGCGCTGCGCGCGCTCGCGCCGGCCCTGGGGCTGCAGGGGCCGGCCGACATTGCCGGCCTGCCGCTGCTCCTGCTGGCGGCCGGCGGTCTGGGCCTGCTGCTGGTGCCGGCCGCCAACGCGCTGTCGCGGCGTCACGAGCGGCAGGCCGACCGCTACGCCCTCGAGCTCACCGGGAACCGGGCGGCGTTCGTGTCGGCGATGCGCCGGCTGGCGACACAGAACCTCGCGGAAGACGCCCCTTCCGGACTGGTCCGCGCCCTCTTCTACACCCATCCCCCGATTCGCGAGCGGATCGCGATGGCGGAGGGAGGGAAGGGGAGCATGTGACGGCGAGAGGGTTCCAGGGGTTCTGCAGGTTCCCGCAGTTCCGCAGGTTCTCAGATGCCGAGTTCCGTAGGTTCTGCGGGTTCGGATTCCCCGGGTCTCCGGAGGTGCTGACCTGCAGGATTTCGGTGCCAGAGCCGGCGTTCAGCTTGCTGTCGCCGCGCGCGGAACCGGGAACCCTCGCCTACGGCCTCGCCTTGACCACCAGCTCGCCCTGCATCTTGCGGCAGCCCTCGCTCATGGTCAGATTGCAGTAGTAAGTGAACGTCCCGGCCTTGTCGGCCTGGAACTCGAAGGTCACGGGGTGGCCTGGGCTGACGCGCTTGGCGATCCGGTACGCGTCGATCGTGAAGCTGTGCGGAATGTCCTCGGACTTCAGGAGGACCCGGACGAGGTCCCCCTGGGTGACCTCGATGCGGCTCGGGTCGAAGGCGCACCGGCGCGCGATGATGGTGAAGCGGCGCTCCGCCGGCGCTTCGTCCTGCGCGGCGCGGGCGGTCCGGGTGACGGGATGGTTCGGGGCGGCGCGCGGGACCGTCAGGCCCGGCAGCAGCAGGAGGGCGAGCGCGAAACGGGCGGTGCCGGCCGTGCCACGAAGCAGTCGCATCGGATCCTGCCTGGAGCGTAACGGACGGGTACGGCGGCGCCGGCCGCCGCACCCGTTGCGGGTCAGTGTTCGCGCCGGGCGTGCTCCCGATCGCCGCCGGGCCTGCCGCCCTGCGGATGCGGGGCGTGGTGCGGCTGGTCGCCGTCGTGCGAGTCGCCGCCGGCGGCCCCTCCCTCTTCCTGCAGCAGCGCCTTGCGGCTGAGGCGGATGCGCCCGGTCGGGTCGATGTTGATCACCTTCACCAGCACCTGCTCGCCTTCCTTGAGCTCGTCGTGCACGTCCTTGACGCGGTGGTTGGCGATCTCGGAGACGTGCAGCAGGCCGTCGGTGCCGGGCATGATTTCGACGAACGCACCGAAGTCGGTGATCCGCTGCACCTTGCCGAGATAGGTCTTGTTCAGCTCCGGCGTGGCGGTCAGCTCCTGGATGATGCCGATCGCCTTCTGGGCCGACGCTTCGTCCGCCGAGGCCACGTTCACGCGCCCGTCGTCTTCGACGTCGATCTTCACGCCCGTGCGGTCGATGATGCTCCGGATCATCTTGCCGCCCGGCCCGATGACGTCGCGGATCTTGTCGACCGGGATCCGGATGGTGATGATGCGCGGCGCGAACGCCGAGATGGAGGTGCGCGGCCCCGGCAGCGCCTCGTGCATCTTCTCGAGGATGTGGAGCCGGCCGGCGCGGGCCTGCAGCAGGGCCTTCCGCATGATGTCCGCGGTGATCCCGGTCACCTTGATGTCCATCTGCAGCGCCGTGATCCCCCGGCTCGTGCCGGCGACCTTGAAGTCCATGTCGCCGTAGTGATCCTCGGCGCCCGCGATGTCGCTGAGGATGGCGTGCTTGCCGGTCTGCTCGTCCATGACGAGCCCCATGGCGATGCCGGCCACCGGCGCCTGGATCGGCACGCCGGCGTCCATCAGCGCGAGCGCGCCGCCGCACACCGACGCCATCGACGAGGAGCCGTTCGACTCGAGGATGTCGGAGACGATCCGGATCGTGTAGGGGAACTTGTCCTCGCCCGGAATCATCGGCGTCAGCGCCCGTTCCGCCAGCGCGCCGTGCCCGACTTCACGCCGGCCCGGCCCCCGCAGGAACGCGACCTCGCCGACCGAGAAGGGCGGGAAGTTGTAGTGGAGCATGAAGCTCTTGTACATCTCGCCGTCGACCATCTCGATCTTCTGCTGATCCTCGGCCGTGCCGAGCGTGCAGGTCACCAGGGCCTGCGTCTCGCCGCGCGTGAACACGGACGAACCGTGCGTCCGCGGCAGCACGCCGGTCTCGATCCAGATCGGGCGGACCTGGTCGAACGCCCGCCCGTCGAGCCGGAGGCCGCGCTCGAGCACCTCCTCGCGGAGCACCTTTTCCTTCAGCTCCTTGAAGATCGCCTTGGCTTCGAGCTTCCGCTCCACTTCGCCTTCGGGCAGCGACGCGATCAGTTCGTCGAGCAGTTCATCGACCCGATCGTAGCTCTCGATCTTGCCGCGGATCCGCATCGCCTCGCTGAGCGGCACGTAGATCTTCTCTTCGACCTCGCGGTAGAACTCGTGGCCGATCGTCTTCTTCGTCACCGTCAGCTTCGTCCTGCCGGCCGACCGGGCGAGGTCGTCGATCATGTTGACGATCTGCTTGATCGCCGCATGGGCCGTTTCCAGCGCCTGCAGGACCTCGTCCTCGCTCGCTTCCTTCGCCCCGGCCTCCACCATCACCAGGCCGTCACGGCTGCCGGCGACGACGAGATCGAGCCGGCTGCGACGCCGCTGCTCGTAGGTCGGGTTGACCACCAGCTGGTCGTCCACCAGGCCGACCCGGACGCCCGCGATCGTCTTCTCGAACGGAATCTCCGAGAGGGCCAGCGCCGCCGACGCCCCGGTGAGCGCCAGCACGTCGGGATCGTTGTCCGAGTCGGCCGACAGCACCAGCGCGATGACCTGCGTCTCGTGGCGCCAGCCGGACGGGAACAGCGGCCGGATCGGCCGATCGATCACCCGGCTCGTCAGGACTTCCTTCTCCGCCGGCTTGCCCTCGCGCTTGAAGAAGCCGCCGGGAATCCGGCCGGACGCGTACGTGTACTCGCGGTAGTCGACCGTCAGCGGCAGGAAATCGATCCCTTCCCGCGCACTGGCCGCATAGCAGGCGGTCACCAGCACGACCGAGTCGCCGTACCGGACGATGACCGAGCCGTCGGCCTGCTTGGCCAGCTTACCGGTCTCGATCGACAGGATCCGTTCCCCAACTTTCACTTCGCGCGTGTGCATGACTCTTGTCTCGCTCCGGGGGACCACGGCCCCCGCCAGTTCGGGTGACGTGCGGAAAAAACGGCCCGCGGCAGGCTCCCTCCGGCGTCGAGCGGTCCCTGACGGGACCCGGGGGCCGGGGGAAGCGCGCAGTCGGTGTCCACGTGAGGGAAGGCGGCCCGGCACCGTCCCCGGGACGCCCCAGGCGGCCCGGCAGCGCCAGCAGCCGGATGGCCTATTTGCGGATGCCCAGCCGGCGGATCAACTCCGCATACCGCTGAGCGTCCTTGCCCTTCAGATAGTCCAGCAGGCGCCGACGCTGACCCACCAGCACGAGCAGGCCGCGGCGGGAATGGTGATCCTTCGCGTGCGTCTTGAAGTGCTCGGTCAGGTAGCCGATCCGCTCGCTCAGCAGGGCGACCTGCACTTCGGGCGAGCCGGTGTCACTGTCGTGCGTCTGATAACTGCCGATGATCTCGGTCTTGCGATCTTTCGTGAGCCCCACGCTGCGGTCCTCCACGAACGGCCCAGTCGACGAGCCGGGGACGCCCGGCACCAGGCCGCCGTTGTTGCTGACAGGACGACTTAGTCCAAAAGACTCAATATCTTACTTCAGAACGACGGACGGATGCAAAAACCGGGAGTCGGACCGCGGCTCGGCCACGGCGATCAGATGGCCTGCTTCGTCCAGCAGCCGGATGAGGGGCGGCCATGGCAGCGCCGGCCACCGGACGAGGTCGCCAGGGTCCAGATCCTGACCGTGTTCCACTTTCCGGAGGCCCGGCGCCCGCACCACCGCCGCCGGCACGTTCGGCAGCAGCCGATCCAGGAGGATGAATCCCGCCGCCGCGGCCGGGCTGCCCAGCGCCTCCAGCGGCACCGCCGCGATCTCCTCGAAGTCGCCGCTCCGGGTCCGGCGCAGCGCGGCCAGGTGCCCGCCGACGCCGAGCCGGCGTCCCAGGTCGTGCGCCAGGGTCCGGACGTAGAAGCCGGCCGAACTGACCACCCTCAGCTCTGCCGTACAACCATCGAACGCCCGCAGCTCGAGCGCATGCACCGTCACCGGCACCGCCCTGGGCTCCACCGGCGTCTGCCGCCGGGCCAGGTCGTAGGCCCGGACGCCGCCGATTTTCTTCGCGGAATAGGGGGGAGGCTGCTGCAGGAGCAGGCCGCGGAAGCCGGCGAGCGCCTCCTCGAGCGCCTCCCGGGTGACCGGGCGCAGCTCGGCGGCGACGCCGGGCGCCGGTCGGCCGGCGGCGTCGTAGGTGTCGGTTGCCCAGCCGAACTGGACGCGCGCCACGTATTCCTTCTCCGCCGCGGTCAGAAAACGGGCGAGCCGCGTGGCGCGGCCGATGACGAGCGGCAGCACGCCGGTCGCCGTCGGATCGAGCGTGCCGGTGTGGCCGACGCGGGCGGCGCCGAGGATCCGGCGGGCGGCGGTGACGACGTCGTGCGACGTCGGGCCGGCCGGCTTGTCGATGATGAGGACGCCGTCCATGGGGTTGGTCCCGGGGTGCGGCCGCGAGCGGCGCTCAGCCGGCGATCGACGCACCGGGTTCCCCGCCGGCGGGGCCGGCGGCCCCGTCAATCGCCGCCGTGAGGCGTTCGACGAGCATCGCCTTCAGGCCGTCGAGCGCCATGGTGATGCTGCAGCCTGCCGCGTTCCGGTGCCCGCCGCCGCCGAACTGCTTCGCGACGGCGCTGACGTCGACCGGCCCCTTGGACCGGAAGCTGACGCGGAACGCGTCGCCCTCGAGGCGCTTCAGGAACGCCACCGCCACGATGTCCCGCACGGTGAGCGGCTGGTTGATCAGCCCTTCGGCATCGTCGGTCGTCGCGCCGGTGCGGCGCGTGAGCCCGGCGTCCATGTACAGCACCGCCAGGCGCCCGCCCGCGGCGATGTCCATGTCGTTGAGCACGGCGCCCAGCAGGCGCAGCCGGCCCATGGTGTTGCTGTCGTACACGCAGCGTGCGACGAACACCGGGTCGACACCGGCCTCGAGCGCCTGGCGGCAGATGTCGAACGTCCGCGGCGAGATGTGCGAGAAGTGAAACGAGCCGGTGTCGGTCAGGATCGCCACGTAGAGGTGCGTGGCGATCTCGACGCTCAGCGGCACGTCGAGGGCGCGGACGAGGTCGAAGACCATCTCGCCGCAGGCGGCGGCCGTGCCGTCGAACCAGTTCAGCGCGCCGTAGCCGGTGTTGCCGGGGTGGTGGTCGATGTTGATGACGAAGAAGCGGTCGAGCCCGGCCACGCCGGTGCGGGCCAGGTCGCTGCATTCCATCACGATGACCGCCTCGGGGTCGCCGTCGATCGCGGACGCCTGCTCGATGGCGGTCACGCCGGGAAACGGTTCCAGCGTGGCGGGCGCCGGATCGGCGTTGACGACGCGGACCTCCTTGCCGAGCGCGCGCAGCGCGGCCGCCATGGCGAGCTCGGAACCGATCGCGTCACCGTCGGGGCGGGCGTGCGAGGTGACGACGAAGCGCTGCCGCTGCCGGATGGCGTCGCGGATGCGGAGGAGGGGCGGATGCGGGTCAGTCGTCATGATCCTCGTCGACGGCCGGCGCAGGTGCCTCGGCGTCGTGGATCTCCTGCAGGAGCCGCTCGATGCGGTCCTGCTGCGCGATCGATTCGTCGAAGATGAAGTGGAGCTCCGGGACGCGCTTCAGGCGGACCCGGGCGCCGATCCGGCGGCGGAGGAACGGCGCGGTGCGCTCGAGCGCGCGCTGGGTGTTCTTCCGGGCGGCGGCGTCGCCGAGGGTCGTGTAGAAGACGCGGGCCTGCTGGAGGTCGGGGGTCACCTGGACGCGGGTCAGCGTCAGGAACCCGACGCCCGGGTCGTGGACCTCGCGCATCAGCAGATCGCTCAGTTCCGCCCGGAGCTGATCGCCGATGCGATCGGGGCGTGATCCCTGGGACATGCGGTCTGACCTCGGTGGAGATGGCGCCGGCGGGCCGGCCTACGCGAGAAACTCGACCTGCGTCCGGGCGATGAGCCCGGGCTCGTAGCGCTCGATCTCGTCGACGACCGCCGCCAGCTCGCGGTCGACCTGCGTCCGGCTGTGGCTGACGGTCACCACGCCGAGCGCGGCGCGCTGCCAGAGATCCTGGTAGTCGACCTCCGCCACCGCGACGTTGAACTTCCGGAGGCGGCCCTTGACGCCCTGCACCACCATCCGCTTCTCCTTCAGCGACCGGGCGGCGGGGAGGTGGAGTTCGATCGAGAGCAGTCCGACGACCATCCTGCGATCCGCCGGCCGTCAGACCGTGGCCGCGACCCGCTCGACGGCGAAGGCCTCGATGATGTCGCCGACCTTCACGTCGTTGAAGCGCTCCAGGCCGATGCCGCATTCGAACCCGGCCTTGACCTCGCTGACGTCGTCCTTGAAGCGGCGCAGCGACGCGATCTTCCCCTCGTGGACGACGACGTTGTCGCGCAGCAGCCGCACGTGGGTGTCGCCGCCGCGGCCGATCCGCCCGTCGGTCACCATGCAGCCGGCGATGACGCCGACCTTGGGCACCTTGAAGATGTCGCGCACTTCGGCCGCGCCGAGCCGCACTTCCTTCAGGGTCGGCTCGAGCAGGCCGGTCATCGCCTTCTTCATCTCCTCGGTCACGTTGTAGATGACCGAGTGCAGGCGGATGTCCACCTTCTCGCGGTCGGCGACGTCGGCGGCGTTCCGATCCGGACGCACGTTGAACCCGATGACGATCGCGTTCGAGGCGGAGGCCAGCAGCACGTCCGACTCGTTGATGGCGCCGACGCCGGCGTGGATGATCCGCAGCTTCACCCGTTCGTCCGACAGCTTGGTCAGCGTGTCCGCCAGCACCTCCGCCGACCCCTGCACGTCGGCCTTGATGATGATCGGCAGCTCCTTCATCCCGCCTTCGGCGATCTGCTGCTGCAGCGACTCCAGGGTGAGCCGGCCGCCCTTCGCGCCGAGCGCCCGCTCCTTCGCCTGCGTCTGCCGGAACGTGGCGATCTGCCGCGCCTTCTGCGCGTCGGCCAGCGCCTGGAACGCGTCGCCCGGCTGCGGCAGCCCCGTCAGGCCGAGTACTTCCACCGGCGTCGACGGCTCGGCCAGCTTGACGTGCCGGCCGCGGTCGTCGATGAGCGCCCGGACGCGGCCGACGACGGGGCCGGCGATGAACGTGTCCCCGACCCGCAGCGTGCCGTCCTGCACGAGGATCGTGGCCACCGGGCCGCGCCCGCGGTCGAGCTTCGCTTCCAGCACCGTGCCGGACGCGTTCCGCTTCGGGTTGGCCTTCAGCTCGCCGATGTCGCTGACCAGCAGGATCATCTCGAGCAGCAGGTCCAGGTTCTGGCGCTTCTTGGCCGAGACGTCCACCACCACGGTCTGGCCGCCCCATTCCTCCGGCATCAGGCCCAGATCGGACAGCTCGCGCTTCACCCGCTCGGGGTTGGCGTCCGGCTTGTCGATCTTGTTGACCGCGACGACGATCGGCACGTTGGCCGCCCGGGCGTGGTCGATCGCCTCCCGCGTCTGCGGCATGACCCCGTCGTCGGCCGCGACCACGAGCACCACGACGTCGGTCACCTTCGCGCCGCGCGCGCGCATCAGCGTGAACGCCTCATGGCCCGGCGTGTCGAGGAATACCACGTTGCGCTTGTTCACCTGCACGTGGTACGCGCCGATGTGCTGGGTGATGCCGCCCGCCTCGCGCTCGGCCACCCGCGTCTCGCGGATCGCGTCGAGCAGCGTCGTCTTGCCGTGGTCGACATGGCCCATGACCGTGACAACCGGCGCCCGCGGCACGAGGTCGGCCGGATTGGCCTCTTCGGTGTCGGCCTGCAGCAGCTCCTGCTCGAAGCTGCGCATCTCGACCGTGGCGCCGAACTCGCGCGCCACCGACGTGGCGGTCTCTTCGTCCACGGTCGAATTGATCGTCATCATCAGGTGCCGATCGAGCAGCTTCTTGAGCACGTCCTTCACGCGGACGTCGAGCTTGTCGGCCAGATCCTTGACCGTCATCCCTTCGGCCAGCGTGATGGCCTTCGTGATCGGCGGGGGCGCGATGGCCGGCGTCGGCGCCGACGGCATTCGCGCCGCCGGCCGCGAGCCTCCCGGGCGCCGGGGGGCCGAGGGGCGTCCGAACGGCGGCCGGGCGCCCGGGCGGGCCGGGCCGACCGCGGGCCGGGCCGGCCCGGCCGGCTGCGTGCGCACCGGCTGCGACGGCAGCGGGCGCGGGCCTCCGGGCGGCGGCTGCTGGTACGACGGATAGGCCGGCCGCGGCGGCGCGGGCCGGGCCGGGGCGCCGGGCGCGCCAGCCGGCGCCCCCGGGGCGGCCGGACGGGCCTGACGGCCCGCAGGGACCGCAGGAACCGCGGGCCGCGGCAGCGGCGGTCGGGCGGCCGGGGCCGTGAGCCGCGGCGTCAGCGGCGCCGCCGGCTTCCGCCCGGCTTCTTCGACGCGCAGCCGGAGTTGCGGTGGCACGAGCCGGCCCGCGCGAGTCGCGGCTGCCGGCGGGACCGCCGATTCCGGCGCCTCGCCTGGCTCCTCGATGGCGATCGCTTCGCTGGCGACCGGCTCCTCGACTTCTTCCGCCTCGGGCTCGACCGCCGGTTCCGGCATGGCGGCCTGTTCGGTCGGCGTCGCCGCGACGGCCGGCTCCTCGATCGGCAGCTCCGGGGCGGCCGGGGCTTCGAACATCTCGACGGCGACCGGCGCTTCGGCGGCCGGCATCGCTTCCTCCACGGCCGGCGCGGCGTGCGCCACCTTGGCGGTCTTCACCAGACGCGGGGGCGGCAGGGTGTGAACGATCGCGGGCTTGGCGGCCTCGACGGTCTTCTTGCTGACGGGGCCCCGCTTGCCCTTGACGGCCGGGGCCTCCGCGAAGATGTCGCCGGTGGGCAGCGTGATGTTCCGCTGCCGGGCCAGACGGTCGACGAACTGGCGTGCGACGACCTCCTCGATCGTGCTCGACGCGCTCTTGACCTCGATGCCATGGTCACGCTTGAGCAGCGTGACCACTTCCTGACTGCTGGTGTTCAGCAGCTCCGCGACTTTGTAAATCCGAACTGTGGCCAACGGTTCCCCCGACCTGCCTGTGCGCTCGTGAACGTGTCAGTGCGCGACCGTGCCGGATCATCCGGCGCCCGCGCTCAGTGCTCGACTTCGGCCGGTCCCTCCGCCGTGACGGCATCCGCCGGCTCGTCACCGGCCGACGGTGGCGCGTCCGGCCCGCTCCCGACCGCCTCGACCGGCGCCGGCCCGTCCCCGGCGGCCAGGTCCGGCGCGTCCACCGGCTCGACGCCGTCGGCGGGCAGTTCGAGCCCCTCGAACTGCGCCTCGACCTCGCGCCGCTTCTCCTCCTCGCTCTTGATGTCGATCCGCCAGCCGGTCAGCTTCGCCGCCAGTCGGACGTTCTGGCCCTTCTTGCCGATGGCCAGCGACAGCTGTTTGTCCTCGACCACCACTTCCATGACCCGATCGCGGTCGTCGGCGATCGAGACCCGCTGCACCTTGGCGGGGCTCAGCGCGTTGGTGACGAAGCTCACGGGATCTTCCGACCACTCGACGATGTCGATCTTCTCGCCGCGCAGCTCCCGGATGATGGCCTGCACGCGCGTCCCCTTCATGCCGACGCACGCGCCGACCGGATCGACGTCGCGCTCGCGCGAAACGACCGCCACCTTGGCCCGATCGCCCGCCTCGCGGACGGCGCCGCGGATCATCACGGTGCCGTCGTAGATCTCCGGCACTTCCTGCTCGAACAGCTTGATGAGCAGCGCCGGATCCGTCCGGGACACGATGATCTGCGGCCCCTTGGCGCTCCGGCTGACGCCCTTGATGACGGCCCGGACGCGGTCGCCCTGGGTGTAGCTCTCGGCGCGCGACTGCTCCTTGCGCGGCAGCAGCGCCTCGATCCGGCCGATTTCCAGGATCAGGTCGCCGTTCTCGAACCGCTTCACCGTGCCGCTGGCGACCTCGCCGATCCGCTGATTGTACTCGGTGAAGATGTTCTCCCGCTCCGCCTCGCGCACCTTCTGCGAGATGACCTGTTTGGCGGTCTGCGCCGCGATCCGGCCCAGCACGTCGGTCGGCTTGGGGAACTCGATCTCCATGTCGACTTCCGCCTCGTCGCCGTAGAGCTGCTGCGCCTCGCTCAGCGAAATCTCCGTCACCGGGTCGACCACCTCGGTGACGATCTGCTTGACCGCGAACAGGTCCACCTGGCCGGTCTCCGAATTGAAGCGCGTCCGCAGGTTCTCGGCCGTCTTGTAATACTTCCGCGACGCGGTGAGCACCGCATCCTCGATGGCCGAGATGATGACGCCGGGCTCGATGCCCTTTTCCTTGGCGAGCGCTTCGATGGTCTGCTGCAGTGCGTTGTTCATGGCAAGACTTCCGCTGTGATCTCCGTCGCCCCACGCGCCCGCGCCGCCGGGCGCGCCGTCAGAATTCCACGTCGAGCCGCGCGCGCGCGATCAGCGCGAGCGGGATCCGATGCTGCCGCGATCCCTCCCGCAGCCGCACCGCCCCGTCCTCGACTCCCTCAATCCGGCCGCGAAACGCCGTCTGGCCGTCGACCGCGGCCGTCGCCACGACCTTCGCCGGCCGCCCCGTGAACCGCCGGAAATCGTCCGCGTTCCGCAGCGGCCGATCCAGTCCCGGCGACGACACCTCCAGGGTGTACGCCTGGGGCAGGACGTCTTCCACGTCGAGCACCGCGCTCAGGTCCCGGCTCACGCGCGCGCAGTCCTCGATGCTGACGCTCTCCTCCGCGGTCGCGGCCGGCCCCGGCCGGTCGATGAACACCCGGACCACCAGGCCGATCGCCTCCCGCCGGAGCTGCACGTCGAAAATGTCCAGCCCGTAAGTCCCCGCCACCCGCGCCGCCGCGACCCGGACCCGCTCGCGCGCCTCCTCGGTGGCCATTGCTCGTCCGGCGGCCGACCCGGGATCGCCCGGCCGCCGCCCCTCAAAAACAAAAAAGTGGGCACAGGCCCACTTCAGTTGCCTAACCTCTGCTCCGAATCTGTAACTATAGCACAAACACCCGGTTACGGCAACGGACGGGCCACCAGGTCGTAGTCCCGCGCCCCGACCAGATCCGCCTCGACGAACGTTCCCGGCGCACAGCGGTCGGGGTCGCAATCGGTCAGGTAGACACACGGGTCGATGTCGGGCGCCTGCCCTTCCAGCCGCCCCCGGATCACCAGATCGTGCTCGGGCGACCGCCCGTCGACGAGCACCCGCACCCGTTCGCCCACCCGGCGCGTCTGGGCGGCCCGGACGATCCGCCGCTGGGCGGCCATCACGGCCTGCCGGCGCCGCCGCTTCACGGCCGGCGCCACGTCGTCCACCAGTCCGAAGGCCGACGTTCCCTCCTCGTGGGAATAGGTGAACACGCCGACGTGATCGAAGCGGACGTCCTGGACGAACTGCCGGAGCTGCCCGACTTCGGCCTCGGTCTCCCCCGGAAACCCGACGATGAACGTCGTCCGGAGCGTGACCCCGGGCACCCGCTCCCGGATCCGGGCCAGCAGGCGATCGTAGGTGCGGCGCGTCCCCGGACGGCGCATGCGCCGCAGCACCGCGTCGGCCGCGTGCTGCAGCGGGAGGTCGACGTACCGGCAGACCTTGTCGCACTCGGCCATCGCGTCGAGCGTCGCGTCGTCGATGGTGGTGGGGTAGAGGTACAGGAGCCGGATCCATTCGAGGCCGTCGATGGTGTTCAGCTCGCGCAGCAGGCGGGCCAGGGCGCCCCGCTCGTGCCGGTCGACGCCGTAGAACGTCGTGTCCTGGGAGACGAGCAGCAGTTCGCGTACCCCGCGACCCGCCAGCCGCCGCGCCTCCTCGACAATCGAGGCGGCCGGCCGGCTGCGATAGTGCCCCCGCAGCGTCGGGATGATGCAGAAGGCGCACTTGTAGTCGCACCCCTCCGCGATTTTCAGGTACGCGTAGTGTCCCGGCGTGGCCAGCGTGCGCGGCGTGTCGGCGTCGTAGAGGTAGGTCGGCAGCGTCGCTGACGCTCCGGATCGTGCCAGCCACGCCTGTTTGTCGAAGAGCGGCAGCGGCGCGGCGGCTGGGGCGCCGCGGCCCTCGAGCGCCTCGACAATCCGCGGGACGTCGCCGGTGCCCAGCACGGCGTCGATCTCCGGCATGTCGGCCAGCAGCTTCTCGCGATACCGCTCGGCGAGGCAGCCGGTGACGACGAGGCGGCGGCAGGCGCCGGTCTTCTTCAGCTCCGCCATCTCGAGGATGGCATCGACCGATTCCTGCTTCGCCGAGTCGATGAAGGCGCACGTGTTGACGACCAGGACCTCGGCGTCCCGGGCATCGGCCGTCAGCTCGTGGCCCGCCTCGCGGGCGAGCCCGAGCATGACTTCCGAGTCGACCAGATTCTTCGGACACCCGAGAGACAGAAAGCCGATTTTCATGAATACTCGCAGCCCTGAGCGCCCCGAGCGCCCGGGCGCTCAGGGATACAGCCGGTACAGCATCCTCGGATACGGGATCGTTTCGCGGACGTGTTCGAGTCCGCACAGCCAGGCGACGACCCGCTCGATGCCCATGCCGAAGCCGCTGTGGGGCACCGACCCGTAGCGGCGGAGGTCGAGATACCACTCGAAGGCTTCCTGCGGCAGGCCGTGTTCCTTGATCCGCTGGAGCAGCAGGTCGTAATCGTCGAGGCGCTGTCCGCCGCCGATGATCTCGCCGTAGCCCTCGGGCGCCAGGATGTCGACGCACAGCGCCACTTCCGGCCGGACGGGATCGGGCTTCATGTAGAACGCCTTCACGGCGCTCGGATAGCGGTGGACCGCCACCGGCCGATCGAAGTGCCCGGAGATGGCCGTTTCGTCCGGGCCGCCGAGGTCGCCGCCCCATTCGAACGGCAGCCCCTTCTCCCGGAGGAGCGCCGCGGCCTCGTCGTACGACAGGCGCGGGAACGGCGCCTTCACCGCTTCCAGCTTCGCCGTGTCCCGCTCGAGCACCTTCAGCTCCCGCTGCCGCCGGTCGAGCACCCGCGCGACGACCGACGCCACCAGCCCCTCGGCGAGCTCGATGATGTCGTCGAGGCTGGCCCAGGCGACCTCGGGCTCGACCATCCAGAACTCGGTCAGGTGCCGCCGCGTCTTTGACTTCTCGGCGCGGAACGTCGGGCCGAAGCAGTAGACGCGGCCGAGCGCCATGGCGTCGGCCTCGTTGTAGAGCTGGCCGCTCTGCGTCAGGTAGGCGGTCGTGTCCTCGAAGTACTGCACCGGAAACAGGGTCGTCGTCCCCTCGCACGCCGACGGCGTGAAGATCGGGGTATCGGCGAGGATGAAGTCGCGGCTGTTGAAATAGTCCCGGACGGCGTTGATCACTTCGTGCCGGACGCGCAGGATCGCCTGCTGCCGCTCCGCGCGGAGCCACAGGTGGCGCCGATCGAGCAGGAAGTCGACGCCGTGCTCCTTCGGCGTGATCGGGTAGTCGGTCGACGCCCCGACGACGTCGAGGCCGGAGACGTCGAGCTCGTACCCGCCCGGCGCGCGCGAATCGGCCCGGACGGTCCCCTGGACGACGATCGACGTCTCCTGTCCCAGGTGGTCGGCGCGCGTGAAGATCTCGTCGCCCACCGCCTTCTTCGACATCACCGCCTGGAGGAACCCGGTGCCGTCGCGCACGGTCAGGAAATGGATCTTGCCGCTCGACCGGCGGTTGTGCAGCCAGCCGCGGATGGTGACCGGCTGGCCTTCGTAGCGACTGATGTCCTGGATGTAGGCAAGCGTCATGGGTGCGGTCTCGTCAGGCCCCCAGAATCCGTTCGAAGCGCGCGCGGGCCTGCTGCGCCTGCTCGAGCACCTGCCGGGGCGCGCCGCGGCTCGCCAGCTCCAGCAGGAACGTGCCTTCGTAGCCGACCTTCTGGACGGCCGTGAGCGCCGCTTCCCAGTCGATGCCGCCCGCGAACGGCACCAGGTGATCGTCGGTCCGCCCGCGGTTGTCGTGCACGTGCGTCGTCAGCAGGTGCCCCGACGTGATCTCGATCGCGTCGACGAGATCGCCGAGCAGGTGGGCGTGCCCGAAATCGAAGCAGATGCCGGCCCGCGGCAGGTCCATCTCCCCCTCGAGCAGCTGCACCAGCGCGCCGGCCGTCGAGAGGTTGTTCGGAATCACCTCGAGCGCCAGCCGGATGTCGAGCGGCTCGGTCAGCGGATACAGCTCCTCGAGGCTCCGGCGGGCGGCCGCCCGGCCGTTGTCCCCGATCGGCGGCGCCTCGGTCCGCGGCCGGCCGAGATGCAGCACGAAGAACCCGACCGGGATCCGCCGCGCGACCGCCAGCGCCGCCTCGGCCTCCCGGACGGCCTGCGCCCGGACCGCCTCGTCGGCCGCGGCATTCGAGAACGACCGGCCCCACCGCGTCCCCGACAGCGTTTCGACGATCGGCGCGTGAATCGCGTGCAGCGCGAGCCCGGTGTCGGCCAGCCACTCCTGCAAATCGGCGATCGCGGCCGGGTTGTGGTAGTCGAAATGCGTCCGCAGGGCGAACAGTTCGACCGCTTCGAACCCGTGCGCCGCGATCTCCACGAGATGATCGCGACTGAGCCGCTGGTCGTGGTACAGATGCGTCGACACCCCGAATCGTGGCGTTCTCAACACTTCACCCGCCGGTCACGCAGACTGAATCGGAAATTGTACCGCAAGTCCGAACACCGGCGCCATGCGCCTGTCCGCGACCGGCGCCGGAGCCGGCGGCCGGCCTCCCGGCGCGTCCGGACTACCTCAGTTCCGCCAGGTGAGCGGCGAGCAGGTCGCGCAGTCGGCCGAAGCGGGCGTACCGTTCCAGGTTGGTGCGGACGTACTCGAGCGTCCGGGGGATGGACTCGGCGTACTGGCGCCGGCCGCGCACGGCGACCTGGTAGCCGAACGTCCCCAGCGCCTTCAGATTCCGCTGGACGGCCATCAGGTCGAACCGGCGGCGGAACTCCCGCGCGTCGGGGGGACCGCCGACAGCCGCCTGGAAGCGGGCGATGGCCCGATCGACCTCCTCGTCCGGAAGCCGCACGTAGGAGTCGCGCAGCAGCGAGACCAGGTCGTACGTGTCGGGGCCCATGCGCGCATCCTGGAAGTCAATCAGGACGAGCCGGCCGTCGTGCACCATCAGGTTCCGGCTGTGGTAGTCGCGATGGCACAGCACGCGCGGCTCCGCCGCCAGTTCGCCGGCGATCTGCCGCCATTCGGCCGCCAGCGCGTCCCGCTCGGCGGGCCGGAGCGCCGCGCGCCGGTGCGCCTCCAGGAAATGGCGCACGAAGAAGTCGAGCTCCCACGTCAGCTTCTCGACGTCGAAGGTCAGGCGATAGGGCAGGAACGCGTCCGACGCCTGCGCGCGGCCGCCCTGCTGGAGCGCCAGGAGGAGGTCGACCGCTTCGCGGTACCACGGCGCGACCTCGGCCGGGCGGCACCCGCCGAGGTGCGCCTGCAGGGTGACGTCGCCGAGGTCCTCCAGCGCGACGATCCCGAGGTCGCCCGCCGTGTCGAGCACCGCCGGAATGCGGAGGCCGATCGCGCCGAACAGCCGGGCCACGTTGAGAAACGGCAGGGCCGCCGGGTCGAATGGTTCCGCATGAACCGCCAGCACGATCGGGCGGCCGCCGGCCGCTTCGACGCGGACGTACCGCCGGTCCGAGGCGTCGCCCGCCAGCCACGACGCGCTCGCGCCCTGGAGGCCCCGGCGCGTGAGGTACGCGGCCACCCGCGGATCGGGTGCCGGCGCGGCGTGGGGGTCGTGCGTGCTCATAGGCTCGGGAGCCGGGCCGCCGCAGCCGTTCGATCGGCCGGCGCGAACGGCGCAATCAGCAGGGCGCCGTCGAGGCGTTCCCCGGCGGCCGGCGGGCGCCCGTCCGCGCGCACGATCGCGCAGCGCGTCAGGCGCGTGCCGCCGGGAATCCGGACGCCGTCGCCGACGATGCACTCGAGGAGACGGCTGTCGCGTCCGACCTCGACATCGTCCCACAGGATGGTGCGCTCGACGTGCGCTCCGGGGCCGAGGCGGACGTTCCGGCCGTACGGCAGATCCGCCAGGCCCCCGGCGGCCGCCAGCGCCAGCGATGCCGCCAGATAGTCGGCCGGCGTGCCGATGTCGGCGAACGACGCCGAGGTGACGAACGCCCGCACGCTGCCGGGACGCTCCGCGATCAGCGCCGGATAGAGGGCGCCGACCGTGTCGGCCGGCTGTCCGGCCGGCAGGCGGCTGAACGCCGCGGCCGACGCAATCTGCACGCCGACGAAATGCAGGGCGCCGGCGCCGGAGGCCGGGCGCGTGAAACCGCGGACCGCCCCGTCATCGGCCACGAGGAGGCCGCCATACCGGGCAGGCGCCGGATGCGCGATCGCCGCCATCGTGACCAGGGCGCCCGAACCGGCGTGCGCCGCGCTCATGGCGTCCAGGTCGACGTCCGTGAGGGTGTCGCCGTTGACGAGGAGGAAGGGATCGGCCTCGAGGAGCGGCAGCGCGAGGCGGGGGCCGCCCGCGCTGCCGAGCAGCGTCGGCTGCTCCCACGAGTAGCGCACGGTGACCCCGAGATCGCGGCCGTCGCCGACGGCGGCCGCAATCGTCTGCGGATGGTGATGCAGATTGAGGACGACGTGGCGGACGCCGGCGGCCGCCAGCCACTGCAGGATCCGTCGGACGAGCGGCTCGCCGCAGACCGGCATCGCCGGCTTGGCGCGGTCCAGCGACAGCGGCCGCAGGCGGGTGCCGAGTCCCGCCGTCAGGACCATTGCATGCCGCGGGGGCGTCCCCGGGCGGGCAGGGCCGGTCATGCTTCTTCGAACACCATGTCGGTCGGCTCGACGCCCCGCGCGCGGCAGTCCTGGACGAACAGCGTCCGATAGGAGTCGACCACGTAGTCGGCCGCCGAGCGGCCGAGCGCGGTGGCCGTCTCGGCGATGAGCCGCTCGTCGCCCTCCAGTTCGACGAAGACGCCGACCGGCGTTTCGTCGACCGCGACGATGACCCCTTCGCGCGAAAATTCCTCCCGGTACTTCTGGTACCGGAACCAGACGTGGAAGCCGAGCTCCGCGAGCATCTGCAGCAGCAGGAGGCCGTCGCCGACGACCGTCTCCAGCTCTTCGCGGAGCTTCATCGGAGACGGTTCGACCGGGCCCTTGAACGTGAGCAGGCTCTTGCCCGATTCCAGGCGGACGCGCAGCACGCACCGCCGGCGGCGCAGGCGCTCGTCGGCCGTATCCAGCAGGCAGTCCTCCTGCAGGCGGCGGCCGCGCAGCGGCGTGGCGCCGGCGGCGCGGACGGCCGCCCGCGCCTGCTCCGGATCGGCGAATCGCAGCTTCACTTCGCGTTCGAGCATGGCGTCACGCGGATGCCAATTCCGCGCCGGCTCGACATCCTTTCACGAAGGGCGCTGCCGCGGCAACCGACGGCACCCGTGCCGGCGGCCGGGCGGGCACCTCCGGCCGGGAGGCGCGTGCCGCACGGCGACCGCAGGGCGTGCCGGTTCAGATCCCGATGCGGTACGTCCTGGCCCGCCAGAAGAGCAGGCGCACGGTCACGTACATGGTGAAGCACTCGAGCGCGAAGGCCGGGAAGCCGAGGTAGCCCGGGAGCGGCATCTCGAAGAGCCGCGCGGGCGGCAGGAACGGCATCGTGTAGAGCCACTTCGTGTGGGCCCAGTAGTTCCAGAACTCCCAGAGCAGTCCGCACGCGAATCCTGCCACCGCGAGATTCACCAGCCGGTCCCGGCTGCCGCTCCGCCAGTCGGCGATGATCGCGTCGCCGCCGGCCGCCGCGTTGATCGGATCGAGGAGCAGGATGAAGCCGAGCCACACCGGCGCGGCGAGGTAGCGCGCCGGGCGGACCAGGGGCCAGATCAGCATGGCCGCCCCGGCGGCGGCCGAGAGAGCGCGCGCGGGGCCGAACCGCCGGGCCGCCGCGGGAGGCGTCGCCGCCGGTCCGGCGTCGTGCCGGCGGAAGGTGGCGACGAGATCCGCCATCTCGAAGATGGCCGGCCAGATCGTCGCGAACGCCCACGCGAAGCCGAAGTTCCGCCAGAACGCGCTTTGCGGCAGATTGACGTAGCGCCAGTTGCGGATCAGGAGGTTGTAGCCTTCGAAAATCAGCCACAGGGGGATCGAGGCCAGCGCCAGGAACGCGAACTCGCGCGGCGCGGTCGTGAGCCACGATCGCCCGCGCCGCCGCCGGACGAGCCCGTCCGCGAACAGGATGAAGCCGGTCCAGGCGATCGGGGTGTGCCACGACCAGAACGGCTGCACGTGGAGCAGCATGCCCGCTTCCGAGACGAGCATGGCCAGCAGCCCGACGAGCGCGTAGAAGGGGAGGGCCTCCATCGCTGGATCCGATGCGTGTCACGTCCACCGCGCGACGCCGAGAGACGTCGTACGGGTCCAACCGTCGAGAAACACGAACGCCCGCCTGCCCCGATTGTCGGGACAGGCGGGCGCAGGCGTCAAGCGTTCCGGTCGGGCGCAGGAACCGCCGGCTCGGCCGTCAATCCTTCTTGACCGTGAGGAAGACCTGCTGGCCGCTGCGCCAGACGAGCATCAGCGCCACGCTGCCGGACGGGATCTGGCGGAGCTCCCGGCTCGCTTCCAGGGCGCTTCCCACCGGCTTGTGGTTGATCTCGAGGATCACGTCGCCCTGGCTCAGCAGCTGGCCCGACGGGCCGTTCGGGTCGACGTCGGTGATGATCGCCCCCTTGAGCGTCGAGGGCATCTGCAGCCGGCGCGCGAGCTCCGGCGTCAGGTTGTTGATCGTGATGCCGAAGCCGCCGCTCGTTTCCCCCTGGCTCTGTTCCTGCGGCTTGGCGGTCTGCTGGCTCTCGGCTTCGAGATCCAGCGCGTCCACCGTCACGTTGAGCGTCAGTTCCTCGCCGTTGCGGACCACCTTCACCGGCACGATCGTCCCGGGCTTGGTGGCGACGACCATGTTGACCAGCGAGGTGCGGTCCGGCACCGGACGGCCGTTGAACGCGATGATGACGTCGCCCGGCTTGATGCCGCCCTTCGCGGCCGCACCGCCCGGCGTGACGGTCGACACCAGCGCCCCTTCGGCCTTCTTGAGCCCGAGCGCCCGCACCGCGTCCTTCGTCACCGCCATCACCTGCACGCCGATCTTGCCGCGCACCACCTTGCCGGTCTCGAGCTGCGGCAGCAGGTTGCGCACCGTGTTGATCGGGATGGCGAAGCCGATGCCCAGGTTCCCCGACGTCCGGTCGTTGCTGATGATGGCGGTGTTGATGCCGATCACCTCGCCGCGCAGGTTGAGCAGCGGACCGCCCGAGTTGCCGGGATTGATCGCCGCGTCGGTCTGCAGGACGTCCTGGAACCGCTGGTCCGCCGTCTCGAACGGCCGCTTGGTGGCGCTGATGACGCCGACGGTGACCGTGTGGGCGAACCCGAACGGGTTGCCGATCGCCATCACCCAGTCGCCCGGCGCCATCTGGCTCGAATCCCCGAACTTCGCCACCGGCAGGTCGTGATCCGGCTTCTCGGTCAGCCTGATGAGCGCGCTGTCGGTCAGCGGGTCGCGGCCGATGATCTTCGCGTTGTAGGTCTGGTCCTCGTCCCCGTAGAGGCCGACGGTGATCTCGGTCGCCCCTTCGACCACGTGGTTGTTCGTGAGGATGTCGCCGTCCTTGCTGATGATGAAGCCCGAGCCGGCCGCCACCGACACCCGCGCGTGCTCCTGCCCCTGTCCCGGGTTGCCGAAGAAGCGGTGGAGCAGGTCGTCTCCGCCGCCGCCCCCGCCGCCGAACAGGTCGCTCAGGTCCTGACCGGTCTGGCGCGACTTGGTCTGGATGCTCACGACCATCGGCGTCGCCACCGCAGCGATCGTCCGGAACGTCTGGGCGTTGAGCGGACCGGTGATCGGCGCGCTGTCGGCCGGCGGCGGGGCCAGCGTGGCCGCGCTCGACACGGGCGACAGATCCAGGCGCGATGCGATGACGATGCCGACCGCGAGCGACGCCACCGAGATCAGGAACGCGTAGAACAACGTGATCTTACGGGTTGACATCTGTCTCTCCTCGAACCGAACGCGCCCGGCCGCACGGACCTGTCGTGCGCCGGATGCCCTCAACCGGGTGGGTTCCCCAGCCGCGACGCCGAATGGACGTCAGCCGAGCAGCACGAGCGACGGCTGCATCGGCCCGGTCACGGTGGCGTCGTGCTCGCCCATGACCACATTGATTTCGCTGCGAATGCCGAAGGTGTCGAAATACACGCCCGGCTCGATCGTGAACCCGGTGCCCGGCAGCAGCCGCCGGTCATCGTGCGTCTCGTAGTCGTCCAGGTTCACGCCGTTGCCGTGGACCTCGGTCCCCAGGCTGTGCCCGGTCCGGTGCAGCAGCTGCGGACCGTAGCCCGCCCGCTCCAGCACCGCCCGCGCCGCCCGATCGACCTCGAAGCCGGCGAGCGCGCGCCCGGTCCGCGCCGCCTCCTGCACGAGAGCCAGCGCCGCGTCGCGCGCCCCACGGACGGCGTCGAACGCCCGCGTGTACTCGGCCGGCGGCCGTGGGCCCGTGAAGCCGACCCACGTGATGTCGGCGTACACCGCCCCTGGACGGTCCCGCTTGCCCCAGAGGTCGAGCAGGACGATCTCGTTACGCCCGATCGGGCGGGTGGCGTTTACACCCGGCAGATAATGCGGGTTGCCGGCGTTCCCGCCGGCCGACACGTTGGGGGCGGAATCGCTGACCAGCCCCTCCTCGCCGAACCAGCCGACCATGAGCTGCTGAATGTCGTATTCCGTCGTCGGGGTGCCGGCCTGCAGCCGGTCCCGGACGGCGGCAAACGCCCGATCCTTGACCCGGTACAGCCGCTCGGACGCCTCGCGGTGCGAGGCCAGGGCGGCCGCGTCCCACACCGCCTCGAACTGCTGCACCAGATCGCCGGACGAGACGACGTCGACCCCCAGCTGCCGGATCGCTTCGACCGTGCCGGCGTCGACGCGCGAGACGTACGGAATCGCGCCGCCCGGCGAGTACTCCATCGCAACGCGCGTCAGGCCGGCCAGCAGCTGGCGCAGGCCGTCGGCCAGCTCCTGCCGGCCGGCGTAGATCGTCGTCGCGCCCGGCAGGCTGTCGAGATTGTGCCGCTCGATGACATGCACCAGGCTGCGCGGCTCCCCGGTCGCCGGCACGAGGTAGTACCACCGGCGCGTGGTCATGTGCCCGGTGGCACCGCCGCCGGCCAGTCCCGCCAGGTGGGTCGCGATGGGATTCGAGCCGTGAAAATCGTAGAGCAGCCAGCCGTCGAGGCCCCGCGCGCGCAAGGCGGCCTGGACGCGGGCTACATCGATGGGCATTATTTCAAGTATACGTGAGAACGGTCGACCCGCGCGCGCCAATCCACCCCGAGGGCGCCCGGAATCGGCTACACTCGAAGGTCAGCCCGGCATCCCTGTGGCCGGGCCGCTCGTCCCGGCCGGGGCCGCCCGGCCTACCGCCGGCACTGCCTGGGCCGGTCTGTCTGATGGTCCCGTGAGGGTGAAGAACGTCATGGTGAAGTCCTGTTTCCGGGTGCTGCTGATCGCCCTCGCGCTGGGCAGCCCGATCCTGCTGGCCGGCCCGCAGTCGGCCCCCCCGCAGACGCCGACCTTCAAGCTCGAAGTCAATTACGTCGAGGTCGACGCGGTCGTCACCGACAAGCAGGGCCACTTCGTCACGAATCTGAAGAAGAGCGATTTCACGGTACTCGAGAACGGCCAGCCGCAGACCATTTCGACCTTCACGCACGTCGACATCCCGGTCGAGATCGCGCAGCAGCCGCTGTTCGCCGCGCATCCGATCCAGCCCGACGTCCAGTCGAACGTGCGCCCGTTCAACGGCCGGATCTACGTGATGGTGCTCGACGCGCTGCACACCAAGGCGGAGCGCACGGCTCGCGTCCGCAAGGTGGCGACCCAGTTCGTGGAGCAGGACCTGGGCGCCAACGACGTCATGGCGATCCTGCAGATCGGCGGCGCCGCCGCCGTGGACCAGGACTTCACGAGCAGCAAGCCGCTCCTGCTGGCGTCGATTGACAAGTTCATCGGCGGCGCGGACCGCTCGCGGACGGCCTCGCAGATCGACGACGCCTTCAACTTCGCCGGGCTGTCCGACTCGATCGATCCGACGCCGCCGAGCGGCGAGGACGAGCGCAGCTATGACGCCCGGGTTACGCTCGAGACGCTCCGCAACGTCGTCAAGTGGATGCAGATGATCCGCGGTCGCCGCAAGGCCCTGCTGTTCGTCAGTGAGGGGCTCGATTACAACGTCAACCAGATCTTCGGCAACGAGTTCACGTCGAGCGTCCTCGACGACGTCCGCGAGCTCGTCTCGGCGGCGAACCGTTCGGACGTGAACATCTACGGGATCGATCCGCGTGGACTGGCCTCCATCGGCGGCGACGACATCGCGGTCGGCAGCCTGCCGTCGAGCCAGGACGGACTGGGCCCCGGCACCATGATCGACGCGACCCGCGCGGCCGAGGACAGCCTCCGCGTGCTGTCGGACCAGACCGGCGGCTTCGCCGTGCTCAATCAGAACAATTTCCAGCCGGCCTTCCGCCGGATCGTCGCCGACAACAGCTCGTACTACGTCCTTGGGTACTATCCGACCGACGAGAAGCGGGACGGCAAGTTCAGGAAGATCCAGGTGAAGGTCGATCGACCGGGCCTCATCGTCCGGACGCGCGACGGCTACCTTGCACCCAAGGGCAAAGCCTCCAGCGTCATCGCCCCCGGCCCCAAGGCGGTCTCCGAGCCGGTGCGGGAGGCGCTCAACAGCCCGCTGCCGGTCACCGGCCTCACCCTGCACGTCTTTGCCACGCCGTTCATCGGGACGCCCCACAAGGCGTCCGTGCTGCTCGGGGTCGAGGCGAGCGGCCGCGATCTGCACTTCACCGAGGAGCACGGCCGGTACGACGACAAGATCGAGCTGGCGTACCAGGCGCTCGGCATCCACGGGAAGGTGCGGGCCGGCGACCGGGAGGTCATCAACCTCACGCTCAAATCGACCACCCGCGCCCGGATCGCCCGGACCGGCGTCCGGATCCTGAACCGGCTCGACCTTGCGCCAGGCCGGTACCAGATCCGGCTGGCGGCCCGGGAGGAGGGGGGCGGGCGCGTCGGAGGCGTCCGCTACTACCTGACCGTGCCCGATTTCTACAAGCCGGCCCTGGCCATGAGCGGCATTGCGCTGACCTCCGAGGCCGCGTCGCAGATGCCGACGGTCAAGCCGGACACGTTCCTCAAGCCGCCGGTCATGCCGGCCGCCCCCTCGGCGCTGCGGCAGTTCCCTCCCGGGGACGTCCTGGCGCTGTTCGCGGAGATCTACGACAACGACACCAAGGCGCCCCACAAGGTCGATATCGTGACGACGGTCCGCACGGACGCCGGCACCGTCGTATATAGGAATGCCGACGTCCGCTCAACGGCTGAGCTTGGCGGGAAGCGGGGGGGATTCGGCTATACGGCCCGCGTGCCGCTCAAGGGACTGGCGCCGGGGCTGTACGTGCTCGAAGTCGAGGCGCGCTCGGAGCTGGGCAAGATGCCCAGCGTGGACCGCGAGGTGCAGTTCACGATCGCGCCGGCGTCGAGCAGCGCAGCGGCAGGACGGCGGTAGGACGCCGCCGGCCGCGGTCCGTCAGTCCGAGGGAGGGAAACGCCATGCTGTTTCTGCTGTTCGCGCTCGCGCTGGCGCCTCAGGCGCACGACCTGCCGATGAAAGTCATCGCCCAGGGCCCGCTCAGCGACATCGCCACCGCCCGGCAGGTCGTCGTCCGCGATGCCGAGGCCTGGCAGAAGCTCTGGCAGGCGCACGGCGTGACCAAGCTGCCGCCCAAGGTGGATTTCGACCAGCGCATGGTGGTCGGCGTCTTCCTGGGCACGCGGCCGAGCTCGGGGTATCAGGTCGGGATCGATCGGGCGTACCTCGACGGTGCCGATCTGGTCGTGGATTACGTCGTGCACCAGCCCGGGCCCGGGACGATGACGGCGCCGGTCATGACGGCCCCGTACATCCTCGTCATTCTTCCCAGCCATACCGGGCCTGTGCGGTTCGTCGACACCACCGCCGCGCATGCCCGTCGCCGCTGACAGTCGGGGCGGGGTGACACGTCCGGGGACCGGGCGGGGCGGGGGAACTGGCGAAGCGGAGGGCGACGCGCTGAGCGGCCGGGCGGGCGTTCGCGCCCGCCCGGCCCGCTCTCCTGTTACTTGCTGTCGGTCTTCGGCGTGTCGGGCGGCAGTTCCTTCACGAGCACCGGGTTGATGGTGCCGTTGGCGTGGCTGAACGTCAGCTTGTTCCGGTCGAGCTTCGGGCTGTAGGCCGTGCTGATGCTCAGCGTGGCCGTCTCGCCCGGCATGAGCAGCTTCCGGAGCCGATCCTCGCCGCCGCTCACTGGATTGCCTTCCTTATCCCACCAGTACTCGGCGACCTTCAGTCCGGCAATGGCGCCGGACGCCACGTTCTTGACCTGGATCGTGGTGACGACCAGGTTCTTGTCGCGCCTGGTGACAGGCGCCGTATAGTCGAGCGGGACTTCGCCCTGCAGCGGTGCCACGAGCCTGGGCAGATTAGCGGGTGCCGGAGCGGCGGTGGCAGCGGGGGTCGACGACGCTGCCGGGGTGGATCCTGCGGCCGGCTGAGCCGGCTTGGACTGACAGCCGACCAGCAGTCCGGCCGACAGCAAGCCCACGGCGATGAGCTTCGCGGCGGATGCGTGGTGCAAGCGGTTCATGGTGCTCCTCCCGGAGAATAGGGCCATACGCGTGCGCGGATTATACTCACATCTCGCCGTTCCAATCTTCCGGTTCCGGATTGACCGATCGGAAGATCTCGAGGTGCCACTTTCCGCCGCCCCAGGGCTCGATGACCTCGGTGGCAATCACGTCCACGAGGATTTCCGAAAAGACCCGGCCTTCCGGGTCGCCTTCCAGATGGTACGCGGCTTCGTCCCACGCGAAATTGGGGTAGAGGATCAGCGTGAGGAACAGGTCGTATCCGTCGTCGACGACGGTGATCTGGCCGCAGGGCCGCTTGAGCGTCGAGTGATAGACGAGATACTTCTCGGCGCTGTGCGCGCGGATGTAGCGCTTCAGCGCGAACTCCCGCGCGACGATTTCCTCGACGGCGATCTTCTTGTCCCAGCAGTCGCGGCAGTAGCGCTCCTCGCCGCGGGGCTCCGAGACATCCTTCGCGCCGCAGAGCGCACACCGTGATTTGGCGACCGACTTCCGGGGCATCAAAAAATTCTAGTCCCGAGCGTTCATTGACGGCAAGCGGCCGTTGCACCCGCGCAGCGGCCGCGACTCCGCGGTCGATCAGCGATCGGTCCCGATGGCGGGCGTCTCCACGCCGCCCGCCCGGCGGTACACCGGGGCGTACATGCCCTCGACGTACTGCTTCAGCATCCGCCGCGCGCTGAAGTGCGGCGTCACCGTCCGGATGGCTTCCTTCACCGTGCGCAGCCAGCGGCGCGGAATCCCGGCCGCGTCGCGATCGTAGTAGGCCGGGACGACCTGCGTCTCCAGCAGCCGGTAGAGCGCGTCGGCGTCGGCCGCGTCGGCCGAGGCCGACGTGCCGTCGGTCGAGCCGCCGTCGATCAGCCATCCGTTCGCCCCGTTGTAGGCCTCGGCCCACCAGCCGTCCTCGATGCTCAGGTGGGGGACGCCGTTGATGGCGGCCTTCATGCCGCTCGTGCCGCTCGCTTCGAGCGGCTTGCGCGGCGTGTTCAGCCAGACGTCGCACCCCTGGACGAGGAAGTGGGCGACGTGCAGGTCGTAATCCTCGAGAAACGCGATGCGGCCGCGGAACGCGGGGTCGAGCGCGTGCCGGTAGATCTGCTGCAGCCGGTGCTTGCCCTGGTCGTCGGCCGGGTGCGCCTTGCCGGCGAACACGATCTGGACCGGCCGGCCCGGCGCCGACAGGATGGCCGACAGCCGCGCGGGGTCGTGGAAGATCAGATCCGGCCGCTTGTAGGCGGTGAACCGCCGGGCGAAGCCGATCGTGAGCGCGTCGGGATCGAGCAGGATGCCGGCCGCGACGACGCTCGACAGCGCCGCGCGCTCCTCGGCCCAGCGCTGGCGCGCGCGCTCCCGTGTGAACGCGAACAGGAAGCGGCGCAGCGCCTGCCGCACCTGCCAGAGCTCCTCGTCCGGGATGTCGAGCACGCGCGCCCACAGATCCGGATCGTCGTGCCGATCGCGCCAGTCGGGGCCGAGGTGCCGGTCGAACAGGGTCGACATCTCCCACGCGATCCAGCTCGGGACGTGCACGCCGTTGGTGACGGTGCCGACCGGGCGCTCCGCCGCCTCGCGTCCGGGCCAGAGCGGCGCCCACATCTCGCGCGTGACCTGGCCGTGCAGCCGGCTCACCGCGTTGACCGTGCCGGCCGACCGGATCGCCAGCGCCGTCATGTTGAACTGCGATCCGCCGTCGCCCGGATAGTCGCCGAGCGCGAGGAACCGCTCGCGGTGATCGCCGAGCGTCCCCCAGCAGCCCGCCAGGTGCTTCTCGACCAGCTGGAACGGGAACGCGTCGTGGCCGGCGGCCACCGGCGTGTGCGTCGTGAAGACCGTCGTCTGCCGGACCTCTTCGAGCGCGGCGTCGAAGCTGGCGCCCGCCTCGATGAGATCGCGGATCCGCTGCAGCACGACGAATGCCGCGTGTCCTTCGTTGAGATGGAACACCGCCGGATCGGAGCCGAGCGCCCGCAGGGCCCGGACGCCGCCGATGCCGAGGATGATTTCCTGCTGAATCCGCATCTCCCGGTCGCCGCCGTACAGCCGCGCCGACAGTTCGCGGTCCCACGGCGCGTTCTCCTCGAGGTCCGTGTCGAGCAGGTAGAGCTTCGCGCGCCCCATGCGCACGCGCCAGACGGCCACGAGCACCGTCCGCTCGCCCAGCGGCACGGCGGTGACGCACGGCCGGCCGTCCGGCGTGATGGCCCGCTCGATCGGCGCGTCGGCCCAGTCGAGCCGCTCGTAGCGCTCCTCCTGCCAGCCTTCGACCGAGATGTGCTGGTGAAAGTAGCCCTGCGGATACATGAAGCCGATGCCGACGAGCGGCACGCCGAGATCGCCCGCCTCCTTGCAGTGGTCGCCCGCCAGCACGCCGAGTCCGCCGGCGTAGATCGGCAGCGACTGGTGCAGGGCGAACTCCGCCGAGAAGTACGCGATCGACCGGCCGTGCGGCCCGTCGAACTGCCGGCTCCACCACGTGTGGCGGGCGCGCCGGGCGTCGTCGAGGTCCGCGAGCGCCAGGTCGTAGAGCGCCAGGAACGCCGGATCGCGGCCGGCCGCCTCCAGCCGCTCGCGCGCGACGACGCGCAGCATCCGGACGGGATTGTGGTCGGTCCGCCGCCACAGCGGATAGTCGAGCCGCCGGAAGACTTCGCGGGCGCGCGGATGCCAGGCCCACCAGAGATCGACCGCCAGCTCCTCCAGACGTTCGATCCGGCCGGGCAGCGGGGGCAGTTCGGCGTAGCGTTGAGAAATGGTCATCAGGACTGCAGGGTCCAGGCTACTGACAGGCGCCGACGAGCGAGGCGAATTTCGGCAGGTCGACGTTGCCGCCCGAGACGACGGCGACCACCTTGCCCGAGCCGGCGCGGCCCGTCAGGGCGGCGGCGATCGCGCAGCCGGCCGCGCCTTCGGCAATCACGTGCGCGCGATCGGCCGCCAGCCGCATCGCGCGCGCCACCTCGTCCAGGGGTACGACGATGGACCCGGCCAGGTCCTTGAGCAGCGGCCACATCGTCGGCAGCACCGACTTGCCGCCGGCGCCGTCGACGAACGACGCCTGCCAGTCCGGGAAGTACATCGGCTGGCCCGCCTCGAGCGACACGGCCAGGGGCGCGGCCGTCGACGGCTCGGCCGCGAAGACGCGCGCCTCCGGTCGCAGGGCGCGCAACCCGGCCGACAGGCCCGCCAGCAGGCCGCCGCCGCCGAGCGGCGCGACCACCGCGTCCACGTCCGGCAGATCCTCCAGGATCTCGAGCGCGGCCGTGCCGTTGCCGGCGATGAACGCATCGTCGTCGAACGGATGCACGAACCGCCCGGTCATGCGATCCGAGTGGTGCTGTTCGACCGTCCGCCAGCACTCGTCGTACGTCGCGCGGACGATGCCGGCGCCGAGCCGCTCGATCGCCCGGATCTTGGTGTCGGGCGCCGTGTCCATCACCATGACCGTGCAGCGGGCGCCCGCCTTGCGCGCCGCCAGCGCGACGCCCTGTGCCGCGTTGCCGGCGCTCACGGTCCAGACGCCGCCCGCGAGCTCGGCCGGCGACAGCTGGCCGATGGCGTTGTACGCCCCCCGGATCTTGAACGAGCCGATCGGCTGCAGCAGCTCCAGCTTGAGGTAGAGTGCCTCGAGCGGGTACGGGTGCGGGCCGCCGGTGAGATCGACCCGGATGAGCGGCGTCCGGATCGCCGCGTCGTACACGCGGGTCGTCGCCTCGCGGATGGCTTCGATCGTGATGTGTCGCATGTGATGAGGAGACGTGCCGGGAGTCCTCCGCGATCCTAGTCGGCGCGGCGTCCGGGCGTCAATGCCCGGGCGGCGGCCGGCTCGTGTGCGGGGCGCCCCGTCCCGGTGAGGACGGACAGGTTTCCGCGGCGACCCGGGGCGACCCCCACCGGCCATCGCCGCGCGCACGAGGACCAACGGATGGAATCGCAGCGGATGACGGGAGAACCGGGCGGCGCGGGCGGGCGGCGCGCCCGGCCGGTCGTCGTGGCCTCGGCCAACGGCCACCGGTGGCGCAACGGCGGGCCGGTGACCTGTGTCGAGCGGGCGTTCGCGCGGCTCATGGAGGGCGCCGACCCGCTCGAGGCCGTGGTCGACGGCGTGACCATTGTCGAGCTCGACCCGGGCGATTCGAGCGTCGGCTACGGCGGCCTGCCCAATGCGGACGGCGTCGTCCAGCTCGACGCCTGCTGCATGCACGGACCGCGGCGCCGCGGCGGCGGCGTCGCCGCGCTCGAAGGCGTGCGCACGCCGTCGCTCGTCGCCCGCGCCGTGCTGGAGCGGACCGGCCATCGCCTGCTGGCCGGCGCCGGCGCGCAGGCGTTCGCCCGCGCGCTCGGCTTCACGATCGAAGACGATCTCAATTCGCCGCGGTCGCGCGCGCTGTGGCAGGAGTGGAGGCGGCGGCTCGACGCGCTCGGCCCGCTGGACCCGCTCGCCCGCATGGAAGCCGGCTACCGGATCGGGCAGGCCATGCTCGTCGAGGGGCTGATCGACGTCAACCACTGCTACGGCACCATCAACTGCAACGCCGTCGACGCGCGCGGCGCCGTCTGCGGCGTCACGACGACGAGCGGGCTGGCGTGGAAGCTGCCCGGCCGGATCGGCGACTCGCCCGTGCTGGGCGCCGGCCTCTACGTCGATGGGGACGTCGGCGCGGCCGGGTCGACCGGGCACGGCGAGTCGAACCTCTACAACCTCAGCGCGTGCCTCATCGTCGAGGCGATGCGCCGGGGCGCGCATCCGAAGGACGCCGGCCTCGAGGCGCTGCGCCGCATCCGGCTGAACACCGTCGATCCGGCGCTGCTGACCGCCCGCGGGCTCCCGGCCTTCAACGTCAACTTCTACATCGTCAACGTGCGCGGCGAGCACGCCGGCGTCTCGATGTACGGCGGTCCCGACGTCAACTACGCCGTCTGCACCGAGCAGGGCGCGGAGACGCGGCCCTGTGAGCCGCTGCTCGAGGAGGCGCTGACGCTCGCGGGCGCCCCGTGACGCCCCGTCAGTGCCCCACGCCGTATTTCCGCAGAATCGCCTCGACCCGATCGATCGGGATCGCCTGGGCGGTGCCGAAGCGCGACGACACCGTCGTCGCCTGCAGCAGCGAGTTGTACACCGCCTCCTCGGTCGCCTCGAGCGCCGCCTCGAACAGCGGCGACATCGCGTCGGGCGGCAGGATGGTCCGGGTCCGCGGCGCCAGGTCGCCGAAGCGGCTGCGCATCTGCGGCGAGGTCGAGAACGCGATCGCGAAGTCGCCGCTGCCGTTGCTGTACGAGGAACCGGTCCGCGCCAGGCCGAAGATGGCGCGCGCCGCGAGCCGCCGCAGATCCCGCGCGTCGATCGGCGCGTCGGTGGCGACGACGATCATGCACGAGCCATCGCCGTTCTGTCGGGGCTCCGCCCCGAACCCCGGCTCACGCCACTCGCTCGCCTTTTGGGGCTCGCGCCGTTCCGTTCGCGGGCGCGCGGTGCGCGCCGCCGGGCTCCGCCCGGCTTCATCCCGGGGCTCCGCTCCGAACCCCGGCTCACGCCACTCGCTCGCCTTTTGGGGCTCGCGCCGTTCCGTTCGCGGGGCCTGCGGCTTGAACGCGTAGCGCCCGAGTTCCTTGCCGACCGGCGCCCCGCCCATCGTGAGCACGCCGCCGAAGTTCGTCTGCACCAGCACGCCGAGCGTGTAGCCGCCCGACGCGGCCGGCAGCACGCGCGACGCCGTGCCGATGCCCCCCTTCCAGCCGAAGCAGATCGTGCCCGTGCCGGCGCCGACGCTCCCTTCCGCCACCGGGCCTTCCCGGGCCGTCCGGATCGCCCGGATCACGTCGGCGACCGTCACGTGCAGCCCGCGGATGTCGTTCAGGCCGCCGTCGTTGGTCTCGCCGACCACCGCGTTGACCGAGCGCACGTCCTCGTTGCCCGGCTCCGCGAGCGTGTAGCGGACCACCGCCTCGACCGCCGTCCCCACGCTGAGCGTGTTGGTGAGCACGATCGGCGTTTCAATCGTCCCCAGCTCCGCGACCTGCGTCGATCCGGCCAGCTTGCCGAACGCGTTGCCGACGAAGATCGCGCCCGCCACCTTGTCCTGGAAGATGTTCCCCCCGTGCGGCAGGATGGCGGTCACGCCCGTGCGGACGTCGTCACCCCGGATGAGCGTGACCTGTCCGACGCGCACGCCGTGCACGTCGGTGATCGCATTGAGCGGGCCGGGCGGAAACACCCCGGGCGCGAGGCCGAGATTGCGGGCGCGCGGCCGCGGCGGCGGGGAGGCGGGGGCGAGGGCCGACACGCTGATCACGACGAGCAGCAGGGGCAGCAATCGGGTCATGGGGACGTTCCTCCAATGCGCAGCGTCCGATGTCCGCGTCCGACGTGGGAGGCCGCGGTCAGGGCTTCAGCTGCGCCACCGCCTCGGTCAGCCGGTCGATCCGGCTCAGAATCTCGCCGTGCCGCATGCGGTCCAGCGTCGGCTGCTTCGGCGTGAACAGCAGCCGGCCGTTCGGGTCGAGATCGCACCGCTCGATCTCGCGCAGCGACTCGTAGCCCTGGCGGTGCGCCTCGGCGTCGAGCTCGGCCAGGGTCACGAGGTTCCGGCGCAGCCGGTCCATCCGGACGGTGCCCTGGTCGACGAGCGTCTCGGACTCGCCCTCGACGAGCCGGTCAATCCGCTCGTGATGGTACAGAAAGCGGATGACGACGTAGTTGACGATCAGGAGGGTGGCCGCGCCGACGAGACCGCCCGTGACGCTGTTGTCGTTGCCGATGATGGCGTTCTGCACCGTGTTGGAAATGGTCAGCAGCACGACCAGATCGAACGGATTGAGCTGGGCCAGCTCCCGTTTGCCGGCGAGCCGCAGGCCGACGACCAGGAAGATATAGACCAGAATCGGCCTGACGATCTTCTCGCTGAGCGGCAGGCCGAGCGCGAACATGTCGTGGAGCGCTTTCGTGTCCATGGGCCGGACTCTCCTTGGCGCGCCGCGGGGCGGCGCGTGCCCCGGATCCTATCCCGGCCCGGCCGTGGGCGGCCGCCCGATTCGCAGGCCGGCCGGCGGGGCCGGTAAACACAACGGCCGCTGTCCCGTATCTCGCTAATGAGAGATAATCGGGACACGCTTCCACGGGATGTCCTCACGCCTCAGCCATAACCGCGCCGGAACCAGGCGGGCCGGCTGGAGCCCGAGCGGGGTCGGGCCCTCAGGGCCTGCGGCGGCTGTCGTCGCGGTCGGGGCCGGCCGGCCCGGGCGCGGGGCCCGTGTCCGCGCTGGCGCCGGCTTGGGGTGGGGGGCGCCGGTGTCTCGGCGCCGGCAGGAACGCCGGGATCTTCCAGGAGAGAAAGGAACGCCTGCATGACGTTCGAGCAACTGAAACAGGGGGTCAGGGCCCGCAAGTGGCTGGTGGCGGCCGGCGTCGTGGTCGTCGTCGCCATCCTGTCGGTCGCGCTCCGGGGCCAGCACGGCGCCGACTCCAATTACGTCACCGCGCCGGTCACCCGCGGAGCCATCCGCAACGTCATCTCGGCGACCGGGACGGTTCAGGCGGTGGTGACGGTCCAGGTCGGCAGCCAGGTGTCGGGGCAGGTGATGGCCCTGTACGCCGACTACAACTCGGTCGTCAAGCAGGGACAGCTGCTGGCGCAGATCGATCCCCGGAACTTCCAGGCGCAGGTCGAGAACGCGAAGGCCAGCCTCGCGTCGGCCCAGGCGCACGTGCAGACGGTGCAGGCCGACCTGGTCACGCAGGAGGCGAACCTGCAGAGCGCGCAGGCGAACCTGGATGCCGCGCGCGCGACCTCGGAGAATTCCCAGCTCATCATGAAGCGCGACCAGGCGCTGGTGCAGAAGGGCGTGCTCGATCAGGGGACCTACGACACCGCCAGGACGCAGGCGGACAGCGACCGGGCCAAGGTCGAGCAGGCGCGGGCGGCCATCAAGCAGGCGGCGGCGCAGATCAACGGCGACCGGGCCAATCTGGCGCAGGCCAGGGCCCAGGTCCAGCAGGCGCGGGCGCAGCTCGATCAGACGCAGGTGAACCTCCAGTACTGCCAGATTTATTCGCCTGTCAACGGCGTGGTGATCTCGCGCGACGTCGACGTCGGCCAGACGGTGGCGGCCAGCCTGTCGGCGCCGCTGCTGTTTCTCATCGCCAACGACCTGACCAAGATGGAGGTCGCCGCCAGCGTCGATGAGGCCGACATCGGCCAGATCTCGACGAGCGATCCGGTCACCTTCAACGTCGACGCTTATCCTAACCGGACGTTCGTGGGGCGCATCAAGGAGGTGCGTCTCAATTCGCAAAGCGTCCAGAATGTGGTCACTTACACCGTGATCATCTCGGTCGACAACTCCGATCTCCTGCTGAAGCCGGCCATGACGGCCAACATCAGTATGGTCGCCGAGCACCGGGACAACGTCCTGAAGGTGTCCAATGCGGCGTTGCGCTTCCGGCCGCCGAACGTCTCGCCGGCCGAAGAGGCGCGGATCGAGCGCGGTGGGGCCGAAGGGGTGCGCGGCGGCGCTGAGGGAATGCGCGGCGGCGCTGAAGCGATGCGCGGCGGCGCTGAAGCGATGCGCGGCGCGGCTGAAGGGATGCGCGGCGGCGCGGAGTTCCCGGCGGGGCACGATCGGGGCGCCCGCGGCGGGCGGCCCGCGGATGCCCGGGGGGCAGGTGTGGCGGCCGGCTCTGGCGCGAACCCGCCGTCCGGAATGGCCGGCATCCTGACCGGGCCGGAGCCGGGTGGCCAGGTGCTGGCACCCGGCCAGAAGTGGAACCCGGACGACAAGATCCTCTTCCCGCCGGCGGCTCCCCCCCGGGGGCGGCCCGCGGTGGTGTGGGTGGTCGGTCCGAACGGCCAGCCGAAGCCGGTGCGGGTGATGATCGGGATCACCGATGGGGCGAATTCGGAGGTCCTGTCGGGGGCTCTGCACGAGGGCGATCGGGTCATCACCGGGGACATGGCGGCCGGCATGCAGCGGCGTGGCGGACCCGGCGGGTTCCGGTTCCGGTTCTGACGCAGGAGGGGCTCCATGATGACGTGGTGGCCGATTGTGCGGTCGGCGTTTCGTGCGCTGAACCGCAACAAGATGCGCTCAATGCTGACCATGCTCGGCATCATCATCGGCGTGAGCGCCGTCATTGCGATGGTCTCGGTCGGGCAGGGCGCCACGGAGATGGTGCAGAACCAGATCAAGAGCATCGGCACCAACATCATGTTCATCTGGCCCGGCAGCCTCACCAGCGGCGGCGTGCACATGGGCGCCGGGGCGCAGTTGACCCTGACCTCCGACGACGCGGAGGCCATCGTGCGCGAGTGCCCGGCGGTGGCCGCCGCCTCACCGATGGTCCGCTCGTCCGGTCAGCTGGTGGCGGGTGATCAGAACTGGTTCACGCAGATCCAGGGGACGAGCGAATCGTTTCCGCTGATCCGCGACTGGCCGGTGCAGGACGGGGAGTTCTTCACGGCGAGCGACGTGCGCACCGCGGCGCGCGTCATCGTGCTCGGCTCGACGGTGGCCCAGAACCTGCTGCCGGGGCTGGAGCCGGTCGGCCAGATCATCCGCATCAACGATCTGCCGTTCAAGGTCGTCGGCGTGCTGGTGTCGAAGGGGCAGTCGATGGTCGGGCAGGACCAGGACGACACGACGATCATGCCCTACACCACCGTGCAGAAGAAGCTGCTCGGCGACAAGATTCCGCACATCAACATGATCATGGTGTCGGCGGCGAGCGCAGCCCTGGCCAGCGTGGCGCAGAACCAGATCACGAGCCTGCTGCGCCAGCGGCACAACCTGCGCGGCAACCAGCCGAACGACTTCATGATCCGGAACATGACGGACGTGGCGCAGGCCGCCGATCAGACGAACTTCATCATGACGCTGCTGCTCGGCAGCATCGCCGCCGTCTCGCTGCTCGTCGGCGGCATCGGCATCATGAACATCATGCTGGTGTCGGTCACCGAACGGACCCGCGAAATCGGGATCTGCATGGCGGTCGGCGCCCGCCCGCGCTCCATCCGCCAGCAGTTCCTCACCGAGTCGGTCGTGCTCTGCCTGGTCGGCGGGCTGGTCGGCGTCGTCCTGGGCGGATCGCTCGCGATCGTCATTTCCCACCTGCTGAAATGGCCGACGCTCGTCTCGCCGCTCTCGGCCGTGGTCTCGTTCGTGTTCGCGGCCCTCGTCGGGATCTTCTTCGGGTACTATCCGGCGCACAAAGCGGCCTCGCTCGATCCGATCGAAGCGCTCAGATACGAATAAGGCGGGGCACGGGTCCGGCGGGAGCCGGGCGGCGCGCTCGCGCGGGCCGCTCGGCAGGCGGACGGTCGGGTCGGCATCGCGCCGGCCCGGTCTCAGACGGTCGGCGTGTCGGACTTGGCGGCCGGCGTCTCCGCCGGAACAGCTCCCTCGGTCGGTGCCGTGCCGGACGGTGGTGGCGCCTGCAGGCCGGTCGGCTGGAGCACCGTCTGTCCGATCACGTTCGTGAGCGTCGACTTCAGATTGGCCGCGCTGCGCACGCTCTGAAGCGACTCGCCGAACTTGCGGGCGTCCTCCGGCGTGACGCCGACTTCGTTCATCATCTTCTCGCTGGCGCCGCTCATCGAATCCTTGAACTCGCGGATGCCCTTGCCCAGCCCTTTGCCCAGCTCGGGCAGCTTCTTCGGACCGAACACGATCAGCGCGATCAGAAGAATCAACAGCAGGTGCCCCGGCTCAATCATTCCCTCGAACATTTCGACCTCCCCGACGACAGGCCCTCCACCAGGGGGCCATCGACCCGGCTGTCGTTCACGTCAATCCGCTCGCTGCAGTGAGGGTCGGCCGCGTGGAACGTAAGGGACCGGCCGGGCAATCACCGGCGGCACGGCGCCGCCGGCTTGGAACATCGGCCGGCCTCGGGACGAGCGGGCGGACCGCTCAGGGGCGGGAAGCGGCCCGCAAGGCGACGGGCCGCCGCACGCGTCAGTGGCTCGGATTTTCCGGCTTCTTCTCGGAGTCCTTGTTGCCTTCGTTCATGGCATCCTTGAAGCCACGAATCGATTCTCCGAGTCCCCGGCCGAGCTGCGGCAGGTTCTTCGGACCGAAGACCAGCAGAGCGATCGCCAGAATCAGCAGCAGGTGCGTCGGCTGCAACAGGCCGTCAAACATCTTCGTCCTCCAGGCGGGACTTTTCGGATCCCACTGACAGTATAGCTGATTGGCCGCCTGGCCGCCGAACCATCGGATGTCTTCGCTTGTCACCGTCAGGGCGCCCGGTCCGTCGCGCCAGGGCGGACCGGGCCGGACGCCCTCGACAGCTCAGCGGGCGCCCGATCCCTGCTGAATCGCCTTCCAGCGGGTCAGCAGGCGCGTCAGCGTCGCGCGGGTCGAGCTCAACGCCCGTGTGGCCTCCATCGTCGGCGCCGCCGGCGCGCTTTCGACCGCCCGGGCGATCTGACCCAGTTGGGCGTACACCTCCCGGAGATTGGTCACCGGTCCGCCAACCGCGCTGGGCGGGTTGTCGGACGGCGGCGCGCCGATGATCGCGTCCAGTTCACGCAGTTCGGCCGCATGAGCGCCCCCCGCGGCGCCCAGCCGCGCGCGGAGCTGCACGGCTCCCTGGAAGGCGCGTGCGGCGTCCGCCATGCCGGTGTTGGCCTGCCGCGCCGCCTGGAACTGGTCGGCCAGCGCCGCCGCCGGCGTCTTCACGCGGGGATCCATGCTGACCGTGAGCGACCGGGTGTAGCGGTGCCCTGCCACCGTCAGCGTCACGGTGTACGTGCCGGGCGTGACCCAGGCGCCGGTCGGCGTGTAGTAGCCGGTCGGCCGGCCCCCGAGCGACGGCGGCGCGGCTTCGTGCAGGTCCCAGATCCACCGGTGCATCCCCGGTTCGGCCGACAGCACCGGCGTCGGCTTCACCCAGTACATCGGGATGTTCAGCATCCGCGGATTCACGGCCGGCGGGTGCTCGTTGCTGGCGTACCGCCGGACGAGCGCGCCGGTGTGGTCCCGGATGTCGAGCGTGACCGGTCCCTGCGGCGCCGATCCCAGGTAGTAGTCGATGATGGCCCCCTGGGGCGGGTTCTCGCCGGTCGGCGTCTCGAACGGATACGGCGTGCCTTCGTCCGACGGCGTCTGCACCCGGATTGCCGGCTCCGGCTGGAACAGGTAGGCGCTCGACGCGGCGACCTGCGCCGTGATCTGCCGCAGCGGCGTGACGTCGTCCAGGATCCAGAACGACCGGCCGTGGGTGGCGACGACGAGGTCGTTGTCCCGGATGGCCATGTCGCGGATGGACGTGTGCGGCAGGTTCAGCTGCAGCGACTGCCAGTGGTCGCCGTCGTCGAACGAGACGTAGATGCCGGTTTCCGTCCCGGCGTAGAGCAGGCCCTTGCGGACCGGATCCTCGCGCACCGCGTTCACGTACGCGCCGTCGGGGATCCCGCTGACGACGTTCTGCCAGGTCTTGCCGCCGTCGCGCGTCCGGTAGATGTACGGCTTGTAGTCTTCCAGCCGGTGCCGGTCGACCGCGGCGTAGGCGGTGTTCGCGTCGAAAGGCGAGGCCTCGATGATGCCGACCTTGCTCCACGCCGTGAGGGCGGGCGGGGTGACGTTCTGCCACGTCTTGCCGCCGTCACGCGTGAGGTCGATCAGCCCGTCGTCGGTGCCGGCCCAGATTTCGGCGGCGTTGAGCGGCGACGGCGCGATGGCATAGACGACGCCTCGCCGTGGATTCCGGCCGTTGGCGTCGGCGGCGGTCGTCGGGTCGAGATTGGGCGGCACGCCCGGGTCCTTGCGCGTCAGGTCGGGGCTGATCTCCTGCCAGCTCCGGCCGCCGTTGAGGGTCCGGAAGATCATCTGGTGGCCGAAGTACAGGGCGTGCGGGTCGGCCGGCGAGAAGGCGAGCGGCAGCGTCCAGGTCACCCGGAACGATCCGCGCCGGCCGAGCGTGGGCGCGATGTCCTGGTCCGCCCCGGTGCGCTGGTCGTACCGCGTGACGGTCCCGCCGTAGAGAATGTCGGGATTCAGCGGATCGGGCACGACGTAGCCGTTCTCGCCGCCCACCGAGATCGGGTGCCAGTCGTGTCCGCTGATCCGTGCGTACTTGCTCTGCGACGGCACCGCCATCGCCCCGCTGTCCTGCTGCGCGCCGTAGACCCAGAACGGAAACCGGTTGTCGGTCGACACGTGGTAGAACTGCGCGGTCGGCTGGTTGTACCAGGAGCTCCAGGTCTTCGCGTCGTCGACGCTGACCACGACCCCCTGATCGCTCGCGAGAATCATGCGCGTCGGGTCGTTCGGCTCGATCCACAGCAGGTGATAGTCGTCGCCGCCGGGTGCGCCCTTGATGGCGGTGAAGTCGTGTCCGCCGTCCGTCGATCGGTACAGCGAGGTGTTGGCGACGTACACCGTGTCCGGGTTCTTCGGGTCGGCCGTGACGCCGCAGAAGTACCACCCGCGGCCCCAGATCCGGCTGTCATTGTCGACCAGCGTCCACGACTGACCGCCGTCGTCCGACCGGTAGAGCCCGCCGGCCTTCGCGTCGACGATGAGGTAGATGCGGTTCGGCTGCGTCGGCGGAATGGCGATGCCCATCCGGCCCAGCCCCTCGGACGGCAGGCCGTGTCCGGCGAGCTGGTGCCACGTCGTGCCGCCGTCGGTCGACTTGTAGAGGCCGCTGCCGGGACCGTTCGACGGCGGGTAGACGTTCCACGGCGGACGCCGGGTCTGCCAGAGCGCCGCGTAGATGGTCTGCGGGTTCTGTGGATCGAACGCCAGGTCGATAGCGCCGGTGTTGGCGTCCTTGTAGAGCACCTTCTGCCACGTGGCGCCGCCGTCGGTCGACCGGAACACGCCGCGTTCCGCGTTCGGCCCGTAGGCGTGCCCCAGGGCGGCGACGAAGACCACGTTCGGGTTGCGGGGATCGACGAGCACGCAGCCGATCTGGCGCGTGTCGGTGAGGCCGATGGGCGTCCAGGTCCGGCCGGCGTCGGTCGACTTGTACATGCCATCGCCGTATGAGATGTCCGAGCGCATGTCGGCTTCGCCCGTGCCGACGTAGATGATGTCGGGATTGGACGGCGCCACGGCGATGGCGCCGATCGAACCGACCGGCTCGGCGTCGAAGATCGGCGTCCACGTGAGCCCGGCGTTGTCGGTCTTCCAGACGCCGCCGTCGACCGCCCCGAAGTAGAAGACGTCGGGCTGGCCGGGGACGCCGGTGGCGGCCAGCGCGCGGCCGGCGCGGAACGGCCCGATCAGACGCCAGCGCATCCCACCGTACATCGACGGGGCGACCGCCTGGGCCGCCAGCCGGCGCGGGGCCACCACGCCGGCGACGAGCGGCAGCGCCAGAAGGCAGAGGATTGTGAAAAGCGTGCGGCGCAGCGATGGAACGGATGGCCTGTGCATGGCGCATTTCTATCACGAATGGCGGCCGCGGTGCGCATCCGGCGCCACGGCGGTCCCGGCCGCCCCGCGGATCTTCAGGGCTGCTTTTCGATCTGGCCGCCCTTCATCACGAACCGGACGCGCTGCAGCGCCGTGATGTCCTCGAGCGGATTGCCGTCGACGGCGATCGCGTCGGCGTACTTCCCGGGGCTCCGACGTCGGGATTGCGCAGCAGCCCCGCGTCGATGGCGTGGCGCACGCTTCCCGCGTCAGCGGGGACCACCGGCCGCCGCCGGTCAGTTGGGATGGGTCAGGACGAGCGTGTACGGGGTCGGCTCGGATCCCCCCTCGTAGACCACGCGCAGCTGATAGCGAATGCCGGCCGTCAGCGCCGCCTGCACATCCTGCTGGACGACGAACAGGTTCTGGCCTTCCGCCAGGATGCGACCGCCGTCCGGGTCGTAGAGCTGCAGCATCAGATACACCCGGTCGTTCGGCCAGGTCAGCGTCGCCTGCAGCGGACCGTCGTAGTGGGCGTTGAGCGTGTACACCTGACAGCCGTGAATCAGGTAGCAGCGCGGATCGGTCGGCCTGGCTTCGCCCGTCACCGTCTGGCTGATCGTCGTGGGCACCGGCTTCATCGCGAAGTCCACGGTCTCGTCCCTGAACAGATCGATCTGCTGCTCCGTGTCGAGGTACCCCGGCAGGGAGAGGTGCACCTCCGTGTTGCCGACCAGTCCCTGCAGGTAATACGAGCCGTCGGCGCCGGATGTCGCGGTGGCCACCAGCTTGCCGTCCCGCGACACCTGAATCCGGACGTTCGGCAGGCCGATGTCGGTCGTCGGTGCTGACTCGGTGACCCGCCCGGCCAGCATGAAGGTGTGAGGATGCGAGATGGTCGGCGCCACGGACGGTTGGGGCGGCATCGCGAACGTGCGGTAGCGCGCCGCGAGGCCGACGGCGGCCGCGGCGACCAGCAGCCCGCCGGCCAGCCAGAGCCACCGCCGGCGCGACCATCGGAGAAGGACGAAGAAGTCGTTGAACATCGCCGGTCGTCCTGGCCGGGCGGCGCGGGATGCGCCGCCCGGCTCCGGGACTCCTGTCATTGTACCGCCTGTGCCGGACCGGGCCGTACCCGGGCGCGGTCCGGCCGCTCCGTCAGTGCCCGTGGACCAGTCCCGCCGGATGACCGTCGTCGGCGGCGGCAAATGCCCGGCCGCGGGTTTCCGGTCCGAGCCACATCATGAAGGCGACCAGGAGACAGGCGGTCGTGATGCACAGCATCATGGCGTGCGGCAGCGGCATGCCGCGGTCCTGCAGCGTGCCGATCAGGAACGGCGTGAACGACCCGAGACCGGCACCGACGTGGTAGGCAAAGCCGGCGCCGACGCCGCGCACCGACGTCGGGAACCGCTCCGTCAGATAGGACGGCACGACGCCCCAGGCGCCGGAGGCCGTCAGGCCCATCAGCAGCGCGCCGAGCCAGAGCGCGGACGGATTCCGGCTGAGAATGTAGAGGGGAATCACCGCGACGCCGAGCAGCATCGCCAGGATGGCCGCCCCCCGGCGGCCGAGGCGCGACTCCGAGAACCGGCCCCACAGGAACGCGCCGGCGATGCTGCCGAAATTGAAGGCGACCAGGAAACGGAGCGGCTCGAGCTTCTCCTTCGCGAGGAAGGTCGGATACCAGAACGTGAGAGAGTGGTACGAGAAGATGAACGCGCCCATGAGGATCGACGTCTGCAGCGTGACGCCGAGGAGATCGGGCTGGAAGATCCGCACCAGCGACACCTGGTCGGCCTCGTGCTGTTCATGGAGGTGGCTCTGGCGCGCCAGCCAGACCGGGCTCTCTTTGACCTGTTTGACCACCCAGAAAATCATCAGCGCCGGCAGGACGCCGATCCAGAACATGACGCGCCAGCCGAAGTCCGGCCGGATGGCGTTCACCCGCGGATAGATGAACTGGTAGACGAGCGTCGACAGCATGAAGCCCCACGACCAGCCGCCCTGGAGCAGCCCCGAGGCGATGCCCCGCAGGTGCGGCGGCCAGTGCTCGATCGTCAACGGCATCGCGGCCGCCCAGACGCCTCCCATCCCGATGCCGAAGAGCGCCCGCAGCGCGAACAGCATCCGGTAGGACGTGGAGAACCCGCTCAGGAACGCGAAGACCGAGTACCAGAGGATCGAGAACATCAACGGGAGCTTGCGGCCCCACTTGTCCGCCGCCGTCCCCGCGCCGATGCCGCCCGCGACCCGGAAGAGCAGCGTCACCGTGCCGAGGGCGCCCGCCAGCGCCTTGTCGACGGTGAAGCTGTGCTCGAGGTCGACCAGGATGAACGTGAGAATCGTGAAGTCGAACCCGTCCAGCACCCAGCCCATGAAGCAGGCCAGGAACGCCTTCCACTGGTCGGGCGTCACCTCCCGGTACCAGGGCACCGGCTGGCCGGTCGGCCCGGCCGCCTGAACCGTCGAATCTCCCACAGCCCCTCCTCGCACGCGACTATCCGGCCGGCGTTGTCGGGGCATTCTACTCCGAGGCCGACCTCATCCCGCGGCCGCGAGGGCACGCGGACGGGACAGCCGGGTTGGCGGCCGCACGGCGCGTCAGCGTCGCGTCGCCGCCGGTCTGTGCGCTGGACATCCGCCCGGCGAGCGACCATGCTGAAGCCGGCGCGGTTGCCCTCCCCGCGACCCGGCCGGTGAGGGAGGTTCCGCGAGAACGCCATGGAGCGCACGCACCGCGGCCAGCCACCAGTCCGCCTCGGCATCTCCGCCTGCCTGCTGGGCGAGCAGGTCCGGTACGACGGAGGACACAAGCGCGACAGCTTCCTGGTCGATACGTTCGGGCCGTTCGTCCAGTGGGTGCCGGTCTGTCCGGAGGTGGAGTCCGGGATGGGGACGCCGCGCGAAGCGGTCCGGCTGGTCCGCCGGGACGGCACGCTCCGGATGCTCGGTGTCACGAGCGGGGCCGACCACACGGCCGCCATGACCCGCTTCGCCCGTCGCCGCGCCGAGGCGCTGGCTGACGCGGACCTGTCCGGCTATGTGCTCAAGAAGGATTCGCCGAGCTGCGGGATGGAGCGGGTCAAGGTCTATGACGGTCCGCACGGGCCCGCCCGCGCGGGCCGCGGCCTGTTTGCCGCGGCGCTCCTCGCGCGCCTGCCCGATCTGCCGATCGAGGAGGAAGGCCGCCTGATGGATCCGCGGCTGCGCGAGAATTTCGTCGAGCGGGTGTTCGCCTACCGCCGACTGCGCGATCTGTTCGAGAGCCGCTGGACGGTCGGGGCGCTGGTCCGCTTTCACACGGGTCAGAAACTGGTGCTGATGGCCCATTCGCCACGGGCCTATCAGGAGCTCGGCCGATTCGTGGCCCGCGCCAAATCACTGGCGCGCCGCGAGATCGAGGCGGCGTACCCGGCCGCCTTCATGCAGGCGCTGCGCGTCATCGCCACCCCCGGCCGGCACACCAATGTCCTGCACCACATGGTTGGCTATTTCACGCGGATGCTGGACCCGGACTCGCGCGACGAGCTGCTCGCCGCGATCGAAGACTACCGGCGCGGCCTCGTGCCCCTCGTGGTGCCGGTCACCCTCATCCGACACTACGTGCGGCACCATCGCGTCGAGTACCTCGATGGACAGGTCTATCTCGAGCCGCATCCGAAGGAATTGATGCTGCGGAATCACGTGTGAGCGGCGCGCCGGCCGCGGCGCACCGCGCGCGCCGGGCCGCGGCGGGAAGCAGGCGGCGTGGACCGCCGGCCGGCGGTCCTAGAAGGCCAGAATCAGCACGACCCCCAGGAGCGTCAGCACGATGGCCAGACAGGCGACGTCCAGCGCGCCGGAGCACGGCACGACGATGCCCGTTTCGGGGCTGCCGGCCGTCCGGTCGGCCGCCCGTTCGACGATCCCATCCGGCGACATCGCTGCAGCCGCGTGTGCTGGCATGGCCGCATCCTCCCTGAAACAGAGCTGCCAAAGCCAAAAGCAAAATTGTTGCCCGAGCTGATGGCGCAACAATACGCGCCTTTGGATGATTGGTCCACAGAATTCTGTCCTGTGGGGGAGGCATGTGTCATCCGAGTCGCCGAGGGTGGGGACGGGTCTCAGACCCGTCCCCATTCTCCGAAGACGGGTTACTTGGCGGGATGGACGGCGGTGACCTGGATCGTGTCGCCTTTCTCTTCGCCTGTCACGGTCGCCTTCTTGCCAGCCAGGTCGAACAGTTCGGCCTTCACTTTGGCGTCCGCCACTTTCAGCGTGAGCACCTTGTCACCGACGATGAGTGCGTAGTCGGATCCATCCTTCACGCAGCCCCGCGTGCATTCCACCGGATCGCCGCTCATGTGATGCAGGCCGCACATCGCATCGCCAACCTCGCCGGTGAAGTTCTTGGCCGCCGCGAACGCCGGCGAGGTGGCGGTCATCAGGCCGACGGCCATTAATCCACCCGCCATCGTCAAAGTCATGCGTTTCAACATGATAGAGTCCCCTCCGTCTGCCGGTTTCGTCCCGGGGGAGGTGCCGCGGTCGTTCCGGACTGGTCGACCGGGCCTGCCAGGGACAGGCTGGCGCCTGTCCTACAGAGACGACTGCCGAGCCGTTCGCGTTTCACCGATGACGTGAACGTTGAGGGCTATTTCCTGACATATCAGAGTGTGTCGGGGGAGCTCTCCGGCGCAAGCCACCGCACTGCCCGGGACAGCACGTCACCGCACCGGCCTTCGACTTTCACGGTCAGCAGATCATCGGCGCGGGTCCGCCCCAGATTCAGGGCCGCCACCGGAATTCCCCGCTCGGCGGCCGTCGTCGCGAACCGATACCCGGAGCGCACCATCAGCGACGATCCGACG
>DATLRO010000002.1:0-51548 GCA_035534615.1 Vicinamibacterales bacterium
CCGCGACCCGGCCGCCGATGCCGGCGTCGACCTCATCGAAGACCAGGGTGGTCCCGGGGGCGCCGGCGGCGACGAGCGTCTTGATGGCGAGCATGATCCGGGACAGTTCCCCTCCCGAGACGATCCGCGCCAGCGGCCGGAGCTCCTCTCCCGGGTTGGGAGAGATGAAGAATTCCGCCTCGTCCAGGCCGGCCCTTCCCCACCGCTCCTCGGGCAGGGGGTCGGCCTGGAACCGGACCTCGACACGGGTCCGCTCCATCGCCAGCCCCGCCAGCTCCGCTTCGAGGCGCCGGGCGAACGCCGGCGCCGCCGCGCGCCGGGCCTGCGAGAGCGCCGTGGCGTCGCGCAGGTACCGGGCGCGCGCCGCATCGCAGGCGCGCGTGAGTTCCGCCAGCTGCTCGCCGGCCGCCTCCAGGGAGGCCAGCTCCGCCCGGGCGGTCTCGCCCCGCGCGATGACGCCGGCCAGCGTCGGGCCGTACTTCCGCTTGAGCCGCTCGAGCGCCGCCAGCCGTTCCTCGGTCTCCTGGAGCCGGGCGGGCGACGCCTCGAGGCCTTCGGCATAGTCCCGCAGGAAGAAGGCCAGGTCCTCGAGCTGCGCTTTGATGCCGTCGCGCGACTCCAGGTACGGCTGGAACCGCGGATCGACCGCCGCCAGGTCGGTGACGCGCCGCCAGACGCCGCCGAGACCGGCCAGCAGCGACTCGTCCCGTTCGTACAGGGCGCTGTACGCCTCGCCGCACAACCGCTCCAGGCGCTCGGCGCTGGCGAGCACCTGCCGGGTCGCCTGCAGCGCCTCGTCTTCACCGGGCCGGGGCGCCACCCGCTCGATCTCCCCGGCCTGGAACGCCAGCAGATCGCGCCGGGCCTCCCGCTCCGCCTGCTCGCGGCGGACGCGCGCCAGCCCGTCGCGGGCGGCCGACAGATCGAGATACGCCGCCTCCACCGTCCCGCGGGCCGGGTCCAGCTTCGCGTATCCGTCGAGGACGGCGAGGTGACTCTCGGGGTCGAGCAGGGTCTGATGTTCGTGCTGGCCGTGCAGCTCGACGAACCGGCCGGACAGCTCGCGCAGCGTCGAGGCCGTGACGAGGAGGCCGTCGAGGAACGCCCGGCTGCGTCCCTGCGCCGTCACTTCGCGGCGGACGATCACCTCTGCGCGGTCGGGCTGTTCGAACACCGCCTGCACGGTGGCGCTGTCCTCCCCGGTGCGGACGAGATCGCCCGACGCACGGCCTCCCAGGATGAGCCCGACCGCCTCGACGAGGATCGATTTTCCTGCGCCGGTTTCGCCGGTGAGGACGTTCAACCCCGGCTGGAACTCGACCTCGAGCTGATCGATGACCGCCAGGTGTTCAATGGAGAGGAAGCGCAACATGCGAGGGAACTCCAATCATACCATACGTTTGACAGCCCTCACGGGGCGTGCTACGCTACGCGAATCGCGCTGTCCCAGCGGCGCACAAACTGAGTTGCGGAGGCCTGTTTGCGCACGCTTGGCGGCTCCCTTCTGCTCGCCCTGCAGGTGCAGGGGGGCGGATCTGACAGCGGTCTGGGATTCAGCGTCGTCAATCTCGTCGCTCGCTCCAGCCCGGTCAGCAAAATCGTCCTTCTGATCCTCGGAGTGTTCTCGATCGTCTCCTGGGGCATCATTCTCTACAAAATCTGGGCGTTCCGGCGCGCCGATCGCCAGACCCGCAGTTTCCTGGACGTGTTCCGGCGGAGCAACAAGTTTTCGGAAGTGCAGGCGGTCTGCCGGACGCTCCAGGAGAGCCCGCTCGTCGGCGTCTTTCAGGCCGGCTACGCCGAGATCACCGCCCAGCTCCGGCACGGCGCCCCGGCCGGCGAACAGGCGGGGGCGGCCGGCCAGCCATCGGGCGCCTCTCCGCGTCCAACCTTGAAGAGCCTGCCGGCGCTCGATCGCGCCCTGCTGCGCGCCGCGTCGGTCGAGATGAACAAGCTGGAAGAGCATGTCTCCTTCCTCGCCACGACCGCGAGCATCTCGCCGTTCATCGGGCTGTTCGGCACGGTCTGGGGCATCATGAGCGCGTTCGAGGGAATCGGCCAGACCGGATCGACCAACCTGGGCATCGTGGCGCCCGGCATCTCGGAAGCGCTGATTGCCACGGCTGCGGGGCTGTTCGCCGCCATCCCGGCCGTGTACTTCTACAACCACCTGACGAACCGGACGAAACTGTTCGCCTCGCAGATGGACGACTTCTCGCTCGAGTTTCTGAACATCGCGGAGCGGAACTTCACGTAGTCACCGGGCCACGGCCGTTGCCGTCCCGCCCGGTGCCATCCGGACGCGTGATCGATCATGCCCAAGGTTCAGCCCGCCGCGGCGCCCAGCGGAAACGGCCGCACCCGCACGCGGCGCGTCGCGTCGTCGCTCGCCGAAATCAACGTCGTGCCGCTGGTCGACGTGATGCTGGTGCTGCTCATCATCTTCATGGTGACCGCCCCGATGATCCAGCATGGCATCGACGTCAAGCTGCCGATCAGCCGGCGGTCGGCGCCGATGACGAGCGCGCGCATCTTCGTGACGGTGCCGGTCACCTTCCGGCGGGACCGGATGGTCTATCTCAACGACAAGCGGATCCCGCTGGACGTGCTGCAGGAGCGGGTCCGGCAGGCGCTGCTCGGCAAGAGCGAGAAGCAGGTGTTCCTGCGGGGCGACGGCCGGGTCGAGCTGCAGGATCTGTACACGGTCATGGATCAGCTGAAGGCCGCCGGCGTCCAGAACGTCGGCATCGTCTCGAAGCTGCCGGGCGAGCGGTAGAGCGGCCATGGATGCGGTAACGAACGTCCTGCAGGACCGGATGCACGAGCCGGACGGCCTCCGGCGGATGCTCACCATCTCGCTGGCGGCGCACGCGGTGGTCTTCGCGGCGATCGCGCTCGTGCCGGCCGCCTGGATGGGCTATACGGACCGATCGCCGAAGGTGATCATGAACATCACGCTTGGCGGCAGCGCGCCGGGGCCGTACACCGGGGGGATGACGACGCTCGGCGGCCGTCCGGTGCAGGCGGTCGAGCCGCTGCCCAAGCCGCCCCGGCCGACGGCAATCCGGCCGCCGGCCGAGAAGACGCCGGCGATGGTCCTGCCGGAGCGGAAGGTGCTGGTGAAGCCGCGTCCGCGCCCGGACGTGAAGGAGGCGACCGAGCCGAGCTGGAACCGGAAGCCGATCACCGGGCCCAAGATCGAGGCCGGCAGCAGCGTCGCGCAGACGGGCGCCACCGGGCAGAGCTTCGGGCTGTCGACCGGCGGCGGCGGCACCGGCGGCTACCTCGACGTCGAGAACTTCTGCTGCCCGGACTACGTGGCGACCATGATCCAGCTGATTCGCGCCAACTGGAACGGCCACCAGGAGGTGCCGGGCGAGACGATGATCAGGTTCACGATCCAGCGGAACGGCCGGCTGGGCGGCGTGCAGATCGAGAAATCGAGCGGATATGCCGCGCTCGACCTGACCGCCGAGCGCGCAGTGATCATGACCCAGCAGCTGCCGCCGCTGCCGGCGCAGTTTCCCAACCCGACCCTGACGGTCCACCTCAATTTCCAGTACCAGCAGTGATGACCAAGAAGGCTCTCTTCCTGACGCTCGCCCCCCTGCTCGCCTTCGCCCTGTCGGGCGGGGCTCAGCCGCCGCCGGCCGCGCCGGCCCAACCGGCCGCACCTCCGCAGCAGCCGAGCGAGATCGGCGCGACCATCACGAGCGGCGCGATCGGGGCGCCGCCGAAATACGCGGTGCCGGACTTCATCCCCCTGACGACCGATCCGGAAACGGAGGCGGCCGCGCGGACGATCGGCCACGTGCTGTGGGACGACCTGAACTTCGAGGAGGAGTTCTACATGATCCCGCGGGACACGTACCAGACGGTTCCGGCGGCGCACGGCTTCACCGACGTGCCGTTCGCGGACTGGGCGCAGCTCGGCGCGGACGCCGTGGTCGTCGGCACCATCGCGCGCGACGGGACCAATTTCCACGTGCAGGTCCGGCTCTTCAACATCCGCACGCAGCAGAGCGTCTTCGGCCGGGAGTACACCGGGCCGACGACGAATCCCCGGTTCTTCGCGCACACGATCTCCGACGAGATCTTCAAGCAGCAGCGGGGCCTCCGGGGGGTCGCGCGCACGAAAATCGCGTTCGCGTCGGACCGCGACGCGGAGCGGATGCCCGGCTTCGTGCCCGATCGGCGGGTGAAGGAGATCTACATCTCCGACTACGACGGCGCGAACCAGCGCCGCGTCACCGTCGGGCGGACGCTGAACATCACGCCCGCCTGGGCGCCCGACGACCAGTCGATCGCCTACACGTCGTACCGGCTGGGGGTCCCGGAGATCTTCCGTTCGTTCATCTACCGCGGCACGATCGCGCAGATGACCCACGGGCCGAGCCAGAGTTTCCTGCCCGCCTGGTCGCCCGATGGCAAGCAGATCGCGTTCATGTCGGACCGCGACGGCCATGACAACATCTACATCATGAACGCCGACGGCACCGGCCTGCGGGAGCTGACCCACGGGTCGTCGATCAACGCCACGCCGACCTGGTCGCCGAGCGGCACCGAGATCGCCTTCACGTCGGACCGCTCCGGCAGCCCGCAGATCTACGTCATCGGCGTCGACGGCCTCGGCCTCCGCCGGCTTACGTCCGAGTCCTACTGCGATCGGCCGACCTGGTCGCCGGCGCCGTACAACGAGATCGCCTACGCGTCGCGGACCGGGCCCGGCTTCGACATCAAGATCCTCGACCTGGAAACCGGCAAGATCCGGCAGATCACGTTCGGACAGGGAAGCAACGAGAGCCCGTCGTTCGCGCCGAACGGCCGCCACCTCGCGTTCGTCTCGACGCGGACCGGCCACTCCGAGATCTTCACGATCGGGCGCGACGGCAAGGGGCTGCGCCAGATCACGACCAAGGGCAGCAATTACTTTCCGAACTGGTCAAACTGACGTAAGAGGAGAACGCCATGATGATTCGCGGGGCGGCCCGGGCGGCCGCCGTGGTCGGAGCCAGCTTTCTCGTCCTGACGCTTGCGGCCTGCGGCGCCAAACAGCCGCCGGTCGCCCGGCCGACGCCTCCGCCGCCCCCGGCGCCGGCCCAGGCGCCCGCGGTCACGCCGCCGGCGCCGCCTGAGCCGGTCGCCGAACAGCCGCCGATTGTCCCGCCGGAGCCGATGCAGGAGAGCTCCCTCGGCTCCGCCTCGCTGGACACGCTGAACCGGACGTCGCCGTTGAAGGACGTCTTCTTCGACTTCGACAGCACCCAGATCTCGAGCGACGGGCAGGCCGCGCTGCAGCAGGACGCCACGCTGCTGAAGCAGTACCCGACCTGGAAGATCACAATCGAGGGCCACTGCGACGAGCGGGGCACGGCCGAGTACAACCTGGCGCTGGGCGAGCGGCGGGCCGCGGGCGTCCAGGCCTATCTCGTCTCGCTCGGCATTCCAGCCGATCGCATGCGCATCGTGAGCTATGGGAAGGAATTTCCGTTCGACCCGGGCCACGACGAGGCGGCCTGGGCGAAGAATCGGCGGGCACATTTTGTCATCACGTCGAAGTGAGGCTGGGGTACAGTACCCTTGTTCCGGAGCCGGTCCCTCCCGCGAACCCTGATCGCGAGGCAAGAGTCAGCCCTATGATTCGACGAGTGTGCGGAATGGTGCTGCTGGCGTCGCTGGCGCTGGCGGCCCCGCTGCGGGCCGCCAGCCGCGAGCAGCAGCAGATGATGGCCGACATCCGCATCCTGCAGGCGCAGGCCCAGCAGCTGCAGGTGATGCTGCAGACGTTGACCGAGGCGGTCAAGCACGTCAACGCCCGGATCGACGCCCAGACGGAGCAGACCCGCAAGGCGTTCGCCGACGACAAGGTGCAGGTCGGCAACCTCGCGAGCGACGTCCGCGTCGTCCGCGAGAAGCTCGACGAGAACAACGTCCGGATCACGTCGCTGTCCCAGGAGGTCGACGCCATCCGGCTGGCGGTGCAGAACATGCAGGTCCAGATGACGGCGCCGGCCGCCGCACCGGCCGAGGGCGCGCCAGGCGCGGCCCCCGGGACGGAGGGCCCGCCGGCCCCGGCGACCGCCGCGCCGGGCGCCGCCGCCCCTGGCGCGACCACCGCGGCTCAGCCGGGCGCCACGGCACCGGCCCCCGCGGCGCCCCCGCCCCCGGCGCCCGCCCTCGGCATGGCGCCCCAGCGCCTGTACGACAGCGCGTGGGCCGACTTCGCCGGCGGTCAGTGGGAGCTGGCGATCCAGGGCTTCGAGGCCTACATCCGCACGTTCCCGCAGTCCGACCTCGCCGACGATGCCCAGTTCAACATCGGCAATTCGTACTACAACGACGGCAAGTTCGCCCGGGCGATCACGGCGTACGACAAGGTCATTCAGAATTATCCGGGCCGCAATTCCGTGCCCGATGCCTACTACAAGCGCGGGCTCGCCTACCGCCGCCTCAATCAGAACGACAAGGCCCGCGAGTCGTTCGAGTTCGCCGTGAAGAACTATCCGGACACGGACGCGGGGCGCCTGGCCAGGCAGCAGCTCGAGCAGCTCAAGCCGTCGACCGGCGGCGGTGAAAGGATCGAGTAAATGGGCAGCGTGAACAAGGTCATTCTCGTGGGCAACCTCGGGCGCGACGCCGAGCTCCGCTACACGCCGGGCGGGGCGGCCGTGGCGACGCTCAACATGGCCACGACCGAGGTCTGGAACGACAAAGCCGGCCAGCGCCAGGAAAAGACGGAATGGCACCGGATCGTGCTCTGGGGCAAGCCGGCCGAGTCGCTGACCGAGTACCTGACGAAGGGGAAGCAGATCTACGTCGAGGGCCGGCTGCAGACGCGGCAGTGGGACGACAAGGACGGGAACAAGCGCTACACGACCGAGATCCGCGCCGACCGCGTCGTGCTGCTGAGCGGCGCCGGCGGAGGCCGGGCGGCCGCCCCCGACCGCGGCGACCCCGGCATGAGCGCCGATCGCGGCGAGGTCGCCGAGCCGCTGACCGAGGACGATATTCCCTTCTGACGAGGAAGACCGGGCGCATGCGGGAAGTGAAGAACTGAAGAAGGCCCGGAGGCCGGATTCAGTTCTTCATCTTTACGTCGCCCGGGCGCGGCTCCGCGCTTCGCTCACGCGTCCTTCCTGTCCTCCCGGCCGTACCGGTCCTCGATCCGCACCACGTCGTCCAGCTCCGGGGTCGAAACCTCGAACACGTCGCTGTCCTCGATGGCGGTCATCCGGTGCACGGTCCCCGGCGTGATGTGGACCCGCTCGCCCGGCTGCATCTCCCGCTTCACGAGTGCCCCGTCCTCCTGGATTTCGAACAGCAGGCGGCCCGCCCAGAGGAAGATCGTCTCGTCCTTCCGGTTGTGATACTGAAGGCTCAGGGCGTGGCCGGCGTTCACGTGGATCAGCTTGCCCACGTACCGTTCGGTTTTCGCCCAGTGGAGCTCGTAGCCCCACGGCTTGTCGACCCTGATGATGTCGGAAGTCACGCCCATCCTCGTTCACACCCTCCTCACCCGGCGCGGTGTCCGCCGCCACCGGTGTCGCGTCAGACCTCGCCGGCGACCGCCGCCGCCCCCGCCCGCCGCCGGGCCAGCACGTCCAGCAGGCGGCGCTCGATCGCTTCGACCGTCGGCAGGCGCAGCGCTTCCCGGGCCACGCGCCGCATCTCGTCCACCCGGATGTCCTGCAGCAGCTGGCGGGCGGTCGGGATCGCGGTCGGGGTCATGCTGAATTCGCGAAGACCGAGCCCGACGAGCAGCGCCAGCAGCGAGGGATCCGACGCCATCTCCCCGCACAGGGACAGCGGGATGCCGCGGCGCCCGGCCGCCCGGCGGACCAGCGCCACCAGCCGCAGGATGGCCGGGTGCAGCGGCTCGTAGAGCCGGGAGACCCGCTCGTCCGCGCGGTCGACCGCCAGGCAGTACTGGATCAGATCGTTGGTGCCGATGGTGAAGAACGCCGCTTCGCGCGCCAGCAGATCGGCGGTGTAGGCGGCCGCGGGCACCTCGATCATCACGCCGATCGGCACGTCGATCGGTCTCTCGCCGCGGGCGACCAGCTCGGCGGCCGCCTCGGCGACGATCTCGCGCGCTTCGCGCAGCTGCTCCACGCCCGAGACGAACGGAAACATGATGCGCAGGTGCCCGTGCCGTGCCGCGCGCAGCAGCGCGCGAAGCTGGGTCCGGAACAGCTCGCGCCGGGTGAGGCTCAGTCGGAGGCCCCGCAGCCCCATCGGACCGCCGCGGCCGACCGCCCAGCCTCGTCCCGGCCCGCGCCTGGCCCGGTTGACCAGCTGCTCTTCGTCGACGTCGAACGTCCGGATGGTCACCGGCGCGGGCGCCATCCCCTCGAGGAGGTGCCGGTAGACCTCGTACTGCCGATCTTCGTCGATCGAATCCTCGAGCGTCTCGGCCAGCAGGAACTCCGACCGGTAGAGCCCGATCCCTTCGGCCCCCGACGCGCGCGCGGCCGCCAGATCGGCCGGAAACTCGATGTTCGCCTCCAGGCGGATGGCCACGCCGTCGGCGGTCACGGCCGGCCCGCTTCGTCCGCCCGTCCGGACCGGGCCGGCGACCGGGCGGCTGGCGAGCCGGGTCAGCACCGCGTCCAGCGCCTCCTGCGGCGGCTCGCTGGTGACCTCGCCGGCGGTGCCGTCCACGATCACCATCGCGCCGGCCTGGATGCGGGCGCTGGCATCGTGCAGGCCGACGACGGCCGGAACGTCGAGCGAGCGGGCGAGGATGGCGGTGTGGTACGTCGGGCTGCCGGCGTCGGTGACGAACCCGCTGATCCTGGTCCAGTCCACCTGGGCCGCCATCGACGGCGTCAGCTCGTCGCAGACGAGGACGCACGGCCCGTCAATCGACCGGAGCAGGTCGCCGGGCGTCGTCTGCCCGTGACGCAGGTTCATCTGCAGGCGGCCGATCACGTCCGCCACGTCCCCCTTGCGCTCCCGGAGGTAGGGGTCCTCGATGGTGTCGAAGATGGCGGCCATGTCCTCGAAGACCTGCTGGACGGCCCACTCCGCGTTGACGCGCCGCGTGCGGACGAGCGATTCCGCCCGCGCCATCAGCATCGGATCGTCCAGCATCAGCAGCTGCGCGTCGAACAGCGTCGCCAGCTCGGCGCCGCCGGCTTCGGCGACGCGGGCGCGGATCTCCTGCAGCTGGTGGTGCGACCGTTCCCGCGCGTCGGCGAGCGCCGCCAGTTCCCGGTCGACCTGGCCGGCCGCGATCCGGAAGCGGATCGCCTGGGTCCCCTGGATGATCACGACGGCGCGGCCGGCGGCCACGCCGCCCGACACGCCGAGGCCCGTCAATCGCTGCATCGTCCCTCACCCAGCCCCGACTCCACGAGTGCGCACAGGGCGTCGACCGCCGCGCGCTCATCGGTGCCGTCGGCGGCAATCGTCAGCGTCGTGCCGCGGGACGCGGCCAGCAGCAGCACGCCCATGATGCTCTTGCCGTCCATGACCCGCCCGTCGCGCGCGACGTGGATCTGCGACTGGTAGCGCGTCGCCAGGTGGACGAACTTCGCAGCCGCCCGCGCGTGCATCCCGAGCCGGTTGCTCACCATCACGGCGCGCGACGTCATGCCCCGGGTCCCGGCTCGGCCCGCTCGGCCCGGGGCGCGTCGTCCGCCTTCTCGGATCGACCGGCGCGATCGCTCTTCTCCCCGCGCAGCAGGTCGGACGCCACCCAGATGGCGTTCCTGCCGTGATCGCGCATGTCGCGCGCGACCGCGAGCAGGTCGCCCGACGTCCGCAGTTCGGCCAGCTTGATCAGCATCGGCAGGTTGACGCCGGTCAGCACCTCGACCCGGTCGGTCTCGAGCAGGGTGATCGCCAGGTTCGCCGGCGTCCCGCCGAACATGTCGGTGAGCACCAGCACGCCCTTCGGCCCGTCGACCCGCCGGATCGCCTCGGCAATCTCCTGCCGCGCGTCGCCGACCTCGTCGTGCCAGCCGATGGAGACCGCCACGAACCGCGGCAGGTCGCCCACGATGGTCTCCGCCGCGTTCAGCAGTTCGGTCGCCAGCTGGCCGTGCGTGACGACCACCACGCCGATCGCCCCCGCCTGCGCCTCCGATGCCTCCGGTCCAGTCACGCCCGCCCTGCCTCCCTCACTGCTCGAGCAGCATGTCGCGATGCCGCAGCCGCACCCGGACCCCGGTCAGGTCGCTCAGCGCCCGCCGGACCGCCTCGGCCACCACGACCGACCGGTGGCGGCCGCCGGTGCACCCGATCGCGACCGTCAGATAGGCCTTCCCTTCCCGCACGTACTGCGGCACGACGTACCGCAGGTAGTCGATCAGCCGCGCGATGAACTCCCGCGTCCCCTCGTCGCGCTCCATGTACCGCACGACCGCGCGATCGCGTCCGGTCCGCTTCTTCAGGCTGGGGACGAAATGCGGGTTCGGCAGGCAACGGACGTCGAACACGAGGTCGGCGTCGACCGGCAGGCCGTGCTTGAAGCCGAAGCTGAGGAGCGTCAGCGCCATGCCGGGGCGCCGCGATTGCGGGGCGCCCGACAGGCGCTGGAACAGCCGCCGCAGCTCGTGCACGGTCATGCTCGACGTGTCGACGATCGCGTCCGCCATGGCGCGGATGGCGCCCAGCCGCCGCCGCTCCTCGTGGATCCCCTCGCGCACCGATCGGCCCCGGGCCAGCGGGTGCGGGCGGCGGGACTCGCTGAAGCGCCGCATGATCGTCGCGTCGCCCGCCTCGAGGAAGATCAGCATCGGCTTGGGCGGGCCCGCGCGGCGCAGCTGCCGGAGCACGGTCGGAAACCGTGACAGGAACGTCCGCTCGCGGACGTCGGCGGTGACCGCGATCTTCGAGATCTCGGAGCCGGCGCGGCGGCTCAGCCGGACGAGCGTCGGGATCAGCGTCGTCGGCATGTTGTCGACGCAGAAGTACCCGAGATCCTCCAGCGCGCGCATCGCCTGGGACTTGCCCGACCCGGACAGTCCCGTCAGGATCACGAAGCGCACGTCGCCCACCGGCCGTCTGGCCCGCGTCCCGCCCGCCTTCGCGGCCGCGGCGCCGCGCGCCCGCCTACGAGTCGTCGGCCGCGTCCGTCGCGTCGATGTCGTCATCCGATTCGTCAGCCTCCGCCAGCAGGCGCGCGTCCAGGCGCGCCGCCAGCTCGCGCGCGGCGTGATGCCCGCGCGCCCGCAGGAGCTGGTTGCGCGCCGCCACCTCGACCAGGATCGCGATGTTGCGCCCGGGCGCCACCGGCATGCGCACGAGCGGCACGTTCAGCCCCAGGATCTCGAAATGCGCATCGTCCAGGCCGAGCCGGTCGTAGTCCTCGGCCACGTCCCAGCGTTCGAGCCGGACGACGAACTCGATCCGCTTCGCCGACCGAATCGAGGCGATGCCGAACAGCTCCTTCACGTTGATCACGCCGAGCCCCCGCAGCTCCATGTGGTGCCGGGTCAGCTCCGGGCAGGTCCCGATGAGAATCGTCTCCGCGCGGCGCCGCACCTCCACCGCGTCGTCGGCCACGAGACGATGGCCCCGGACGATCAGGTCGAGCGCGCACTCGCTCTTGCCGATGCCGCTCTCGCCGACGATGAGCACGCCGAGGCCCAGCACGTCGAGCAGCACGCCATGCAGCGTCTCGCGCTCGGCCAGCCGATCGTCCAGGAGCGCGCTCAGCTTCGCGATGGCGTCCGGCGTCGGCAGGCGGGTCGACAGAACCGGCAGGGCGGCGCGCTCGGCCTCGACGATCAGCTCGGGCACCACCTGAAAGCCGCCGGTGATCAGGATGCAGGGGAGGTCGTGCCCGAACATCCGCTGCAGCGCCGCCACCCGGCCGTCCGGGGCCAGCCCCTCCAGGTACCGCACTTCGCTCTCGCCGAAGATCAGGACCCGCCCCTCCCGCAGGTACGCGTCGAAGCCGGCGAGCGCGAGACCGGTCTTCTGGATGTGGGGGCTGGTGACCAGGCGCGCGAGCCCGTCGGCGCCGGCCAGCAGATCGAGCGGGAGGCCTGGCGCGTCGGGGCGGCTGCGGAGGAGGGCGGAAACGGTGACGCCCGCAGGCGAAGTCATCGCGGTATCGGCACGTGGACGAACATCAGCCGGGCGGCGGGCCTCAGCCTTCCGGCTCGATCAGGCCCAGATCGCCGTCGGGGCGGCGATAGAGCACGTTGATGGTTTCGGTCGTGGCGTTGCGGAACACGATCACGGCGCCGCGCCGCCCGTCGACTTCGAGCGCGGCCTCTTCGACGCTCATCGGCTTGACCAGGTACCGGGACGCCCGGACGATGCGCGGTCCGGGCGCCGGTTCCGCGCCGCCGCCGTCCGGCGGCGCCGGGGCGGGCGCCGTCCGGGACGCGCCGCGCCGCTTGAGGCTCTCGCGCTTGCCCTTGAGCTTCTGCGCCTGCCGCTCGAGCTTCTCGGTCACCTCGGTGAGCGACGCATCCCAGCTGTCGGCGGCGGCGACGCCGTGCAGGAACCGGTCGCCGCGCGCGTGCAGCGTGACGTCCGTCCGGTACCGGAAGCGCTCCTTGGTGAGCACCACCTGGGCGGACACCAGGGTCTCGTTGAGCATGCGCGTGAGGCCCGCCAGCCGGCGGTCCACCAGCCGGCGCAGCGTCGGCGTGATCTCCACGTGTCGTCCCGTCAACTCGAGTCGCATGACTGCCCCGCTGCGCGCCGAACCGATCAGTACAGGACCTTGCGCTGGTTCGACGTCGGAATCTTGAGTTCCTCGCGGTACTTCGCGATCGTGCGCCGCGCCAGGACGAGCCCCTCGCGCTGCAGGATGCTCACGATCTTCGAATCGCTCAGCGGCTTCCGCGGGTCCTCGCTGTCGATGATCTTCCGGATCCGCTGCTTGATCGTCACCGACGAGACGCTCTCGCCGTACGAGCTGCTGATCCCGCTGTGGAAGAAGTACTTCATCTCGAACACGCCCTGGGGCGTGTGCATGTACTTGTTGGTGACGACCCGGCTGACGGTCGACTCGTGCATGCCGATGTCGTTCGCCACGTCGCGCAGGACCAGCGGCCGCAGGTGCTCGATGCCGCGGTCCAGGAAGTCGCGCTGGAAGTTGATGATGCTGGTCGCGACCTTGTGGATCGTCTTCTGGCGCTGCTCCACCGACTTGATCAGCCACAGCGCCGAGCGGAACTTGTCCTTCACGTACGCGCGGGTCTCGTCGCTGTTGCCCGCGTTCTTGTCGAGCAGCCGGCGGTAGACCGGGCTGATGCGCAGCTGCGGCAGCCCCTCCTCGTTCAGCGCCGCGACGTACTGATCTTCGACCTTCACCACGTACACGTCGGGGATCACGTAGTGCGACTGCGAGGGGTTCAGCCGGCTTCCCGGCTTCGGATCGAGGTGCCGGATGACCTCGATGTGCTCCTTGAGATCGTCGACCGACAGCCCCAGCTTCCGCGCGATCTCCGGCACCTGATGGTTCTGCAGCAGCTTCATGTGCTCGGCGATGATCTTCTCCGTGGGCGTCCCTTCGAGGCCCAGGTGCCGGACCTGCAGCAGCAGGCATTCCTGCAGGTCGCGCGCCGCCACGCCGATCGGATCGAAGCTCTGCACGAGCCGGAGCGCGCGCTCCACGTCGCTCATCGGCCACGGCCCCATCGCCGCAATCTCGTCGAAGGAGGCGACCAGATAGCCGTCCTCGTCCAGGTTGCCGATGATCGCGCTGCCGATCTCCCGCATCCGGTCGTCGTCGGTCTGCAGCGAGAGCTGCCACATCAGGTGGTCGGCCAGCGAGCTCGAGGTCGACAGCGTATTCTCGATCGGCGGGAGTTCCTTGACTTCCTGCGGGGTGTGGGGCCGGTAGCCGTCGTCCAGGTAGTCGCCGAAGAAGTACTCGTAATCCGAGTCGTCCCAGGTGTCCTTGTCGACCGCCGGAGCGGCCTCCGGCTTCTCCACCGCCGCGGCGTCGGCCGGCTGCAGCTCCTCGGTCGGCACCTCCTCGAGCATCGGGTTCTCGACGACCTCCTGGTTGAGGAGGTCCGAGAGCTCGAGCGTCGACATCGGCAGCAGCTTGATGGCCTGCTGCAACGACGGCGTCAGAATCAGCTTCTGAACGAGCTTGGTGTGGAGCTTCTGCTGAATCGCCATGGCCGCACATCAGAGGTCGGCGGGCCTGCCGGTGAACCGCCCGCGTCCCGGAGCGCCCTGGCGGCGCACCCTCGGTTCATCTTAGTCCAAGCGGAAGTCGGTCCCGAGATAAATCCGCCGGACCTCCTCGTCCCCCGCCAGACTGTCGGGCGTGCCGCTGCGGAAGATCACACCCCCGTGCACGATATAGGCGCGGTCGGTGATTTTCAGCGTCTCCCGCACGTTGTGATCCGTGATGAGCACGCCGATCCCGCGCTGCTTGAGATGAAAGATGATCTTCTGAATGTCGGTGACGGCAATCGGATCGATGCCCGCGAACGGCTCGTCGAGCAGGATGAACAGCGGCGATATCACCAGCGCCCGCGTGATCTCCGCCCGGCGCCGCTCCCCGCCCGACAACGTGTACGCCGGGGAGCGCGCGAGCGCCGTCAACCCCAGCTCCGCCAGCAGATCCCGCACGCGCGCCCGTCGCGTCGCCGCGTCCAGGTCGAGCGTCTCCAGAATCGCCAGGATGTTCTGCTCGACCGTCAGGCCACGGAAGATCGACGGCTCCTGCGGCAGGTACCCGATGCCCTTCCGCGCCCGGATGTACATCGGGTCGTCGGTGACATCCTGACCGTCCAGCACCACCCGACCCGAGTCGGGCGCCGTCAGCCCGACCGTCATGTAGAACGTCGTGGTCTTGCCGGCCCCGTTCGGCCCCAGCAGGCCGACCACCTCGCCCGATCCCACCTCGAGGCTGATGCCCTTGACCACGGCCCGGCCGCCGTACGACTTCGTGAGATCCTGCGTCCGGAGGCTCGCCATTCACTCGCCGCGCGGCCCCGAGCAGTTCCCACCGCTCTTGGTCTCGGTGCGGTACGCCCCGCCGCCGTCGACCAGAATCTTATCAGTCGCCTTGAAGAAAGTCAAAGTTTTCCCTAATGTTTTCCGGCATTCTTCGTCGATCTGCACCGGCGCCCCGGTCACCACGTACCGCTCGTCCTTCGCGAAATACGACAGCCGATCGCCGGTCACCACACGGCCCGTCTGCCGCAGCGTGATGTGGTCGTACCCCTCCAGCCGCTCCACCTGATCGCCCCCCGCCGACAGATACAGCTCGATCCGATCCGCCGTCAGGTCCCCATCCGGGCCGTCCATGTGCGCGTCGGTCGTATACGTCGCCCGCCGCAGGCTGTCGTCGTACGCCAGATCGTGCGCGCTCGCGATGACCGTCGCCTTCTTCATCTTCTTCGTCTTGCTGTCCCGCTCGTCCATCCGCATGCTCGTCCGGACCGATCCCGAGGCGGTCAGATTGCCGGTCCGGTCGTCGATCACGATCGTGTCGCCCTGAATCGCCGTGTCCCCCTGCCAGAGCCGGGCGTGGCCCGAGTAGGTCGCGTGCGCCGCCGTCCCGTCGTACACCAGCTCCTCGCCGGTGACGTTCACCGGCTGGTCGGTCTTGAGGATCGCCGGCAGCCGGGGGGGCGCCCCGCCCGCCGTCCCCGACGCCGTCTCCGGATGCCCCGCCCCGGACGAGGCCCGCAGGACGCTGCGCACCTGGCCGGTGGCGGTCAGTTTCGGCCCGTCCGGCGTCAGCACGACCCGCGCCGCGTCGACGATCAGCCGCGGATCCGACACGTGCGGCTCGGTGTCGGGCGGCAGGCCGCCCGCCAGATCGACGACGCCCCGCACGACGTCGTACCGCGCCGTCGCCGACTGCGCCTCCATCTCCCCCTGCGCGAACCGGACCCCGCCGCCGAACCGCGCCTCGTGCACCGCCCCCAGACCGGGCGCCAGCGTGAGCTCCAGCCGCGCCGCCTTGGCAATGCGATCGCCGCCCGGCCGATGCTCCCGGTAGACCACGTGCCCGGTCAGCAGGGCCGCGCTCAGCCCCCGGGACGCCGTGCCGTTCGCCCCGAGATCGTCAGCCGTGATCGTCCGCGGCGGCGCGCCCGCTTCCGCCGGAAAATTCAGCGCCACCCGCCCCCGCCCGGTGAGCGCCGTCACCGTCGTGCCGTCGGGCGCCAGGCTGATGTTCAGGCTGTCGGCGCCGATCCGGCGCGGCTGCCCGGCCGCCTGACCCGCGATGTCCATCTCGGCGCCGCCGACGAGCGTCGCCTGCTGCAGTCCGCCGCCGCCGTCGGTCCGGTACTGCAGGTTCATGCTCTGCGCCGCGAGCCCCTCGAGCGAGCCGGCGCCGCCCGCGGCCCCTTCGATGTGCGATCCGCCCTGCAGGTCCAGCTGCGACAGCCGCTTTTCGTCCGGCGTCAGGTAGGCCGTGCCCGATTCGGCCTGCACCGTGCGCCCGTCCCGGACCAGGCGCACGCCCCCCTGGAACACCAGCATGTGCTGGCGCCGCAGGTATTCGGCCGATCCGGCCTGCAGGTTCGCGCCCCCCTGCCCGTGCGCGTCCGGCGCGATGTGAATGACGGCCTGCTTCAGCAGCGACAGGGTGTCGCTGTTCTTGTCGTAGGTCAGGCCGACGCTGCTGCCGCTCATGCGGCCCCGGCGGAACGTCGCCGCCCCCGGCGCCCGGACGAGGCCGTCGCCCTGCGTGTAGGTGGCCTGCTCCGCAGCCGCCTGGAGTCCGTCACTGACGGCCAGCCGGACGTCGCCGGTCAGCGTCACGCTGGAATGATCGTCGGTCAGCTGTCCCTGCCGGCCGGTCACCTGGAAATTCCGGCCGCCCCGGTCGTCGACCGTCACGGTCACTCCGTCCAGCCGGGTCGCCCCGCCGGTGAACGTCGACTGCCGCTGGTAGGCCACCCGGAACGTCTCGCGCGTCCCCTGAATCTGCGTGACCACGCCCGACGTGCTCTCGGCGATCGCATTCGGGGCGACCGCCGGCATCGGCGCGGACGTCCCCGGCCGCGCCGCGTGGTGGTGCAGGGCGACCGCCACCACGATCGGCACGCTCAGCGTCACCAGGCCCAGCAGCAGCCGGGCGCCTCGTCGCCAGCGGTTCATAAGTGAAGAGCGGCGGCCGCGCCCCGCCCGGGACGCCCGCCTGTGTACAGGATACCTGACGTCGGGGCTTCGTGGAGGCGCCCGCGGCCCGGGTCACGGCTGCGGCGGGCGGAGATCGGCGAGCGTCAGCTCGACGAACGTCTCGCCCCGGTACCGGTTCTGCTCGAGGGAAAAGGCGACGTCCAGGGAGGCGCGGTGTTCCGCGAGGAACGGCTCCCGCTCGGCGGCCCGCCAGGCCACGGCCCGGAAGATCCGCTTGTCCTGCCGCAGCGTCATCTTCAGGTGCCGCTCTTTGAGCCGGCGCGGTCCGTCCACGATCTCCACCCGGCGGGCGCTGAACACCGGCCGCGGGTTCCCGGCGCCGAACGGCGCGAGCGCCAGCACGCCGGTCGCCAGGTCCCCGGTGATGCCGCGGAACTCGAGCTCATCGTCGATCGCCAGGCGCGGGCGCAGATCGTCCGGGCCGAGCTGCTCGTCGGCCACCTCGTTGACCGCCAGGCGGAATTCCCGGATGCGGGCCGCGTCCATGGTCAGGCCGGCCGCCTGGCGGTGCCCCCCGAAGCGGATGAACAGCCCCGCACAGCGCTCGAGCGCCGCCAGCAGGTCGAACGACGGAATGCTGCGGCACGATCCGTGGGCGACGCCGTCCTCCACCGACAGCACGATCGCCGGCCGGTAGAACGCGTCCACCAGCTTCGACGCGACGATGCCGATCACGCCGCGGTGCCAGCCCTCGCCCGCCACCACGAGCACCGTGCGGGCGCCGACGTCGGGATCGGTCTGCACGACCTTCCGCGCCTCGGCGAGGATGGCGGCCTCCTCCTGCTGGCGCCGCACGTTCTCCTCGTTGAGCTGGCCGGCGAGCGCGCGCGCCTCCTCCACCATCGATTCGTCGGCCGCCAGCAGGAGGCGGGTCGCGAGGTCCGGCGAGCTCATCCGCCCGGCGGCGTTCACGCGGGGCGCGAGCTGGAACGCGACCTGGTAGCTGTCGATCGGCTTTCCCTGCAGCCCGGCCACCTCCAGCAGCGCCCGCAGGCCGACCTTGTGCGGGCCCTGCGACAGCAGATCGAGCCCGAGCTTCGCGATCACCCGGTTCTCGCCGACGAGCGGCACCACGTCGGCCAGCGTGCCGATGGCGGCAATCTTGATGAACGCCGGCAGCCAGTGCTCGCGGCCGGCCTGCCGGCAGAGCCCCTGGACGAGCTTCAGGGCGACGCCGACGCCCGCCAGGTTCTTGTCGGGATACGTGCAGTCGTGGCGCTTCGGGTTGATGACGGCGAACGCCGGCGGCAGCGTCGCCTCCGGCTCGTGGTGGTCGGTGATGATCAGGTCGACGCCGAGCTCGCGGGCGCGCAGCGCCGCCTCCACGGCGCGGATCCCGCAGTCGACCGACACGATCACGTGAACGCCTTCCCCGTGCAGGCGCTCGATGCCGGCCGGCTGCAGGCCGTAGCCGTCGCGCAGCCGCTCGGGGATGTAGTGGACCACGTCGGCGCCGAGCAGCTCGAGCGCCCGCCGCAGGATGACCGTGGACGAGACGCCGTCGACGTCGTAGTCGCCGTGCACGGCGATCCGCTCGCGCCGCGCCACGGCCGCCATGAGCCGATCGACCGCCGCCGGCAGGTCGGCGAGCCGCGCGGGGTCGTGCAGGTGGTCGATCGACGGCGCCAGGAACCGGCGGGCCGCCTCCGGGTCGGCCAGCCCGCGCTGGCACAGCAGGCGCGCGACGGTCGGCATCAGGCCGAGCGCCGCCGCGAGCGCGTCGACGTCGGCCGCCGCGCTCGGCCGTCGTTCCCAGATCGGCGGCGCGGCCATTACCCGCCTTCGTCGACGAAGTCGACGCCCAGGCGGCCCATGTCGCGGAACTTCGCGTACCGCCGGGCCAGCCGGACCTCGGAGGGGAGCGCCGACACCTCCGCGAGCGTCCGGCGCAGCACCGCGTCGACGAGCGCCGCCGCGGCGGCCGGGTCGGTCTGCGCGCCTCCCGGCGGCTCCGGCACGATTTCGTCGATGATCGCCAGGCCGAGCAGGTCGGGCGCGGTGATCTTCAGCGCCTCGGCCGCGTCCACCTTCCGCGCGGCGTCACGCCACAAAATGGCGGCGCACCCTTCCGGCGGAATCACGCTGTAGATGGCGAACTCCTGCATCAGCACCCGGTCGCCGATGGCGATCCCGAGCGCGCCGCCGCTGCCTCCCTCGCCGCTCACGATCACGATGACCGGCACGTCGAGCAACGTCATCTCGCGCAGGTTGTAGGCGATCGCCTCGGCGACCCCCCGCTCCTCCGACTCGATGCCCGGATAGGCCGCCGGCGTGTCGACGAAGATGATGATCGGCCGGTGGAACTTCTCCGCGAGCTTCATCGTCCGGAGCGCCTTGCGGTACCCCTCGGGGCGCGCGTAGCCGAAGTTCCGGTAGATCTTCTGCTTGGTGTCGCTCCCCTTCTGGTGCCCGACGACCAGCACCGGCTCGCCGTGGAAGACCGCCAGGCCGGTGACGATCGCGTGGTCGTCGGCGAACCGGCGATCGCCGTGCAGCTCGACGAACCCGGTGAACAGCCGGTCGACGTAGTCCTGGCAGCTCGGGCGGCTCGGGTGCCGCGCCACCTGCACGCGCTGCCACGGCGTCAGCGTCCGGTACAGATCGGTCCGGATCGAGTCGATCCGCCGTCGCAGCGAGGCGATCTCCGCGTCCCGCGGCTCGGTCGCCGGCAGCATGCCGAGCGCCTCGATTTCCTTCAGCAGGACGCCGATCGGCTCTTCGAAGTCGAGCAGTTCAGTGGTCATGGGCTTCAGCATACGCCGGTCCGGCCGAGGGGCGCGCGGGCGCCCCGGGGCCAGCCGGCCGGCAGCTCAGCGCAGCAGCACCGAGCCGGCGCCGCAGATCTCCTCGACTTCCATGATGAGCTGCTCGGACGGTTTGACGCGGATCTGGGAGGTCACGTCCGCGTGCACCAGCAGCGGCGTCGGCTGGTTGCGCAGCTCGAGCTCCAGACAGACCTTCCGGTCGCCCCGGTGCCGGGCGAACACCTCTCCGAGCGCCTCGAACGTCCGGCGGCCGTGCGGCGGCACGGCCAGCCGGATGGCGACCTCCCGCGCGACCCGCTCGCGCACCGCCTCGATGGGCGCGATCTCCGTCGCCAGGATCCGGGTCGTCTCGTCGTCCCGCTCCAGGCGGCCGCGCACGAGGACCAGCCGTCCCGCCTCGATGAGGTGCGCCGCCTTGCCGAACGCGTCGGGGAACACGACGACTTCGACGCCGCCATTCGCATCTTCCAGCGTGAAGACCGCCATCCGATCGCCCTTGCGGGTCTTCAGCGGCCGGAGCCCGGCCACGATCCCGCCGATGCTCGTGTCCGCCTCGATCGACTTGCGGCCGCCCGGCCCCCAGCTCTCGGCCCGCACCGTCGGCTCCGTCGCGGCCAGCTCGACGGTGGTCTTCGCGCCGAAGGCCTGCAGTTCCGGGGCGTAGCGGTCGATCGGGTGGCCGCTCCAGTACAGCCCCAGCGATTCCTTCTCGGCGGTGAGATGATCGACCTCCGACCAGGGCGCCACGACGGGGAGCGGCACCGCCGCGGCGGGCGTCCCCTCGGTGTCGGCCCCGCCGAACAGCTGCGCCTGGCCCCGGTCACGGTCGCGCTGGCGCCGGTTGCCATGATCGCACGCCGGGTCGACGGCCGCCAGCAGCTGCGGCCGGAGCTCCAGCGGCGGCACCATCGTGCCGTCGGCCCGCCGGCCCAGCGAATCGCAGGCGCCGGCCTTGATGAGGCTCTCCAGCACGCGCTTGTTGACCAGGTGGAGATCGACGTCCTCGCACAGCTCGTGCAGCGACCGGAGCGGGCCGCCCCTGGCTTTCCGGACCTCGAGGATCGCCAGGATGGCCCCTTCGCCGACGTTCTTGACGGCGGTGAGGCCGAACCGCACCCCTTCGGGGGTCACCGTGAAGCGGAGCTCGCTCTCGTTCACGTCGGGCGGGAGCACCGGGATGCCCCGGTCGCGGCACTCGCCGAGGTACATCGACAGCTTGTCGGCGTTCTGCGCCTCGATCGTCAGCAGGGCCGCGGCGAAGTGCCAGGGGTAGTTCGCCTTCAAATAGGCGGTCTGATACGCGAGGAGTGCGTACGGCGTCGAGTGCGACTTGTTGAAGCCGTAGCCCGCGAAGTGCTCCATCTCCTCGAACACGCTCGCGGCCTTCTTCGCGTTGAACCCCTTCGCCTCGGCGCCCGCGAGGAACTGACCGCGCTGCTGGGCCATGACCTCGGGGTCCTTCTTGCCCATGGCCTTCCGGAGCATGTCGGCCTGTCCGAGGCTGAAGCCGGCGAGCACCTGGGCAATGTGCATCACCTGCTCCTGGTACGCGATCACCCCGTACGTGCCGGCAAGAATCGGCTCCAGCTCCGGGAACTCGTACTTGACTTCCTTGCGACCCTGCTTGCAGGCGATCCAGTCGTCGACGCGGCCGCTCCGGAGCGGGCCCGGCCGGTAGAGCGCGTTGAGGGCGATCAGGTCTTCGATCCGCTCGGGCTTCGCCTTGCGCAGCAGCTCGCGCATGCCCGAGCTCTCGAACTGGAAGATGCCGTACGTCAGTCCCTCGCAGAAGATCCGGTACGTCTTCTCATCGTCGAGCGGGATCGTGGTGATATCGAGGGCTTCACGCTCGGTGCGCGCGATCTCCTTGAGGCAGTCGTCGATGAGGGTGAGCGTGCTCAGCCCCAGGAAGTCCATCTTCAGGAGGCCGACCCGCTCGACCTCCTTCATGTTCCACTGCGTCGTGATTTCGTCGCGGGCGCCCTTGTAGAGCGGGGCGTAGTCCGTGATCGGTCCCGGCGCGATCACGACGCCCGCCGCGTGCACCGAGGCGTGCCGCGACATGCCCTCGAGGCGCCGCCCGATGTCGAGCACCTGCTTGACCCGCGGATCGTTGGACGCCATGTCCTTGAGCAGCGGGTTCTCGGCCAGCGCCTTGTCGAGCGTCATGTCGAGTGCGGGCGGAATCTGCTTCGCGATCCGGTCCACGTCGGCGTACGACATGTCGAGCGCGCGGCCGACGTCCCGCACCACGGCCTTCGCCTTCATCGTCCCGAACGTGATGATCTGCGCGACGTTCTCGCGGCCGTACTTCCGCGTCACGTACTCGATGACCTCGCCCCGCCGCCGCTCGCAGAAGTCCACGTCGATGTCGGGCAGCGACACGCGTTCCGGATTCAGGAACCGCTCGAAGATGAGGTCGAAGCCGATCGGGTCCACGTCGGTGATGCGCATGCACCACGCCGCCAGCGACCCGGCCGCCGAGCCGCGGCCCGGCCCGACCGGAATCCCCTGCTCCCGCGCGTAGCGGATGAAGTCCCAGACGATCAGGAAGTAGCCCGAGTAGCCCATCCGTTTGATCATCTCGACTTCGTAGTCGAGACGGCGGGCGTACTCGTCGATCGTGTGCCGCAGCTGACCGGTGGACGCCAGCTGCTGCAGCCGTGGGAGCCGCTGCGCGAAGCCCTCGCGCGCCACGTGCTCGAAGTAGTCGTCGAGCGTGAAGCCGTCGGGCACGCCGAAGACCGGCATGTGGTTCTGCCCTTTCGGGATCACCACGTTGCAGCGTTCGGCGATGAGCAGCGTGTTCTCGAGCGCCTCGGGATGGTCCTTGAACACGACCGCCATCTGGTCGGCGGTCTTCAGGAAGAACTGGTCGCCCGTATAGCGGAGGCGCTGCGCATCGTTGACCGTCTTGCCCGTGCCGATGCACAGCAGGATGTCGTGGGGCTGGTGGTCGCCCTGCCGCAGGTAGTGCACGTCGTTCGTGCAGACGAGGGGCAGGTTGAGGTCCTTCGCCAGCGGCAGGATGCCCTTGTTGACGATGAGCTGCTCGTCGATGCCCTGGTACTGCATCTCGAGGAAGAAGTTGTCCCGCCCGAGAATGTCCCGCAGCCGTCCTGCCGCCTCGAGCGCCGGACGCGCCTGCTCCACCTTGAGCGCGCTGGCCACCTCGCCCTTCAGACAGCTGCTCAGGCCGATGAGCCCCTTGGAATGTTGTGCGAGCAGCTCCTTGTCGATGCGTGGCTTGTAGTAGAAGCCTTCGGTGTAGCCGGCCGACACGAGCTGGATCAGGTTCTTGTAGCCCTCGTCGGTCTCAGCGAGCAGGACCAGGTGGTTGGTCTCGGTCTGCGACCCGCTCTTGTTGAACCGGCTCCCCTGCGCGACATACACCTCGCAGCCGAGGATCGGCTTCAATCCCCTCGCCCGCGCGTGATCGTGGAAGACGACCGACGAGAACATGTTCCCGTGCTCGGTCACCGCGAGCGCCGGCATCTTCAACTTCACCGCCTCGTCCAGCAGCTCGTCGATCCGGCAGGCGCCGTCGAGCAGCGAGAACTCGGTGTGCAGATGAAGGTGAACGAACTCGGACATGGACAGAATTCTGAATTGAAGAATTGAAGAACTAAAGAACTAAGGGAATTGAAGAATTAAGGGAATCAAGGAATTAAAGCCTACTCCCACTCGATCGTCGCCGGCGGCTTGTTGCTGATATCGTACACGACGCGGTTGATCCCCTTGACCTCGTTGACGATCCGCGCCGAGATCCGCGCCAGCAGCTCGTGCGGCAGCCGCGCCCAGTCGGCCGTCATGCCGTCCCGGCTCTGCACGGCCCGCACCGCCACGGTGTATTCGTATGTCCGCGCGTCGCCCATCACGCCCACGCTCTGCACCGGCAGCAGCACGGCGAAGCTCTGCCAGAGCTGCGCGTACCAGCCCGCCCGCTTCACCTCGTCCACGACGATGTGGTCCGCGAACCGCAGCAGCGCCAGCCGGTCGTCCGACACCGCGCCCAGGATCCGCACCGCCAGCCCGGGCCCCGGGAACGGCTGCCGCGACACCAGCTCCTCGCTGAGCCCGAGCTGGCGCCCGACCGCGCGCACTTCGTCCTTGAACAGCTCCCGCAGCGGCTCGACCAGCGTCAGCCGCATCCGCTCCGGCAGCCCGCCGACGTTGTGGTGGCTCTTGATCGCCGCCGACGGCCCGACGACCGACACCGACTCGATCACGTCGGGATAGAGCGTGCCCTGGGCCAGGAAGTCCACCTGCCCCAGCGCCGTCGCCCGTTCCTCGAAGACGTCGATGAACGTCGCGCCGATGATCTTCCGCTTCTGTTCCGGATCGACGACGCCGGCGAGACGCTCGAGGAAGCGCACCGAGGCGTCGACGAACACGAGCGGCAGGTCCAGGCGATCGAAGCGCCGGCGGACCTGCGCCGCCTCGTCCAGCCGCAGCAGGCCGTTGTCCACGAAGATGCACGTCAGCCGATCGCCGATCGCGCGGTGGATCAGCAGCGCGGCCACCGTCGAATCGACGCCGCCGCTCAGCGCGCAGACGACCCGGCCGTCTCCCACCTGCGCCGTGATCCGGCCCACCGCCTCGTCCACGAACGACGTGATGGTCCAGTCGCCCGTGCACCCGCAGACGCCGTACGCGAAGTTCCGCAGGATCTCCAGCCCCGCTTCGGTGTGCGCCACCTCGGGATGGAACAGCAGGCCGTAGAGCCGGCGGCCGGCATCCTCCATCGCCGCGACCGGCGCGTTCGCGCTCGTCGCGACGACGGCGAAGCCCGGCGGCGCCTGCACGACGAGGTCGCCGTGACTCGCCCACACGTTCAGCGGCCCCGGGACGCCCGCCATCAGCTGCGACACGTCCGGCGCCCGCACCTCGACCGTCGCGCCGCCGTACTCGCGGTGCGGCGCCGGCGCGACCGCCCCGCCGAGCAGCGCCGTCATCAGCTGCATGCCGTAGCAGATGCCGAGCACCGGTGCGCCCAGCCCCAGCACGGCCGCTTCGCAGTGCGGCGCCCCCGGATCCGACACGCTGCGCGGCCCTCCGGAGAGGATCACCCCCGCCGGCTTGCGCGCCCGCAGCCGCTCGACCGGGGTATTGAACGGCATGATCTCCGAATACACCGACAGCTCGCGCAGGCGCCGGGCGATCAGCTGGGTGTACTGCGACCCGAAATCGAGAACGATGATGGTCTGGTGTGCCACTGGAAGCAATTCCGACTCGCCGGCGTCGCGCACGAAGCGGCACCGGCCATTCACGGTATTATAGCGGGGTGGCGCCGCGCGGCCCACCAGATGTTGTAGCCATCTCCGTCACGCCGCCAACTATTCGTGGCCTCGATCTTCTCGTCCGCGCCGGCCGTCCGGACACGGCGTCTCCGCGCCGCATCCGTCCTGCTCGCGGCCGCCCTGCTCGGCGCGCTCATCGGCCGCGCCGATGCCCAGGGCCGTGGAGTGCCGGCGGGCGCCCACCGCCCGCACCGCGCTGCCGGCCGATCGGCGCGCCACGCCCGCGCCTCCCGCGCTCCGGCCGCGCCCGACTCGATCTTTCCCACCGAACAGGTCTGGCAGCGTCCGCTCCAGGGCGTCCTCGCGGCCGAGCCGGGGTACGACGATCTCCAGGCCTACGTCCCCGGGCGCGACGGCCACCTGGAGGCGTACGTCCTGGTCAACGGGAAGAAGCGCTGGTCGGTCGACCTGCGGACCACGCTGCCGCCGGCGGCCGGCGACCATCTCGTCTTCGTCGCCGTGCCGGACGCGGTCGTCGCGCTCGATCGCGACGACGGCCATGTCGTCTGGCGCGAGCCGGTGCCCGGACGGGTCTCGGCCCCGCTGACGTGGGACACGGGCTGGCTGATCGCCGGCACCACCGACGGCGTGCTGCTCGCCTGGCGCGCGCGCGACGGTCACCTGATCTGGCAGGCGCACGTCGGCGCGGCGCTGGCGGCACGGGCCTCGCTCGGCGGCGACCGGGTCTACGCGCCGCTGGCCGACGGCCGGCTGGTCGCCCTCGCCCTGGAGACGGGGCGTCCGCTCTGGACGCAGCGGTTCGGCGGCCCTCCGGCGCAGGTCCTGCCGCTCGACTCGCGGCTGTTCGTCGGCGCGCAGGACAAGTACTTCTACTGCCTGAACACCGACAACGGCCGCGTGCGCTGGCAGTGGCGCACCGGCGGCGCCATCGTCGGCGCGCCGGTCGTGGATGAGAAGCGGGTGTACTTCGCGTCGCTGGACAACGTGTTGCGCGCACTGAATCGCTTCAGCGGGACGCTGCAGTGGCAGCAGGCGCTGCCGATCAGGCCGACGAGCGGACCGCAGCTCGTGGCCGGGGACGTGATCGTGGCCGGCATGAATCCGCTGCTGCCGGCGTACCGCGCCGCGGACGGCACGCCGGTGGGCGGCGTGCAGCTGCCCGGCGAGCTCGCGGCGGCGCCGCACGTCACCCCGTGGGGCTTCACGATCGGACCGAGCCTGATCCTGGCGACCGGATCGCAGTCGGGTCCGCCCGAGCTGCAGGCGATCGCCCGGGCGATCGAACCGCCGCTGGTGCCGTTCACCGCGCTGCCCGGGGAGCCGCTGTCGGGCTACTGATCCGACCGCCGCTCGGCCGGCCCCGCCGGCCGGACCTGCCGCTCGACGTCGATCGTGCACTCCGTGAACATCACGGCGGCCGTGCCGAGCACCGCGAAGATCGGCGCCAGCGCCACGCCGATGAGGCCGACCGAGAGCGGAAACTCCATCAGGATCCGCTCCTGCTGCCTGATGATCACGTGTCTCACGTTGCCCTCGCGGATCAGGCCTCTGAGCACGGTCAGCAGCTGACCGCCCTCGACCTTCACGGATTCCCAGATCGTCTCCGGGCCGGTCATACGCGCGCGGCGCCCGCGGCGGCTGCCGCCGGCGCCTCCGCCTGTTCTTCCCGCACGGCGGCGGCGAGCCGCCGGATCCCTTCGCGGATCCGATCGACCGGCGGGAACGAGAACGACAGCCTCGCCCAGCGGCCGCTGCCGGCGCCTTCGACGAAGAACGCGCTGCCGGTGACGTACGCGACCCCGTGCCGGACGGCCCGTTGAATGAGCGCGTCGGTGTCGATTGGCACCGGCAGCTCGGCCCACACGAAGAAGCCGCCGCGCGGCGTCTGCCAGGTCACCTGGTCGCCGAACTCCCGGCGCAGCGCCTCCTCCATCGCCGACCGCTTCGCCTGGTAGTGCGCCCGGAGCATGGGGAGCCGCGACGCGAGGACGCCGTCCTTCCACGCCTGATAGACCATGCGCTGGTCGAGCCCGCCCGCGCAGATGTCGATCGCCTGCTTGGCGATTTCGAAGTGGCTGGCCAGCGGGTCGGGCGCCACGACCCAGGCGACCCGGAATCCGGGCGCCAGCGTCTTCGAGAAACTGCTCAGGTACACGACCCGTCCCTCCCGATCGTCCGCCTTGATCGGCCGCGTGTCGGCCTCGGCCGCCGCGTCCGGGAAGAACAGGGCGCCGTACGGATCGTCTTCCACGATCAGGACGTTCTCGCGCCCCGCCCACTCGAGCAGCTGCTGCCGCTTGCGCAGGCCGATCAGCAGGCCGGTCGGATTCTGGAAGTTCGGCACGACGTACAGGAAGCGGACGCGGCGGCCGGCCGCCCGCTCCTGCCGGACGACGCGGTCGAGGTCGGCGAGGTCGACGCCGTCGGCCTCCTGCCGGACGCCGACCATGGCGGCGCCGGCGTTCCGGAAGGCCGAAATGCCTCCGGTATAGCTCGGCAGCTCGACCAGCACGACGTCGCCGGGATCGATGAGGACGCGGGCCACCAGGTCGAGCCCCTGCTGGGACCCGGTGGTGACGAGCAGCTCCGCCGGCGTCGTCGTCACGCCCCGGCCGGCCATGATGTCCACCAGCGCGGCGACCAGCGGCGCGTAGCCGCGGGTCTGCCCGTACTGCAGCGCCGACGGATCCTGGCCGCTGAGGATCGACGCCGCGATCTCACGGAACGCGTCCCACGCGAACGTCTCGGGGTCCGGGAACCCGGCCGCGAGCGGCACCAGGTCGGGCGAGCGCTGGCCGACCGCGCTGATCTTCCGGATGCCGGACTCCTGCATGTGGGCCGCCGCGTGCGACAGAAACGCTTCGTAGTCGATCATGATGCCTCACGCCGTGCGTCCGACCGGCGACTCGAGGCCGGGCACCGGGCCCGCCGCGCCGTCGCCGGAGACGCGCTGAAGATACGAGCGGTAGAGCGCCAGATAGGCGCTCAACGCCGTCAGTCCGAGGTAGTCGAACAGTACTCCCCTCACCACGAGCGCCGCAAGCTGCAGCGGCACCACCGCGATCCCGACGACCGGCACGAACGCGATCAGGCCGACGCCCGACCAGGCGAGCGCCGAGGCGACGGTCGCCAGGACGACGAGCACCGCCCACACGCCGAAGACCGCCGCGACATCCCGCAGGTCCCCGCGCAGGAACGCCAGCAGGGTCCGGAACGCCCGCCTGAGTCCCGGGCGCCCGTCGTCGGTTGCGATCACGATCTGCGCCAGCAGGTAGATCAGGTTCACGACCGCGATCCAGGCCGCCAGCAGCACGACCGATGCGATCGCGAGCAGCGTCCAGCCGACCAGCGGCGCCCCGTGTCCGAGCGCCGCGTATCCGGCATAGAGCGCCAGTCCGTCGAGTCCGCCCGACACGCCGTAGACGAGCATCAGCAGCAGGCCGAGCACGAGATAGGCAGGAAACAGCCGGCGGCACCCTCCGGTGAAGCGCTCGAGCGAGAACCGGGCCGCGCGCTGGAACGACGCCAGCCGCAGCGGCGGCCGCTCGATGGCGCCGGCCGCGACGCTCCCGGCGACGAGCACGTCGACGACGCCCCCCTTGACGAGGAACATGAGGACGGAGCCGCCGACGAGCACCAGCGCGAGCGCCAGCACGAACGCGCCCAGCGCGACCGGCTCCGCCGCCAGCGCCCCGGCGACCGTCACCACCGCGTGGCGCAGGCTGCCCTGCACGATCCCGCGGATGTCGGCCCCGAGCAGCATCGCGACCAGCACGGCCGCGCCGATGACCGGCACCGCCAGCAGCCCCTTGAACGTGGTGTCGGCGATGAACTCGATCAGCACGACCGGCCAGTTGGCCGCCGTGACGAGGGCCCCGCGCTTGAGGACCGTCTTGAACGTCGACGCGCCGTTCATGCCGCGTTCCCGGAGAAGGTCAGCCGCACCGTCACCGGACCACTATAGCATCGGGTTCCGGCCTCCCGAGCGCCCGCGGCGGGGCCCCCGCCGGCGGCGAATCCCGCTTGTTGGCGGATCCGGCCGCCTGTATGCTGGCAGGAGATCGACCGCTCGCCCAGTCCGGCCGGACGCGATCGCGCCGCCGCCGACCCGGAGCGGCCGCCGCCACCCCGAGGGCCCCTCGTGCCGGACCGCCCCGCGCTCCGTCCGCCATCGTCCGCCTCGCACCTGTGGGGTCGTCTGATGCGCGTCGCCGCCGCCGGCCTCGCCTGCGCCCTGCTCGTCACCGCCGTCGGATTCGGCCTCGAACGCCAGCGCTTCGGCGCGTCGGACGCCGACACGCTTCATCGGCTGCAGCGCCAGGTGCGTGCCGATTTCACGCGGATGACGGCGGAGCTCCAGGCCAGCGCCGCGCGGCTGGCCGCCCACCAGCGGACACTCGAGGCGGCCGCGCGCGACACCGCCGCCACGCGGCAGCTGTTCGACGCCGCCTCGGCGGCGCTGCCCGCCGGCGATCGCCAGCGGTTCGGCCTCACGAGCTACGACATCACGGGGCGGCCCGTCGCCTGGAGCGGGCGGGCGACCGACATTCCGCCGGAGCGGGTGAAGGGGCCGGCCGCCCTGTTCGTCGCGCCCGGCGCGCTCGGCCCGCGGCTGGTGTACGTGCTGCCGGTCTTCGACCAGTCCGGCCCGGTGCCGCGGCGGATTGCCACGATCGTCGCCGAGCGCGTCCTCACGACGGCGGTCCCCGCGGTCGGCTCGCCGAACAGCGGGACGTTCGAGCTGCCCACCTCGCCCGTGCCGGTGTCGTTCCGCACCCGCTACGAAGGGGCGGGCGCGGGCGACACGCCCGATTCCTTCCTGGTGTCGTCGCCCGACGGTACGCCGCTCGTCCAGGCGCTGGTGCCCCCCGGCGCGATCCGGGCCGGGCGTCGCGCCTGGCGGCGGGGCGTGCTGGCCGCCGGCGCCATCGTCCTGGCCCTCACGCTGCTGCTGTGCGCGGGGCCGCTGATGGACTACTGCGACCGGAGCTGCTCGTCCGGCCAGTACGCCGTCGGCGCGGTGACGCTGGCCGGCCTCACGCTGGCGGCCCGCGCGATTCTCTGGTGGGTCGTGCCGCCCGCGTGGAGGGGCGGACCGATGGCCTCCGGACCGGGCGCCGGGCCGCTGACGGCCGCGGTCCTCCGCTCGCCTCTCGACCTGGTGCTCACCGCGCTGACACTGACCGCCCTCGTCCTGCTCGCCTTCAACCTGGTCGAGCGGCGTCGCGTCGCCATCGGCCGGACACACCGGCTGCTGGGGAGCGGCGTCTGGCGGCTCGCCGGCGTGGCGCTCGTGCACGCGCTGGCCAGCGCGGCCATCATCGGGCTGGTGCTGGCGTACGAGCGGTTTCTCGGCCTCGCGGTCGCCGCCATCGCCCCCGATCCGCTGCACTTCTCGGTCTCGACGCTCGACGGGCCGCGGCTGACGATGAGCGTCGGGATCCTCCTGCTCCACATCGCCGTGATCTGGCTGGGCGCGATTCTCCTGCGCGCGGTCGCCACGACCTGGCGGGCGGTGCGGCGCACCCGGACGCGGGTGGTGCTGGCGGCCGCCTGGGGGCTGCCGGTCGCCGCGGGCGTCCTCTTCGGCCCGCTGCGGCAGCCGCCGACCGGTGTGCCGGCGCTGGTCGCGGTCGTCGGCTGCGGCGTCCTCGCCGCGTGCACGGGCATGGGCATCCGCTGGCACCGCCGGACGTCGCAGGCGGCGGGATTCGGGATCCTCCTGCTGGCGATGCTGCTGCCGCCGATGCTGCTGTACCCCTCGGTGCTCGCGTTCGCGGATCGCGCCCGCGAGCAGCTCATCCAGACGCGCTTCGGCCCGGAGGCGGCCGATCTGCGCGACTCGCTGAAACAGCAGCTCCGGCGCTCGCTCGACCAGATCGACGCGCTGAAGTGGCTGCCCGACCTCATCACGGCGGCCGGGCGCGCCGCCGCGACCGGCGAGCCGTCGACCGACAGCGCCTTCCTCGTCTGGTCGCAGACCGACCTCGCCACGGCGCGGCTGACGTCGGCGATCGAGCTGTACGGGCCGAACGGCGCGCTGGTGAGCCGCTTCGCCCTGAACCTGCCGGAATACGCCGCAGCGACCCAGCCGTGGCGGCCCGACCGGTGCCAGTGGGACCTGTTCGAGGAGGTCACGCCGTTCGGGGCGACCGAGCGGCGGGTGCTGCACGCCGGACGCGCGCTGTGCGAGCCGGACGGTCACGGCGGGACCCGCATCGCCGGCGCCATCGTGGTCCACGTCATGCTGGACTACAACACGCTGCCGTTCATCTCCTCGCACAACCCGTACTTCGAGCTGCTGCGCAGCGGCCCCCGGCCGTCGGGGCCGCCGGCCGAGAGCCGGGATCTCGAGTTCAACGTGTACGGCTGGAGCGGCTCGCCGATCTACACGTCGGGCACGGCCGTGTGGGCGCTGCCGTCCGGCCTGTTCGCGCGGCTCGTCGCGTCGCGCCAGCCGTTCTGGCACCAGCTCTCACAGGACGGCCGGCCGTGGCAGGTCTATTTCCTCAGCGACCGCGGCGGCATCTACGCGCTCGGCTATCCCCTGGTCACGCCGTTCGGCCACTTCCTGAACCTCGCGCAGCTCGCCGTGATCGTGACCGCCATCTACGCGCTGCTGCTCCTGCTGCGGGCCCTGGCGCGGCTGCTCGTCCGGCGCCAGCCGTCCACCGGCCGCGGCCTGCTGCGCGAGATCCGGGCCAGCTTCTACCGCAAGCTGTTCCTCGCGTTCGTGGCCGCCTCGGTGGCGCCGGTCCTGATCCTGGCGCTCGCCACCCGCACCTACATCGCCGCCCAGCTCCACGCGGGGATCGAATCGGCGGCCGCCCGGACCGTCGAGGTGGCGCAGCACGTCATCGACGACTTCCTGACCATCCAGCAGCGCGGCGTCAGCGCCGTCCCGGGACTGGACGATGACGTGCTGGTGTGGATCAGCCGCGTCATCGATCAGGACGTGAACGTGTTCAACGGGAGCCGCCTGCTGGCGACCAGCGAGCGCGACCTGTTCGCGTCCGGCGTCCTGCCGACGCGCACGCCCGCCAACGTCTACCGCGCCATCGTCCTGCGCCGGCTGCCCAGCTTCGTCGGCGACGAGACCGTCGGGGGGTTCCGCTACCTGGTGGCGGGGGCGCCGGTCCGCGCCGGCGGGCGCGACGGCATCGTCACCGTGCCGCTGACGCTGCGCCAGCAGGAGATCGAGCAGCAGATCGACGAGCTCGACCGCCGCGTGCTGTTCGCCGTCCTGCTCTTCAGCCTGCTCGGCGCCGGGATCGGCTACTCCATGGCCGAGCGGATCGCCGACCCGGTGAACCGCCTCACCCGGGCCACCCGGCGGATCGCGCGCGGCGATCTCGACGCCCGCATCGCGGCCACCTCGTCCGACGAGCTGCGCCGGCTGGTCGACGCCTTCAACCGCATGGCGGCCGACCTCAAGCGGCAGCGCCACGAGCTCGAGCGGACCCAGCGCCTGGCAGCCTGGGCCGACATGGCGCGCCAGGTCGCCCACGACATCAAGAACCCGCTGACGCCGATCCAGCTGTCGGCCGAGCACCTGCGGCGCATCCACGCCGATCATCAGGCGCCGCTCGGCCGCGTGTTCGACGAGTGCCTGGACACGATCCTCGCGCAGGTCGGGCTGCTGCGCGAGATCGCCGGCGAGTTCTCGAGCTTCGCCTCCTCGCCGGCGCCGCGCCCCACGCCGATCGCGCTCGGCGACCTGGTGGAAGAGGCGATCGCCCCCTACCGCCTCGGCCTCGCCGACCGCATCACGTTCGAGGTCGACGTCCCGGCCGCGCTGCCGCCCCTGATGCTCGATCGCATGCTCATGGCACGCGCCCTGGCCAACGTGATCGAGAACGCCGTCTCGGCCATGCCGGCCCGCGGCCGCCTCGCCCTCTCCGCGGCGCTCGAGGACGACGGCCGGCGCGTGGCGCTCCGGATCGAAGACAACGGCATCGGGATGGACGAGGAATCGGTGCGGCGGGCGTTCGAGCCGTACTTCTCCACCAAGAAGACCGGCACCGGCCTCGGCATGACGATCGCGCGGCGGAACGTCGAGGCCAACGGCGGGACGATCGAGCTGGAAAGCGAACGCGGGAAGGGGACGCGGGTGACGATCCACCTGCCGCTCCGCGCCGGTGCGGCCGACGCCGCCGCTCAGCCGGCCGCGGGGGACGAGCGGCCGTCGCCCTGATCGTCGGACGGCCCGCCGCGCGAACGGCGCCGCAGCCGGGTCGCCGCCAGCCCGACGAACGCCGACGCCAGATACGCGTAGGCGAGCAGCACGAGCACGTAGCGCGGATTCATCGTGATGAAGACCAGGCCGGCGGCGATCAGCAGCAGGATCGTGTACGGCCGCCGGGCCTGCAGGTCGATCTGCTTGAAGCTGCGGAACCGGACCGTGCTGACCATCAGCAGCGCCGGCAGCACCACGATGGCGAGCGCCGGCAGCGCGGCGCGGTAGTCGTAGAGGCCGGCGGGATACGCGAACACCGTGGCCGCCGGCACCGCCGCCGCCGCGGGCGACGGCAGCCCCACGAAGTAGCGCTTGTCCACGCTCGCGCTCTGGATGTTGAAGCGGGCCAGCCGCATCGCCGCCGCCGTCAGATAGATGAACCCGGCCGCCCAGCCCAGGCGCCCGAGCGGCGCCAGCCCCCACGAGAAGACGAGCACCGCCGGCGCAATCCCGAACGAAATCACGTCGGCCAGCGAATCGAACTCGCGCCCGAACTCGCTCGCCGCGCCCGTCATCCGCGCGATCCGCCCGTCCAGCATGTCCAGCACGATCGCGAACCCGATGAACGGCGCCGCCATGTCGAAGTCGCCATGCAGCGCGTACACGACGCACGCATAGCCGCAGAACATGTTGCCGACGGTGAACAGGCTCGGCAGCAGGTACACGCCCCGCCGGAAGCGGCGCCGCCCGGCCGGCCCCCGCCGGAGGAACCGCAGACCGCGCTGCGCCTCCTGCTCGTTCACGCCCCCCTCGTGCCTAGAGTCGCGCAATGATGGTCTCCCCGCCCCGCACCGACTGGCCCGCCGTCACCGTCAGCATCGCCGTCGGCGGCATGAACACGTCCATCCGCGACCCGAATTTCATCACGCCGAACCGGTCGCCGGTCCGCACCGCCGCCCCCGGCTGCACCCGGCAGACGACACGCCGGGCCAGCACGCCGACCACCTGCCGCGCGACCACCAGCACGCCCCCGTGATCGATCCAGACCTCGCTGCGCTCGTTGACGTCGGCCGCCTGCCGCCGGTAGGCCGGCAGCGCCCGCCCCGGCCGGTACTCGACCCTGGTCACCTGCCCGCCGATCGGGATCCGGTTGACGTGCACGTCGAGCGGCGACAGAAAGATGCTGACCTGCAGCCACTCCCCCGGCGGCGCGACGCCCGCCTCTCCCGGCCCTGCCACGAGCACCCGGCCGTCCGCCGGCGAGACGACGACGTCCGGCGCGGCCGGCGGGTGCCGGACCGGATCGCGGAAGAAGAACAGGAACAGCACGGCCAGCACGAGGAAGGGGGCCGTCCAGGGCGGCCCGGCCAGGAGGCCGCCGGCAGCGGCGAGGATCAGGGCGCCTCCGATGAACGGCCAGCCTGCGCGATCGATAGTCATGAGAAAGTGGCGGCACACGACGACCGTGCCCGTCCGAGCGATTCTATCTTACCTGCGGGGACCAAGAAGACTCGACGGCAGGAGCGCGGCGCGGCGGCCGGCGCCCGCACCCGCGGCCGGAGCAATGCCCGGGCTCTCCCCTGGCGTGCCCGCGGCCGCAGGCGCCGATGCGCCAATCACCCCTGTGGCTGCGGATGCGCGGCCAGCTGGCCGGTCAACCCCGGGGCGCCGCCCGCGTGCGGGCGCTGCCGCAGGATTTCGGTCATGCGGTCTTTGATGTGGAGCTTGCGCTTCTTCAGCGTCGCTTCTTCGATTTCTTCGGGTCCCGTGAGGTAGTGTTTCTCGGATAACTCGTGGAGGCGCTGCTCGATCTCGTGGTGGGCCGTAAAGAGCTGTTGGAATTCCGGATCGGACGCCAACAGCTGCTTCACGTCAAGCGAATCTGCTGTCATTCTCCGCCTCCTTGTTTCTGTGCTGGTTTGAAGCGAAGCGCGGGGTGCGTGCTCATAACGCCCTTGCAGACAAGCGCGACGCCGAAGCGCCGCCCGACGCGCCCGGTCAGCGGGGTCTGGCGACCCAGAGGCTCACCAGCGGGGCGCGATCGTTCTCAAAAGCACCCTACCATAAGGCCCCGGGTGTTTCAAGCGCGCCGAGCGCTCCCGAACGCACTCGCCAGGTTCTCCCGCCACAGGATCAACGCATCCTCGACCGGGTTGCTGTAGTAGTTCCGCCGCATGCCGACCATCTCGAACCCGAGACGCCGGTACAGCCCGCGCGCCGCCTCGTTCGACCGCCGCACTTCGAGCGTGGCCCGCGTCGCTCCCAGGCGGACGCCTTCCCGCAGCACCTGCGTGAGCAGCGCCAGCCCCCAGCCCTGCCCCCGGAACTCGGGCCGGATGGCGACGTTGTTGATATGGAGCTCGTCGAGGATGACCCAGAGCGAGCAGAACCCCTCCACCCGCCCATCATCGTCTCGGAGGACGAAGACGTGGGCGACGCGGTCGTTCTCCAGCTCCTTGAGATACATCTCGCGCGTCCACGGATTCGTGAACGAGATTTCCTCGACCTCGACCACGCCGTCGAGGTCACGCTCCGGCACCATCGGTTCGATCGTCATGAGGAGAGGAATCAGTCTTCGTCCCCGGCCCTCCGCTGCTTCTCCCGCGCGAGCTCGGCATCCGGGCGGCGGATGTACAACGGCTGGATGGCGCCCGGCCCGACCGTCTCGCCGGCGGCCGCCCGCTCAGCCGCCATGGCGGCCATCACGCCGGCCAGGGGCGGCAGTCGGTCGACGATAGTCACCCATCCCTCGCCGTCCTCGGTGGCCAGGGCCCGGTAGGCGGTCGCGCCGTCGCCCGCCAGCACCAGCGGGCGTCCGGCCAGCCGCTCGCGCCAGCGCGCCAGCACGGCAGCCGGCGGCCCGACGGCCGGCGCCTCCAGCGGCTCGAGACCGGGCGCCGCGCCGGCCCGCGTCACCGTCCACAATGCTGAAAAGACTTCCCGGCGCTGCGCGTCCATCCAGACCCCCACCACCGCCGCGGCCGGCGCGACCTGCACCGCCGCGCGTGCGGTCGCCTCCAGCGCCGACACCGGCACGACGGGACGCCCGCTGGCGTACGCCAGACCCTGAATGGTCGCGATCCCGATCCGGAGGCCGGTGAACGAGCCCGGCCCGACCGCGACCGCGTACACGTCGACGTCGGCCAGCGTCAGTCCGTGGCGCGCCAGGATGCCGATCAGCTCGCCCGGCAGGCGCGCGCCGTGCGTCCGCGTCGGATCGCCCGGCTGCGCGTCGAGCAGCCGGCCCTCCCGCATCAGCGCGACGCTTCCGCCGCGGGTCGTCGTGTCGAGCGCCAGAAGGAGCCTCTCCATCCCGCGTGTACTATCGCCTGCGGCCGCGCTGCTGTCCAGCGCGCCGGCGCGGCTCGTCTTGACGCTCTCCGATCGCCCTCCTATACTCAAGGTACCGGTTCACCCGCCGCCGCCGATCCAGCGCCCTCAGCTCATGGTCTTGCCGTCGGATCCCTCGCCCCACGCAGGCGGTGCCAGCCAGTCGGCCACGCCGGCGATGCGGCAATACCTCGAAGCCAAGCGGCAGTATCGCGACGCCATCGTCTTTTTCCGGATGGGCGACTTCTACGAGATGTTCTACGAGGACGCCCTCGTCGCCTCCCGCGCGCTCGATCTCACGCTGACCTCCCGGTCGAAGGACGCCGGCGGCGGCATTCCGATGTGCGGGGTCCCGCACCATGCGGCCGACACGTACCTGATGCGGCTCGTCCGCAAGGGGTTCCGGGTCGCCATCTGCGAGCAGGTCGAGGATCCGCGGAAGGCCAAAGGGCTGGTCCGGCGCGAGGTCGTCCGCGTGGTGTCGCCGGGAACCCTGACGGACGCCGGATATCTCGACGCGCGCGAGCCGGCCTTTCTGATGGCCGTCAGCCCGGCGCCCGGTCACGACGGCCCGATCGGCGTGGCGCTGCTCGACCTGTCGACCGGCGAGTTCTCCGCGGCCGAGTACGCCGATCCCCGGGCGGTCGGCGACGAGCTGGCGATCCTGCGCCCGCGCGAGATCGTCGTCTCGTCGGAGCTCGACCTGGCCCGCTGGCTTCCCTCCGCGACCGGCGACGGCGTGCCGGTGACGCGGATCGAGCCCTGGGCGTTCGAACACCGCGTCGCCGAGCGGACGCTCGCCGCACAGCTGCAGACGCAGGGGCTGACCGGCTTCGGGCTCGACGGCCACGCCGCCGCCGTCTCGGCCGCCGGCGCCCTCGTCCAGTACCTCAAGGACACGCAGAAAGCCGACCTCGCGCACGTCCGCGCCATCCGGTTCCGCCCGGCCGCCGACGGCCTGCTCATCGATCCGACGACGCTCGAGCACCTCGAGGTGATCGAGGGGGCCGAGGGAGGCCGGGCCGGATCGCTGCTGCACGAGCTCGATCGGACGGTGACGGCCATGGGCGGGCGGCTGCTGCGCGCCTGGCTCATCCGCCCGCTGGCGACGCTGGAGCCGATCCGCGACCGCCTCGACGCGGTCGAGGAGCTGGCGTTCCGGACGACCGAGCGCGGCAAGTTCCGGGAGGCGCTCAAGGCGGTGCAGGATCTCGAGCGGCTGCTGGCGCGGGCGGCGCTCGGGACGGCGGGTCCGCGGGATCTGATCGGTCTCCGCCAGTCGCTGGCCACCGTGCCGCGCATCCGGCACCTGCTCGACGGCCTGCAGGCGCCGCTCAACACGACGCTGCTCGCGGCGCTCGACGATCTGGCCGACCTCCGCGAGGCGATCGATGCCACGATCGTCGACGAGCCGCCGGCGCTGGCGCGCGACGGCGGGTTCGTCCGCGACGGCGTCGACGCGACGCTGGACGACCTGCGGCAGATCAGCCGGTCGGGCAGGCAGTTCATCGCCGATCTCGAGGCCGGCGAGCGGGCGCGCACCGGGGTGTCGTCGCTGAAGGTCCGCTACAACCGCGTCTTCGGCTACTACATCGAGGTCTCCAGGGCGAACCTGCACGCCGTGCCGTCCGACTACGAGCGGCGGCAGACGATCGCCGGCGGCGAGCGGTTCACGACGCCGACGCTGCGGGAGTACGAGCAGAAGGTGCTGGGCGCCGACGAGCGGATCCTCGAGCTCGAGGTCGCGATCTTCGAGCGCCTGCGCGCGCGGATCGCCGGCGAGGCGCCGCGCATCCAGGAGACGGCGCGCGCGCTCGCCTCGCTGGACGTCCTGGCGGCGCTGGCCGACATGGCGGCCCTGGCCAACTACACCAAGCCGCACGTCCACGACGGCGACGAGCTCACGGCGCTCGACGTGCGGCACCCGGTCGTCGAGCGGCACTGTCCGGATCCGTTCGTGCCGAACGACGTCACCTTCAACGCCGCGACGCAGCAGCTGATCGTCCTGACCGGCCCGAACATGGGCGGCAAGTCGACGTACCTGCGGCAGACGGCGCTGCTCGCGCTGCTCGCGCAGGCCGGGTCGTTCGTGCCGGCGCGCGAGGCGAAGCTCCCGCTGGTGGACCGCATCTTCGCGCGGGTCGGCGCCTCCGACAACATCGCCCGGGGCCAGTCGACCTTCATGGTGGAGATGCAGGAGACGGCCAGCATCCTGCACGCCGCCACCAGCCGCAGCCTCGTCGTGCTGGACGAGATCGGCCGGGGGACGGCGACCTTCGACGGCCTGAGCCTGGCCTGGGCCGTGGCCGAACACCTTGCCACCGACCCGCGCGCGCGGCCCAAGACGCTGTTCGCCACCCACTACCACGAGCTGACGGATCTGGCCGATTCGACGCCGGGGGTGGCCAACTATCACGTGACCGCCCGCGAGTGGAACGACGGGATCGTCTTCCTGCGCAAGATCCTGCCCGGCCGGTCCGATCGGAGCTACGGCATCCAGGTCGCGCGGCTCGCCGGCCTCCCGCCCTCCGTCGTCCGCCGGGCGCGGGAGATTCTCGATGCGCTCGAGCGCGACGAACTGTCGCGCGGCGGCCGGCCGTCGCTGAGCGGCGCGGCGGCGGTCCCGCAGCAGCAGCTCGGGCTGTTCCAGGCGGCGCCGTCGGCCGACGATCGGCTCGCCCGGCGCCTGCGCGACCTCGATCCCGAGCGGATGACCCCCCTCGAGGCGCTGACCGTGCTCGCCGCGCTCAAGCGCGAGGCGGAGGAATGACCGCGCGGCCGGCCGCCCTGGTCGCCGCGCTCGCGGTTGCCGTCGCGGCCGTGACCGCCTGCTCCTCCGGCCCGGCCGCGCCGCCCGGCTATCTGACGGTCGCCATCGCGAACTCGCCGAACAACCTCGATCCGCGCATCGGCACGGACGACGTGTCGCAGCGGATCTCGCAGCTCGTCTTCGACGGCCTGTTCGAGCTGGACGATCACCTCCGCGTCGTCCCGGACCTGGCGACGACCCTCGAGACCCCGAACCCGACGACCTACATCGTGTCGCTGCGCCACGGGGTCCGGTTCCAGAACGGCCGCGAGCTGACCTCGGCCGACGTCGTCTACACGTTCCGGAGCTTCCTGAATCCCGACTTCATCTCCGGCCGGAAGGGGGCGTACGCCATGCTGGCCTCCGTCCGGGCGCTCGGCCGGTACACGGTCGAATTCACGCTCAAGGAGCCGTTCGCCTCCTTTCCCGTGAACCTCGTGATGCCGATCGTGCCGGCCGGCGCCGGGCCCGGTTTCCAGGAGCACCCGATCGGCACCGGCCCGTACGCCTTCGTCAGCGCGTCGACCGACAACCGCGTGGTGCTCAAGGCGAACCCCGACTACTTCCGCGGCCCGCCGCGCAACGCCGGCCTCGTGCTGCGGGTCGTGCCGAACGACACGATGTGCGGCCTGGAGCTCCGCAAAGGGACGGTGGATCTGGTCGTCAACGACCTGTCGCCGGACATCGTCCGGCAGCTGGCCGGGGATCCGTCGCTGCGCGAGGTGACCGAGCCCGGCACGAACTATACGTATCTCGGCCTGAATCTGCGCGACCCGATTCTGCGTCACGCGAGGGTCCGCCGGGCCATCGGCTATGCGATCGACCGCGCCGCGATCATCCGGTACCTCCGGCGCGGCCTCGCGACGCCGGCGTCCAGCATCCTGCCGCCGATGTCGTGGGCGTACGATCCGGGTGCGTTCCACTTCACGTACGATCCGGCGAAGGCGAAGGCCCTGCTCGACGCCGCCGGGTATCCCGACCCGGACGGCGACGGCCCGCGGTCCCGGTTCCACCTCTCGCTGAAGGTGTCCAACAACGAGTTCTACCGGCTGCAGGCGGCCGTCATCCAGGCGGATCTGCGGCGGGTCGGCATCGCGGTCGACATCCGGAGCTACGAGTTCGCGACGCTCTACGCCGACATCCTGCACGGCGCGTTTCAGATGTACACGATGCAGTGGGTCGGCGTCTCCGATCCGGACATGCTGCGCCGCGTCTTCACGTCGGCGCAGGTGCCGCCGTTCGGCTTCAACCGCGGGTACTTCCGCGATCCCGAGGTCGACCGGCTGGTCCAGCAGGCCACCGTGTCGCCGAGCGAGGCGCAGCGCCGGCGGCTGTACGGCGAGGCGCAGCAGATCATCGCCCGCCAGGCGCCGTACATCAGCCTCTGGTACCAGACGAATGTCGTCGTCGCGCAGGCCGACCTGCGTGGCATCCATCCCGGCCCCACCGGCGGGTTCACCTTTCTCAGGAACGTCTACCGCGCCCCGGCGGCGGTCGCCGCGTCGCGCTGACGCCGGTACAGCCCGTGCGCCGGTGTAGAGCGCCGCTGCCGGATCCTGTAGAATTGTGCGCGCATGACCAAGAAATCACGCTTCCTCAAGAGGCCCGTCGAACCGTTCGTGGTCGAACCCGGGCTGACGACCGACCAGGTGCTCGGCCGGATGGAACGGATTTCGTTTCAGGGGCGGAACCTCGCCACGGCCCGTCGCATCTGGCACCGGATGCTCGAGAGCGACAGCACGATCTTTCTCGGCCTCGCCGGCGCGCTGAGCGCGGGCGGGCTGCGCCAGATCATCGCGCACCTGGTGGCGAACCGCTACGTGGACTGCGTCGTGTCGACCGGCGCCAACCTGTATCACGATCTGCACGAGACGCGGGGGGGCCGCCACTTCCTGGGTTCGCCCTTCGTGGACGACACCAGCCTGCAGAAGGACCGCATCGATCGCGTCTACGACACCTTCGCCGACGAAGAGGAATTCATCGACAACGACAACTGGATCGCCCGGTTCGCCTCCACGCTGGAGAGCCGGCCGTACACGAGCCGCGAGTTCCTCTACCGCCTCGGCGGGCACCTCTGGGAGGCCACGGGCCGCGACGGCATCCTCACGGCCGCGTTCCGGGCGCAGGTCCCCATCTTCTGTCCCGCCATCGCCGATTCGTCGATCGGCATGGGGCTGTCGCAGGCGCGGCACGCCGGTTCGGCGCGCGGCCACATCGACGTGATCGCCGACATCATCGAGTCGACCAACCTCGTCATCCGCCGGCCGCGCACCGCCTCGATCGTGCTCGGCGGCGGCACGTCGAAGAACTTCATCAACCAGGCCTGCGTCCAGGCCGAGTTCTACAATCCGTCCGTGCAGGGGCACGTGTACGCGCTGCAGATCATCACCGATGTGCCGTACTACGGCGGGGCCTCCGGCTCGAGCCTCGAAGAGGCGCAGAGCTGGGGCAAGCTGTCGGCCGACGCCGATCGGGTGACCGTGCACGCCGACGCGACGATCGCCCTGCCGATCCTGGCGAGCGGGCTGGCGACCAGCGCCGGCGGCCGGCTGGCCGCACGCCGCCCCCCCACGTTCGATCAGTCCGACCGCATCATGACCCTGGAAGGCGTGCCAATCGCCAACGATCGCTTTGAGGTTCCCGAATGAGTCAATCCGGCCAATACGACGCCATTTACTCCATGGAATTCGGCGGCGGCCGCCCGGCGGCCACCGGCCCCGCCCAGGCCCGGGCGATCGTGCTGCCGATCCCCTTCGAGCGGACCACGTCCTACGTTCCCGGCACCCGCAACGGCCCCCGCGAAATCCTGGCCGCCTCGACGCACATGGAACTGTGGGACGAGGAGCTGAGCGCCGCCGTCCACGATCTCGGGATCCTGACGATGCCGGAAATGGAGCTGCCGTTCGGCTCCCTGGACGAAGTGATGGCGGAGATCCGCCGCGTCGCGGCCGATCTGATCGCGCACGGTGCGTTCCTCGTCACGCTCGGCGGCGAACATTCCATCACGCCGCCGGTCGTCGCCGCCTACGCCGCCCGCTATCCCGGCCTGTCGGTCCTGCAGATCGACGCCCATGCGGACCTGCGCGACTCGTACATGGGAACGCCGTTCAACCATGCGTGCGCCATGCGGCGCTCGCTCGAACACGCGCCCTGCACGCAGGTCGGCATCCGCAGCCTGTCGGCCGCCGAGGCGCACGACCTCCCGTCGCTGCGCTCGCACGTCTTCTACGACTGCACGATGCGCCGCGACCCGGAATGGATGGATCGGGTGGTCGACACGCTGAGCGACACGGTCTACGTCACCATCGACTGCGACGGCCTCGATCCCGCCATCATGCCGGCGGTCGGCACGCCCGAGCCGGGCGGATTGTCCTGGTACGAGACGATCGGGCTGCTGCGGCGGGTCTTCGAACGGCGGAAGGTCGTGGGGGCCGACGTCGTGGAACTGTGCCCGCTGCCGGGCAATCCGGCGCCGAACTTTCTCTGCGCGAAGCTGGTCTGCAAGCTGTTCGGCTACCGCTTCGCGCTGCCGGCCGCCCGCTGAACGGACGCGCGGGGCCGCGGCGTCAGCTGTCGCGGCCCTGCAACGTGTCGAGCTGCTGGTGGGCATCGGCCGCGTAGGGCGAGTCGGGGAATTCGTCGACGATCCGCTTGAAGGCCGCCACCGCGTCGGCCGTCTTGCCGGCCGCCACGTCCGTCCGTCCGAGCTGCATCAGGATGCCGTCGACCGGCAGATCCCCGCCCGTCCGCAGCGACATCGCCTTGAACGTCGCGATCGCCTGCGCGTAGTGGCCCAGCGTCACCTCGGCCTCGGCCAGCCCCAGGCGTGCCATCTGTCCATACAGGCCCTCACCCGCCCGGGCCATCACCTCCCGGTATGCCGCGATCGCCTCGGCGGGACGCCCGAGGCTGACCAGCGTGGCCGCTTCCTGGTAGCGCGCGGCGATGCCGGCCCGCGCCGACGGGTACGCGTCCGCGGTCGCCTTCAGCATCGGGAGTGCCGCCTCGAGGCGGGCCGTCTCCGACGGGTAGCTGCCCGGAGGAGGCGGCGGCGCCGGCTTGCCGGCCGCCGTCGGTGCGGCCGGCGGCGCCACCGGCGCGTTCAACACCCCGGTCGCCTCCGCCAGCTTCGCCTCGGCATGGGCGTTCACCGTCCGCTGCCAGTAGTAGTACCCGCCCGCCAGGAGCACGATCGCCAGCAGTGCGTAGCCCGCCAGGATGGCGGCACGCTTGTGCGCCTCGTATGCGTCGAGGACCTGCTGGACCAGGAGCCCGATTTCGTTTTCTTTCAGATGACGGCGTTCTGTACGTTTCATGCAGGCAAACCAGACCCGGCCCGGTCTCGACACGGGCGCCGCGCAGGCCGGCCTCGAATCAGGGATCGCGCCTCCCCGAGCGCAGTACAATAGCCATGAATTCTAGCATGAACCCCAAGCGGCCCGCCGCGAGCCCGCCCGGTCCGCCGGGGCGGTCAGCCGGGCGACTCAAGGTTCACACCGGCGAGCCGATTATGAGATCCGTGAGAACTCCCGCATCGCCGGGAGCCCGGATCCGGCATCGGCCCCGCGCCGGCGGCCAGGCCGCCACGGGGACGAAGGCCGGGAAGATCGATTGGTCAGAGGAGTCTTCCCATGCTGATACGAGTTCGAACGGGCGTCGCGGCGATGTTCCTGGCCGCCGCCGCCCTCTGCGCCGGCGCCTGCAGCAGCTCGGGGTCACCGGCGGCTCCCTCCGCGCTCTCCTCCGGGTCAGCCACCTCGTCCGGCCAGGGCGCCTCCATCCTGGGACAGGTGATCGGCTACGGTACCGGCCTGAGCACCTCCTCGAGCTCGACCGCGCCCGGCCTGACCGTGAGCGTCGCCGGATCGAGCGTCTCTGACAGCGTCAGCAGCACCGGGAGCTTCACCCTGCAGAACGTGCCGCCGGGTGACGTCACGCTGGAATTCTCCGGATCGAACACCGACGCCAGCGTCACGCTGGCCGGCGTGAGTGAAGGCGAGCAGATTCAGGTCGCCGTGTCCGTCAGCGGCTCATCGGCGACGGTCGAAAACGAGCAGGTCCAGCAGGAGCCGCCCGAGGCGCCCGAGACGCCGGAACAGCCCGAGCAGCCGGAACCTCCGGAATCGCCGGAACCGGGCGGGACGGGATCGGGATCGGGATCGGGCGGAGGCGTGTAGCACCGAGCTTCCGCCGCCGCTGAAGCTTCGGCGGACTCGCCGTAGCCTGGCGAAGGCGGTCCGCTCGGTCTGACGCAGCCGTCGCAGCCCCCAAGCTTCCGCGCGGGGTGCAACGTCGATGGCTGGCCATGAGCGAGCCTGCTCTTACGTGCTCGCCGGCGGGCGAGTCGAATGGCTGGCCATGAGCGAGCCTGCTCTTACGTGCTCGCCGGCAGGCGAGTCGAATGGCGCGCCCGGCCCACCTCCGCGCTTCGCGCTTCGGCGCGCCTCGATGAGCCATCCGCCGCAGCTTCCTGGGATTCTCCAGGAGCGAAGGCGGATGGCGCGCCCGGCAGGTCTCGAACCTGCGACCCCCGGTTTAGGAAACCGGTGCTCTATCCTGCTGAGCTACGGGCGCTCGTGACGATGACAGCGGACCGGAACCGCCGCGCCGGGTTCAGTACTGAAGGACGGAAAAGACCGGACGGTTGCCGAGCCGCGTCCGGCCGTTGAGCTCCAGGAGCTCGATCAGAAACGCCAGGCCGTGCACGTCGCCCCCCAGGCGCTGCACCAGGTCCGTCGTGGCCCGCGCCGTGCCGCCCGTCGCCAGCAGGTCGTCGACGATGAGCACCTTCTGGTGCCGCGCGACGCCGTCGTCGTGGATCTCCAGCGCGTCGGTGCCGTATTCCAGCTCGTAACTCTGCTTGACGGTCGTCGACGGCAGCTTGCCAGGCTTCCGCACCGGCGTGAAGCCCGCCCCCAGGCGATCGGCCACCGCCGCGCCGAGGATGAAGCCGCGGCTCTCGATGCCGACGACGACATCGATGCCAGCCTCGAGGTACGGCTCCGAGAGCGCATCGACCGCCAGCCGGAAGCCGTCGCGATCCTGCAGCAGCGTCGTGATGTCGTAGAAGAGAATGCCCTTCTTCGGGAAGTCGGGCACGTGCCGGATCTTCGATTTGAGCAGTTCCATGGATTCCTTCGTGAGCCCCACCGGCCTCATGCCTCGACCGTGAACCACAGATAGTCGCCCGACGGCAGCCGTCCCTCGGTGTCGACCGCCTCGACGCGCGCACGCGGCGGCCCGCGCCGGATGGCCATCTCGAACCGGATGACGCTCTCCGCCTCGCCCTCGGCCAGGATCTCGACGCGGCCGTCCGGGCAGTTGCGCACCCAGCCGGTGACGCCCTCGCGCGCCGCGGCTTCCTGCGCAAAGAAGCGGAACCCGACCCCCTGCACGCGTCCTGCCACGAGATAGCGCCGCGCCACCGGCATCGCCGTTCCCCGTTTCCTCCTCACCGACGCCGACGCGCGATTATAGCGGACGGCACGTGCGGCGGCCAGCACAGGGGGCCACAGCCGCCGGAAACAGCACGGGCCGTCCACGCGGACGGCCCGTCAACACTCCCAGCCGGCGTCGGCCGGCCGGCGGAGGCGGTCCTCCCCCGGCCGGCCGTCCCGGTCTATCCCTGCGCGCCGTCCTTCGCGGTCACCTTCAGCGGCTCCGCCTTCACCGCCTCCAGCTTGTCACGGGTGAGCAGCCGGTTCAGCGCCGGCAGATCGGTCTTCACCGTCCCGTCGAGCTTCGTCAGCTGCACCGCCAGCTTCTTCGACAGCATGTCGAAGATGGTGTAGTCCTGGTCCGTCGGCTGGACCTGGCCCATCTCCACCACGCTGCCGAGCGCGCCGATCTTGTTGTTCAGCCTGATCGGGAAGTTCAGCGGGTCCTCGCTGGCGTGGCTCCTGGTCTGGTAGATCGCTTCCTCGACGGAGGTGAGCTGCGCCTCGAGCGACTGCGCCGCCTTGAGGATGGCCGCCTTCCGCGCCGCCGAGCGGAGCGTGTCCGCCTTCGCGATCCGATCCGCGATCTGCGGCTTGATGCCGCGGATCAGCAGGATGGCGTCGTTCGCCTGGCTCTCCTTGTCGCGGATCCGGATCGCCAGATCGAACTGCTTCTGGAGATCGGCCGCCGTGACCGTCTTGAGCCGCGGATCGATCCCGATCGTGAACGACTGCGTCTGCGTGACGCCGTCGGCCGTGACGCGCACCTGGTAGGTTCCCGGAGGCGCCAGCGGGCCGGTCGACCGGGCCGCCCACAGAATCATGCCGGGGAAGGTGGTCGGGCCGGGATACCGCATGTCCCACTCGAAGCGGTGCGTGCCGGCCGTCACACCGACCACCGACGGGGTGATGCCGAAGTACCGCTCCATCGGCGTCAGCGGCTTCGGCTTCTGGCCCGGCGTGCCGGTGTACGTGTGGATCACCTTCCCCTGCGGATCGAGGAATTCGATCGTCACCTTCCGGGCGTCGCCCTTCAGGTAGTAATCGATCGGCGCGCTCCGATCCAGGCCCAGACGCGCCCCGATCGGCTTGAAGACGTGCAGGGGCTGACCGGCCGTGTCCGGCATCCACTGCCGGATCGGGCTGAGGTCGTGCAGGATGTAGAACGCACGCCCATGCGTCGCGATCACGAGGTCGTTGTCCTTGACCATCAGATCGTGCACCGGCGTGATCGGCATGTTGAGCCGCATCGACTGCCAGTGGTCCCCGTTGTCCCACGACACGTACGCGCCCTGCTCCGTGCCGAGGTACAGCAGATGCGCCCGCGCCGGATCCTCCCGGATGGCCCGCACGTAGTCGTCCGCCGGCAGGCCGGCGACGATCTTCGTCCAGGTCGCGCCGTAGTCGTCCGTCCGGTACACGTAGGGCGCGAAATCGTCCATCTGGTAGTGGTTCGCCGCGAGGTACGCGGAGCCCGGACGGAACGGCGACGCCTCGATCAGGCTGATGCGCGTCAGGTGCGGCAGCCCCTTCGGGGTCACGTTCGTCCAGGTCTTGCCGCCGTCGCGGGTGAGGTGCACGAGCCCATCGTCCGAGCCGGTCCAGATGATGCTGCCGTCCTTGGGCGACGGCGCGATGGTGAAGATCGTCGCGTAGGTCTCGACGCCGCTCTCGTCATGCGTGATCGGCCCGCCCGACTCGCCCATCGTCGCCGGCTCGTGCAGGGTCAGGTCCGGGCTGATCTTCTCCCAGGACTGCCCGCCGTTGGTCGTCTTCCACAGATGCTGGGAGCCGGCGTAGAGGACGTGCGGATCGGTCGGCGAGAACACGATCGGCGTCGTCCACTGGAAGCGCTCCTTGATCTGGTCGCTCGGATACCCCATCGGGTTGTCCGGATACGGACTCACGGCGCGGAGCTGGTTGGTGGCGTGGTCGTAACGGGTGATCAGGCCGCCGTAGCTGCCGGCGTAGAAGATGTTCGGATTGAGGGGATCCACGGCGACGTACCCGCTCTCCCCGCCGCCCACCGAGTAGTGCTCGTTCGGGTCGCCGGCGCTGGAGACGCAGGCGGTGCTCCGGTCCTGCTGCGCGCCGCAGACCTCGTAGGGAACCTGGGAGGTGGTGATGACGTGGTAGAACTCCCCCGTCGGCGTGTCTTCGGCCGTCCAGGTCCTGCCGCCGTTGACGCTCACGGTCGCACCGCCGTCGTTCGATTCGATCATCCGGTCGGTGTCGTTCGGCGCGATCCACAGATCGTGGTTGTCGCCGTGCGGCGTCCGGATGGCCTTGTAGGTCTTGCCGCCGTCCAGCGACCGGTAGAAGCCGGTGTTCACGACGTAGACTTCGTTCTCGTTCTTCGGGTCGGCGAAGATCCGCGTGTAATAGAACGCGCGCTGCCGGAGATCGGCGTCCTGGTTGGTCAGCGTCCACGTGGCGCCGGCATCGTTCGAGACGAAGACGCCGCCCTCGTGCGCCTCGATGATCGCGTACACGCGATTCGGGTTCACCGGCGACACCGAGACGCCGATCTTGCCGATGACGCCGGCCGGCATGCCCGGATTGTGCGTCAGCTCGGTCCAGTGCTCGCCCCCGTCGGTCGTCTTGAACAGGCCCGATCCCGGGCCCCCGCTCGACAGCGAATAGGGCGTGCGGTACGCCTGCCACAGCGACGCGTAGAGCACCTGCGGGTTCTGCGGGTCCATCGAGAGGTCGACCGCGCCGGTCCGGTCGTCGCGATACAGCACCTTCTTCCAGGTCTTGCCGCCGTCGATCGACTTGTAGACGCCGCGCTGGGGGTTCGGGCCGTACGGATGGCCGAACGCCGCCGCATAGACGATGTCGGGGTTCGTCGGATCGATGCGAATCTCCGCAATCACCTGGGTGTCGGTGAGCCCCATGTGCGTCCACGTCTTGCCGTCGTCGGTCGACTTCCAGACGCCGTCGCCCATGGCGATGTCGCCGCGCAGGGCGACCTCCCCCATGCCGACGTAAATGATGTTCGGGTTCGACGGCGCGATCGCAATGGCGCCGACCGACGACCAGTGGAAGGCCTTGTCCGAGACCGGATGCCAGGTCGTGCCGCCGTCGGTCGTCTTCCACAGCCCGCCGCCGGTGGCGCCGAAGTAGTACTCGTACGGCCGCTGCGCGCTGCCGGCCACGGCCAGCGAGCGGCCCCCGAGGTTCGGCCCGATGTTCCGCCACTTGAGCGCGCCGAACGGGCTCTGGGCGTCAGGGCTGGCGGGAGCCGTCTGCGCGTAGAACAGGCCGCGCGCGGTGAACCCGTAGCCGACGGCCAGTGTGCCCGCCAGCACGATCACACCCAGGCGGGCCTTCAGGAATCGTTTCATACCGTCTCCTCAAATTCTCCTCGCACGGGCCGAGGCACACACTCGAACGGGCGTTCCAGGCCGGCGATCGCCGCAGCGGCAGAGCCACAGCGAAGCGCAATCGCGACGCCCAACCTTCCATGCTAGTGCCAATGGTCTCCGCTCACAAGGCGCGCGGCCGGTCGGTCGCCGCACGTGACTTCCGGCAGACGCGGCGGCCCGCCGGCCCGTCTGCCGCGGGCCCAGCGTCCCGCGGAACGGCCGAGCTGCGCCTTGTGGGCCGCGCAGCCGGCTGGTACACTGGCGGCAGGGCATGAAACGGCAGCGCTCCGCAGGCGCCCTGCCGGGGCCGGTTCGCGCCGGCCGGGAGTGTCAGCCATGTTTGGGTCGTTCGGCATCGGCGAGCTGCTCGTCATCTTCATGATCGCGCTGATCGTCTTCGGACCGCGCAAGCTGCCCGAGCTCGCGCAGGCGCTCGGCCGGGCCATCAACGAGTTCAAGAAGGCCACCTCCGAGCTGCAGAGCCGGATCGAAGAAGAGATCCAGGCCGAGCGGACCGCCGAGCCGCCGGAGATGCTGCCGCCCGCGCCGCCGGAGGCGCAGACCGACTCGACGGACTCCGGGTCCGCCCACGAACACGCCTCGTAGGCGCCCTGCAGACCGGCAGCTCCAGGATGTGAGACGTCCGAGGGACAGGGGGAAGGCATTCCCCGTTGTTGAGGAGAGCGGACCCGCGCCCGCGGGTCCCCGGCGCACCTACCGCATCAGCAGATCCCGCACGAACGGCTTGGCCTTGACGACGACCCGGTTCTTGCCGCGGTGCTTGGCGCCGTAGAGCGCTTCGTCCGCGCGCTGCAGCATGCTGGCCGCCGTGTCGCCGGGCGAGAGCTCGGCCAGCCCGCAGCTGATCGTCACGCCGAACGGCCGGGGCTGGTCCCCCTCGCCTGCGTCGAACCGCGCCTCCGCGATCTTCGCCACCGCGCGGCACATGCGCGCCTCGAGCTGGCGGATCGTCGCTTCGGGCGCCAGCAGCGCGAACTCGTCGCCGCCGAGCCGCGCGACCAGGTCGGTCGACCGGACCGAGCGCGCCAGCGCGCGCGCCACACTGATGAGCACCTGGTCGCCCGCCAGGTGCCCGTAGCAGTCGTTCACCGACTTGAAGTTGTCGATGTCGACCAGCGCCAGGACGAACTGCCGGTCGGGCGTCTGCGTCCACCCCTCGAGCGTCCGATCGAACGTCTCGCGGTTGGCCAGGCGGGTCAGGCCGTCGATCGCGGCCGCCTGGCGCGTCCGCACGAGCTGCGCCTCGAGCATCTCCACGCGCGCCGCGAGCGCGTCGAACGTCTGCTCGCGCGAGGCCTGGCGTTCGGCCACCGCCCGCTTGAGCGATTCGGTTTCCTCCAGGAGCCGGGCCTTCAGCGTCCGCAGCTCGTCGATCTCGGCCAGATCGACGAAGCGGTCGGCCGAGAGCTGCAGCTCCTGATCGAAGCCGCTCTCGCCCCCGGCCAGGCTGGCGAGGGTGTCGCGCAGGAGCTGGACGACCGCGCCGATCTCCCGGTGCTGCTCCATGCGCAGCGCCTCGGCGCGCTCGAAGAAGTGCCGGCACTCCGCCAGGCACTCCGTGCTCAGCTGCTCGATCGCCGGCGCGTCGCTCTCCTGCGCCAGGCGCGTCCGGTACGCGTTCAGCCGCCCGCGGAAGCGCGCGTCCTCTCCGTCGGGCAGGCGCGGGGCGATTTCGTCGACCAGCATCAGCAGGTCGTCCACGAACACCTCGAAGGCGGTCATGACAGTCCAGTGGTCGGATCCGGGACGACCCAGGCCGAGGGCGATGATGTGGTTGTCGAGGTGATCGGTCATGGACACACTCATCGTGTCTTCCATCCAATCGGCAGGCGGCCGGCCGGCATGAACGCCGGCCGGCGATGGCGGGCGCCGCCCCCGGAGTATGATGGGCTGGTTGGATGCGCCCGGACCGGCCGCTGGTCCGGGGTGTTTGAAAAGCGCAGCGGCCACCGGCGCCGCGGGCCCGCCAGGCGGGCCGCGGCGTCCTCATCCGGTCGCGGCCAGGAGGTGCATGTATGGCAGACACCACCGGGAGGCGCGGCTAGACCGCCCGTGACCGGCCGGACTCGGGCAACCGATCCGGCCGGCCTCCCCTACTCGTCCAAGCCCCGCCAGCCCCCGAGCCCCGAGCCGCGAGCCCCGAACACTGAGCACCGAGCCCAAGCCCTACGCTCCGCCGCCGCATCGATCCGGCCAGACGAAGACCCGACGCGCCAGATCGGACTCCAGCAGCGCCTCCGAGTAATACATCCGGAGGATCGACGGACGCCAGGTCAGCAGGTCGGCGTTCTCCCGG
>DATLRO010000003.1:0-15557 GCA_035534615.1 Vicinamibacterales bacterium
CGGGAAGGTGATCCGCTCTTATTCGAGTACCGATCCGGTGCTGAAGCCCGATCCCGCGCTCCATCCGAAGGCGTACAACAGGATCTGCGAGCAGGATCCGACGGCGCCGAACTGCCGCATGCCGCTGTACTGGCCGGCGCCTCAGATGGTCATCGCCACCCAGGAGGGGATGCACCGTTTCAGCTGGGATCTGCACTTCCAGCCGATCGGTCCCGAGTCGCTCGCGGCGAGCGGTGCGCACGGGGTGCCCGGGCACACGTATCCGGAGCCGAACTCGCCGTGGGCGCCGCCGGGGCATTACACCGTGCGGCTCACGGTGGACGGCACGTCCTATACACAGCCGCTGACCCTGGTGCTGGATCCGCGGGTGAAGACACCGGCGGTCGCGCTCGCGCAGCTGGCGCAGCTGTCGCGGGAGACGTACGACGGCGCGGTCGCCAGCCACGCGGCCTGGGAGCGGGCGCGCGGGCTGGTGAAGACGCTCGACGCCGCCGGCGGGGCGGATGCGGCGGCGTTCAAAGCGAAGGTCGAGGCGGTGGCGCCGGCGCCCAAGCCGCGCCCGGCCGGCTTCTTCTTCCGCAGACCCGCGCCCACGGGCCCGCCGACGCTGAACGGCGTGAGCGGCGAGCTGATGGACGCGGCGATGGCCATGCAGAACGCGGATGTCGCGCCGACGGCGCGCGAGATCGCCGCGTGCACGAAGGCGCGAACCCGGTCGCAGCAGGTGATGGCCGAGTGGCGGCAGCTCTCGACCACGGGGCTGGCGCAGCTCAATGCGAAGCGCCAGGCCGCCGGGCTGGCGCCGATCCGGATTCCGTAAGGGGCAGCCGCGGCGGTTCGAGCCGCGGCGCCTGTCGGTTGCAGGCGGGAGAGGCAGGCGGTCGCACATGACCGCCTGCCTCGCGCGCCGTCTCGTCCCGCCACTTCGTCAGCCCGTCCCCTGCCGGACTCGAGCCACCGTCCCCCCGGCTGCCGGCGACGCCGACATTCTCAACCACCAGAAAGAGGCCAAAGGGGACCATATTGTGCGTCGTAGTCATGTGCGGTGTGCGCTCGCGGCGGCTGCTCTATTGTTCATCGTAAATAATTGACCTCAAATGGCTTGATGGCACGTATCCCGGCTTGGATGTTGTCGCAGGCGCCCACGAGCAATTGCCGATGCGATTTTAGGTAATGTCAATAAACTGTTCATAATAAGTGTCTTACCGTCTATATCGATTGCCGTGACAGACCTGGTGACAGCCTTGCAAGCGGAAGAGCTGTTCTGCTCTGTGTTGTGCTTTATTGACATGAGTTGGCCTCTCAATAACCAGGCTCGGCAGAATGTCCTGGGCGAGAGGACGGACGGCGACTCCAGGCGATGGTCGTCGATTCGACACCCGAAGGGGGGAAACCGGTGAAACACGTTCAATCGCTCGCCATTGCGGCGCTGGCGCTGGCGCTGTCAGTCGGTGTTCCGCACGCGTACGCGGCGGGACCCGGCGGACAGGGGCCAGCGAATGGCAAGCTCGATCGGCACTTGCAGCACATCCTGCAAGCCGGGCCAACGGGCAAGAGCACGTCGATCATTGTCCACTTCAAGCGCGGCCAGGACTGGACCGTCTACCAGCACCTGCTGCAGCAGGGGGCGAAGGTCACTGCTTACTATCCCCGCCTGCACGCACTCGCGGTGACCGTGAGCGATGGCGACCTGGCCAACCTGGCCGGTAACGCGGATGTGACCGACGTGTCGACGGATGCGAAGGTGCAGGCGACCGGCGGTCCGGGCGGTCCCGGCGGTCCGGGTGGTCCGGGCGGTCCCGGTGGTCTGGGGCAGGCGCCTGCCGACACGCTCCGCGCCGACCTGGGCCTCGACGCGGCAACGGTTGTCGACGGCAGCGGGATCGGGGTCGCCCTGATCGATTCAGGCCTTCAGCCGTCGGCAGACATCGACGCGTCGCGGATCACCGCGTTCTACGATTTCACCAGGGGCGGGATCCTCACGACGCCCTCCGACCACTTCGGCCACGGCACGCATGTGGCGGGTCTGATCGGCGGCACGGGGGCCGAATCAGGCGGGCAGTATGCGGGCGTGGCGCCTGGCGTGGACTTCGTGGTCTGCAAGGTGCTGAAGGGCAACGGCGCGGGCGATACGAGCAACGTGATCGCGGCGCTGCAGTTCATCACCGCCAACAAGGACGCGCTGGGCGTCCAGGTGGTCAACATGTCGCTCGGCCATCCGCCGTATGAAGATGCGGCGACCGACCCGCTCGATCAGGCGGTCGAGCAGGCCGTGCAGGCCGGTCTGATCGTGGTGACCTCGGCCGGCAACTACGGCGTCAATCCGCAGACGGGCCAGGTCGGCTACGCCGGCATCGCCGTGCCGGGCAACGCCCCCGACGCGCTGACGGTCGGGGCGGCGATGACCCAGGACACAACGACGCGCACGGACGATCGCGTCGCGCCGTACAGCTCGCGCGGGCCGACGTGGTACGACGGCTTCGCGAAGCCGGACGTGGTGGCGCCGGGCAACATGCTGGCGTCTGACGCCGCCCCGGGTTCCTATCTTCTGAACGAACTGACCGCCCTGTCCACGCCGCATCCGGGACAGTCAGCGATGCACCTCCTGGTCGGCGAGAACTACATGAAACTGTGCGGCACCAGCATGGCGGCCGGCGTGACGACCGGCGTCGTGGCGCTGATGCTGCAGGCGCACGAACTGGTGGAGCCGAACACCCCGCAGCTGACGGCGCACGCCGTGAAGGCGATTCTTGAATTCACCGCCACGTCGCTCAGCGACGATAGCGGGAACCCGTATGACCCGCTGACGCAGGGCGCCGGAGAGATCAACGGCGCGGGTGCCGTTGCGCTGGGCGAGGCGATCGACACCACGCGGCCGGTCGGATCGTACTGGCTGATGTCGCCGGTCACACCGTCGACGACCACGGCCGACGGCCAGACGTGGAACTGGACCCAGAACATCGTCTGGGGCAGCAACATCGTGTGGGGCAGCTCGGTCTACACGAACTCGTCCGCCTGGGCGAACAACATCGTCTGGGGCAACAACGTGGTCTGGGGCAGCAACATCGTCTGGGGTAACAACGTCGTCTGGGGCAACAACATTGTCTGGGGCGAGAACATCGTCTGGGGCAACAACATTATCTGGGGCGAGAACATTGTCTGGGGCGAGAATATCGTCTGGGGCAACAACATCGTCTGGGGTGCGGTTCCGAGCTTCTGACTTTCCCCTGAGAACATGGAGGGCACAATGGAAATCATGCCTTACCAGCTCGATGGGGACGTGGAAGCGCTCGCCTCAGTCACGCTCGAGACGGGCACGGGAACTGTCACCTCGGACTGGCGTGAAAAGCTGCCGACGCTGGCAGGCCGCCAGGTTACTCTTCGGCAGCTTCGGCTCGACGACGCCGAGTCGCTGCTGACGATGCTGACAACCGAGGAAGTGACCCGGTTCATCTCCCCGCCCCCGACGACGGTGGAGGGGTTCCGGCGGTTCATCGAGTGGACCCGCGAGGAGCAGGCAGCGGGACGGTACTGCTGCTTCGCGGTGGTGCCCAAGGGGACCGACATCGCCGTGGGCCTCTTCCAGGTCAGGTCGCTCGAACCGGAGTTCGGGACGGCCGAGTGGGGCTTCATCCTGGGGTCGCCGTACTGGGGCTCGGGGATGTTCGTTGACGGAGCGCGTCAGGTTGTCGACTTTGCCTTCAAGACCCTCGGGGTCCACCGGCTGGAAGCCCGGGCGGCGGTTCGGAACGGCCGGGGCAACGGCGCGCTTCGCAAGCTCGGCGCGGTGCAGGAAGGGGTGCTGCGGCGCTCGTTCCTCCGCCGCGGCGAGTACCTGGACCAGGTCATCTGGGCTATTCTGGCCGACGACTGGCAGCAGACGACGACGGTCCGGGAAGGGCCGATGACGGTTCACTAAAGGAGGACGACCCGCGTTCGGATTGCAGGCGCGCAGGGCGTGGGCCCGAAGCCAGGCCCTGCGCCGCCGCTCGAACACGTGCTGACACCCGTCACGACCGGTCGGCGAGGCGTTCCCGCCCGATGACCTGCCAGCGAGCCACGGTTGCCAAAGCGGTTGAACACGCCTTGGCAGCAGGCTACACTCCGGCCCTCACGTCAACGAATGCACCAATCGCCCGGTGACGCACCTATTGCGTGTGGACGCGGAACCGGGAATGGAGCGTGGACATGCCTGAGGATCTCACCGGCAAAGTGGCCTTCGTCAGCGGCGGAAATTCTGGAGTTGGCCGGGCAGCCGCAGAACAATTGTGCCGGCGCGGCGCGCGTGTCGTCGTCACCGGGCGGGATCGCCGGCGCGGCGCGGAGACGGAGCAGGCGCTGACCAGGGCCGGCGGCGACGCGCGGTTCATCGAGATGGAGGCGGCGTCCGAAGAGAGCATCCGCAGCGCAGTCGGCGCGGCGGTCCGGCAGTTCGGCGGTCTGGATTTTCTGGTCAACAACGCTGCGTACGAGGGCCCTGTCGGGCCGATTCTGGATCTCAGCGAGCAGGCCTGCGACGAAGTGCTGGCGACGAACGTCAAGGGCCCGATGATGGCGGCACGGCACGCCATCCCGCGCATGCTCGAGCGGGGCGGTGGGTGCATCGTGAACGTGGCCTCGTTCCTCGGCACCATTCCCTTTCCGGACAATCCGGCGTACGGCGCCAGCAAGGCGGCGCTGATTCACTTCACGCGTTCGCTGGCCGCCGGCTACGGCGCCCAGGGCATCCGCTGCTATGCCGTCTGTCCGTACATCACCGACACGCCGATGATCGAGCGCGTCACCGGCGGCAACGCCGACGTCCGCCGGCAGCTCGCGAGCTTGAACCCCAGCGGCCGGATTGCCAGCCCGGGGGACATTGCGGGGGCGATTGTGAAGCTGTTGTCAGGCGAGGTGCTGGTTGACGAAGGTGGCGCGGTGCTCGTCGATGCCGGCGGCGCGACGGCGTCCGCTGGCAGGTGAGACAAACTCGTCAGAGAACTGCCGCCGGGCGGTCGTACGCCTTCACGATTCCTGCCGGAGCGAGTCAGAGCTGGACCGAGGGGTTCACCGTGGACTACGCGACCACGGTCACCTGGACGGCGACAGCCAACGCTGAGCACGACGTGAACCCGGGCAATAACAGTGTTACGGCGACCACCGAGGTGTTCGGACAGGGTGGAGGTCGTCGGTAGGAAAGGCCGCGTCCGGCCGGCGTTCCGATTGCTGCACGGCGCCGGGCAGCAGGGGATCGAACGCCGGCCGGCGAACGATATGCCGCGGGACTGTTCGAGCGATATGTGCTCCCCGGCCCGTCCGCACTCCTCCCAGGTCGGCGACCGCGGTATCCCGGACCAGCTGCGCATTTCGTGCACGCCAAGCGGGCCCAACCTGCCGTTCATGACGCGCCTCGATTCGACGAGCAGGAGGTGGGATCGACCCGCCGGATGGCGACGAGCCGCGTGGCGCCGAGGGCGCGGGCGCGCCCCGGGAGGTTCGCGGCTCCGCCGGGCCGGCAGGGGACGTTTGACGGATAATGGGGCTGGCGGTCCCGGGCGGTGAACGCAGCGCGGGCCGGCCCATGCGGCGACGAGTCACCCTGAGGGAAGGGTTCCGTGAGAACGTTGAGTAAGAGTGCCGGCGCCACGCTTATGGTCCTGTGGGCCGCCGGTCCTGGCATGTCCGCGCACCGGTCGCCTCGGTCGCCGGCTGCGGAACGCCGGCGCCCCGCGACGGCCGAGCACCGGCCGGCCGCCCTCATCGAACGGACGGGCCTCGCAGAGTTCTCGCCGGCGACCGACGTGACCGACACCATGTCGCCGCTCGAGCGACAGGTGACGCAGGCGATGAGGCCGGTCTTCGAACAGCTCGGCCAGGAGAAGAGTCAGGCGCACGTCGAAGACGCCCTCCGGATGATCGCCGCGGTCATCGATCGGTATCCGGACTACGGCGGCGCGCGATGGCTGCGAGCCCGGCTGCTCATGATGCGGCAGGGCGATCGCGGTCGGGACATCCTGGCCGATCTCGATGCGGCGATTCGTCTTCATGCCAGCCGGAAGTACCGCAGCGTCGAATACGGTTCCCTCCCGGCCCTCTACGCGCTGCGCGCCAAGGCACACTTTCTCGCCGGAGACTTTCCGGCCGGCATGGCCGACCTGCAGGCAGCGATCCTCGCGAAGCCGGACGAGACGGACGAGATCTTCGATGCGGGCAGCGCCAGGCCTGGCGACCGCTCCAATCCGACAGCCATCTCGAAACAGGACCTGGAGACCCTCGTCTCCCGGTACCCGGGCGATTATCGACCCTACCTGTTTCGCGGGCTGTTCTACGCGGCAGAGACGACCTTTGCCTCGTCGTCTTTTTCGCTGGCGACCGCCGATCTCGAACGGGCGGCCCAGCGGAATCCAGGCGCGGCGATCGTACCCTACGAAATCGGCCTTCTGTTGCGGAAGCAGGCATCCTGGAGCCAGGCGGCCGTGTCGCGTCTCTCGGACCCGACTGCAGCCAACGGCGGCTATGGGCAACGAACGGCCGCGGCGGCGCTCTCGTATTTTGAGCGAGCCGAGGCGCTGCAGCCCGACCTGTCCGCTGCCGCCGAAGCGCAGATGGCCGCTTCGTTGTATGGACTGAAGCGGTACGCCGCGGCGGTCCGGGCCTACGACAGGCTGATCGTGCTGGAGCCGGACGATGGCCGCGCCTACAACGAGCTGGGCGTCGTCAGGGTGGCCCTGGGCGACGAGTCGGGCGCGATCGATGACTTTTCGAAGGCGATCGCACGACAGGCCGACCCGGACACGACCTACGAAAACCGCGCGGCGGCCGAGATGACGATCGGCCGCTATCGGGACGCGGTCGCCGATTACGGCCGCGCGATCGGCCTTCGGCTCCGGGAACGCCTCTATGCCCTGACGATTCCGGAGCTGCGCGCGCTCTACCCGGAGCTGCATGCAATCCCGGATCGACAGCTGGTGGAAGGATTGCGGCAGAAGTACTTCCCCGCGATCCCGGCCGGCGAGTTCGAGCAGCACTTCGCCGATGAACGGCCCTTTCAGGACTTCGTCCTGGCGGACTCGTACGCGGACCGAGGCGATGCCTATCTGCAGTGGGGCGATTTCAGGAGGGCCGCGGTCGACTACTCGAGAGCGCACGTCCTGTTTCCGGCGGAAGAGCGATGGCGCGCCCTGTCCGGAACCGCTCGCACGCAGTACGCCATCGATGCCGCGACGCTGAAGCCGGGAGGGAAGACCCCTTCGCTGTGGCTCAAGAGGACGTCGGTCCGGACGGGGGCGTACACGGAAGAGCACTATCGATTCGACTGTGACAGTGGACGGATCCGGATGCTGTCATCAATCAGGTTCACGTGGTTCGGGTACGCGCTCGGGACCGGTGCGGGCGGACCATGGCGGAAGGTCGCGCCCGGCAGTATCGACGGGACGCTGTATACCGGCGCCTGCCGGTAGGCGGACGCCGCGGGGCCTTATTACCAGCCTCGCAGGTACAGCACTTCGATTGCGCCCGCCGCCACCAGGCAGTAGATGCCGAACCAGTGCCAGCGGCCCTGGTCCAGCCAGCGCGAGAGCCAGCGCAGCGCCAGCAGTCCCGCCATGAAGGCGCACACCATCCCCAGGAGCCCCGGGGCCAGGGCCGCCTCCCAGTGCACCGGTGCACCGGCGCGGTGGGCCGCGTGGACCAGGCGCCAGACCTCGCGGCCGACGGCCAGGGGCGTAATCACCACCGCCATGGCGAAACTGAAGGATTCGATCTCGGCGCGCTGCCCGCCGGTCAGCAGGCCACCTGAAATGGTGGCTCCTGAGCGGGAAAACCCGCGGAAGGGGATGGCGACGCCTTGCAAGGCGCCCATGAGGATGGCATCACTCCAGCGGATGCCGCGTCTGACGCTCGCCGCTGCCGGCGCCGGCTGCCGCGCCTCGCGCAGACCGGCGTACACGATGAGCAGGCCGACGACCGCCAGCGCCGGGGCGATCCAGTTGAGTTTATGAAAGAGCGCTTCGATCACGGCCTGATGATGGCCGTGGCTCAAGGCGTCCTCCACCATCACGATGAGCGGATAGCCGATCAGTCCCGAGCACAGCGAGGCGGCGAACACGAGTCGGCAGAAGCGACGGCAGTGCCTCCACGACAAGAGAAAGTCCTCCCGCCACCGCCGCCAGAAGTAGACCATCACGGCGCACATGGTGCCCGTATGCAGCAACACGAGTAGCAGGGCGTGTGCTGGCGTGGACATGTTCTCGTGTAGAAGCTCGGCCGTGACGATCACGTGGGCCGAACTGGACACCGGCAGCAGTTCCGTCAGTCCCTGGACCGCCGCCAGGATCGCGACATGAATCCAATTCATACGACAACCTCCGTGCAGCCGACCGTCCGTGCGGATACGTACTCACGCGACGCTCCGGCTTCGAATCTCAGCCCCTGATCATGGCAGATCACACACGCGGCGGTCCGCCGAAGCCATCATCCCGGCGACGAAGGTTCGTATCGTACCGCACCTCCGAGCCGCGTTGTTCGAGGTAGACATCGTGACGCGAACCCGGAAGGCGGTGACGGAGCGGGTGAAGAACGACGATGGGCAGACGGGCCGTTGCGCTCGCGAATGAGACTTGTTACACTCCGGCCTCGCATGCGGATCCGGAGAGTTCTTGCCTTGGCGTGCGCCCTGCTGTGTGGCTGGACCCTTCTGGCGCCCCCGCCTGTCGTCTCGAGCGTCTACGTCCGAACCCAGGACCTCAATCACGATGGCCGGCCGGACGTGTGGCGTTATTACGACGCCCACGGCCACCTGATCTGGTCGACACGGGACACGAACTTCGACGGGGTTCCGGACCGGATCGACTATTACCACGACGACAGGCTCGTTCGGCGTGAAGTCGATCGGAACTTTGACGGTCGAATCGACACAGTCGAAGTCTTCAACCGCCGAGGCCGGCTGACCCGCTCGGTCGCCGACGTGAATGGCGACGGCGTGGCGGATCTGCTGGTGCTGTTCCACGATGGTCGGCCGGTCTGGACCCAGTGGCGCGACTCGGGCCGACGACCAGCGCCGGTGCTTGCCGCGGGCCGCAGCACCGGGCGGCTGGCGGAACTCGCGCCCGGGCTGTTGCCGCTCGTCAATCCCTTTCGGTCCAACGAAGTCATCCGTGGCGGGGGCCATCCCGTCCCCTTCTATGCCGCGGTCGTGGCCGGTTTCGTCGGCAGGTACGCGCATCCTCCGATCCGCGCAGAATCGACCGTGCTCGATGTTGCGGCCGGGCCGTGCCCGTGCCGCCCTCTGCCCGCCTGGGACGTTCTGCCTTGTCTTCGCGGGCCTCCTGCCTGATTACCCTGACCGCTTCTTCAACCCGATCCTGAATCGCCGGCTGCCGGCGCCTGCGTGTCAAGGCGCGACGGCCGCCGTGTGCGTCGCGTGTGGCCAGCGGCCGCGCCGTCTCTAGAGGCGCGCGGAGACGTCTGGCGCCGCGAAGGGGTCGCTTCGCGTCTCCGTGCTGCGCGCGGCCTTCTGGCCGCCTGGAGGGGCTGATCTCGGCCCACACCGCAATACGCCAGAACAGTCCGAAGAAGAGACGGCAAACCTGCGGCCGAACCCGTTGAAGGTCCACGGGGCGGACGCCACCGGCATGGGATTCAAAGTATGCGCACACTGAGCAAGATCACGCCCGTTCACCGACTCAACGGTCCCTTCGTCGTCCTGTTGCTGGTGCTGCTGCTGGCCGGCGTCAGAGCCTTCGCGCAGGCGCCCATCTCGACGACCTCGTCCCGTTATGCGTTCACGATCCTGAGCAGCGCGACGCCACGGATCCTCCATGCGGATGAGACGGTGGCCGTGCGGCTGCGCCTGCGCAACGACGGGACGGAGACGTGGAGCACGGCACGGCTGTTCCACGTCGCCTACCACTGGCGCAAGGCGGACGGCACCATGCTGGCGCGCGACGGCGTCCGGACCGACCTGCCCCGTCCGGTCCCGCCCGGTGGCACCACCACGGTCGAGGCACGACTGACGGCACCCGCAGCCGCAGGGATTTACCGGCTCCAGTGGGACATGGTCCGGGAGAATGTCACATGGTTCTCTGATCGCGATCACCGCCCGCCCGCCTCGACGCTCGTGCTCGTGGCGCCTGGCGCCGCGGCGGTGGCCTTCGTCACGCCGTTCCTGCTGGCGCTCCTCGGGTGGATCGCCATCCGCCGGGCAGTTCGCGCAGGGGCGAGCCGATGGGTGAGCTTCGGCGTCCTCGGCATTGCGGACGTGGCGTGGGCGGCGACCTCGATCTTCGGGACGCAGGTGTCCTTTCTGGGGAAGACAAGCGTGGAGCCGTCGCCAACGGCGCTATGGGCGTCGGCCGCCACGGCGATCATCCCATGCGCAATCGCGCTGGTCGCCTGTCCTCGTCGATGGCGGGGGTGGATCGTCTGGGGACTCGCCGCGACCGCATCGCTGGCGCTGCTGTCCGATCTTCTCTACTTCCGCTTTTTCGGCGACGTGATTGCGGTCTCGGCGCTGCGCGCGACCGGGCAGGCGGGCGATGTCTGGAAGAGCGCGCTGAGTCTCGCGAAGCCGTCAGACCTCTGGTGGCTCGTGGGTCCTGCGCTTGGCGTGCTGCTGATCCGGGAAGCGAGGCGCCTGCCGCAGCCGTCCCCACGGGAACGGCGTGGACAGCGGGCGGGTGCGGTGCTGGCCCTGATGGTGGTGGCCCTGTCGGGCCAGGAGGTCGGTATCGTCGCGCTGTTGCACGAGCGAGCGCTCAATCAGGAGTTCCGCAACCTCAACGTCGTCGAGGCCCTCGGGCCGTTCGGCTATCACCTGTTCGATGCGTGGCACGAGGCGGAAGCCACGCTGCTGCAGCCTCCGTTGACGCCCGCCCAGCAGAAACAGGTATTCGACTGGTTTGCCGGTCGGGCGCCCCTGCGGGCGGGGGTCGCGCCGTGGTTCGGCGTTGCCGCGGGAAGCAACGTGCTGGTCCTGCAGGTCGAGTCGATGCAGGGTTTCGTCGTCGGCCTGCACGTGAACGGGCAGGCGATTACTCCGAATCTGAACCGCTGGCGGCGGCGAGCCCTGTGGTTTTCGAATGCGACCGATCAGACGAGTGAAGGGCGCACGTCCGATGCCGAGTTCGCGACGATGATCTCGCTGCTGCCGCTCGACCACGGGGCGGTGGCCTTCCGGTATCCCACGGATCATTACGTGGGGCTTCCGAAGGTGCTGGCGGACCATGGCTACACGACGTTGTCCGCCGTCCCCTTTGACGGCACGTTCTGGAACCGCAAGGTCACCCATCCCCAGTACGGCGTGCGGCTGAACCTGTTCGCCAACGCCTTCAAACCGGGCGAGGTCGTCGGCTGGGGGCTCAACGACCGGGACTTTCTCCGTCAGATGGCGCCGCGCCTCGCACGGCTTCGTCAACCGTTCTTCGCCTGGCTGATTACGCTCTCGCTGCACCACCCGTTCGACAGCTTTCCGGACAACCTGAAGACGCTCAAGCTCGGTCGCTGGGACGGGACGCCCTTCGGGAACTACCTGCAGGCCATGCACTTCTTCGACGCGGCTTTCGGGGAGCTCATGTCGACCATGCGGGCCAGCGGCCTGCTGAATCGAACGATCGTGGTGGTGTACGGGGACCACGACGCCGGCTTCCCCTGGAGGAAGCGGTTCGCCGACGTCATCGGGATCCACCAACACGTGCTGGACTGGAGTCTGCAGGACCGTGTACCGCTGCTGATTCACGTGCCCGGCGACCAGCCGCCCCGGGGCGAGCGGAGCCTTCCGGCAGGTCTGACCGACGTGGCGCCGACAGTGCTCGACCTGCTCGGCATCAACGCCGCCAGGTATCCGTATATCGGACGCAATCTGCTCGGCGATCCGGGAGATGATCCGCTCCCGCGTCCCTATGGCGACTGGCTGGACAGCCGGCATTTCTATTTCAGCCGGTACGGAAAATCCGGGCAGCCGGCCTGTGACGACATCGATGACGGCGCCACCGCGCCGCTCGGCGTCTGCAGCGGGGAACTGCGGGCGGACCGTCTCGAGGTCAAGGTGTCCCGCGAGGTCATCGTCCACGACCTCCAGCAGGATGTGGGGCGCGTGCTTGCATCTGCCCGGTGACCGTTGGGAACAGTCCACGGCCATGGACGGTGAGGAGGTACCGCGGGCGGTGGGGATTGGCTTCCAGCTTCTGCCGCAGGCCGGCCACGTGCACGTCGACGGTCCGCGTGAGCGGCATCGCGTCGTAGCCCCAGACCTCGTTCAGCAGCTCCTGGCTTGACAACGTGGCGCCCCGGTGCTGGACGCATTGGCGCAGCAGTTGGAACTCGCGCGCCGAGAGCTCCACCGCCTGGCCGCCCCGTGTCATCTCGGGCCGCCGGAAGTCGATGAGCACCTCGCCGAACCGACAGCTGGCGCCGGCCGTTCCGGCGGCCAGCGGCGGCCGCCGCAGCAGCGCCTCGACGCGCGCCATCAGCGCCGGGGCGGCGGCCGTGGGCTGGCCGAGGAACGGCGAGGTCTCGACGCCGCTGAACGCGGTCGGATTGAAGCGGTTGAACAGGTTTCAGCCGCCGGCGCTCCGGCGAGCACCTGATCGCGTCCATGTCGCTTGACTTCTTTCCGGACGGCTGCGCTCACGTGTTGATCGATGTCGGAGAGAATCAGGTCGTCCCGTGCGAACGAGGCGACGAGCGCCATACGCTCAAGCCACGTCTTGTCGAACGTCTTCATCCCGGCAAGGCCCGCTGCTCCGTTCAATCACATGCGCGAGGGCAAGTGCGGACGATCCGCGCTCGCCGCGACCGGGAATCCGATCGTGTGGCCCAGGTTGACCCCAGCACGAGGCGTTTCAGGCCCGGAACAGGTTCATCGTGCCGAGCTGACGCCGCTGCGCGGCGAACACACCTTCGGCGGCGTCATCGCCTCGGTTGGCATCTTCGCTCCTCCCGCTGACCGGGCAACATGGCGCATCACACGCTTGCAGCCCGTGAGGGCCGCAGGCTGTCGAGGTACGCGTACAAGCCCTCGGCGGCGCGCCGCATCAATTCCCCATCCTGCGAATTCTTGGCCGTGCCCCAGATGCCCATCTGTCCGGCGACGATCAGCGCCGCCGCGGCCCCGGAAGAGACGTCCTCGCGTACGTGTCCCAGCTGTTTTCCGCGCTCGAGCGCAGCCGCGAGCGCCTCGCGCCACACGCGGTAGCCTGCTTCGATCCGCTGGCGAAAGCCCTCGTCCAGAGGAGACATTTCCTGCGCCAGATTGTTCAGCGGACACCCGCATTCGAGCGTCGTCCGGACCTCGATATCTTCCGCAATGTTGCGACGGAAGCAGGCTTTGATCGCTTCGACCGGATCGGATTCCTGCTCCAGGAGATCGAGCCAGCGCCGCCTGCCCGACGGCTGGATCACCTCGTCGACGACGGCATAGCCCAGCTCTTGCTTGTTCTCGAAATGATGAAACAGCGCGCCCTTGGTGGCTCCGGCGCTCGCGACGATGTGGTTCAGGCTGCCCGCCTGAAAGCCGTTGCGGTAGAACTCCTCGAACGCGGCGCGGAGGATTCTGGTGCGCCTGCTTTCCTCGGTTGCGGGGGCTTCAGCCATGGTCCCTCCAGTTCGCCGGCGTGCCGTCCGACCAGACGGGTACGGCCACGACGAACACGCGCAGCGGAGGCAGAGTCTTGTCCAGCGGATTACTCGCGTCCGAAGCAAACCAGTATGACGAGGATGAGATGGGCGAGTGGAGAACGCCGGCGCCCCAGTCGGCGGCCTTGCGATCGGGGACGAAGAACATGAGGTGCGAAATGTTGTGGCTGCCCTGATCGGTCAGATAGGCATCCTTCGACATCATGTAGCCCATCGCGCCGGGTGCGAGAGGAGGAATGTCCCTCTTGGCGTAAGCTTCACGAATGCCGGCGACGCGCTGGCGAAGGGAATCTCCGGCCAGGGCCATGTCGGTCAGCTTGAAGACAATCGGCAGCATGGTGCGCGCGGCGGCGGCATTCAGGCAGTCCGGGCCCTTGATCCGCGGATTCCATTTCTCGACGAAATCAATGCCGCTGGAGATGCCGCGCTCCACCATGCAGACGAAGCCGTTCGTTCCCTTCACCGCAGTCTCCCAGCCCTGGCGGCCGAGGACGAGCACTGTGGCGTCGCGGGAGATGGCTGGGGGAGCGGCGCTGCGGGCCAGGGCGATTTCGGCGGAGCGGTGCATCAAATACTCGGTAATCGGCGCCATTTTCGCGTAGCGCTGCCTGGCGCGGACGGTTTGCGCGTGCGTGGCCAGGGGGACAAACAAGAGCGCGAGGAGGCCCAAAGCGAACTTGCCGACAGTCGAGCCGTTCGAATGGCGCACCATGCCGGAATGCCCTCCGAAGTGGATGTGGATGCCGAAAAGCGTTTTGCAGCATACCGACCGGTCGGTATCATGTCAAGCGCAGTCGGATTCGGCGAAAACATCCAGAAATCCTGATGGCACGACTGCTCAACGATGGGAACGCAGCGGTCTAGATCGCGTTGTGGCGGGTGGATGTCCGGCGGCGCTGAGCCGGGTTCGTGGCCCCGGCGAGCGGCTTGGTACCGGGACTACGTAGAGACGCTGGTACAACGCGAGTGCGCGATCTGGCGCGCATCAGTTCGCGGTACTCCAGCGTCGGGAGGAACTCGATGCGTCACGCGACTGCGCTGTTCGATGGGCTCGTGACGGCGCTGCTCGTGGGCTTCTTCCCCTCCGCGCTGCCGTACGTGCCGTCCGCGCCCGGTCCTCCCGTGCCGGAGTCATCTCCCGCGCCGGTCGTGATCGGGCTGCCCCCGGCGCCGACGCGCGCGCAGGTACTCGCAGCCCATCTGACGTTTCAAGGGCTGACCGTGACCTGCCCCGAGATCGGGGGCGCGCAGCCGTGGTTCGAGCCGGCGATTACGACCGTCTCGGCGAGCTGTCAGGGCGCCGTCTACGCCGCGAAGCACGCAGCGGGCGACACGACGATCATCCTGGACGAGGACTGGAGCTACAACGACGCCGGCGTGCCGACCTACATGAAGGCCGGACGCAACCTGAGCGGCGACCCGCAGGCGTTTCGGGCGGCGATTCAGGATGCGATCGTGCGCGGCGGCTTCGATGTGGTCTACGTCATGGTCGGCGGCGACAACTGCTACGCGGAGGCGATGACCAACCTGCAGGCGCTCGTGCCGGTGCTCGCGCAGGCGCCGTCCCTGCTGCCGTACTGCGTGCTGCTGCCCGGCTTCGACTCGATCATCGGCTACAACGAGGGCACGCAGTCGTTCGGGCCGTGGACGCTGGCGCAGGTGTCGACGTGGCTGACGACGGCGCGGTCGCTCGACCCGCAGGGCTACGTCGGGATCGAGCCGAGCGCGGACGAACCGTTAATGTGCCGTCTCTCGCAGTTCATCACCCCGCAGGCGTGGGCGGCGCTCGACATCGTGCTCGAAGAGACGAACAACCCGCACTCGGACGGCCTGTGGCAGAACGCGGCCCGGGCCTTGTGCGGGGCGTGGCGACGGCCACCGGATGAGCCGAAGGGCGATGACCCGAGTCCGCCGTGCGACTGGGGGCCGGCGACACCCCGCGGACC
>DATLRO010000004.1:0-85164 GCA_035534615.1 Vicinamibacterales bacterium
GCGCCGGCGTCCGCGACGAGGGGGCCGCCCACAGCGTCACCTCGTGTCCCCGGCCGACCAGTCCGCCGGCGAGATCGGCAACGACCCGCTCGATCCCGCCGTATTGACGCGGCGGGACGGGAATCAGCGGGTCCATGACGAGCAGGATCCGCAGGCTCACGCGACCGCTCCGGCCACCGCCGCCAGCAGCGCGCCTCGCTCCGCCGGGTCCTCCCAGTGCCATCGCCGCCGGGCCGCCTGCCAGGCGGCGCTCCGGCCGCGCGCGAGCAGCGCCTTGTCCGCGGCCCAGCGCGCCAGTCCGTCCGCCAGGGCCTGGACGTCTCCCGACCGGTACACGAGCGCGCCGGCGCCGAGGTCGGCCGCGAGCGGCCGATGCCCGGGCGTATCGGTCAGCGCGACCGCCAGTCCGGCCAGCGGATACACCAGCGCCTTGTTCGCCAGGCACAGCTCGCGGTTGCGCGACAGCGGCGCTTCCAGGACCAGGCCGACGTCGTACGGACGACTGAGCTCAATCATCTGATCGGGAGCCGCCGGCGGATGATGGACGATTCGCAGCTGCGGGGCGACGCGCTGCTGCAGGGCCGCCAGCGCGTCCAGGTAACCGTCCGCCGGCAGGCCGCGAAGATGGAGCTCGCCCGGCAGGCCCGCAATCCCCATCGCCTGCACGGCATCCTCGAGCCCGCGGCCTGGGCCGATCGTCTGGCTGAACCAGTACAGACGCAACCGGTCGCCGGACGTCGGCGCCGCGTCTGGCGGCCGGGCCGGCAGCGGGAACGTGTTGTGGACGACGATCGGATCGAGCCCGTACGTCCGCTGGTAGGCTGCCGCGATGGCCGCGCTGGAGACCGTGAGAAAGGCGGCGCCGGCAAGGACACCTCGCTCGATCCGTCCGTTCAGACGGTCGAGGATGCGCGCCGAGGCGTCCGTCTGCTCGGCGCTGTGAAAGTCCTCCAGGTCCAGCGCATACGGCACCCGGCGGCGGCGCGCCGCCTCGGCGGCGGCGGCCAGGGCGCCTGACGTGCCCCCATAGATCAGGTCGGCGGGCTCGGCCGTCGCAGCCCGCACGAGCTCGGGATGCACCCGGCTCGCCGCCCGCGCCGCCAGCCCCAGCGGTGCCCGCGCCGGCCCGATGGCGCGGCACAGCGCCCGCGCGAGCCTGGCCCGCGCGCCGGTCCGGAGGTACGTGCGCGGCGCCGACTGCCGATCGTAGTCCACGACCGTCCAGGCCCACGGGCGGGTCGCCGCCAGGTCGCGGTCCGCCGCCGCCGCCCACGGCATGTACCGCGCGCTGACCACGCGCACCCCGTACCCCGCGCCGGCCAGCGCATCGGCCGCTTTCAGCATGCGCGGGCAGGTTGCCAGGTGGCCGGACGTCACGATGCAGACGCGGGCGCTCACGACGCGCGGGGCACCGCTGCCAGGCGCGTGTACAGCGCCTCATAGTCAGCCGCGATCGCGTCCATCGTCCGGGCCGGCGGGAGCGCCAGGCGCCAGCGGTCGATCGTGCCGGCTGGCGTCCGCGCCACCTCGTTCAGAATGGCGGCGAGGGCCCCTTCATCGCCCGCGTCGAACAGCCGCCCGTTGACGCCGTCGTCAATCAGCTCGGGCAGGGCGCCGATGCGGCTGGCGATGACGGGCGTGCCGACCGCCTGCGCCTCAATCGCGACCGTCGGCCCGTTCTCGAACCAGAGCGACGGGCAGCACAGCAAATCGTAGCGCGCGAGGACCGCCCCGACCTCGTCCGGGGCGAGCGGAGGACCGACCGTCACGCGCGGATCGCCGGCCGCAGCCGCCTGCAGTGCCCGCAGATACCGGGTCCCGGCCGGTCCGGAGACCGGACCGCGAATCTCCACGCGCAACGGAAGGTCGGCCGCCAGACGCGTCACCGCCCGCACCAGCACGTCCGGTCCCTTGGTCGGATCGATCCGGCCGAGGAATCCGACCGTGATCGGCGCGACCGACGGCCGCCGGTCCGGCCCCGGCTTCGGCACGAGGCCCGTTTGGCTGACGCCGAGCCGATTGACGACCACCGCCTCGTCCGGAAGCCCGTTGGCACCGATGATTGCGGCGGCGCGCCGGTTGAGGACAACGAACGCGTCCAGGAGCGCCATCAGCTCCTTCTGGTGCGCCTGGTCCCGGCGGATCGACGCGTTCAGGCCGAGCCCCGTGCCGATCGGCCCCGACAGGCGTCCGAGCGCGCCGCTCACGGGCGATGTCAGCACGCCGATCGCATCGGCCAGGGGCCGCGGCAATCCCTTCTGCTGCAGCACGCAGGCGGCGCATTTCGCCGGGCGGCACACGCCATCGCAGGGGCGCCGGCCCCATCGCATGAGCGTCCCGCGCCGGCAGAGGAAGCCCAGGCCGGGCAGATGGTTCGTCAGCACCGTCCGCGCCCCTGCGCCGGCCGCCGCCCGCACTTCGTGCAGGCCGAGCCCCGTCACGAAGCCATGAAAATGGACAATCGTCGGACGCTGCCCGCGCAGCCAGGCATGGAAGCGCTCCGCACCGCGCACCGGCACCAGCCCCTGGGCTTCTGCGCGCGTCGGAACGGCCGGAATCGGATAGCGGTAGACCGGCACGTCATGGTGCGCGTAGACCCGTTCGGCGGTCGCGCCGGCGTCCGGTGCCGCGACCGCGACCCGGTGGCCGGCGCGCAGCTGCCGGCGGCACAGGCCGTCGACGTAGACCTCCGTGCCTCCGAGGCTGTCGGGAAAGTACCAGCCGAGGGCGTGGACGATCCGCAATTCAATCCTGCGATCGCTCAGCCCAGGCGTTGGCGCCTGGGATGAGATATCGTCCATCCGACGCGAGCGGGGTACCCGCCAGCCGGTGACGGACCGGGGGCCGGAGGTAACGCACCCAGTCGGCGATCGAACGTCCGCTGTGCCGCCACGCCCTCCAGGCCACGCCAAACCGCCCGTGCCTCAGTTGCCGCGCGATCCACCGCGCGAGGTCGAACGTTCGATTGCGCCTGGCCTGTTCACGATCCTCGGCCGCCAGCGGGCAGTCTGGTGCGGACAGGGCGCGCCATTCGATGTCGAGCACCGGCAGTGCGTCGTAAGCGGCGTCCGGTCGCTGCAGGTGCTGCTCGTCATGCACGCGGTACCAGAAGAGGTCGCCGGGCACCAGAACGACCGAGAGCGCTGCACAGGCGTTCAGCCAGAACACGTTGTCGGAATGCGGACCGATCTCGGGGAAGCCACCCAGGTCTCGAAAGACGTCGGCGCGGAACAGCGCGCAGGCCGGCCCCCCGAAGAACATGCCGTGGCCGAGAAACTCCCGCTCGTAACACTGCTGCGGCGTCAGCAGCATGGGACACGGGCCGCCCGGCCAGCCCCCCCGCGCCGAGAGTGCAAATCCGGCGCGCGGCTCGGCCAGCAGCGGCCGGACCATCGTCTCCAGGCAATGCGGATACATCAGATCGTCCGAGTCGTGGTACTTGAGCAGCGAGCCACGAGCCAGCGTCGCCGCATGATTGCGGTTCGGATAATCGCCGAGGTTCCGCGGATTGACCGACACCCGGATCCGGCTGTCCGTCGCGGCATAACGTTCGGCCACCTCCACCGTCCGGTCGGTCGAGGCATCGTCGACGATCAGCAGCTCGAAGTCATCGAGGGTCTGCCCGAGCACACTCTCGATGGCCGAGGCGATGTAGGCCTCGCGGTTGTACGCGGTCATCAGCACGCTGACGAGAGGAGGGCTCATCGTCTCGATCCCGGCGGACGGTTCACGACGCCTCGCCGACCGGCGCCGGCACGCCGGAATGAGCGGTGCCTGGCGTCCGTGGCGCCGCCAGGACGGACGCGGCAAAGACGGCCAGCAGCGGCGTCATCGGCAGGCCGTACCGGGCGTCGGCGTACATCGGCAGCTGCGCGACGATGAGAAATGCGGGGAACGCCCAGATCGGCAGCGCCGCCGGCAGCCGGCGGCGCTCGCGGATCAGGCCCCACGCCGCCAGCACGAAAAAGACCACGTTGCCGGCCGCCATGCCCACCTGGACGAGCAGGGGGCCGATCCGCCCGGTCCGCCAGGCGGCGGCAAACGAGAGATTGGACGAACCGCGCAGCATATAGCCGCCCGTATCGATGAACAGCCGCGGATACTGCGACAGTCGAGCCAGCAGCCAGTCACCGGGATGGTGCACCACATAGCGGAGCACGCCCACCGCGGTCGTCGGCCAGGCTGCCGTGTGGCCCCCTGCCGTGGATGCCTCGACCCTGTGCGGGGCCAGCAGTTGCGGCCAGGCTCTCTCCCCGACGCGCAGCCGTATCGTTCCGAACACCAGGTTGTCGGTCCAGCCGGCCTCGGCCACGGTGGGGCGGCCGACGAGGCGGTAGTTGCGGACGACCCAGGGCGCCACCACGAGAAGCGCGACGAGGGCGGCGCGCCCGCCACAGGACACCATGGGCAGGCGCCGCCATCGCGGCCAGGCGGCCGCCGCCACCAGCAGCAGCACAAAAGGGTACAGGACCGCTCGCGTCAGCGTCGCGAGTCCCAGCGCGACCCCCGCGCTGATCCACCGGCCCCGGCCCCACGCCAGCACGCCGCCGACGAGCAGGAACGTGAACAGCGTCTCCGTCATCACCGTCGCGACGTATCGCCCGCTCATCGGACCAAAGGCCACCAGAAGCGCCGCCGTCAGCGCGACTTTCCGACCGAACGCGCGCCGGGCAATCAGGTATACGAACACGGCGGTCATCGCTCCGAGGACGGCCTGCACCAGGTAGACCGTGAGCAGCGGCGGCCGGTGTCCGTGCCAGAGCAGTGCGATCAGGGCCGGGTAGAGGGGCGGGCGGTACGCGGTCAGGGTGACACCGTCGAAGCTGAAGGCCCCGTGCCGCACAATCGACCGTGCCAGGGCCAGATACTGCGCGCTGTCACCATGCACCCACGGGCCGTACAGAATCCAGCACAGGCGAAGGCCGAACGCCACGGCCAGGACGGACAGCCCGTCCTGCATGCCGGCCGGCAGATCCCCCGCCCGGCCGAATCTCCCCGCGCGCGGATCGGGCTCAGTCATCCGGCGTCCCCCGCGCGCCGGCAGCCCGAACCGCCGCATCGATGCATCGGCGAATCACTGTCGGACCAGTCCGCGCACGAACTTCGTCAGGGCGTTCGGCACCCAGGGGCGGTCGAGGCGGCTGCCATACGGCAGCCGCACGTCACGCGGTCGCGGACGCCGCAGATCCTGCCAGCGCGCGTACAGCGCCTGATACGCGGCCACGCGATCGCGGATGTCGTACTGCTCGGCGACCAGCCGGCGTGCAGCGTGGCTGTACGCCTCGAGACGGTCGCGATCGCCGGCGAGCCCGGCGATCGCCCGGGCGAAGCCGTCCACGTCCCCGGCCGCAATCCGTTCGCCGGTCACACCGGGCCATACGACCTCGGGCACGCCGCTCCGCAGATCGGTCACGACCGGCGCGACGCCGGCCGCCATCGCCTCCAGCATCGCGACCGGCAGGCCTTCGGCCCGGCTGGGCAGCACGAACACATCCTGATCGAGGAACTGGTGCCGGACCTGCGTATTCGGAAGGTGCCCTGCCCAGCGCACGTGAGGCGCAGCGGGCCACGCCGCCCGCAGCCGCGGTTCGTCCGGGCCGGCGCCGATCACCGTCCAGATCGCGTCCACGCCTGACTCGCGCAGGAGCCGGTCGATCGCCGGCAGGTCCAGAATCCCCTTGGCCTCGTCCAGGCGGCCCGCATACACGAGGCGCAGCGGGCCGGCCGTGGCGCGACGCGCGCGGTCGGGAATCACGACGCCGTACGGGAGGTGAAAGATCGACTCGCGCCGGTGCGGCAGCTTCTGCGCCAGCTGCTCGGCGACGACGCGGCTGTAGCCGACGAACAGGTCGACGACCTCCTGGTGACGGATGGCGAGGTCGTAATAGTAGTCGTAGTCGCCGTGCAGAATCTGGACGCTCGTGCGCCCCACGTCGTGCGCGGACAGCAGGGCGAGATCCAGCAGGTCGTTCGCGACGATCACGCCCGGGCCCGGCGGCAGCGCCGCCCGCAGGCGGCGCAGCACGGCATGCAGGTTCTCACCGGGCAGCCGGTAGCCGACCGTCGTCTGGCTGTCGGCCGCGAGCCGTCCGCCGAAGGCGGCGTCGCGCTCGCCGTCGTTGCGCGTCAGGACGGCGTGGTACGCCAGCCCGTCCGGACGCCGGTGCTCCAGCAGGTTGGCGATGATGTTCGTCGCGCCGCCCATCTTGTCGGGCAGCACGTACACGACGCTCGGACGCCCGGACGCCGCCATTACCGCCACGCCTTCACGAGACAGGTCCAGCAGAGCGGCGCGCCGGGAAACGGCGTGTCGCCGCCGGCCACGGGCGGCCGCCACGGCAGCGGATTCAGCTCGCCGAGGCTGACGGTGAACCCGGCCGCCGACAGCGCGGACAGCACCGCCGGCGCGTGGCGCCGGCCGGGCTCGAACTCGTGCAGGTCGAGCAGCAGGATCGCGACGCGGCCCAGGACGTCCGCGCAGTCCTCGAGGACGGCGCGCTCCGCCCCTTCGATGTCGAGCTTCAGCAGGTCGATCGATTCGGCCTCCAGCAGATCTCGCAGCCGGATGCCGGGAACGGCCAGCCGCTCGCCGGGCAGCGCGCCGGCCAGCTCGTCGAGCGCGCCGGAATCGGCCCCCTCGCAGCGGAAGTCGACCGGGCCGCTTCGCGTCCAGACGGCGGCGTTAACCGCCTCCACGTCGCCGGCGCCGTTCGCCGCCAGATTGGCCGCCAGCAGACGGGTCAGGGTCGGATCGGCCTCGTAAGCGGTGATCCGCGCCGCCGGGTACAGTCGCTTGAAGTACAGGCTCGCCAGGCCGACGTTGGCGCCGCAGTCCAGAATCCGCGGCGCCGATCGCCCGCTGCGGAACCGGAGGGTCTCCTTGACGAACAGGTCGTGCCACTGCGGACAGATGGTGAGCAGATCGCTGTACTGGATCCGGTACCCCATGAGATCGATCCGGCCGGGCGTGTAGCGCGCGACCTGCCCGGCGGTCCGGCAGGCGCGCCGCCAGGCGGCGACCGCCGGCGTCGGCCACACCTGCCGGCGAATCGCGCCGGCGGTCCGGCGAACTCCGGCGAGACGGGGCGCGGTCATCACGAGGGGTCGGGCCTCCAGGCCCGCACCAGCGTCAGCCAGCAGGCCTGACCGCGGGCGAACGGCGATGGCGGCGCCGTGCACGGCCTCCAGGTGATCGGCAGCAGGTCATCGAGCGCCGTCGTGAACCCGGCCCGGTCGAGCAGCTCGAGCACGGCGGGGAGCAGCCGGCGGGCCGGCGTGAAATCGTGCACCTCCACGTGAATGGCGGACACGCGGTCCAGGACGCCGCCGCAGTCGGCCAGCAGGTCGAGTTCCGCGCCTTCGACGTCCAGCTTCAGCAGGTCCACCGGCTCGCGCACCAGCCGGTCGCGCAGCCGCTCGGCCGGCACCGCGACGGACGGTCCGTCAATCCCGGGCGACAGTCCGGCGATGGCACCCGAGTCGGCCCCTTCCGCGACGAAGCGCACCGTGCCGCCGGCCACCCAGACCGCCTTGGCGACCACCTCGACGTCGCCGGCGCCGTTGCGGGCGAGGTTGTCCCGCAGCATCGCGGCAATGGCGGGATCGGCTTCGAAGGCGGTGATCCGGGCGCCGGGATAGCAGCGCTTCCAGAACAGCGTGGCGAGACCGACATTGGCGCCGCAGTCGAGAATCCTGGGCGCTCCGGTGCGCGCGCGGAATCGCAGCGTCTCGCGCACGAAGATGTCGTGCCACTGGGGGCACAGCATCAGCAGGTCGGGATACGCGAGGTCATAGGCCAGCAGGCGGATGCGCCCCGCCCGATGCCGGGGCGTCCGGTCCGCCAGCCGGCAGGCCCGCCGCCAGTCAGCCTCGGCCGGCGGCGGGTGCATCCGGCGCCAGCCGGCCCGCACGTAGTACCGGAAGGCCTGGAGCCTCGACATTACGCCGGGCGCCCGCCGCTCCATTCCGGCGCCGGCACCTGACAGGCCCAGCGGGCCCGCCGGCACACGAGGCCGGTCCGGGCCTGCACTTCGTAGGGCCGCCACGGCCGTTCGGGCGGCAGCACGTCGAACTCGAACGCATCGGGAATCTCGTCGACGTGCTCCAGGTACGGCACGCCGAGAAACACGTGCACGCGATAGCGCCCCGGCACGAACGTCGGGCCGGCCAGCGTCGCCTCCACGCGGCAGCGCGAGGCGGCCGGCAGTTCGACGCCGTCATCGTCGGCCGTCATCACGCCGACCAGCGGCCGGCCGTCGTCCGTGCAGATGATCAGCTCGAGGATCAGCCCGCGCAGGCTCGCGCCGGTCGCGCCCGCGTCGCGGAGCTCGAGATCGACGGCGAAGCGGAGGTCGCCGTCGGCCGGCACCGCCCCGACCCGGGCGCCCGTCGCGTCGAGCAGTGCGACGTCGGTGACGCCGGCCCACCCGGTGCCGAGGCGGGCGTGCGGGGTGAACCGGCCGAGGCCGCCGCCCTCCTCGCGATGGGAGGCCCGGTAGGCGGCCACGACCCGGTCGATCGGACCGAGATCCGCGAGCCGGCCCCGGTCGATCCACAACCCCTTCGTGCAGAGCCGCTGCACCGCTTCCATGTTGTGGCTGACGAAGAGCACGGTGCGGCCGTGACGGGCCACCTCGTCCATCTTGCCGAGACACTTGCGCTGGAACGGCGCATCGCCGACCGCCAGCACCTCGTCCACCAGCAGGATCTCGGTGTCGAGGTGCGCCGCCACCGCGAAGGCCAGCCGCATGTGCATCCCGCTCGAGTAGTGCTTGACCGGCGTGTCGATGAACTTCCCGACTTCGGCGAACGCCACGATTTCGTCGAACTTCCGATCGATCTCGGCCCGGCGCATGCCGAGGATGGCGCCGTTGAGATAGGTGTTCTCGCGTCCGGTCAGATCGTGGTGGAAGCCGGTGCCGACCTCCAGCAGCGAGCCGACGCGGCCGCGCAGGTCGGCGTGCCCCTCGGTCGGCTCCGTGATCCGCGACAGCAGCTTGAGCAGCGTCGACTTGCCGGCGCCATTGGCCCCGACGATGCCGACCGTGTCGCCGCGCTGCACGTCGAACGACAGGTCGCGCAGCGCCCAGAGGGCCCGGTCCTCCGCGCCGGCACCGCCGCCCCGCCTCCAGCCGGCGCGCAGGCGCGACGGCCAGGCGGCGATCGCGTCGCGCAGCGTGCCGGGCGCGCGCCCGGCGTACGGGCCGATCGTGTACCGCTTCCCGAGACCCGTCGCCTGAATCACGGTGTCGGTCGTCGCCATCACACGATGTCGGCCAGGGTCCGTTCGAACCGCCGGAAATAGAGGTAGCCGCCGGCCAGCGCGACGCCGATCGTGACGACCGACGCCGCGACGAGCCGCGCGTCGAGCGGCCCGCCGAGCAGCGCCCACCGGACGCCGCTGATGACGCCCGCCAGCGGGTTGAGCCCGTACAGCGCCTGCCAGCGCGCCGGGACGAGCGAGGACGGATAGACCACCGGCGTCAGGAAGAGCCAGAACTGCGTCAGGAACGGGATGAGGTAGCGCACGTCCCGGTAGCGTGCCTGCAGCGTCGCCAGCCAGAGACTCGCGGCGGCGGCCGCCGCCATCAGCAGCAGCAGGAAGACCGGCAGCCAGATCAGCGCGGCGCGCGGCGCGGCGCCGAACCACACCATCAGGACCGCGACCAGGAGGAAGGAGACCGCCAGATCGACCAGCGGCGCCAGCACCGCGGCCAGCGGCACCAGCAGGCGCGGGAAGTACACCTTCGATATCAGCTGCCGGTTGTTGACGAGCGCCCCGCTGCCGCCGGCCAGCGCGGTCGAGAAATAGGTCCAGGGAATCAGGCCGGCCAGCGAGAACAGCGGATACGGCAGGCCGTCGGACGACACGTGCGCGAGCTTGCCGAAGAACACCCAGAACACGACCATCGTCGCCGCCGGCTGCAGCAGCGCCCAGGTCACGCCGAGCGCGGTCTGTTTGTACCGGACCTTGATGTCGCGCCACACGAGGAAGTACAGCAGCTCCCGGTACGCCCACAGCTCCTCGAGCTCGCGCAGACTCCACGCGCGCTGCCGCTCGATCCGATAGGCCGGACCGGCGGCCGCCGCCGCGACCGGCGCACCGACCTCGGACACGGCAGCCATGTCACGCATGAACCGGCTCCCGGTCGACGGAGCGGCCAGCCGCCGCCAGGAACTGCCCGAGCACGCCGAGCGCCCACGGGCGCGACCAGTGCACGGCCCCCTGCTGCCAGGCCCGCCACACCGCCTCCGGCGCCCGCGGATCGATCCAGCCGTCGCGCGCCAGCGCCGCCATCCCGTCACGCACGAGCGGAGCGGCCGGACCGTGCATCCACTGGTCGAACGGCAGCGTGAACCCCTGCTTCGGGCGATGCACCGCGCTGGCCGGGAGCGGGTGCGCCAGCGTCTCGTGCAGCAGGCGCTTGCCGCGCATCAGGTCCGGACGCCCGCCGAGCGCGGGCCAGACGGTCGCCAGCAGCGGATCGTCGACGAACGGCACCCGCACCTCGAGGCCGTGCGCCATCGACATCACGTCGAGATCCCGCAGCAGCTGGTTGCGCAGATACCAGGTCGTCTCGAGCCGCGCCACGGCGGCCGCCGGCGCCTCGTCCGCCGGCCGATCGAACGTCATCCGCTCCGCCTCCCCCGCGCGGACCGTGGCCGCCCGCCAGACGTCCGGCTCCCGCAGCGCCGGCCCGAGCAGGCGTCCGTACTCCCCCGGCATGAACAGGCCGCGCTGGACACGATAGATCCCGGCGAGATGCCCGCCGGACTCGCGGAACTGCCGCCATTTCGGCCGGAATCGCGCGGGCACCAGCCGATCGGCCGCCGGCGCGACGCCGCTGAGCACCGGCCCTGCGCGCCGTCCGAGCCGCATCGCCCACGGAACGCGCCGGAACGAGGGATAGCCGCCGAACAGCTCGTCGCCCCCCGCGCCCGACAGCACGGCCTTGAGGCCGGTGGACGCCACGGCTCGTGAGACGTAGAAGGAGTTCACGCCGTCGCTCGTCGGCTGATCCATGTGCTGGAGGATGCGGGGCAGATCCTCGACCAGCGCCTGCCCGTCGAGCCGCAGCTCGTGATGACGCGTCTCGAACGCGCGCGCGACGACGCGGGCGTGCTCGTGCTCGGACAGCGGCGAGTCGTCGAACCTGACGGTATACGTCCGCAGGTCGCCGGCGCCGGCCGACCGCGCCGCCGACACCAGCGCGGACGAATCGACGCCCCCCGAGAGGAACACGCCGACCGGAACGTCGGCGACCAGATGGGCGCCGACGCTGCCTTCAACGGCCGCGCGGACGTGCGCCCGCAGCGTCCCTTCGTCCATGGCCGGCGGCTGCCCCGAGTACCGGCACCGGACGTCGGCGAAGACGCCGGTCGTCGCGCGCCCGGCCCCGTCCCAGCGGATCCACGTGCCCGGGAACAGGCTCTCGACCCCCTCGAGCCAGGTCAGGGGCGAAGGGATGCTGCCCCACGCGAGGTACGTGAGAAGACCGGCCGGCGCCACGCGGCGGTCGACGAGCCCACCGTCCAGGAGCGCCCGGATCTCCGACGCGAAGGCGACGCGCGACGGCGACGCCGCGACGTAGAGCGGCTTGATGCCGAACCGATCACGCGCCAGCAGCAGGGTGCGATCCTGCGCGTCCCAGAGCGCGAGCGCGAACATCCCGCGCACGGCCGCGAGCCCGTCCGGGCCGTGGCGCACGAGCCACGCCAGGAGGACTTCCGTGTCGCTGCGGGTCTCGAAGATGTCGCCGTCGCGCTCGAGTCGTGCCCGCAGCTCGCCGTGATTGAAGACTTCGCCGTTCCAGACGAGCCAGTAGCGGCCGGCCCGCGCCGACATCGGCTGATGGCCCCCCGGCGTGAGGTCGACGATCGCCAGCCGGCGGTGGACGAGCAGGGCCGTTCCCTCCGGCGAGAGATACTCCCCCTCATCGTCCGGACCGCGGTGGGCCAGCGACGCCGAGAGCGCCGGTCCGAGCCGGACGGCCGTCTCCCGCAGGTCGCCGTTCCACGAGACGAGGCCGGCCAGACCGCACATCGGGAACGCTTCTCACCTTTCAGGTCGTGTGTTCACACGCCGGCTCGCCGAAGCGCAAAGCGCGAAGGCGAGGGCCCGGGGCGGAGCCCCGATGATATCGGACTCCGGCGCGAATGCGCCGGCGGCCCGCACAGCGGGCCCGCCAACGGAGCGGAGCGAGCCGCGCCAGGCGAGCGAGCGCAGTGAACCGGGGTTCGGGGCGGAGCCCCGATGACCTCAGAAAAAGCGCTGCGGGACGACGATCGTGTCGCCCGCCTGCACGAGGTCGGTCAGGTCGACGCTGACCTCGTGCTTCTTGCCATGGACGAAGCGGATGATCTTGATCCGCCGGTTCGAGCCGCGGTCGTTGAGGCCGCCCGCCAGCGAGATCGCCTGCAGCACCGTCATCCCCGGCTGGAGGACGTAGGCGCCAGGGTTCTTGACCTGCCCGGTGATATAGAACGTCTCCGCCTTCGGCACGAAGATCGTGTCGCCGTCGTGCAGCTCGACGTTCGCCGCCAGCTTGCCGCTCTGGAGGTCGGCGATGTTGATGTGTGTCACCTCCGCGGTCGCGTCGGCCCCCGGCACGACCGGACCCGACGGCGGCGTCTTCCGCGTCGAATGGACGATCAGCAGCTCGCTGCCGGCCGTGCCGTTCAGGGAGCCCGCCTCCGCGAGCGCCTCGATGAGCGTCATGTTGCCGGTCAGCGGGTAACGGCCCGGTGACCGGACCTCTCCGATGATGTAGATGCTCTGGCTGCGGTACTGCTGGACCTCCACCCGGACCTGCGGGTGCTTCACGTACCCGTTCATCAGCAGCCCGCGCAGCCGATCCTCGAGTCCGTGGGCCGTGAGCCCGGCCGCGGCGACCCGGCCGACGAGCGGGTACGTGATCGTGCCGTCGCCGTCGACGCGGAACGGGCCCGACAGATCCGGTTCGCCGAACACGGTGACGTTGATGACGTCGTGCGGCCCGATGACGTAGTCGTCGCGCACCGGCGCCGCGGCCGGCGCGCTCGCCGGCGGCGGGGGGACGGCGGCCGGTTGCGCCTGCGCTGCGGACGCAGGCAGCGCGGACGGGGTCAGGACGAGCGTGAGCGCCAGGAGGAGCCGTCGCACCGGAACTGAGATCATGACCTTCACTTCACCGCGCTAGTCGGTCGCCTTGAGTAACGCGATCCCGAGCTGCCGGGCCTTTCGATACAGGTTGGGGCGTTGAATGCCGAGGGTGCGGGCCGCCTCGCTGATGCGCCAGTGATGGTGCTGGAGCACGGCGGCGATGTATTCGCGCTCGAAGCGCAACCGGGCTTCCCGGAGGCTGCCGTGCGGCACCGGATTCGACGGCGTCGCTTCGAGGCGGATGTGCGAGAGCAGATCGTCGAGGCGGATCATCGACCCGTCCACGGAGGTGATCAGCCGGGCAATCAGGCTCCGGAGCTCGCGGAGGTTGCCCGGCCAGCGCAGCGCGGCCAGCAGGGTCAGCGCGGTCGGCGTGAACGGCTTCGGCGCGAACCCGGCCACGTGGCAGATTTCCTCGACCAGTTGCGCGGTGATCGCCGGAATGTCCTCGCTGCGACGGCGCAGCGGCGGCACCTCGATGCGCGCCGCCGCCAGCCGGCGGTAGAGATCGGTCCGGAACCGGTCCCGCTCGGCCTGCGCCTCGAGCGCCGCGACACAGCTGGCCACCAGCCGGATCCGACACGGCGCGTCGCTCACCGGTGTGCGCACGTCGCCGTCGCGGGCGATGCGCGCCAGCCGGTCCTGCAGCAACGCCGGCAGCTCGTCGGCATCCCGCAGGAACAGCGTCCCGCCGGCCGCCGCCGCGATGCGACTGTCGGCCCCGACCAGCTCCAGCTCGGACGGGCTGCCCGACGCCGCGTCGCCGAACAGCAGATGCGTCAGGTCGAGCGGATCGCCGGCACCGCCGTCGACCGCCACGAACGGCCCGGTCGCCATCCGGCTGCGGAAGTGAACCTGGCGGGCGACCGCCTCGACATCGCTGCCGGCCTCGGCCACCAGCAGAACACACCCCTGTCCCGCTGAGGCCTGGTCGAGCGCCAGAAGCATGTGCCGGACCGCCGGCGACTCGCCGGCCAGTTCGGCTGGAACCGGCGCGCCCGGTGGCCGTACCCCCTCCCGGCTTGGAAACGCAAGGGTGTCTGACATGGTCGTTTTCCAATTGAGCGCGCGTGGCCGCATCGGCTCGCGGACGGCCCTGTCGCCAGGCCGTCCCCCCGTGTGACAACGCACGCTGAGGAAATCAGGTCTCCAGCTCAGGCTGGAGGCCCTGGACGCAATGGAGTGGAAGGATCGGGGCCGATGGGGCTGAGCCTGGGGGGCGTAGACAGCTTCGCCCTCTCAGTCACAGAGGCGACGACACGAGACATCACCAGAGCAGCTGGCTCGCCGCCTTCTGCTTGAGAACAAAAAGCGACTTAGAATGACAGGAATACCTGGCAGTGTCAAATACGATACCCATCGGCCTGATGAAAGATACGGCTCGCGTATCGCTCCGACACGTTCTGATGTTGATATCGGCGCCGGGCGGCCCGGAAGACAATCCGGAAGTGCGGGCGTACGAACACTGACCGCGGGGGAGAGAATCGAGCGGGCCGCGGCCGGGCGAGGGAGGGTCGCCGCGCGGCCGGCGGTCCCTTGACGCGCCGCGACTCAGGAGCGCGGCAGCGAAGAATCGACCGGCCCATCTCCGGGCTGGTGTGGCGACGACAGTCCACCGGGCGCGGGCGGATTCGGCGCGCCGGCCGAAGGTCGATCGAGCCAGCTGTTGAGGAAGAAAGCGAGACCGAGCACGGCGATGAAGCCGCCGACGCCGAGTCCCTGGTTGGGGGCATCGCCGGCAACGCCGATCAGGACCATCAGGCCCACGCCGATGCCGATGAGGGTAATCCCGGCGCTCCGGTAGCGTCCGGCGCGCGACCCGCGGTCGAAGCGGCCGCCGGTGCGCAGGGCGTCCTCGAAGCGGGCGGGATCGACCTCGGGCGGCGGCACCAGCCCCTTTTCGATCATCGCAATCCGCTGCCGGATCTCCAGTTCCCTGACGCGCATCTGGCTGTAGATCCGCAGCGCGGCGACCAGAAAGGCGCCGGCAATCGCGACGATCGGTATCGCCATGGCGGCCAGGTGGATGAAGTCTCCCAGGTACATCGATCCCTCCGTTCTATGAGCATTAGACTGGAAGCCCGATCACTTTGTTTCAGTGAGGTTGCTGAAACAAATCGGGCGCTCCGGTGCTCTAATATAGGGATAGCGGATGGACACCTCCCGTGAGGTCGACCTTGTCAGGCGCTGCCAGGCTGGAGACGAAGGGGCCTTCAAGGATCTGGTGGAACGCCACAAGGATCTCGTCTTCGCCTTTCTCGCCCAGACGGGCCTGGAGCGGAGCCGCGCCGAGGACCTGGCGCAGGAGGTCTTTCTCCGCGTGCACCGCGGGCTCCCGTACTTCCGGGGCGAAGCCCGGCTGGCGACCTGGATCTACCGGATCGTCGCCAACGTGTTTGCGCAGGAGACGGCGAGGCGGCGGCTGCCGGAACGCCCGCTGGACGATCCGGCGGACGGCCTGGCGGGGCGCGTCCTGGGGCGCGCCGATCGGCAGTTCGGGGATCTCGAGGTGAAGGACCGGCTCGAGAAGGCCTTGCAGCAGCTGCCGGCGCAGCAGCGCCTGCTGGTCGCCGGACATTATCTCAAGGGGATCTCGTACGAGGATCTCGCCCAGGCGTTCAACCTGCCGCTCGGAACGGTGAAGACGCAGCTCTATCGCGCCAAGCGCCAGTTGCGGCACGTGCTCGAGACCTCGCTCCGCTGATGGCGAAGGCGAGGATTGGCGCCATCCAAACGGCGCGAGCGGAACGGAGCGAACCGCGACAGGCGAGCGGGTGAAGCGAGCCTGGCGGGGTGCCGGGGGCCCCGCCATTCAAACCATGTTTTGCGACGAAGTCCTCGACCAGATCGAGGCGATTGCGGCGAACGATGTCACGCCCGACCAGCGGATCGCGGCGCACCTGGCGTCGTGCCGCCCGTGCGCGGCTGCGCTGGCCGACGCCCGCCGCGTCGAGGCGCTGCTCGTGGCCCGCGAGGCGCCGGCGGCGCCGCCGCAGTTCACGGGTCGCGTCCTGGCCCGCCTCCGCCGCGATCGCTGGCGCACCGAACAGTACCTCGATCTCGGCTTCAACGTCACGATCGGCATTGTGCTCCTGATTCTGGCCGGCAGCGTCTGGCTGCTGCTGCACCGGACGGGCCTCAGCGCCGTCGGCACCGGCGTCCTGACGCTGTTCTCCGAGGGCGTGACGACGGTCGTCCGGCAGCTGGCGCCGTCGCTCGCGCTGTACGTCGGTGCCGGCGCCCTGCTGGCCGGCGCGCTGACCGTGTGGTGGTGGGCCGAGCACGCGTCGGCGTCCGACTGGAGATGACCGGCAACAGCGCCCCGGCCGGGGCGGCCGGCGAGGTCCGGCCTCTGCTGAAATGGGCCGGCGGCAAGCGCCAGCTGCTGCCGGCGATCCGCCGGTTCGTCCCTCCGCGCTTCTCCCGCTACATCGAGCCGTTCTTCGGCAGCGGCGCCCTCTTCTTCGATCTCCACAGCCGCGGGCAGCTCGCCGACCGCCCGGTCGTGCTGATGGAGATCAACGCCGACCTGGTCGGCTGCTACCAGGCGGTGCGCGACCATCCCCGCGCGGTGATCGGCCACCTGGAACGGCTCGCGCGCGACCACGCGCGTCACGGCCCGTCGCACTACTACGATGTCCGCGACCGGCGGTTCAACCCGGCGCGGCTCGCACGGTCCGGCCTGCGGCCGGCGCCGGACGGCTACACGCCGGCGCTGGCGGCCATGCTGATTTACCTGAACCGGACCGGCTACAACGGCCTCTTCCGGCTGAATCGGGCGGGCGGCTTCAACGTGCCGGCCGGCCGCTACGTGCGCCCGCGGATCTGCGACGCCGACAACCTGCGGCAAGTCTCGGCGGCGCTGTGCCGGCCCGGTGTGCAGCTCGTGCTCGGCTCGTTCGAGCGCCTCGACGCGCTGGCGCGCGCCGGTGACTTCATCTACCTCGACCCGCCGTACGTGCCGCTCAGTCGCACCGCCTCCTTCACCGCCTACACGCAGTTCCCGTTCGGGCCGGACGAACAGATCCGTCTCCAGGCGCTCGTCGTCTCGCTCGCCCGGCGCGGCTGCCGCGTCCTCCTGAGCAACTCCACGGCGCCCGAGGTCGCGCGCCTGTACGACGGGCATCCGGCCGCGACCGCCGCGGGGCTCCGCGCGCACCGCATCCCGGCGCGGCGGGCGATCAACTCCCGCGGATCCAGGCGCGGTCCGGTCTTCGAATACCTGATTACGAATCTGGCCGAACACGAATAGGCCCGGCCGGTGGCTGAGATGTCGTCGGCCGATGCAGGGCGTTCGCGGCGACCTGCCTCGGAGCCGGCTGGCCGTGCGCGGCGCCAGACGGCGACCCGCTCAGCAGGCGTGTGACCACAATATCTTGCGGTCCATACGGAGCAGCGGACGTTGACCGGCGGAAAAACCGCATGCTACTCTGGCAATGGTTCGGAGTCGCGGTTCACGATACCCTCTGCGAAAGTGGCGGAACTGGCAGACGCGCCGGACTTAGGATCCGGTAGCCGGAAGGCTATGGGGGTTCGACTCCCCCCTTTCGCACCACCGCCGGCGCGGCGCGATCGGGTGGCCGGTCCCCGGCCCGACAGGCTCCCGCCCTTCCGACGATCGACGACGACCATTTGACCTCACTCTGATTCGCCCTACTGACCGGTACCGTCAGGACTTGCGGTCCGCCAGGGAATTCTCCCTGCGCCGCGGCTGAACGGTTTACGCCGGCTGCCGATACTAATGAAGACCGAGTTCGTTGACGTCAATGCCACGCAGAAAACCCTCCGCGTCGAGATCCCGAGCGACGTGGTCGACGCGGAGATTGATCGGGTCGCGTACACCTTCAGTCGCCGCGCCCGGATTCCCGGCTTCCGGCCGGGGAAGGTGCCGGCCGGCCTGGTGAAGCAGCGGTTCCGGGAACAGATTCTGCATGAAGTGGCGCACGATCTGATTCCGCGGGCCGTCCAGGATGCCCTGCGGGAACGTGGCGTGGAGCCGGTCGACACGCCGGACATCCGCGACGTACAGGTCGAAGAGGGCCGGCCGCTCACGTTCACGGCGGCGTTCGAGACGCTGCCAGCGCTCGACCCGGGCGATCTGGGGACGCTGTCGCTTCGCCGGCCGCCGGCCGGCGTGACGGACGAAAGCGTCGATCAGGCGCTCGAGCAGCTGCGCCAGCGGTCGGCGCGGTACGAGGCGATCGAAGGTCGCCCGGCGGAGATGGACGACACGGTGGTCGTCGATCTCGATCGGCGGGTCGGGGGCGGGGGGGCGCCGGCGCCGGATCACCGCGAGAACGTCTCGGTGGAGCTGGGGGCGGCGGCGAATCCGCCCGGATTCGACGCGCAGGTGATCGGGCTGGCGGTCGGCGCGTCAAAGACGTTTCCGATCCGCTACCCGGCCGACCACGCCATCAAGGATCTGGCCGGCCGCGAGGTGACCTACACGGTGAAGGTGACCGGCCTCAAGCGGCGGGTGGTGCCGGCGCTGGACGACGAGTTCGCGAAGGATCTGGGGGACTTCGAGACGCTCGACGCGTTGCGCGCGCGGGTGCGCGAGGATCTGCAGCGCGAGGCAGACGCGTCGGCCGATCGGGAGCTGCGGGCGGATCTGCTGAAGCAGCTGGCGGGGCGGCTCGGGTTCGACGTGCCGGCGGCGCTGGTCGATCGGGAGGTCGAGCGGCGGACCGAGGAATTCGCGCGGCGGCTGCTGGAGCAGGGGATCGATCCGCGGCGGGCGCAGATCGACTGGGAGGCGTTCCGCGGGGGGCAGCGCGAAGCGGCGCGCGAGACGGTGGGCGGGACGCTGCTGCTGGACGAGATCGCGAAGCGCGAGGCGCTGATGGTGGCGGAGGCGGAGGTCGAGGCGGAGATCGGCCGGTATGCGGAGGCGACGGGCCGGACGCCGGCGGCCACCCGGGCGGCGCTGGAGAAGGAAGGCGGGATCTCGCAGCTGCGTCTGGGGTTACAGCGGGAGAAGGCGGTTGACTTCGCGCTGGCGCGTGCTACAATCGTACGGGAGTGATCGAGTCCCACCCCGTATTCTTCTCCTCGACCAATTCACTGCAGCGGCCGACGGGGCGCGACCGGCGGGTCGCGTCGGACGATCGACGGCCATCACCTGTCCGCTCCCGGTGAGCGGCGAAGCAGAAAGCGGACGCGTCGACCATGCGTTACGAGTCTCCGGAGCCCCGCAACCAGCTGATCCCGATGGTGGTCGAGCAGACCAACCGGGGGGAGCGGGCCTACGATATTTTCTCGCGCCTGCTGAAGGACAGCATCATCTTCATCGGGACGCCGATCGACGACACGATCGCGAACCTGGTGATCGCGCAGATGCTGTTTCTCGAGGCGGAGGATCCCGACAAGGACATCACGCTGTACATCAACAGCCCGGGCGGATCGATCACGGCGGGGTTCGCGATCTACGACACGATGCAGTTCATCCGGCCGGACGTGCAGACGTACTGCATCGGGCAGGCGGCGTCGATCGCGGCGGTGCTGCTGGCGGCGGGGACGAAGGGCAAGCGGTACTCGCTGCCGAACTCGCGGATTCTGATCCATCAGCCCTGGATGTCGGGGCTGGGGGGGCAGGCGACGGACATCGACATCGCGGCGCGTGAGATTCTGCGCATGCGCGAGCGGATCAACGAGATTCTGGTGCAGCACACCGGCCAGCCGGCCAAGCGGATCCAGGAGGACACCGAGCGCGACTACATCATGTCGGCGGACCAGGGACGGGAATACGGTATTATTGATGATGTCATCCGGAAACGGGTCTAGAATGGCGCTGAGAATTCCCTGGGCGGCCCGGCGCGCCGGGTACGAGGGCTGAAAGTTCAGGTTCTCCATGGTGAAAAAGGGCGGCGACCAGGAAGTGCTCCGTTGTTCGTTCTGCAACAAGGATCAGAACGACGTCCGGAAGCTCATCGCCGGGCCGACGGTGTTCATCTGCGATGAATGTGTCGAGGTCTGCAACGACATCATCGCGGACGACAACCGCTTCGACAGCCGCGGCACGCGGTCGACGCTGCCCACGCCGCAGGAGATCAAGAAGTTCCTGGACGAGTACGTCATCGGCCAGGAGCTGACGAAGAAGAAGCTGGCGGTCGCGGTCTACAACCACTACAAGCGGATCGAGATCCAGAAGCAGCCGCGCAGCCGCAACGACATCGAGCTGACCAAGTCGAACATCCTGCTCATCGGGCCGACCGGCACCGGCAAGACGCTGCTCGCGCAGACGCTGGCCAAGCTGCTGTCGGTGCCGTTCACGATCGTCGACGCGACGACGCTGACCGAAGCCGGGTACGTCGGCGAGGACGTCGAGAACATCATCCTCAAGCTGCTGCAGGCGGCCGGCGGCGACATCGAGAAGTGCCAGCAGGGGATCATCTACATCGACGAAGTCGACAAGATCTGCCGCAAGGACGAGAATCCGTCGATCACCCGCGACGTCTCGGGCGAAGGGGTGCAGCAGGCGCTGCTGAAGATCCTCGAAGGCACGGTGGCGAACGTTCCGCCGCAGGGCGGGCGGAAGCATCCGCACCAGGAGTTCTTCCAGGTCGACACGACGAACATTCTGTTCATCTGCGGCGGCGCGTTCGTCGGGCTCGATCGGCAGATCGAGCGACGGACCGGCAAGAAGACGCTGGGGTTCAACGCCGACGTCAAGGCCCGCACGCGCGACGTCGGCACGATGCTCGAGCGGGTGGAGCCGCAGGACCTCATCAAGTACGGCCTGATCCCGGAGTTCGTCGGCCGGCTGCCGGTCGTCGGCACGCTGCACGAGCTCGACAAGCCGGCGCTCATCCAGATTCTCACCCAGCCGCGGAACGCCCTCACGCGGCAGTACCAGAAGCTGTTCGAATACGAGAACGTCAAGCTGCGGTTCTCGGACGATGCCCTGGAAGCCATCGCCGAATTGGCCCTCGAACGGAAGATCGGCGCCCGCGGATTGCGGATGATCATCGAGGAGCTGATGCTGGAGCTGATGTACTCGGTGCCGAATCAGAAGAAGGTGCGCGAGTGCGTGATCACCCGCGAAGTGGTGGAAGCCAAGGACAAGCCGATTACCTTGATCGAGAAGGCGGGCTGACCGCCGGCCCCGTCCGGCGCCGCTGCGGCGGCCCAGGACGGCCGTCCCCGCCCCCGGCGGGGCGGCCGGCGCGACGTTCGCGCTGATCGGTTCACGACGACAAGCGTCAGGAGCCCCCGTGGAAGTTTACGAGACCCTGCCCATCGTACCGCTGCGCGACGTGGTCGTGTTTCCGCACATGATGATGCCGTTCGTCATCGGACGGCCGTCGTCCACGCGGGCGCTCGAGCACGCCCTGATGAAGGACAAGCGGATCTTCCTGGCCGCCCAGCACGACGCCTCGGTCGACGACCCGCGCCCCGAGGACATCTACACGATGGGCTGCGTGGCGAACGTCGTCCAGAGCCTGAAGCTGCCGGACGGCAACATCAAGGTGCTCGTCGAAGGGGTGGACCGCGCGCGGGCCGTCGAGTGGAAGGAAGACAAGGGCTTCTACCGCGTCGTCGTCAAGGTGCTGCCGCGCCAGCGTGAGGCGTCGGCCGACGTCGAGAGCACCATGAGCCGCGTCGTCTCGCTGTTCGAGCAGTACGTGAAGCTGTCGAACAACCTGCATTACGACGCCATGGTCGCCGCCGTCCGCGTGGACGACCCCGGCAAGCTCGCCGACACGATCGCGGCCCACCTGCTGGTGGGGGTGGACGAGAAGCAGAACCTGCTCGAGATCATCTCGCCCGTCGAGCGGCTCAACCGCATCGCCGGCATCCTCGAAATCGAGGTGGACAAGCTCCAGGTCGACCGCCGCATCCAGTCGCGCGTGAAGAAGCAGATGGAGAAGGCGCAGAAGGAGTACTACCTCAACGAGAAGATGAAGGCGATCCAGAAGGAACTGGGCCGCAAGGACGACAAGGGCAGCGAGATCGACGAATTGCGCAAGAAGATCGACCAGTCGAAGATGCCGAAGGACGTGGAGGAGAAGGCCGTCCAGGAACTCAAGCGGCTCGAGTCCATGCCCCCGATGTCGGCCGAAGCCACCGTCTCGCGCAACTACCTGGACTGGCTGATCGCCGTCCCGTGGCAGAAGAAGTCGCGCGAGAGCCGCGACCTGAAGCACGCCCAGGAGGTCCTCAACGAGGACCACTACGGGCTCGAGAAGATCAAGGATCGCATCCTCGAGTTCCTCGCCGTCCGCGCGCTCGTTAAGAAGCCGAAGGCGACGATTCTCACCTTCTCCGGCCCTCCCGGGGTCGGCAAGACGTCGCTCGCCAAGTCGATCGCCCGCGCCATGAACCGGAAGTTCGTGCGGCTGTCGCTCGGCGGCGTGCGCGACGAAGCCGAGATCCGCGGGCACCGGCGGACCTACATCGGGGCGTTCCCCGGCCAGATCATCCAGATGATGAAGAAGGCCGGCACGATGAACCCGGTGTTCCTGCTGGACGAGGTCGACAAGATGTCGATGGACTTCCGCGGCGACCCGTCGGCCGCCCTGCTCGAGGTCCTCGACCCGGAACAGAACCACACGTTCCTCGATCACTACCTCGACGTCGAGTACGACCTGTCGAACGTGATGTTCATCTGCACGGCGAACATCCTGCACACGATTCCGCAGGCGCTGCGCGACCGCATGGAAGTGCTGCAGCTCGCCGGCTACACCGAGCAGGAAAAGGTGGAGATCGCCAAGCGGTTCCTCGTCCTCAAGGCGGTGGAGGGCGCGGGGCTGACCGCGGCGAACATCACGTTCACCGACGAGGCCCTCCAGACCATCATCCAGCGCTACACGCGCGAGGCCGGCGTCCGCAGCCTGGAACGGGAGATCTCGTCGATCTGCCGCAAGGTGGCCCGCAAGGTCGTCGTCGACGGCCGGGGCTTCCAGGAGGAGATCAGCGCGGAGAAGGTCACCCGGTACCTCGGGGTGCCGCGCTTCCGCCCGACGCTCGCCGAGGAGCAGAACGAGATCGGCATCGCCACCGGCCTGGCGTGGACCGAGGTGGGCGGCGAAATCCTCGTGACCGAGGCGACCCTGATGCCCGGCAAGGGCCACCTGACCCTCACCGGCAAGCTCGGGGACGTCATGCAGGAATCGGCCCAGGCCGCCATGAGCTACGTCCGCTCGAAGGCGGAGGAATACGGCCTCCCGAAGGACTTCAACCGCCGGCACGACATGCACGTGCACGTGCCGGAGGGGGCCATCCCCAAGGACGGCCCCTCGGCCGGCATCACGCTCGCCACGGCGCTCGTCTCGGCGCTCGCGCGGGTGCCGGTGCGCAAGGATGTCGCCATGACGGGCGAGATCACCCTGCGCGGCAAGGTGCTGCCGATCGGCGGCGTGAAGGAGAAGGTGCTCGCGGCCCATCGGGCGGGCGTCAAGAACATCGTCCTGCCGAAGGACAACGAGAAGGACCTCGCGGACATTCCCAAGAACGTGCTGGACGCCCTCAACATCTATCTCGTCCAGACCATGGACGAGGTCCTGAAGATCGCGCTGGCCGGACCGCTGGCCGGCCGGCTGGACACCGAGCGCGCCCCCGATGCCGTCGAGGTCGATTCCACGATCAGCGACGACGCGATCACGCACTGACGGGATGCGGTCGGCTCGACGACATCAGGCCGTCACCATGCTCCGGCGGACGCCGGTCGGGCCGCTCCGCGACCCGGCACGCGGCGTCCTTCCTCAGGACCGTGCGGGCTGCGCGTGAAGATCGCGGCTGAATTCGTCACCAGCGCCGCCGGTCCCGAAGGCTTCCCGGTCGACGGTGCGCCCGAAATCGCCCTGGTCGGCCGCTCGAACGTCGGCAAGTCGAGCCTGATCAACGCCCTTGTCCGGCAGCGACTCGCGCGCACGAGCGCGGCGCCGGGGAAAACCCGCCTGGTGAACCTCTACCGGGTCCGATTCGGGTCCGCCCCGGCGTTCTACCTGGTGGATCTGCCGGGGTACGGGTACGCCCGCGGGGGGAGCGCCGCGGCGCGCGTGTTCGAGCGGCTGACGGCCGACTATTTCGCGCCGGCCGGCGCCCGGGAGCCGCGTCCGGCGGTGGCGGACACGCTCCTGCTGGTCGACGCCCGCCACCCGGGGCTGCCGGCCGACCGCGAGGCCTGCGCATGGCTCGCCGGTCTGGGCTATCCCGTTCGGGTCGTCGTCACGAAGCTGGACAAACTCTCGCGAGCGGAACGGGCGCGCACGATGCGCGCCGTCGAATCGGCGTTTGACGCGCCCGCCCAGCCGGTCTCGGCGGTGACGGGCGAAGGAATGGACGAACTGTGGAGACAGATCATCAGACAAGTGAGCGCCAGAAGGCCACGGACGCCGCCGTCCCGGGCCTGATCGAGCTGTCGACGCTCAAGGACATGAGCACGGCGGCGCTGACGCAGATCGCCAAACAGCTGGAGGTGCCCGGCGCGACCGGCATGCGCAAGCAGGAGCTCATCTTCGAGATCCTGAAGGCCCGCGCGGAGAAGAGCGGCCTCATCTTCTCGGAAGGCGTGCTGGAAACCCTGCCGGACGGCTTCGGCTTCCTCCGCGCGCCCGACTACAACTACCTGCCCGGTCCCGACGACGTCTACGTCTCGCCGTCCCAGATCCGCAAGTTCGACCTGCACACCGGCGACACCGTCTCGGGGCAGATCCGGCCGCCGAAAGACGGCGAGCGCTACTTCGCGCTGATCAAGGTCGAGGCGGTCAACTTCGAGCCGCCGGAGCGGGCCCGCGAGAAGGTCTTCTTCGAGAATCTCACGCCGCTCTACCCGCAGGAACGGCTGCAGCTCGAGACCGACGGAGAGAACCTCTCGGCCCGCGTGATGGATCTGATGACGCCGATCGGCAAGGGCCAGCGCGGCCTGATCGTCGCTCCGCCCCGGACCGGCAAGACGATGCTGCTGCAGAACCTGGCCAACAGCATCACGCGCAACCACCCCGAGGTGTACCTGATCGTCCTGCTGATCGACGAACGGCCGGAAGAAGTCACCGACATGCAGCGGTCGGTGCGCGGCGAGGTGATCTCGTCGACGTTCGACGAGCCGGCGCAGCGCCACGTGCAGGTCGCCGAGATGGTCATCGAGAAGGCGAAGCGGCTGGTCGAGCACCGCAAGGACGTCGTGATCCTCCTCGATTCGATCACGCGGCTCGCCCGGGCGTACAACACGATCGTGCCGCCGTCGGGCAAGGTGCTGTCGGGCGGCGTCGACAGCAACGCCCTGCAGCGGCCGAAGCGGTTCTTCGGCGCCGCGCGGAACATCGAGGAGGGCGGATCGCTCACCATCGTCGCCACGGCGCTCGTCGACACCGGATCACGGATGGATGAGGTCATCTTCGAGGAGTTCAAGGGGACCGGCAACCTCGAGATCCATCTCGACCGGAAGCTGGTCGACCGCCGCGTGTTCCCGGCCATCGACATCCAGAAGAGCGGCACCCGCAAGGAGGAGCTGCTCATCCCGAAGGAGGATCTGAACCGCGTGTGGATCCTGCGCAAGGTCCTCAATCCGCTGTCGCCGGTCGAAGCGATGGAGCTGCTGCTGTCGAAGATGGCCAAGGCCAAGACGAACGCCGAGTTTCTGGCCGGCATGAGCAACGGCAGGGGGTGATGGCCGGGGCGGCGGGCGCAGACACGCGCGCCACGCTTCGGTGGACCCTTCTGCTGCTGGGCGGCTGGCTGCTGGCCGCCGTGCTCGTCAATCCGATCGGCGACTTTCCGCTGGACGACGACTGGTCGTACGGGCTGACCGTCCGGACCCTGCTCACGTCTCACCGGCTCCACCTGACCGACTTCACGTCGATGCCGCTGCTGCCCCAGGTCCTCTGGGGCTGGCTGTTCTGCCTCCCGGCCGGCTTCTCGTTCACCGCGCTTCGCGTGTCGACGCTGGTCGCCGCCGCCGGAGGACTCTGGCTCGTCTTCCACCTCGGCCGCCAGCTCGGCCTGCGTCCCGGACCTGCGGCACTCCTCGCGGCCGTCGTCGGATTCAATCCGCTCTACTTCGCGCTCTCCTTCTCGTTCATGACGGACGTGCCGTTCACAGTGCTGGCCGTCGCCGCCATCGCCGCCTTCGTGACGGCCTGGACCCGCCATCGGCCCGGCTGGTTCTGGACGGGCGTCGCGCTGACGACCCTGGCGACCCTGCTCCGGCAGCTCGGGCTGGCCGTCGCGCTGGGCGCATCGCTGGCCGAGAGCGTCCGCCTGGGTAAGGTGCGGGCCAGGGCCTGGGCGCCACTGGCCGCGTCACTCGCGGCCCTGACGTTGTGGACAGTCGCCCTGCGGCTCTGGGTCGGCTTGCCGGCGTACTATCGCGCGCCGGAGCAGCTCCTGCTCGATCAGGCGCGACTCGGTGTCTGGTCGACACTGAAACGGATCGCATTCACCGCCGGCGAGACCTTCGCCTACGTGGGTCTGTTCACGCTGCCGATCCAGCGCCTGTTGCCCCCCGCGCGGCTGACGGCGCCCTCTCCGCGGGTCGCCACGATCGCCCGTGCAACGGCGATCGCCGCCGGGGTGGCTTCCGCGGCGACGCTGGTCCTGCGGAAGGCCGCGATGCCGCTCACCGGCAACATCCTCACCAACCTGACGCTGTACCCCGTCATGATGCCGGGAGCCGATCATCTTCCGACCGCACCGCTCTGGGTGTGGCGCGTGCTCACGGCCGTCGCCGTCGTCGGCGGCGCCCTGCTGGTCGAGCGGCTCGTCGTCGGCCTTTCGTGGCTCGCCCCGCACCGGACCGACCTCCTCCGCCCGGATCCGGTGGTCGGCCTGTTCCTGTTCGGCTGCGGTGCCTGGTACCTGCTGCCGTTCCTGCCGATGCCGTCGCCCGGCTTCTACGATCGCTATTTCCTGCCCCTCATCGTCATCGCAGCGCTGTTGGCGGTCTGGACCGCATCCCGGGTTCCGCACGCGGCGTCACGATCCGGCGTGGCAGCCGCCGCGGCGGCCGTCGCCCTGTGCGTGCTCTTCGCCGTGCCGGCCATGCACGACACACTCGCCCTGAATCGGGCGCGATGGCAGGCCGTGCACTGGGCCACGGCTGAGGACGGACTGCCGCCCCGCGCCGTCGACGGAGGCTTCGAAGTCAACGGCTGGTACTACTTCGCCAACGGCGCAAGACTCACCGCCCCGACGACAGCATGGCATCACCCCGCGCATCCGCAGGCGATCGTTGCCCTCAGTCCGCTCGCCGGCTACCGGGCGATCCGCACGTTTTCGTTCCCTCGCTGGCTGCCCCCTGGCGCGGGCCGGGTCTATGTCCTGATGCGCGCGGCCACGCCGGCGTCGTGAGCCGTCTTCCACTGCCATTGGAAGAATCGAAGGCCGGCGCCGGCCGGCGCCTTTCAGGTTGTATGATCGGGACATGCGCTATCGCGCGTTCGGCCGAACCGGCTGGGAGATCTCGGAGATCGGCTACGGCATGTGGGGCATGGGCGGATGGACGGGATCGGACGACGACGTGTCGCGCCGGTCGCTCGCCCTCGCCGTCGAATCGGGGTGCAACTTCTTCGACACCGCCTCCGCGTACGGTCTGGGACGCAGCGAACGGCTGCTCGGCGATCTGCTTCGCGCGTATCCCGATCGCCGTTTGTACGTCGCCACGAAGGTCGCGCCGAAGAACATGAAATGGCCGGCGAAGGCCGGGGACGCCCTGAACGAGGTCTTTCCGGCCGGCCACCTGCGCGCATCGACCGAAGCGAGCCTGAAGAACCTCGGCATCGACACACTGGACCTGCAGCAGCTGCACGTCTGGCACGACAACTGGGCGGGTGACGAGCGCTGGCAGCGGGAGGTCTCCGATCTCAAGCGCGAGGGGCTCATCCGCGCCTTCGGCATCAGCGTCAACCGCTGGGAACCGGCAAACGTGCTGCGGGCGCTCGAGACGGATCTCGTCGACTGCGTGCAGGTCGTCTACAACATCTTCGACCAGGCGCCGGAAGACGAGTTGTTTCCCGCCTGCCGCCGCCGGCACGTCGCGGTCATCGCGCGCGTGCCGTTCGACGAAGGCAGCCTGACCGGGCGCCTGACGCCCGATGCACGCTGGCCGGATGGCGACTGGCGGAACGTCTACTTCTCGACGCAGAACCTCGCCGAGACGCTGCCGCGCGTCGAACGGCTGAGCCACCTGGTGCCCGAGGGCATGGATCTGCCGGAGCTGGCGCTCCGCTTCATCCTGGCGAATCCGGACGTGACCACGACGATCCCCGGCATGCGGATGCCGGCGCACGTCGAGCGGAACCTGGCGGCGAGCGACGGGAGGCCGCTGCCGCCGCGCCTCCACGACGCCCTCGGCACCCATCGGTGGGACCGGACGGCGGTGATCGAATGAGGAGCCGCGGCGTGCGCCGCCCCCCGGCGGTGACCGCGCTGGCCGGAAGTTGCTGACTGGGTGAAACTTGGGAGAACAAGGCCGGCCGGCCAGCCCATGAGGGGTGACCGGCGCGGCCGTGGTATACTGGTCTTTTCGCTGAACCCGTAAGGAGCCGGCCGTGAAGGAAGGGATTCATCCGAAGTACTACGAGGTCGACGCGCGCTGCGCGTGCGGGGCGACCTGGAAGGCCCGCTCGACCAAGCAGGAGCTGCACCTCGAAATCTGCTCGAACTGTCACCCGTTCTTCACCGGTCGGCAGAAGCTGATCGACACGGAGGGACGCGTCGAGCGGTTCACCAAGAAGTTCGGGGCGCAGACGGTCGAAAATGTGGTCGGCCGGAAGAAGGCGGCCCAGGCCAAGCGTTCGGCCAAGACGACCTCAGCCGAAGTCTGAGCGCCGGCGGTCGGCAGCGCGGAACGGCGGCCCTCCGGCCGCCGTTCGTGTGTACGGCCCGGCGCCGCGGTTCACGGCAGCAGATTCCCCGCGGCGCCGTTCCTGCCGGATCCCCCCGCCAGCTTGCGTTCGACGCGCGCCAGCCGCCGGCGTGCGTCCTGCCGCGCCTGCGGCTCTGCCTGCCTGAGGCAGCGCTGCGCGTAGGCGTGCGCCGCGGCGAGATTCCGCGACCGGTGCTCGTGGTGGATGGCGAGCGCCTCGGCCGCCTCGCGCGCGACGGCCGGCGGACACGCGCCGTCTTCGATCAACGCCTCCCACAACGCCGCGGCGTCGGCATGGCGCCTGGCGCGCCGGCAGATCGCCGCGAGGTGCCGGCGCGCCTCGATCCGGACGCTCTGCGCCTCGGCGGAGCCGCCGGTCGGCCAGCCGGCGGCGGCGTCATAGCAGGTCGCCGCCTCGTCGCGGCGGCCGACCCGCTCGTACAGCCGGCCGAGCGCCAGGCACTCGCGTCCGCTGCGGGCCGCGGCGACTCCTCCGTCGACGAGGCGCAGCGCCCTGACGGTCAGGCCGGCCAGCGACAGCAGGTCGAGACGGTTGTGCTCGAACACCGGTTCGAGCGGCCCGGCCTGCCCCGTCCTCACGTAATGGAAGTATCGCGCCGGCACCTCGCTGCCGGGGACGTCGCCGGTGCGGCGGACGCCGAGCACGGCCTGTTCCAGCGCGCCGAGGGTGCATCGCGGGGCGCCGTCCGCCTCCGCGTCGGCCGTCATCGCATCGTCGGCCGTCCCGGCGCGGGCGCTTCGCCACATGCGCCGCGCGGGGTGCAGCATGTCGAGATGCGGCAGGTCCCGGCCGGGCACGGCGAGCCGGTGGAACAGGAAGCGCGTTTCGATGACCGGCAGGTCGAAGGTCTTGCCGTTGAAGGTCACCAGCGTCCCGGCCTTCTCGAGCCGGTCGGCGACCGACCGCAGCAGGCCGGGCTCGGCGGCATAGCTGGTCAGGAAGAACTGCCGCGTGCGGAAGACGTCGCCGTCGAAGCAGCCGCAGCCGACGAGAAACGCGTGCGTTCCTGCGCCCCCGCTGAGGCCGGTGGTCTCGAGGTCGAAGAACAGGAGGGGCGCGCGGGCCGGCGGGGCCTCGCGCCCCGCGAGCAGGCCCAGGTGCCCGACCAGCGCGCCCGCCAGGCGCGCGCACTCGCCGATCCGGTCGTATCCGTGCCGGCCGCGGCCGGGGTACTCACGCTCGACGACGACGCAGGTCGCGCCGCCCGCGTCGTGCAGCGCTCCGCCCAGCGCATCGGCCGTGGCGGCGGGATCGGGCGCCGAAGCCGACGGCGGCGGCGCCGGCAGGCCGGCCGGATGCGTGCCGTTCTGCCGCAGCACGTCCCGGATCCGGGAGCCGAGCCGGGAAGCGTCCATGTTCACGGGAGCGACTGAAGGCCGGCCGCGGTGACCCCGGTCGGCTCGTCCAGCAGCCGGTCCAGAATCCGCAGCGCGGCCGCTTTGGCGAGCGGTCCGGTCTGTCCGGCAGGGCCGACGCAGGTCGGGCAGCCGGAGTCGCAGGCGCAGCCGGCGATGAGCGCCCGCGTGCCGGCGAGCAGCTCGCCGTGCATCCGGCACAGCGGCTCGCTGAACCCGATGCCGCCGGGATAGTTGTCGTAGACGAAGATGCGCGGCTCGGCGCTCACGGCCGGCGACGGCTCCTCGCCGTTCTGATCGATCGAGATGCCGATGTCGTGCCGGTCGCACATCAGCAGCAGCTGCGCCACCTGGCGGATCGCGAACGCCAGGCCGGTGACGCCGTCGCGCCGGTCGTCGGCCGCGAACGGCAGCGACGCCATCAGCGCCGACGGAATCGTGAGCCAGTAGGCGGTGGTGTGCATCTGCTGCTCGGGCAGGTCCAGCTCGCCAGCGCCGACGTTCTCGTTCGTGTAGAACTTGATCTTCTTGAAGCCGACGACCCGCGACACGACGTGGACCTCGCCGTGGTGCGCCTGGGCCGCTTCCGGCGGCGCGGCGTCCCCGTCCTCCGGCGTCGCGTCCGTCCCGCCTTCGTCCCCGCCGGACCGCGCCGGGAACTCGTCCAGCACCGTCACGCGCGAGTACGTGATCGCGTCGGTGTAGTAGTCGCAATCGATTTCGCGGACGTAGGCCTTCCGCCCCTCGAAATCGAGCTGCTCCACCTGGAAGAGACGGCCCTCCACGAGATAGATCGCTTTCGGATGCAGGGTCGACAGCGCGCTGGTGAAATCGGTCTCGCCAATCACGCGCGGCTCCTGCGTGGTGTCGACCACGACGAAGTTGTCCGAACTGACGGACCGCAGGCTCACGGCGTCGGCCGGATACGACTCGCTGGTCCAGTGCCAGCTCCCCCCGGTCTCCGCGGCATCCAGGTCGCCGGCCGGGACGGATCGGTGCACCAGCCCTTCTTCGGCCAGGATCGCCAGAATCTCCTGCAGGTCGTGCCGGCCGAACCGGTCGGTCGTCCTGAACGGCAGCTCGAACGCGGCGCACTTGATGTGGTCGACGAGCACGTGCAGGTTGTCGGGATCGATCAACGCGCGCTCGGGCGACGCGTCGAAGAAGTACGACGGGTGCTGGACGACGAACTGATCGATCGGGGCGCTGCTCGCCACGAGCACGGCGGCCGACCGCGCCGCGCGCCGGCCGGCCCGGCCGGCCCGCTGCCACGTGGCGGCAATCGTGCCCGGGTAGCCGGCCAGGACCGCGACGTCGAGCGCACCGATGTCGATCCCCAGCTCCAGCGCGCTGGTCGAGACGACCGCGCGGACGGCGCCGTCGCGCAGGCCCTGCTCGATCTCGCGGCGGCGGTTCGGCAGATACCCGCCGCGATAGCCGCGCACGGCTCCCTGCCCGCCCGGCTCCTGCGCGAAATCGTCCTTCAGATACGTCGTCAGGATCTCGGTCGCGAGCCGGCTCTGCGCGAAGACGATCACCTGGAGCTGGCGCCGGACGAACTCGGCGGCCACGCGCCGCGCCTCGCCCAGGTACGACCGGCGGATGCCGAGCTGACGGTTGACCACCGGCGGGTTCACGAACACGAACAGCTTCTCGCCCCGCGGCGCCCCGCTCCGGCTCACCAGCTCGAACGTGCGCCCGGTCAGCCGCTCGGCCAGCTCGCGCGGATTCGCAATCGTCGCCGACGAGCAGATGAAGACCGGGTCGGAGCCGTAATGCTCGCAGATCCGGCGGAGCCGCCGCAGGACGTTGCAGAGATGGCTGCCGAAGACGCCGCGGTAGGTGTGCAGCTCGTCGAGCACCACGTACCGCAGGTTCTCGAACAGCTTCGCCCATCGGGGATGATGCGGCAGAATGCCCGAGTGCAGCATGTCGGGATTGCTCAGCACCACGTGCGCGCGCGTGCGGATGGCCCGGCGGGCGTCCTGCGGCGTATCCCCGTCGTAGGTGAACACGCCGACGTCCGTGCCGCATTCCCCGGCCACCAGGTCCGACAGCGCGTGCAGTTCCGCCAGCTGATCCTGCGCCAGCGCCTTGGTCGGAAAGAGATACAGCGCCCGGCTCGCCGGATCCTCCAGGATGGCGTTCAGCACCGGCGCGTTGTAACAGAGCGTCTTGCCGGACGCGGTCGGCGTCGTCACGACGACGTGACGGCCGCTGAGCGCGTGCGCAATCGCCTCGGCCTGGTGGGAATAGAGACTGGCGATGCCCCGGCGCTCGAGGACGCGGCGGAGCCGGCCGTCCAGGGCGTCAGGAAATGCCGTGAGGGTCGCCTCCGCCGCCGGCAGGCGGCGCACGGCCGTGACATGGCGGTCGGGCGTATCCGGCCGCTCTTCCGGCCGTCCGGGGGCGAGACGCTCCAGCGCGGCAGCCAGCGCCTGCTCGCGGCGGGACAAAGAACGCGTGCCGCCCTCCATGGGGGCCGATCGTATCAGCGCCCAGGGGGACGATCAAGAGGCGAAAGCGACAGGTGTCGCGGCGCCGCCGGCCGCCGCAGCCCGCGCGCCACGCCGTCGGCGGCTTGACGCTCATCGCCCGACCCTCTAGGCTAGGGCGTCCATGCCCCTTTCTGCCCCGGCGCCCGGCGCGATCCCGGAGACCGCGAGCCTGCCGCGCCGGCTCGGACCGTGGAGCGCGGTCGCGCTGGTCGTCGGGATCGTCATCGGGTCCGGCATCTTCCGTTCGCCGGCGAGCGTGGCGGCGCTCGTGCCCGATCCGCCGCTGATGCTCGGCATCTGGCTGGCCGGCGGCCTCATCACGCTGTGCGGCGCGCTGTCGTTTGCTGAGCTGGCGGCTGCCCTGCCGAACACCGGCGGCATCTACGTCTTCATCCGGGAAGCCTGGGGCCCGATGCCGGCGTTCCTGTTCGGCTGGTCGCAGCTCCTGCTGATTCGCGCGGCCGCGCTGGGCGGGATTGCCATCGTCTTCGGCGACTACCTGCTCCGGTCGGCCGGCATCGACCCGGGGCTGCACACGTTCGCCGCCCGCGCGGTGTCGGCGGCGGCGATCGCGCTCGCCGCCGCCATCAACATCAGGGGCGTCTCGCTCGGGGCGGCCATCGTCAACGTGTCGACCGCCGCCAAGTACGCGGCCCTGGCCGCGCTGGTGCTGGCCGCGTTCGTCCTGGGCGGCGCGCACGGCGCCACCCTCGTGCACCTGCAGCGCTCCGGCGCCGCGGTGCCGCTGGGCAATCTGGGGGTGGCGCTGGTGGCGGCCCTCTGGGCCTACGACGGCTTCGCCGACGTCTCGTTCGCCGGCGGCGAGATCATCCGGCCGGGACGGAACCTGCCGCGCGCCATCATCGCCGGCACGCTCGCCATCATCGCCATCTACCTGCTGGTCAACATGGCGTACCTCTACGTCATTCCGATCGGCACGATGGGCCGCTCGCCGCTCGTCGCCGCCGACACGATGGCGGCCCTCTTCGGCCGGGCCGGAGTCGCTCTCGTCTCGGTCTTCGTCATGATCTCGACCTTCAGCTCGCTCAACGGCATCACGCTCGCGGCGCCCCGCATCTTCTTCGCGATGGCCGACGACGGGCTGTTCTTCCGGCGGATTGCCGCCGTCCACCCCCGCTACCGCACGCCGCACGTCGCCATCATGCTGTCGTCGCTGCTCGGCATGGCGCTGGTGCTGAGCCGGAGCTTCGAGGCGATGACCGGCCTGTTCGTCCTGGCCATCTGGCCGTTCTACGCGCTCAGCGTGGCGGCCGTGTACCGTCTGCGGCGGACGCGGCCGGACCTCGCCCGTCCGTATCGGGTGACCGGCTATCCGGTCGTGCCGGCCGTGTTCATCCTCGCCGTGATCTACTTCGTGATCAACGCGCTCATCCAGCAGACGCTGTCGACCAGCCTCACGTTCGCCGTCATCTTGATCGGCATTCCGGTGTACCTGGTGAGCTTCCGGCGGACGTCCGCCCGCCGGCCGCTCGCCGGCTGACCCGCCGGGCGCGCCGCCGCCGCTCAACCTGAAGCCGGACGCAATCCGTGCCGATGATCTGATTGACGCGTGCGGGAGGCGCTGCTACGATGCGAGCAGGTGTCGTCGCAGCGAAGAGTGGAGCGTGGAGCGCAGAGAAAGGACCACTGAAGATGAAAGCAGCCGAGCCGCTCGTGCGGCGCCGTGGATTCTTCTTCTCAGCCGATGACGAAGACAACGCCGGCGAGCAGGAAGGCCCCGAAGGCCTGGCGATCCGGATCCATCTGATCCGCCCCGTGGCCGACCATCAGCTGGGAACCTACCGTCACGGGCTGTCGGGCGGCCGCCTCTCCGGCAGCCGGCACGCCATCGCGTCCCGCTCCCATCGCACCGCCGCCGACACCGACGCGCGACCGACCGCCGTGCTCAGATCTGCGACCTTGACTGGCACCCGTCGACGGTCACGCTCGCCCCGCTGATCCAGCTGGCCCGTGGAGAGGCCAGGAATGCGACGACCGCGCCGACTTCCTCGGCGCGGCCGAACCGCCCGAACGGCAGTTCCCGCCGGATGAACTCGGCGATCTCTTCCGGATCCTGCTTCAGACGCCGGTCCCAGGACCCGCCCGGAAAGAGGATCGATCCGGGCGCGACGCTGTTGACCCGGATGCCGTCGCCCGCCAGCTGCCGGGCCAGCGCCTTCGCCAGGCTGATCTCCGCCGCCTTGACGGCGTTGTAGGTCATCCGGCCGCCCGACTCGCGGCCCCAGATCGACGCGATCATGATGATCGCGCCGCCGCCCCGCCGCCGCATCTCCGGCACGGCCAGCCGGGAGGCCCGGATCGCCGGGTAGAGCGTCCCGTCGAACGCCTCCTGCCACTCGTCATCGCTCGTGTCCTCGAGGCTGCCGCCGCGCGCCAGCGCCAGGTTGTTCACGAGGACGTCCAGCCCGCCAAAGGCCCGGACGGTCGCGGCCATCGCGGATTCGACCCCTTCACGCGTCCCCAGATCGGCCCGGACGGCCAGCACATCGTCCGGACGGGCGGCGAGCCGGCGCAGGGCTTGAGCCGCCTCCTCGAGCGGCTGCGGCGTGCGGGCGCAGATCGCCACCCGGCAGCCCTCGGCCGCCAGGGCGGACGCGCTGGCCAGACCGAGGCCCCGGCTCGAGCCGGTCACCAGCGCCGCCTTGCCGGTCAGTTCGAGATCCATACGGTCGAATTCCCGGGGCGCCGGATCCGCGGGCCCGGCGTGAACCGCGGCCGGCTCCGCCGCCCCGCCTCGCCGGCCGCCTCAGCGGTACCGGCGGTTCATGTCGTTCAGACGCCAGTCGAATTTCTGGAACGTGACCCGGAACGTGTTCCGGGCGATGAAGTCCTTCTCGATCGTCAGCAGGTCGGGCCGGATGTAGGCCAGGATCGCCCGTTCGACCGGACTGCGGCTCGCGAACAGCGGCAGCGCCTTCCCGGCGTAGCCGGCGATGAACTCCGGCGCGTGCCACGAGAAGATCGACGAGACGCTGATGACGTCGCCGACCTCGTCGATCTGCGCGCAGCTGGAGCGGCTCAGACACTCCGCCTCGACGTCGTCCAGCTGCTGATCGAGGCGCTTGGAGGCGTACGCTTCGCTGCGCAGCCGTCCCGACCCGACGGCGCCGCGGCCGAGGGCGAAGTACACGCGCGGGTCGTGAAACGCCGGCAGGATCTGCTTCTCGATCTGGTCGAGCGTCACCGTGCGTCCGGCGGCGCGGTGGGTGATCCGGTCGAAGGCCCCCGGGATCTGACGGATGCTGTGCGGTGGATAGAGCGGCGACGTGCCGTGAATCGGATAGTGATTGATCACCGTCTGCAGGACGAACGCGTTGTACGCGTTCAGCCAGAACGCCAGCTGCTGATCGCGCGTCCAGCCGGCGTAAGCGGCGGCGGTCGCCGACGGCCCGTCGAGCGAGGCGATGTACCGGTCCAGCGTCGCCCGGTCCTGCTTGACGGCGCCGTAATAGACCAGGCCGTCCCGGACGTATTCGTTCAGCAGCGTATCGAGCGGCTTGTGGAGCGGATCGACGTAGACGGGGGCGGCGCCGCCCTGCGCGGTGACGGCACGCCCCGTGCCGACGGTGACCGCGGCCGCGAGGAGCACGCACAGCAGTGACGCGGTTTGACGGCGCATCGAACGACTATAGCCGATTCTGCCGGACCCGCGCGAGCGCGGCCGTGAACCTCCGGGGCCGCTCGAGGCTCGACGGATGACGGCCGGCGGGGTCGTCGCCTCCCCGGCGGCCGGCCGTCCGGCGCGCGCAAAAAAAGGCGTTCGCCGATCGTCGGCGCGCATATTACAGTAGGAGCCCGATCCGGACGATGCTGACTCTTGCGACGCTGGGAATGGCCGGATACGGCGCCTATTCGGCGATCTGGGGGCTCGCGGCCCTGCTGCGCGGCACCCACCTCGAGTGGTGGGCGGACCTCGCGCTGATCCTCTTCGGGCTGCTGCTGATGCTGTCCGCCGCGTTCGTGCGCGTGACGCTGCCCGGTGGATTCGCTTTCGCGCTGGGCGCCCTGCTCGGCCTGCAGGCGCTCGCCATTCACAACGCCGCCCACCTGACGGGCCGTGTCGATCTGGCGCCCCAGCTCGGCCGTGGCGCGTTTTCGGCGCTGCTGCTCGCGATGGCCTGGCTCGGCGCCCGCCGGCCCCACACCGAATGACCGGCCCTGGCCGTCACTCGATGGTCAGCACGATCTTGCCCGACTGTTCCCCGCGCTCCATCCGCTGGTGAGCCGCCGGCGCGTCCGCCAGCGCGAACGTGCGGTCGAGGACCGGACGAAGCGCCCGGCGTTCGTAGAGCGCCAGCATGTCGGCGAAGTCGCGCGCGGTCCCCATCGTGCTGCCGAGCACGTTGAGCTGCTTCCAGAAGATCCGCCGGACTTCGAGCGCCGGCACGGCCCCGCTGGTGGCGCCGTAGGTCACGATCCGGCCGCCCGGCCTGGCCAGCTCGAGCGCCCGGTTGAACGTCTCGCCGCCGACGCTGTCGATGACGACGTCCGGGCCGCCGCCGGTGAGCGCCGCCAGCGCCTTGACCCAGTCGCCGCTCCGGTGGTTCACCCCGCCCTGCGCGCCGGACTCGCGGGCGCGGGCCAGCTTCTCGTCGCTGCCGGAGGTCACGAAGACCCGCGCCCCCAGGCTGCGCGCGATCTGCAGGGCGAAGGACGACACGCCGCCGCCGATGCCCGTGACGACCACCGTCTCGCCGGTCTGCACGCGGGCGCGCGTGACGACCGCCCGGTACGCCGTGACGCCGGCCAGCGGCAGCGCGGCCGCCTCCTCGAACGACAGGTGCGCCGGCTTCGCGTGCACGTTCGCCGCCGGGACCTTCACGCGTTGCGCGTACGTGCCGTCGTCGGGCAGGCCGAGGATCCGGTAGGTGCGTCCCTGCGCCCGCTCGTCCGGCCCCCAGTCCAGACTGGGATCGATGACGACGGCGCGGCCGACCAGGGCGCCGTCGACCCCGGCCCCGACGGCCGCCACCTCGCCCGCCCCGTCCGAGCCGAGGATGATCGGCACCTTGATGCCCGCGTACTGGCCGAGCCGGATCCAGACGTCACGGTGATTGAGGGCCGCGGCCTTCAGGCGGACGACGACCTCGCCGGCGCCCGGGACCGGGTCGGGGACCTCGTCGAGGCGCAGGTTCGCGGCGGGGCCCAGTTCGCGCAGTACGACGGCTTTCACGGGTCGTCCTCCAGGTCTCCCAAATGCAAATGGGGCGGCCACGGCCGCCCCATTGTCCGTAGCCCGAGCCTTCGGCAACGGCGAAGGCCCGGGCGGAGCCCCGACTCGTCAGGCGCAGCCGCTGGTGTTCCCGCAGTTGGCGCACTTGTAGCAGCTGCCGCTGCGCACCATGATGGCGCCGCAGGTCGAGCAGGGCGGCGCGTCTTCCTGGTTCTGCATCGCGGCGAAGGCCCTGCCGGCGGCGGCGGCGTCGTCGATCGGCGCGCCGGCGGCCGCCGCCGGCGGGTCCGCCGTCTCGGCGACCGCATCGCGGCCGTTGACGCCCGCCCGGTACTGCTCTTCCGGCGACAGGAACTTCGCGGCCATCCAGCGGAAGATGTAGTCGACGATCGACTTGGCGAACCGCACCTCCGGGTTCTTGGTCATCCCGGACGGCTCGAAGCGGACGTGGCTGAACTTGTCGACGAGCACCTGCAGCGGCACGCCGTACTGCAGCGCGTAGGAGATCGCCTGGGCGAAGGCGTCGGCAAAGCCGGAAATGGTCGAGCCTTCCTTCGCCATGACCAGGAAGATCTCGCCCGGCGTCCCGTCGTCGAACAGCCCGACCGTGACGTAGCCTTCGTGGCCGGCGATGTCGAACTTGTGCGTGATCGCGCGGCGCTCATCCGGCAGCTTCCGGCGGATCGGCTGCGCGGCGACCGCCGCGGCGGAGGCCGCCTGCACGGTCTCGGCCGGGGTGCTGCGGGACGTGTTGAGCGGCTGCGTCCGCTTGCTGCCGTCGCGGTAGATGGAGATGGCCTTCGCGCCCATCCGCCACGACTCGACGTAGGCCTGCATGATCTCGTCGACCGTCGCCTCCTTCGGCACGTTGACGGTCTTGGAGATCGCGCCGGAGATGAACGGCTGCACGGCGCCCATCATCTTGATGTGGCCCATGTAGTGGATCGACCGCTGGCCCCTGGCCGCCTTGAACGCACAATCGAAGACCGGCAGGTCCCGATCGCGCAGGCCGGGGGCCCCCTCGATCGTCTCGTGCCGGTCGATGTAGTCGACGATCGCCTGCACGGCGGCAGCCGGATAGCCGAGGCGCGCGAGCGCCATCGGCACGGTCTGGTTGACGATCTTCATCAGCCCGCCGCCGACCAGCTTCTTGTACTTGACGAGGGCGATGTCCGGCTCGACGCCGGTGGTGTCGCAGTCCATCATGAAGCCGATCGTGCCGGTCGGCGCCAGCACGGTCGCCTGCGCGTTGCGGTAGCCGTGCTCCTCGCCCAGCTCGACCGCCTCGTCCCACACCTGCCGCGCGGCGGCGTAGAGGTCGGCCGGCACGTGGCGCTGCTCGACGTCGCGCATCGCGTCGCGGTGCTTGCGCATCACGCGCAGGAACGGCTCGCGATTCTTCTCGTAGCCGGCGAACGGCCCGCCGTGGTCGCGCGCGACCCGCGCCGACTGGGCGTACGCCTCGCCCGTCATCAGCGCCGTCAGCCCCGCGGCGTACGCCCGCCCGGCGTCGCCGTCGTACGGCAGCCCCCGCGACATCAGCAGCGCCCCGAGGTTCGCGTAGCCGAGCCCCAGCGGCCGGTAGTCGTGGCTGTTCTTCTCGATCGCCTTCGTCGGATAGCTGGCGTTGTCGACCAGGATTTCCTGCGCCGTGATCAGCGTCCGGATCGCCGCCCGGTACGCCGTCACGTCGAACTCGCCGTCCTCGCGGACGAACTTCATCAGATTCAGCGAGGAAAGGTTGCAGGCCGAGTCGTTCAGGAACATGTACTCCGAGCACGGATTCGACGCGTAGATCCGATCGGTATTCGGCGACGTGTGCCACTCGTTGACCGTCGTGTCGAACTGCATGCCCGGATCGCCGCAGATGTACGTCCCCTCGGCAATCATCCGCAGCAGATCCCGCGCCTTGAAGGTGTCGATCGGCAGGCCGGACGTCACCGCGCGCGTCTGCCACTCGCCGTCATCCAGCGCCGCCCGCATGAACTCGTCGGTCACCCGGACGCTGTTGTTCGAGTTCTGGAAGAACACCGACGAATACGCCGGCCCCGTGAACGAGCCGTCGTAGCCCGCGTCGATGAGCGCCCAGGCCTTCTTCTCCTCCTCGACCTTGCAGTTGATGAACTCGACGATGTCCGGGTGATCCGCGTTCAGAATCACCATCTTCGCCGCGCGCCGCGTCTTCCCGCCCGACTTGATCACCCCGGCGAACGCGTCGTAGCCCTTCATGAACGACACCGGCCCCGACGCCGTGCCCCCGCCCGCCAGCAGCTCCCGCGACGAGCGGATCGGCGACAGGTTCGTGCCCGTGCCCGACCCGAACTTGAACAGCATCCCCTCGGTCCGGGCCAGCGTCAGGATCGAATCCATCGTGTCCTGCACCGAGTTGATGAAACAGGCCGAGCACTGCGGCGCCTTCTCGAATCCGCAGTTGAACCACACCGGGCTGTTGAACGCCGCCTTCTGGTAGACCAGCAGGTGCTTCAGGTCGTCGCTGAACGCCGCCAGGTCCTCCTCCGACGCGAAGTACTTCTGCGTCCGCGCCCAGTCGGTGATCGTCGTCACGACCCGCCCGATGAGCTGCTTCACGCTCCGCTCGCGCTCCGGGGTGCCGAGCTGCCCGCGGAAATACTTCGACACGACGATGTTCGTCGCCTGCTGCGACCAGTCCTTCGGAATCTCGACGTCGCGCTGCTCGAAGACCGCCTCGCCCTTCTCGTTCGCAATCACCGCCGCCCGTCGCTCCCAGACCACTTCGTCGAACGGATCGCGACCGGCTTCAGCGAAAAACCGCGGAAACGTCAGCCCCGGCGCCGACGCCGCTTTCCTGGAGCGTGGGGTCTCAGACAGATGGGCGCCCGTGCCGCCACTCTCGACGAGCTGGCCGGCTCCTGCCGCCTCATATGCAGCGCCTTTTTCCATGCTTCCCCTCCCCAAACCGGAGGCCGCCCCCGCCCCGGAGCGCCCCTGACGAAAACCCTCACATTAAGGAAGTGACGCGGGCAGACCTGCGATGGGAACCACGTCCCTCAAAGCGTCTGGCGGAGGCTGGGAACCCCCGCGGTTGTCTGTCGCGCTACGGCCGACAACTATGCGCCCGCCCTCTGGCGTTTGTCAACTGGAACTACCAGATATTGTGTTCCTGTTTTAGTTCAAACGCCAGATATTGTCGATTTGCCCGTAAAACGGCCAGGCAGCCCGACCGGAGTCCAGGGCGGTTCCCAGCCCCGGCAACCGCTCCCCGGGGACCATGCCCGGAGGGGCCGGCGCGGGCTAGAAACCTCCCCGTAACAGGGTGGCCAGAACGGCCGCCTTGTCGGCCAGGCTGCGCGCAAAAACGAAGTTCCGGCTCTTCAACGCATCCTCCGCCTGGCGGATGAAGCGCTTCGCCGTGTCGTACTGCGCACGCGCATTGTCGCTGAGTGACTGGTAGTCGACCCCGGCCAGGTCGCGGCTGGCCTTGCCCAGCGTCTCGCGGATGTCCTGGGCTTCGGCACCGGCATCCGCGGCCGGCGCCGTCTCCAGCGTCGGCGCGGGAGGCGCCGCCGTGGTCGTCGGCGTGCCGGACGCAGGCGCGCCCGGATGCGGCGGCTCGGCCCGCGCGGGCCGGCGACGACGCTCCGGTGGGTGGGCCGGCGACGCGGGGGTCCCGGCGGGCGCTTCGGCCGGCGCCGGGGCCGGCACGACCTGGTGCGGCGGAGGGGGCGGCGTCGCCAGCGGCGGCATCGCCGGTTCGGTCTGCGCATGAGGCCGCACACAGCCCCCCAGGCCCAGCACAAGGGCCACCAGCCCGGTCGCGACCGCCAGCCGTCTCATGTGTCGCGCCATCGCTCCTCGATTCTCCCGGATGATCGATTCTCCCGGATTATCCCCGAACGCGCCCGCTCGACGCACGCCCGCGGGCGCTCATCCCGCCAGCCCCAGGCCAGCCACCGCGGCCGGCGGCGCGTCGGCACGCGGCAGCAGGACCCGGAACGTCGTCCCGTGGCCGGGCGTGGACTGCACTTCGATGTCCCCGTCGTGGAGCTGCACGATGCGGTACACCATCGACAGGCCGATTCCGCTCCCCTGCTCCCTGGTGGTGAAGTACAGATCGAAAATCCGGTCGAGCTGGTCGGGCGGAATCCCGATCCCGGTGTCTTCCACCCGGACCTCGACCCGCTGTCCGCGGGCCCGCGCGCAGCCGATGTGGAGCGTGCCGCCGTGCGGCATCGCCTGACACGCGTTCAGCGCCAGATTGAGGAACACCTGGCGCAACAGGCCGGGATCGCCGCTGACCGCCGGCACGCCGGACGGGCAGTCGATCACCAGCTGCACACCGCCGCCTCGCGCCTCGGGCTCGACCGTGAGGCGGAGCTCCTCGAACAGGTCCTGCAGCCGGACCGGCTCGAGCGCGACCTCCTGCGGGCGCACGAACTTCAGAAATCCCTGGACCACCTGGTCGAGCCGCCGGATCTCCGCCGCGATCGTCTCGGCATGCTGCAGCGCCGCGGCGGCGTCCACCTGTGGTCCCGTCCCCACGTCCTGCGCCAGGACCTCGTCGCCCGCCACGCCGTCCGCCCGCCGGAGCGCCCGCCGCACGACCGGCCCGGCCGAGCCGCCCGCGAGCGACTGCCGGAGCAGCTCGAGGTGGATCATCATCGCGTTGAGCGGATTCTTGACCTCATGGGCGACGCCGGCCGACAGCCGGCCGAGTGCCGCGAGCTTGTGCGAGTAGGTCAGGGTCGACTGCAGTTGATTCAGGTACGCCAGGTTGCGGGCGAGCACCATGACACCGACCGGACGATGCTCGCGGTCGTCGATGAACTGGCTGACGGCGACCCACTCGACCGGCTCGACGTCGCCGCCCGCACCGCCCTCCGGCTCCACGCCCGGCGTCATCGTCACCGACCGCGGGCCGCGCGCCTGCCGGTGCTCGAGGGTCTCCTCGACCAGCCGGCGATAGGGGTGGCCGGCCGGCAGCAACTCGTCAAGGGGACGTCCCACCGGGTCGGGGGGGAGTGCGGCCCGCATCGCGGGGCTGGCGAACAGCAGCTCGCCGCCGGGACCGAACAGACCGACTGCCTCTTCGAGGCGATCGGCGGCCGTCTGCCGGTTCATTACCGGGCCGGCCCGGTGCACCCGGTCGGCCGACAGCCTGGCGCTCACGGCGTTGAACGAGCTGCCGAGATCGCCGAACTCGTCCCGCTGCTTCAGGTCCAGGGTGACGCCGAGCTCGCCGCGGCCGAGGCGGGTGAGCCCGCTGCTGATCACGTGGATCGGGCGCAGCAGCAGCTGCGCGAACAGCATGGCGACCACCATTGCGATCAGCAGCGCGGCGGCGGCGGTGAACGCGGCAGGTTTGAGCGCCGTGTTCAGGTCCTGCCGGATCAGCAGGGTCGACACGCCGATCCGGATCGATCCGAACCGGGCGTCGTTCAGCAGGAGCGGCTGCCGGACCTCGAACGTCCGGCCGCGCCCCTCGTAGATCGCCCGGAGCTGCGCGAACGCGTTGCGCGCGAGCAGCCGGGACAGGGCCGGCTGCGGCGGCAGCGTCCGGCCCTGCAGCGAGGGATCGCTGTCGACCACGACGACGCGGTCGGTCCCGACGATGGCCGCGTAGGTGACGCTGGGCGAATAGGCGATGCTCGACTCGAGCAGCGACCGGATGCCGGGATCCGATCGGAGCGAGGCGTACGGGTCGTGGCCTTCGGCGACCACCGACCGGGCGCGCTGAAAGATCGCGCTCGCCAGCAGGTCGCCGCGGGCCTGGCTCTCCTCCAGGTTCATCCGGGCGAGCGCCGCCAGGTGGAGGATGCTCAGGGCGAGCACCACGAGGCCGACGATCGACGTGACGCCGAGGACCTGCTTCGCCTTGATGCCGAGGCGCATGACGGTCGATCAGGAGGCCCGTTGTTCCTCGCGGAATCGCTTCAGCTTGTTGTGCAGCGTCTTCAGGCTGATGCCCAGGATCTCGGCGGCGCGGGTCTTGTTGTTGCGCGTGTGCTCGAGCGTCATCAGAATCAGCCGCTGCTCCGCTTCGTCCACGGTCATGCCGGGCGACAGCGCCACCGCGTCCGACAGCGGCGGCAGCGGCTGCGGCCGCGCCACCTCCGGCGGCAGCTGCTCCCGCCCGATGAATTCGCCGGTCGCCAGGATGCAGGCCCGCTCGATGACGTTCCGCAGTTCGCGGACGTTGCCGGGCCACGAGTACTCGTCGAGCAGCCGCTGCGCGTCCGGCGCCACCGCCGCCACCGACCGGCCATGCCGTTCGTTGAACTCGTTGAGGAACGCCTGGACGATCAGCGGGATGTCCTGCCGGCGATCCCGGAGCGGCGGCAGCCCGATGGAGAACACGTTGAGCCGGTAATAGAGATCCTCGCGCAGCTTGCCCAGCCGGACCGCCTCCTTCGGATCCTGATTCGTCGCCGCGATCACCCGGACGTCGACCGACTGCTCCACCCGCCCGCCGAGCCGCCTGAACTTCCGCTCCTGGAGCACCCGCAGCAGCTTCGCCTGCGTCACCGGCGTCATCTCGGCCACCTCGTCCAGCAGCAGCGTGCCCCGGTCCGCCAGCTCGAAGCAGCCCTGGCGGCGCTCGGTGGCCCCGGTGAACGCCCCGCGCTCGTGCCCAAAGATCTCGCTCTCCAGCAGCGTCTCCGGGATGGCGGCGCAATTGATGGCCACGAACGGAAAGCCGGCCCGCGGACTCAGCTGATGCACGCTCTGCGCGACGAGCTCCTTGCCGGTGCCCGATTCCCCCGAGATCAGGATCGAGGCGGAGGTCGGCGCCGCCGCCTCGATCACCGTATAGATTTTGCGCATCTCCGGACTGCTGCCGATCATCGGCCCGAACGCGCCGCGCTCGCGCAGCTGGCGCCGCAGCACCTGGACCTCCCGGAGCGTGTCCTGCCGCTCGGCGATCTTCTCGAGCAGAATGCGGAGCCGCTGGATGTCGACCGGCTTCGTCAGGTAGTCGTAGGCCCCTTCCTTCATCGCCTCGACCGCCGTCTCCACCGTCCCCTGCGCCGTCAGAATCACGGTCGTGACGGCATCCCCCTGAGCCTTGAGCGCCCGCACCAGCCCGATCCCGTCGAGCCGCGGCATGACCAGATCCGTCACGATGATGTCAGGACGGAACGTGGTGACCTTCTGAAGGGCGTCTTCTCCGTCGACGGCCGACTCGGCCCGGTACCCCCAGCTCCTGATGAGCTGCTCCAGACCGACACGTGCCGAGGCATCGTCTTCGACCACGAGGATCCGGTCGGCTCCCGCCTGCACGTCTGGTTGCGGAGTCATCGCAGTCCCTCTCGATCGGCCGGCCTCCCTGCTTCGCAGGAAACGCCCACGGCCGATCTCTCAGGATGACGGCGTTCTCTGTAAATATTACCCGGTTCGGGTCCGCCTGGATCGGGAGAAGTGCTCCCCGTCTCGCGCGTTTCCAAGTGAATTCCACCACGCCCGATACCGGTGCGCTGAAGTGAGCAAGAATGTCGCCAGTCTGTCGGCGCCTCGGCCGTGGCTCCATGACCACCGGAGCGGTGTGGTAAAGTCCGGAGATGTCTCAGGACATGCCGCCGCCGGTCGCCGAGCACCCTGCCGAACCCGGGGGGTTCCCGGGGCCGCCGGCGGACGGTGCCGGGCCGCAGGAGGGGGCTGCTGACGGAGGCCGCCGCCCGGCCGAGGCACCGGAAGGGGTGGCGGGCAGGCCGCGGTACCGCCGGCGGGACCGCGCGATCGCGCTGTTCGAGGTGCTGCTTTGTTCGGACTACCCGACGCAGCTGGGCATCGCGGTCGTTCTGGACCGACTCGGGCTCCTGCCGTACACCACGAGCGGCCGGTTGAGCCTCCGGTACGTCTTCACGCTCTCGGTCGTGGACGCCGCGGTCCTGATCGGACTCATCCTGCTGCTGCTCCGGCTGCACGGCGAGCGCCCGGGTCGGGTGCTGCTCGGCACGCGGCCGGTTGGACGGGAGGCGCTGCTCGGCCTTCCGATCGCCGCGGTGTCGCTGGCGCTGGGCGTCAGTCTGCTGCTCGTCATCCAGCGGCTGGCTCCCCAGCTGCACAACGTGAAATCGAATCCGCTGGAGGGCCTGATCCGGACGCCGCTCGACGCCTGGATCTTCGCGCTCGTGACGCTCGTCGCCGGCGGCTTTCGCGAGGAGATCCAGCGGGCGTTCATCCTGACCCGTTTCGAGCGCGGGCTCGGCGGGCCGGTGGTCGGTCTGATCCTCTCGAGCATCGCGTTCGGCGCCGGCCATTTTCTGCAGGGCTGGGACGCCGTCCTCACGACGGCGCTGCTCGGAGCGTTCTGGGGGGCCGTCTACCTGCGCCGGCGCAGCATCGCCGCGCCGGTCGTGAGCCACGCGGGGTTCGACCTGATCGAGATCGCGCAGTACGCGCTGCTGCACCACTGATGCCGCCGTGTGGCCGGCAGACGGACCCGCACCCCCCGCAGGCGGAACAGGAGGCTGGACGCTGGTGAGTGGGCGTGAGTGGCGTGAAGCGAGCGATCTGCGCCAGCGGCTTCTCGGCGTCGCCCTCGTGCTCGCCGTGGCGGCCGGGCTGCGGTTCTGGCACCTTGCCAGCGGCCTGCCGGGCGCCGTGTGGGCCGGCGAGCAGGACCTGATCGCCCGCGTCCTCCATGCGATGCGGACCGGCGACCTCAACCCGCACACCTTCGGCTCGCCGGCGCTGTACTTCGAGGTGCAGCTGCTGGTGGCGTCCGCGCGGTTCCTGACCGGCGCCGCCCACGGCTTCTGGCACGTGCTCGACCAGTTCCGCCCGGCCGAGGCCTATCTCTGGGGACGGACGGCCTCCGCCCTGATCGGGACGGCCACCGTGCTGCTGGTCTTCGAAGCGGGCGCGCAGTGGGGCGGCCGCCACGCGCTGCTCGCCGCCGGCCTGCTGGCGGTGCTCCCGGCGCACATCCAGGCGTCGCAACTCATCGGCCCGGGTGTGCTGCTGACCTTCTTCACCACTGTCGCCCTGCTCCTCTCGCTGCGGGCCCTGGAGCGCGGCTCGCTCCGGACGTTCACGCTCGCCGGCGTCGCGGCCGGCCTCGCCGCCGCGACCAGCTATCGCGGCAGCCTCGTCCTGCTGCTGCCGCTCGTGGCCGTCTGGATGAGCAGCGGCACCAGCGCACCGCGCCGCTCCGGCGCGCTGGCGACGATCGGGGCGTTCGCCCTCGCGTTTCTGCTGGCCGCCCCGTACACCGTGCTCGACCTGCCGGCGTTCCTGAACGCCGCCGGCGCGGCGCTCGCCGGCGGCAGCACCCCGCCGCCGCTCGCACTGGCCGGCGCGCTCGTCGCCAACCTGGCGTGGCCCGCCTTCGTGCTGGCGATCGCCGGCTTCATTCTGGCGATCGTGCGGTCGGTAACCGGACCCGCCCACGCCCGCTGGGTGCTCCTCGTCGGGTTTCCCCTCGTCTACCTCGGGTCGATGTCGATCGGGGCGAGCGGCAGCGCGGACGTCCTGCTCCTGCCGGTGCTGCCGTTCGTGACCATCCTCGCCGCCATCGCGGTGATCTCGGGGGTGAGCCTGCTCCGCCGGTTCAGCATTCCGCGGGCGCCACGGCAGCTGCTGATCGCCGGGCTGACGATCGCCGCCATCCTGCCGCCGCTGGTCTCCTCGGTGAATGCCGACCGCGCCCGCGGCCGGCCGTGGACGTCGGCGCTCGCCTACGGCTGGATCCGCGCGCACGTCCCGGCCGGCGCGTGCGTCGCCGTCGGCAACGAGGCGCTCGCGCTGTCCGGCACCCGCTATCGCCCCGTGGCGGTCGATCTCGCGCCGGGCCGCCCCCTCGACCCCCGCGTCGCGGGCGCCGCACAGTACCTCGTCGCCACACCGGACGCCGGCCGGCCGGCCGGTCCCGCCGTCACGACGGTCTACCGCGTCGATCCGGACGCCGGACGTCCGGGCCCGTCCCTCGTCATCTATCGGCTGGCCTGGCCGGAGTCCGCCGGGCCGGGGCACTGACGCCCGACGCCCCCTGCGTGCCGGGCGCGGTGCCGGGCAGGTACAGGATGGTGACGTCGGCCCGCTGCCGCAGGCCGCCCAGCCACTCGGCAATCAGCGACGCCTGCCGCTCCGCGGTGAGGCGGGCGGCAATCGTGTCACGCACGCGGGCGAGCGGCTGCAGGACCCCTTCCCGCGTGAAGGCCGCCTGGTGGGTCCGGTAGTAGGCGGCGATCGCCTCGTCTGACGGCGGGGGCGGCAGCGGAAACCGCTGGTCGAGATACGCCTTGATGCGCAGGTTGTCGCGGATGACGGCGCGCAGGTGCGCCTCGTCGACCCCGGCGACCGTGAGTGCGCGCCGGTACGCCTCCGCGGTCGGGAACCGGCGGCGGATCGCCTCGAGCCGCGTCTCGATGGCCCCGGGGGCCGGTTCGGGCGGCGCGTAGTGCTCGACTTCGTCCAGGATCAGGTCCCGGTTGATCAGCTGCTGCAGCACGGCGGCCGTCGCCGTCACGCCGTGCGGCAGGTCGACGAGGCCGAACGTCCGGGCCGCCCGGACGTCAGACAGCGTGATCACCTCGCCCGAGACGACCGCGAGCACGCGGTCGATCAGCTCGTCGGCGTGCCCCGGCCGGGGCACGCCGGCGGCCAGCACGGCCAGCAGCGCCACCCACGCGACTCTCCGCATCCGCACCGCTCCGGCTCCTCCCTCGTCACGTCCGCGCGCGGCGACCCCGCGCGATCAGAACGCCTGGCCCAGACTGATGTTGAGCGCCGTGAGCGGCTCGAGCCGCCCCGGCGTGAGATCGACCCGCGACAGCTTGAACCCCAGGTCGATCCGGATCGGCCCGATCGGCGATTCGTAGCGGAGGCCGAACCCGACCGCCGCCCGGATCTGGGCCGGATTCAGGTCGCCGACGTGCGCCCACACGTTGCCGGCATCGACGAACCCGACGACGCCGATGGCGCGCCAGACGGGGATGCGCAGCTCGGCGTTCAGGATGATGAGCGCGTCGCCGCCCTGCGGAAACCCGTTGGCGTCGATCGTGGCCGGCGTGCCGAGCTGATCCAGCGCGAAGCCGCGGACGGTCGTGTCACCGCCCGCGAAGAACCGCTCGCTCGCCGGCAGGTCGCGGACCTGGACGTCGATGGGCTGGCCGTTCGGGCCGATCACCGGGTTGCCCTGGCTGTCGGTCTCCGGCACGTTGCGCGGGAAGCCGGTGGCGAGTCCGAGCCGGGCATCGGCCGCGAACACCGTGCGCCCCCAGCCCGGCACGGTCCGGTACATCGATCCCTGCAGGTAGGCCTTGGCGAACCCGACCTCGGACCCGATGGCGCGCCCGGCGATCTGTCCGTTGATCACCATGAGACCGCCCCGCGTCGGATTGATGGCGTCGTCACGCGTGTCCCGGACCAGCGAGGAAGAGAACGACGACAGGAGGACCTGCGGGAACAGCCGGTCGATCAGCAGCTGGTCTGCCGGGGAGACCTGCTCGTCGAACAGCCGGTTGCGGTCCACCGCATAGTTGCCCGTGATGCTGAGCGTCCGGGTCAGGCGCCGGGCGACCTGCGCGCTGACGCCCCGGTGCGCGAAGTTGAAGCTCGCGCGCACCCCCTGCTCCATGACTCCCGACACGACCGCGTCGGCCGCGCTGCCGAACAGGCGCGGCTCCCGGTAGCTGGCGATGACGCGATAGTCGCTGAAGCCGTAGCCGCCGCTGTCGGACGAGGTGGCCCCGGCGATGAACGGCGCGGTGTTCGGCCGCAGGCTGACGCGCGAGAACAGGCTGATCGACCGGTTCTTCCCGAACAGGTTGCGCCGGGTGATCTCGAACAGGGCGCGCGGGGCGAACTCGAGCCGGTCGACCGCGAACCCGGTCTGGCCGCTGGCCTGCGGGCGGAGCCCGACCTCGACGCCGCCGCCGTAGCCGATCGTGGTCGTGGGCGCTTCCTCGACCGACACGAGCACGTCACGGTGGACGTCGGATCCGTGCCGCAGCTCCTCGATCCGCACGCGGCGGAACAGGCCGAGCGCCACGAGCCGCCGCTGGCTCTCGCCGATCGCCTCGAGGTTCAGCGGCTGGCCCGGCTCGATGAGCAGCTCCCGTTCGATCAGCTTCGTGCTCGTCCGCGTGTTGCCGACGATCAGGACGTGGTCGACGAAGATCTGCGGCCCCTCCTGGATCACGTACCGGACCGCGACGCGCGATCGGTCGGCGTTGAAGCCCAGCTGCGGCGTGACCGTCGCCGACTCGTAGCCGCGGTCGTTGAACGCCTCCTGGATCCTGTCGGCGTCGCGCCCGATGTTCGGGCCGTAGAACGGCCGCCCGGGCACCGCGAGCAGGCGCCCCCGCAGCGTCGCCTCCGGAATCGCGTCGTTCCCCAGAATCGCCACGTCGTCGATGAGCGTGCGGACGCCCGGGTGGACGACGATCCGGACGGCGACCGGCACCGGACCGCCCGCCGGGTCGCCCGATCCGGCGGCGCGCGGGATCACCGTCCGCTCGGCCTTCGCGTCGCTGTACCCGAGCTGGCGGTACCGCAGCTCGAGGGCGGCAGCCATCGCGTCGAGCCGCTCCTGCACGAACGGCGTCCCCTCGCGCAGGCGGACGTCTGCCGGCAGGCTCGACAGGGGCACGCCGGTGTTGCCCGTGACCTGGACCGCGGCGATGCGGTAGAGCGGGCCGTGGTGGACCTGGAAGACGATCGTCATCTCGTCTCCCTGCACGCGGCGGCTGAACGACGCGGCCGCGTCCCGGTAGCCCTGCGCGCGGAAGTAGTCCTGGATGCGGCGGCTCGAATCTTCGAGCAGATCCTCGTCCACCGATCCGTCCTGCCGGATCGGCACGAGGCGGTCGCGCTCCTTCAGCGGCAGCGGGTCCCCTTCGAAGACGGTCGTGACGTGCGGGCCCGGATTCACGGTGATCGTCAGCGCCACCGTCTCCCGGTGCTCGCCCACGGTGGTCGACGGCACCAGCCTCGCCTCGTAGTAGCCGGCCGTCCGCAGCTGCTCCGTGTACCGGGCGATCCGCTGCCGGAGCTCCGTCGCGTCGTAGGCCTCGCCGGGGCGGACCCCCAGCCGCTCGATGACGAGCGGCGCCGGATCGGACGGCTTCCCCGCGATCCGGATCGATCGGATGCGCGCCCGGATGCCGGCCTGGATCTCGAAGGCGAGCGTCACCAGCTCGGGATTCCCGGTGGCAATCCGGCGCGGCGTCACGTCGGCCCGCAGGTAGCCGTGCTCCCGGTAGAGGCCGAGCAGCATCCGCGCCACCTCGGCCGCGCGCCCGAGCGGCGGCAGCAGGCCGTAGCGGTCGGTGACGGCCGTCCGGAGCGTCCGCTGCGACAGCCCGAGATCGCCGTCGAACCGGAGGCGGCCGACCCGCTGCAGCGGGATCAGCTGGTAGACCAGCGCCACGCCCGCGCCGACGTGCGCGGCGTGCACGCGAACGTCCTGGAACTGGCCGAGGCTCATCAGGTGCGTGACCGTCTCGCGGACGTCCGCCATCCCGAGCGGCGCGCCGACCGGGGTCATGATCAGGTCCCGCAACCGGCTGTCCCGATCGGTGCGGCCCTCGAAGGTCAGCCGGACCGACACGACGGGCCGCCCGAGGTAGTCCGCCACGTCCGCGAACACCGGAGCGACCGCCATCAGCACCAGGACCATCGCCGCCGGAAGAAGCCGGATGCGGCGGAACCGGACGGTCATCAGAAGGTGTGCCTCACGCGGAGCTCGAGCGCGTAGGTGTGGTCCTCGTTCTGGGACAGGATCCACGACAGCCGGGCGCCCTGGTCGTACTCCAGCAGGATGATCTGATCGTTGATCGCGGTGCTCAGGCTGCGCGAGTAGGTCACGTAGACCCGGTTCGACAGCCGCTTGCCGATGGTCAGGCGCGCGGTCGGGTTCAGGCGGGAGCTGGTCTGGTACGGATCGAACAGCGAGGGGGTCAGCTGGAACGTGTCGATCCCGAACGTCTGCTCGACGACCCGGCCGACCTCGGAGGCCACCGGGCTCGTCAGCAGCTGGGTCGCGCGCGAGGCCAGCAGGTCCTGCTGCACCTGGTTGGGCCGCAGGAGCGCCTGCAGCTCCGCGTCCTGGCTCGGGATCTCGTTGCCGAGCAGCAGCGCGAGGACGTCGGCCGTCGGCAGCGGCGGATCCGACGTCAGCTCCGGCTGGAGCCGTTCGGTCGTGCCGGTCGCCTGCACGGTCACCTGGTAGGTCTGGCCGGGCACGCGCACCCGCGTCTCGGCCGCCACGTCGAAGAACGGCTCGATGCGGGTGGGGTTCGTGAACTCGATCGTCCCGCGCGTGATCAGATAGTTCTTGCCCTCGAAGAAGATCTGCCCGCGGTCGACCTCCGCCTGTCCGAACAGCACGGGCCGCTCGTACGTGCCGCGCAGCGTGAGGTCGGCGCTCGCGACCATCCGGACGAGGTTGTTCTCGACGCGCAGCGTGGACGGGGCCTCGATCCGGAGGTCCAGGTGGAGGGGCGGAATCGCCGGCCCCGGCGCGGCCGGCAGCGACGGGGTCGACCGGCCGCTCGCGAGGTCGAACAGGCTGGTGCCGGAATACCGGAACCGGCGCGTGAAGATCGCGCTCCGCACCGTCACCGTGCCGCCCAGCGTCGGCTCCTGCACCCGGCCGCGCAGCGACAGCGTGGCGTCGACGACCGACTGGAACCCGTCCGGGTAGCGCAGGTGCATGTTCACGCCGCGGGCGGTCACGTTCAGCTCGCCCGGCGCGTAGCCGCTCAGGCCGATTTGGCCGCCGAACTGGACGGCGCCGCCGCCCATCTTGGCCGTCAGCCCGTCGAGCACGATGCCCCGCTCGTCGAACAGGACCGTGCCGTTGATCGCCTCCAGGGAGTTCGGCAGCGCGAAGTCCCGGACGCGGCCGTTGCTGATGACCGCGCGGCCGCGCAGCGTCGGCGCGCTCAGGGCCCCCTGCAGCTCGGCCGACAGCTGGGCGCGCCCCGAGCCCCGGACGTTCCGGAAGAAGCCCTGCAGAATACCGAGGTTGGCGCCGCCGTCGGCGCGCAGATCGATCTGGCGGGTGCGCAGCCCGAGCGTCCCCGCGAGGTCGAGGCGCGTGTCCTCGCCCACCAGCTGCAGCTGCTCGACCTTCACCGTGTCCCGGTCGAGCGCGATCCGGATCGGCCCCTGGTTCCGCAGCTGGTAGTCGAACAGCCGCAGGTCGAGCTGCTCCACCGTCGTGTCGACGTGAAGACGGTCGAGGTCGCCCAGATCGCCGGTGACCCGCACCGTGCCGCTGGCGACGGCCGTGGTGAACGGCGACAGGCGCGGCTCGAAGAGGCGCACGTACGGATCGAGCGACGTGTCGGTGAAGCGGAACTGCAGGTCTCCGGCGTCACCCGGCGTCAGCGACACCCGGCCGGTGCCCGACACCGCGAGACGCGGCGAGGCCGCCTCCACCTGCATCGTCAGGACCGTGCCGCGCAGGCCGAGCGTGCCGGTGACCTGGCCGATGCCTTCGTCGGCGACGAACAGGTCGTCGATGCGGCCCTTGACGTCGTAGCGCGGGTCGGCGAACGCGCCGCTGCCGGTGGCCGAAAAGACGAGCGTGCCCGACAGCGGCATGCCGGGAAACGACACCGCCGCGACGTGCTCCATCGAAATCCGCCGCCCGTCGGCGCTGAACGAATAGGTGCCGTGCCAGCCGACGTACGCCGCGCCGGTGATCGTGCCGCCTCCCTTGGCGATCTCGATGGCGTCCAGCCGGACCCCCGCCCCCTCGAAGCGCAGCGCGGCCGTGGCCCGCTCGAACGGCTCACGATACGCCGTCCCGTGCGTGATCGTCATCTTCCCGAAGCCGAACGGCGCCACGTACCGACCGTACAGATGGAACTCCCCCGACAGCAGGCCGTCGACCGGGTAATCGTCGATGCCGAACGCGTGGCGCAGGCCGTCGACGGGACGGTCCGCCACCGTGAAGCGGGCGTTGATCTCCTCGCCGTGATCGGCGCGGGGATAGCCGAGCGAGAAGCGGCCGTCCGCCTTGATCTCCGAGTCGCCGAGCCGGACCACGCCACCCGTCACCGTCACGTAGTCGTCCTCGATCACGAGCGACGCGTGCCCGCTGCCCCACAACTCGTCCCAGGCCAGCAGATCCCGGCCGGTGAACGTCCCCTCCACGCGCGGATTCCGGAACGCGTGGAGCATCACCCCGTCGAACGTGCCCCGGCCGCCGAACGCCACCGGGCGCCGCGGCGCCCCGACGTCCGTCATGATGCCGGCGAGCACCTCGTCGCTCTCCTGCCAGTCGCTGCTGATCACGTGGAACGGAATCCGCGAGTGCTCGCCGTACGCCGTCACCCCTTCGAACGTGACGGCGGTCGCCGGCGTGGCGAACCGGCTGGCCGCGATGTCGATCCACTCGGGCCCGAACGAGTAGGTGAAGCTCGCGCTCACCGGCAGGTGCGCCGGCAGCGGCTGCAGCGCGTAGGGCCCCGGCTCCGGGCCGCGCCGATCCTGGGCGACGGCCCGCGCCGCCGCCAGCGCCGGCGTCAGCGTCGCGACCCCGGCCGGGGGCTGGACGGTCAGCCACCCGCCCCCCTGATGGGCGCCGAAGCGGCCGAGCGGCCACTGCAGCTCGTTGTGGCCGCTGGCCCGGCCGGCGAACCGCAGCCCGCGCAACCGCATCGCGTCGGTGAACGCCGCCAGATCGACGTCGGCGTACGACGCGTCGAACTGCGCCACGATCGGCGTCGGCTCGCCGATCGGCGCCAGCGAGTAGCCGAACCGGGCCTCGCCGCCGTAGAACCGCGACACCGCGTCGGTCACCTGGAAGCGGTGCGGCTCCCACTGCAGTCCGCCCCGGACCTGCTCGAACTGGAAGCCGTTGACCGTCGCGTCCGCGCTCGTGAACCGCCCGCCCAGGCGGTACCCGCCATGGTAGAGGTGAAAGGTCCCGGTGAACTCGCCCTGGCCGCCGACCGTGAAGTGATCGTGCGCGAAGAAGATCTGGTGCATCCGCGGGAAGTCGACCCGCGACCGCACCTGATAGAGCTGATCGGGCCAGTGCGCGAAATCGACGTCGCCGGTGGCGATCGACTCGGCGCCGTCGGTCCGCAGGTCCATCCGCTCGACGTGCACGTGCGGGCCCTTCAGCGTGAAGGTGCAGTGCATGTTCGCCCACATCGGCGCGTAGTCCTTGATCCGCACGGTCCCGCCGCTGAACGCGGCCCGGCCGCGGTACCCGCCCGCGTCGCGGATCGTCAGATCCAGGTGGGGCGCGACGACGCTCCACGGCGTCTCGTGATCCTCGTAGATGAACTCACCGTCCGACGCGTGGAGATACTTGACGGTCGTGACGAACCGCCTGGGGCCGGAGGACGTGGAGACGAGCCGGGGGAAGCTCTGCGTGTCGGCCCACTTCTCCACCCGCATCGTCCAGCCGCGCATCTCGACATCGTCGATCGTGACCTCGCGGCGCAGCAGGGTCGACCAGTCGATCGAGACCTCGAGACGGTTGGCGGTGAAGAACGGACGGTCGCCGGGGTGCAGGCCGGCAATGACCAGGTGATCGATTACGAAGCGGCCGCGCGCGAGCCGGATTGAGAGCCGGCCAATGTGAATCGGGCGGTCGATCCGCCTGGAGCCCTCACGCTCGGCCAGGCGGCGGAGCGACGGCCCGAGGTCGATCGTCACGCTGCTGACCACGCCCGCGGCGAGCATCGCCACGAAGATCGTCAGGGCGAGACCGACGTAGCGCAGGATCTTCCGTGCGCGCTCCTTGCTCAGCACACTCCACTCTCGAGCTCTGCGCTAATCCACCACCGCCAGCAGGCTCCCGGCCTCGACCGACGTCCCCTCCGCCACCCGGATCTCCGCCACGACGCCCGCCTTGGGTGAGCGGATCTCGTTTTCCATCTTCATCGCCTCGACGACGATCATCGGCTGCCTCGCCTTCACCGTGTCCCCCGGCCGGACCAGCAGGCGGACCACCTTGCCGGGCATCGGCGCCACCAGCCGCTGGGGCCCGCTCGGGCCGCGGCCGTCGGCTGCCGCGGCCGCCCGGCGTCCCCACGCCCCCCGCCGCGCGCTGACGGCCGCCGACAGGGTCGTGCCGTCGATCGAGACACTCAGCCCGCCGCCCGGCGCCGCCCCGGCCACGCCGACCGTCCAGCTGGCGCCCCCCTCGTCCACGAACAGCAGCGACAGCGTCGTCGGATCGAGCCGGACGGCGTCCACCATCCGCGCCCGCCCGTCGACGGTCACCCTGTAGCCCGCGCCCGCCGGCTCGATCGAGACCGTCCGGACGCGCCCGTTGATGTCGACCTCGACGATCATGGTCCGCTCAGTGCAGCGCGTCGACCCGCGCCTGCCGCGCCCAGCGCCCGTTCCGCGGCGGCCGTCCGGCCGCCATCCCGCCCCGCGCCGCGGCCGCGCCGGCCGGCGGCTTCAGGTAGCCGTGGAGCGCGGCCGCGATCGCCGCGACCTCCTCCAGCCCGTCCGACGTCTCCACGAACGGCTGTCCGGCCCGCTCGTCGAGCACCCGATCGAGATACGTGGTGTCGAACCGCCCCTGAACGAAGTCCGGCTGCCGGAGCATCCAGAGGAAGAACGGGATCGTCGTCCGGATGCCGCGGATGTCGTATTCGGCGAGCGCCCGCAGCATCCGGGCGGTCGCCTGGGGACGGTCCGTGCCCCACGTGATCAGCTTCGACACCATCGAGTCGTAGAAGATCGGGACGTCCCAGCCGGCGGTCGCGCCGCTGTCGTCGCGCACCCCCGGGCCGGCCGGCACCCGCAGGCCGAGAATCCGCCCCGGGGCCGGCATGAAGCCGTTGTCCGGGTCCTCGGCGTAGATGCGGCATTCGATGGCGTGACCGATCGGCCGCAGCAGGCGCTCCGGATCGAGGTCGAGACGCTCGCCGCGGGCGACGCGGATCTGCCACTGGACGAGATCCTCGCCCGACACCATCTCCGTGACCGGGTGCTCCACCTGGAGGCGGGTGTTCATCTCCAGGAAGTAGAACCGGCCCTCCTCGTCCAGGAGGAACTCGATGGTGCCGGCGTTCGAGTATCCCACCGACCGGGCCACGGCTGCCGCGGCGGAGGTCATCGCGCGGCGCAGCCGGTCGTCGACCGCCAGCGAGGGGGTCTCCTCGATGACCTTCTGGTGCCGACGCTGGATCGAACACTCCCGCTCGACGAACGGCAGCACCGTGCCGTGCAGGTCGCCCAGCAGCTGCACCTCGATGTGGCGGGGCCGGACGAGCTGACGCTCGAGGTACACCGCCGAATCGCCGAACGAGGCGCCGGCCTCGGAGCGGGCCGCGCGCAGGGCGCCGGACAGGTCGGCCGGATCGGTCACGCTCCGCATGCCCTTGCCGCCGCCGCCGGCGACCGCCTTGACGAGCAGCGGATAGCCGACGCGGGCCGCCTCGGCCGCGATCGCGGCGTCGCTGACGTCGCCGCCGAGCGGCTCCACGGTGCCGGGCACCACCGGCACGCCGGCCCGGATCGCGGCCTGCCGCGCGGCGGTCTTGCTGCCCATCAGCTCGATCGCCTCGGGCGACGGGCCGATGAACGTCAGGCCGGCATCCCGGCAGGCGGCCGCGAACTGCTCGTTCTCGGCGAGGAAGCCGTACCCCGGATGCACGCCGTCGGCGCCGGCACGCCGCGCCACGTCGACCAGGGTGTCGATCCGCAGGTAGCTGTCACGGGCCGGATTCGGGCCGATGGCGAACGCTTCGTCCGCGTCTCGCACGTGCAGCGCGGACCGGTCGCACTCGGAATAGACCGCGACCGTCGCAATCCCCATGTCCCGGCAGGCACGCAGGATCCGGACGGCAATTTCTCCCCGGTTGGCGATCAGAATCTTTTTCACGCAAGTCGTCCGCGCGACGTCCAGCCCGGCCACCTGGGAACACGGCTGCCCGCTGAACGCCGACGGCTTGGAGCGACCAGGCAGGATGCGCGTTAAGAGACTATTGTAGCACCCGGCCGGGGCCGTGCGGCCCCGCCGCGCGCGCACGTCTTCCCCGGTGCGGCCCCGGCAGGGCCCGGCCGGCCGGCGCTAGAGGGGGATGTTGCCGTGCTTCTTGGGCGGGTTCTTGTCCCGCTTCGTCTCCAGGTTGCGCAGCGCGCTGATCAGTTTGGCGCGCGTCCGCCGCGGCAGGATCACCTCGTCCACGAATCCGCGGCCGGCGGCGATGTACGGGTTCGCCAGCTTCTCCCGCAGTTCGGCCGCCTTCTGCGCCCGCAGCGCGATGGCGTCCGCCGCCGCGTCGAGCTCCCGCTTGTAGAGAATGTTAACCGCCGCCTCCGGCCCCATCACGGCGATCTCCGCGCTGGGCCACGCATAGTTGAAGTCGGTCCGGATGTGCTTGCTCGCCATGACGCAGTACGCCCCGCCGTACGCCTTGCGCGTGATCACCGTCACCTTGGGAACGGTCGCTTCGGCGAAGGCATACAGGAGCTTCGCGCCGTGCCGGATGATGCCGCCGTACTCCTGCACGGTGCCCGGCAGGAACCCGGGCACGTCCTCGAAGGTCACCAGCGGAATATTGAACGCGTCGCAGAAGCGCACGAACCGCGCCCCCTTGACGGACGCGTCGATGTCCAGCGTGCCGGCCAGATGCGCCGGCTGGTTGGCGACGATGCCGACCGACCGGCCGCCCAGCCGGGCGAAGCCGACGATGATGTTCCGCGCGTAGTGGCGGTGCACCTCGAGAAACTCGCCGCCGTCGGCCACCGTGTGAATGAGGTCCAGCATGTCGTACGGCTGGTTCGGCGACGCCGGCACCAGCGCGTCGAGCGCCTCGTCCTCGCGGTCGGACGGATCGGCCGTGTCCACGACCGGGGCGTCGTCGAGGTTGTTGCCCGGCATGAAGCCGAGCAGGTCGCGGATGAGCGCGAGGCACTCCCGGTCGTCCTCGACGGCGAAGTGCGCGACGCCGCTCGTCTCGTTGTGCGTCATCGCGCCGCCGAGCTGTTCCTTGGAGACCTCCTCGTGCGTGACGGTCCTGATGACGTCCGGTCCGGTGACGAACATGTAGCTCGTGTTCTTCACCATCACGGTGAAATCGGTGATCGCGGGCGAGTAGACGGCGCCGCCGGCGCACGGGCCCATGATCGCCGAGATCTGCGGGACGACCCCCGACGCCAGCGTGTTGCGCAGGAAGATGTCGGCGTAGCCGCCGAGCGACATCACCCCTTCCTGGATGCGGGCGCCGCCCGAGTCGTTGAGCCCGACGACCGGCGCGCCCACGCGCATCGCCAGGTCCATGATCTTGACGATCTTCGCCGCGTTCGTTTCCGACAGCGACCCGCCGAAGACCGTGAAGTCCTGTGCGAACGCGAAGACCTGCCGGCCGTCCACCTGCCCGTGCCCGGCAATCACGCCGTCGCCCGGGATGATCTGGTCGGCCATCCCGAAGTCCAGGCACCGGTGGGTCACGAGCTTGTCCAGCTCCTCGAACGTGCCGCGATCGAACAGCTGCTCGATGCGTTCCCGCGCCGTCAGCTTGCCGGCCGCGTGCTGCCGCTCGCGCCGCTCCTCGCCGCCGCCCAGTTCGGCCCGGCGCTCGAGGTCGGCCAGTGTGTCGCGTGGATTCATGGCGTGCGATTGTACTATCGATCCGCCGCGTCCGCGCCGCTCACCGCGCCGTCTCCTCCACCGTGTTCGACAGCGCGCTGCGGTTCGGCGGCGTCGCCGTGTCGACCGCCACGACCGCGTACACGTACCGGACGCCCGGCTTCACGGTCGTGTCCCGGTACGTCGTGTCGTGGATCGGCGCCGGCGTGATCGGCTCCAGCGTCCCGCCCGGCGCCTCGGCCCTCAGCACGAGATAGCCGGCCAGATCGGTTTCCGTGTTCGCTTCCCAGATCAGGCTGATCGCCCCGGACGAGGCGACCGCCTGGAGCCCGCGCGGCGCCGCCGGCGGGAACGTGTCGCGCAGCGTCACGCAGGTCGCCGGCGATGGCCGGCTCTCGACCGTCAGCGGCCCGTAGGTGTCGACCGTCCGGACCTCGTAGCACCGGCGCGCGCCCCACGTCATCCGCGTGTCGGTGAAGGCCGTGCCGGCGAGAGGCGCGCCGTTCAGCGGGGCCGGCGGCGGCCCGGGCACCACCGTGCCGTCCCCCTCGGTGCTCAACGGCGACGGCGGCGCGGGCGGGGCGGTGGCCGGCCGTTCGTACACGTTGTACTGGCTCGCCGGATACGTCGGGCCGATGATCGACACGCCCGGCAGCACCGTCCCGGTGGCGGGCGCCTGCACCAGCGCCCGCACGAAGGCCGGCGCCGTCCACGTCACCGAAATCTGCTTCTCCGTGTACGTCACGACCGGCGCCGACGGCGCCAGCGGAGGCGCCACGAGCGGCACCGACGCGACGGTCGACAGCGGCCCCGGACGGCCCTTCGACGTCACGCCGACCACATAGTACTGGCGCGCGAGGAGCGTGTCGGGCGGCCCGGCGAGCGGCACGGCCATCTCCGCCGCCGGCACCGGCACCCGCTTCCGCGGCCGCTCGGGCGGCACGGGCGTCATCAGGGCCGGGGTGATCCGCTCGGCGACGACGATCGTCTCTCCCTGCGCGACCCCCGGGGCCTTGGCGGCCCGGCGCTCGATCGCCTGCTGCTCGTGTTCGTCCGCGTCGGGCGGCGGCGCCGGCTTGACGGGAATCCGCGCGACCAGCGTCGCCCGCTTGAAGAACCGGTCGAGATCGACCAGGCGCGGCTCGCCCGTGTACCCGTACACCATCAGACGCTCGAGGTTCGCCGACCGCGACCCGTTCGTGTTGGCCACCGGCACGGTCAAGGTGAGCCGGGCGGTCCGTCCCTGTTCGTGAGCGGTCACGGCCGGCGCGGCCGGCAGGTACAGGATCGGCGGCAGCGGCGGGCCTTTCTTGCCGCACGCGGCCAGGGCGGCGACGAGCAGCACGCCGGCGGCCCGGCGCAGGCGCCGGCCGCCACGGCCCGGCGCGGCCCCGGCGCCCTCAGTGCGGCCGGCGTCCCGGCAATCGACGCGCATCGAGCGGGTCACAGGATGTAACGGGACAGGTCTTCGTTCTTGACGATTTCGGCCAGCATGCGATCGACGTAGGCTTCGTCGATGGTGATCGACTTGTCCTCGAGATCGGGGCCCTCGAAGGAAATTTCGTCCAACAGCTTTTCCATCACCGTGTGCAGGCGCCGGGCGCCGATGTTCTCCGTCCGCTCGTTGACGCGCGTCGCGAACTCGGCGATCCGGTGGATGGCGCCGTCCAGGAAGCGGAGCGTGATCCCCTCGGTCTCCATCAGGGCGACGTACTGCTTGATGAGCGCGTTCTTCGGCTCGGTGAGGATGCGGACGAACTCCTCCTGCCCGAGCGCCTCGAGTTCGACCCGGATCGGGAAGCGGCCCTGGAGCTCGGGAATCAGGTCGGACGGCTTGGCGACGTGGAACGCCCCGGCGGCGATGAACAGGATGTGGTCGGTGCGGAGCATCCCGTACTTCGTGTTGACCGTGGTCCCCTCGACGATCGGCAGGATGTCGCGCTGCACGCCTTCGCGGCTGACGTCGGGCCCCTGCGCCCCCTCGTGCCCGGCGATCTTGTCGATCTCGTCGATGAAGATGATCCCCGTGTCCTCGACGCGGTCGACCGCGGTGCGCGAGACCGAGTCCATGTCGACCAGCTTCTGTTCCTCTTCCTGGAGCAGGTACTCGAGCGCTTCGGGCACCTTCATCTTCCGCTTCTTGCTCCGTCCCTGGAAGAGGCCCGGCAGCATGTCCTTGATGTTGATGTCGACTTCCTCGACCGACGACCCGGCGATGATCTCGAAGGACGGAAACGCCTTCTCCCGCACGTCGATCTCGACCACCCGCGCGTCGAGGCGCCCGTTGCGCAGCAGCTCGCGGAACCGCTCGCGCGTCTGCTGCTGATCGCGCGCGGCCACCGCGTCCTCGTCCGGCGCCACCGGCCGCGTCGGCGGCAGCAGGAGGTCGAGCAGCCGCTCCTCGGCGTTCTGCTCCGCCTTGCTCCGGACCTCCTCGAGCCGCTCGTCGCGGACCATGTCCACGGCCAGCTCCACCAGGTCGCGCACCATCGATTCCACGTCGCGCCCGACGTAGCCGACCTCCGTGAACTTCGAGGCCTCCACCTTGATGAACGGCGACTGCGCCAGCCGCGCCAGCCGGCGCGCGATCTCCGTCTTGCCGACGCCCGTGGGGCCGATCATCAGGATGTTCTTCGGCGCCACCTCGTCCGCCATCTCCGGCGGCAGCTTCTGCCGCCGCATCCGGTTGCGCAGCGCGATCGCCACCGCCCGCTTCGCCGCCCGCTGGCCGATCACGTACTTGTCGAGCTCCGCGACGATCTGGCGCGGCGTGAGCGCCTCGATGCCGGTCGACGTGGTCTCGGGCAGATAGATGGGCATGATCAGACTTCGGCCCCCGCCGGCGCGCAGGCCGGCCCGGCGCGCCTCACAGCTCCTCGATCACGATGTTCTGGTTCGTATAGATGCAGATCTCGGCCGCCACCGTCATCGCCCGCTCGGCAATCGCGCGCGCGTCGAGCGCCGAATCCCGCGCCAGCGCCCGCGCCGCCGCCAGCGCATACGGCCCGCCCGACCCGATCGCCACGATGCCATCGTCCGGCTCGATGAGATCGCCCGTCCCCGACAGCAGGAACGTGCGCGTCTGATCGACGATGATCAGCATCGCCTCCAGCCGCCGCAGAATCCGGTCGGACCGCCAGTCCTTGGCCAGCTCGACCGCCGAGCGCTCCAGGTTGCCCCGATACTGCTCGAGCTTCGACTCGAACCGCGCGAACAGCGCGAACGAATCTGCCGCCGAGCCGGCGAAGCCGGCGAGAATCCGGTCGTTGTAGAGGCGGCGGATCTTGCGCGCGTTCTGCTTGACCACGGTCGCGCCAAGCGTCACCTGGCCGTCGCCCGCAAGAACCGACCGGCCCTGGTGCCGAATGGCGAGAATCGTCGTGCTGTGAAACATGATCGGGGAAGGGCAGACGCGAATCCTGCAGACCGGTGCCAGACGCGGACTTCAGGCCGACTTTCCGCAGTCTATCGGCCGCTCCCCGGGGTGTCAAGGAAACCGGACGCTGCGCTCCGCCGGAGACAGCCGCCACCGCGGCGCGCCCGCCCCGACGCCGGAGATGCCCCGTCTCCGGCCGGTCGGCGGCTGGCAGGGATGTTGCTGTCTTGACCGGTGAACGCCGCTTCCGGCCGGACCCCACGAGACGACCGCAAGCGCCCGACGTTCGAAGGGTGGTCGTGATGAACACATTCAGACTGACCGTCACCGGTGCGGCGCTCGGCTTGCTCTGCGCAGCCGGGCTTCCGGCATTCGCCGAAGCGCCGCCTCATCAGGTCGCCAGGCAGGAACCGGGCCTCATGCGCGCGGGGGGCTCCTTCATGCCGGCGGCCGCCCGCGCCTACAGCGGCGCCCGGCAGGCCGTGCCCCGCGCGGAAGCCGCGCCGCCGCCGCGCTCTGCACCGCCGCCGCGCGAGCAGGCGGTGCCGCGCAACCCGGCCGAACCGGCGCCGGCCACGGCCGTCGAGCGCCGGTATCCGGGCGACAACAACTCCGGGATGGCCGTTCGACGCGTCGACGATGACGAAGAGGGCGGGGACGGCGCAGTCATCGTCGGCCTGGGCGACGGTGGCTTCTATGGCAACCCGTTCTGGGCCGATGACGGGTGGGGCCCCGGCTTGGGTTGGGGAGGCTTCGGTCCGTACGGCTACTCCTCGTACTACGGCTACCACGGCGCCCCCGAGCAGGGCGGCATTCACATCAAGGTGAAGCCGAAGACGGCGTCGGTCTTCGTCGACGGGTACTACGTCGGGGTGGTCAACGATTTCAACGGCTTCTTCCAGAAGCTGAAGCTCCAGCCCGGCCCGCACCGGATCGAGATCCGCGAGCAGGGCTTCAAGCCGATCACGTTCAACGTCAAGACCGAGCCGGGGCAGACCATCACCTACAAGGGCTCGCTCCAGAAGCTTCCATAACGGGGGACGGGCATGGCGGCATACAATGCCGCCATGCCCGCGCCCGCCCTCCCCGACCGGAGCCGCCGGCTCCGCGTCATTGCCGCCATCTCCGGTGTCTACGACGCGCTCGTCGGGGTGGTCATGCTGACCGCCCAGGGCTGGCTGGCGGTGGTCTTCGCGGTCCCGCTGCCGCGCCCGCCCATTCACGCGGACCTGAACGGCGTGTTCCTGCTGGCCGTGGCGCTCGGCTACCTGATGCCGTACCGCGCGCCGCAGCAGCACCGCGGCTATCTGTGGGTGATGGGGGTGTTCCTCAAGGGGGCGGGCGCGCTGACCTTCATCCTCGACCACCTCTTCCGCCACTCGCCGCCGGCGTTCCTGCTGTTCGCCCTGTCGGACGGTACCCTGGCGCTCGTCACACTCTGGGCGCTCCTGACGGTGCCACCGCCGGAGGCGTCCGGCGCAGGAGCCAGTACAGCGGAATACCGGCCGCAATGACGGCGAGGCCGGCGGCCGACGGCCACGGACTCTCACGCATGGCGTTCAGCACGATCGCCAGACTGGCGACGGCGAAGAGCCCTGGCGCGAGCGGGTAGCCCCACGCCCGGAACGGCCGCGGCTCGTCCGGACAGCGGCGGCGCAGCACGAACAGCGCGCAGACGGCGACCCCCGCGAACAGCACGACCGCGAAGCCGGTGTAGGTCAACAGCTGTTCGAACGTCCCCGAGAGCACGAGCAGGCCGCTCCAGAGCGCCTGCGCCACGATCGCCGCGACCGGCGTCCGGTAGCCCGCGTGGACCCGCGCCGCGCGGTGGAAGAACAGCCCGTCGCGCGCCATCGCGAAATAGACGCGCGGCCCGGCCAGCACCATCGCGCTGAGACTGCCGAGGATGATCACCAGTGCCAGCAGGCCGATCGCCGAGGCCGCCGCCGGTCCCAGCAGCTGCGCGGCGACCGTCTCGCCGACCCCGATGCTGCCGGCGAAGCGGTCGATCGGCAGGGCGTAGAGGTAGAGCGCGTTCAGCGCGATGTAGATCGTGACGACGACCAGCGTGCCGAGCGCCAGGGCGCGCGGCACGTTCCGGCCGGGATCGCGTACCTCTTCCGCGACGTACGCGGCCGCGTTCCAGCCGCTGTAGCTGAACATCACCGGAATCAGCGCCAGCAGCCAGCTGCCGGCCGACACGGCCTTCGCGGCGTGGAAATGGGCGGCCGCGCCGCCGCCGATGGCGAACCCGAGCGCGACGAAGATCGCCAGGGCGGCCACCTTCACGCCGGCCAGCGTGTTCTGGAGCAGGCGGCCCGGGCCGAGACCGCGCAGGTGGATGAGTGTCAGGCCGGCAATCACCGCCAGCGCGACGATCGACCGGCGCGAGACCGACAGCGTCACCAGGCCGAGCGGGACCGACAGGAGCGGCCTCACGTCCCCGGCCGCCGGAATGAACCGCCCGAGGTACGCCGCGGCGCCGACCGCGCCGGCGGCGATGGCGCCCGAGAATCCGGCGACGAACGACGTCCAGCCGGTCAGGAACGCCGCCAGCGGCCCGAAGCTCTCGCGCAGGTACACGTACTCGCCGCCCGCGTGCGGCCGCAGCGCCGCCAGCTCCGCATACGCCATCGCCCCGGCGAACGCCAGCAGACCGCCGGCGATCCAGACGCTCAAAATCGCCCACGGGTGCGGCAGCATCTGCGCCACGATCCCGGGCGTCGTGAAGATGCCGACACCAATGACGTTGGAAATGACGATGGCCGTGGCGTCGAGCGGGCCGAGACGACGCTCAAGCGTGGGACGGGACTTGATGTCCGGCACCGGGGAACCAGGGATCGCGCCGGCAGCGCGCCGGAGTCCGCCGCGGGGCGAGGCCGCTTACGGCGTCAGCAGCACCCGCTTGATGGGGAACTCGCCAAGCTTCGTCCATTGGCTCGAGCCGTACTTGGCGAACAGCGTCACCTGCGCGTCGACGAACAGATGGTTCTGCAGCATCTGCGGCTCCGGGTCGGTGCCCGTGTAGCCGAGCGACGACTGGAGCGCGAGCACCGGGGTCGTCGTCCCCGGCGCCAGGCCGTCCGCCCCGGCGACGCTGGTGTACGCCGTGCCCCACTCCTCTTTCTCGCCCACCCGCCGGAACACGGCGTTCACCTGCAGGCTCCCCAGCGCAGCGCTGGCGTCATTGGTGAGCTTGAACGAAAAGCTCGGCACGATCTTGTGCTCGCCGCCGACGACTCCGTCGCTGTGCCAGCCGGACGAGACGTCACTCACCTTCAGGACCTTCTGCAGGTCGACCGCCGGTCCGCCGCACGAGGCCGATACCACGGCCACCGCCAGAGCGGCGCCCCAGAGCCGGACGGTCCGGATCCACGACTGCGACATGCCTCCTATTGTAGTGCAATCAGTACTCCCGGACCTCGATGCGCTTGATCGCCTCCTCCCGGCTGATCCGGCCCGTCCGGAAGGCTTCCAGATCGCGCCCCCGGATCCGCAGGGTCATCGATCGCACGTCAAACGCGTCGTCCGGCGACAGCCGCGCGGGATCCTCATCATCGCGGGCGGCCACCGTGAGCCACTCATCCGGCCTGAGCGCCAGCGGTCCGCCGTAGTCGAGCATCGCCTCGATCAGGGATTTCTTCACCTCGTTCAGATACGCGCCCTCCGGGTCCTGCAACAGCGCGGCCTGAGCGGCCGTCTCCCGGGTGGAGAGCGCCGGCGGCACCGCAGCAGGGGCCGCCGGCGCGGTCGACGCCGCCGTCACCGTCGCGGAGGAGGCCGCGGTCAGGGCCCGAGCCTGGCGGGCGACCGGCTCACCGGGCACCGGCGTGCCCGGCACGGCCGCCCCCTCGGGGGGCAGCATCGGCCCCATCTGCAGCTCGACCTGCTGGAGCGCCTCCTCCAGCGAGCGGCGCATGCTGCTGTCGCCGATCGCCTTGACGTGCCGCTTGAGCGCGGCGAGCGCCTCGGCCAGCGTGGGATCGGGGCGGTCCAGCATCTGGAAGCTCCAGGCGATGCTCCGCCGGAGCGCCGGCACCTCGACGTCGAAGAAGACGCCGTAGTCCGGCAGCCGGAAGCCGCGCGCCTGGGCCATGCCGGCCAGCACGATCATGTTCGGCATCACCCGGCGGATCCGCTCGCTCAGGATCTCGGCGCCGTGGTCGACGGCGCGCTGGAGCACCGCCTCCATGACGAAGATCTGATAGCGCGCCCGGGCCCGGGCCTGTGCCCGGGCGTGCGCCTGCGCGACGGCGTCGGCCTGGACCGGCGGCGCGGTCGCCGGCGCCCTCTGCCCGCGGGCGACTCCCGGCACCACCAGCACCGCGCCGACCAGCACCGTCCTCAACACGTGTCCGACTGCCCCTGAAGCGGTCACGACCTGTCCTCCTTCACGGCCGCCCGGCCTCGCGGGCGACCTGCCTGCCCCGATCGGTGTCCTACTGCGGCCGCTGCTGGGCCACCTGGACGAGGTAATTCCACAACTCCCGCTGCTGGGCGACCGCCGCGCCGGTCGTCCCTTCGATCTGCCCGAGATTCTGATCGATCCGGACGAGATCCGCGCGGCGCTGGTATTCCATGTCCTGCATCGCCTGCACGAGGCGCAGCGCGAACTCGCGGCGCTGGCGCTGCTCGCTCTGGCTGACGAGGGTCCGGACGCGATCCAGCAGGGCGGTCTGGTCGGCCGGCGGCACGGACGACGCCGGCGTGCGCGTCTCGAGCTGCTGCTCGACGCGCGACTCGAAGGCCGCCAGCTGCGGCGCAAGCGCCGCCGGCGCGGCGGCCTCGGCGGCCACCGGCGCGGCCGGCCAGCCGGTCTGGATCTCGAGGCCGCCGGCGCCGTAATGGACGTCGAGGTGTGCCACGGCGGCGCCCATCGCGAGCACGAGCACGGCGGCGGCCGCCTGCATCGGCACGCGCCAGGCGACCCACCACGGCGCACGATCGGCGCGCGGGATCACGCTGAACCCCGGCTCGCGCTCCGGCGGCGCCCAGTGGACCAGGCGGCTGCGCACCGCCTGAAGCCCGTCGAGTTCGTCCCGACACTCGGCGCAGGCCGCGAGATGGTCCTCGAGGCGGGCGCGTTCGTCGTCGTCGCACTCGTCGTAGAGATAGGCAATCAGCCGTTCACGATCGTCGGACGTGTGATGCTGGCTCATGATGGTGTCGAAGTGTGGGGGCCGCGCGCCGCGGCGCCGCGGCCGTCGCGACCCAGCTCGCGCCGGAGCACGCTGAGCCCCTGATACAGTCGCGTCTTGACCGTGCTGAGCGGGCAGCCGAGCAGCGACGCGATCTCCTGAAACGTCAGACCGTGGTACTCCTTCAGAATGATGGCGGTCCGCTGCTCGTCCGGGAGCGCCGCCATCGCCCGTGCCACCCGCCGACTCATGTCGTGCCGGGCGACCAGATCCTCGAGCGGCTCGGCCGGTTCCTGCGCCCCGGCCAGATCCACCAGATCGACCCCTTCGGGCGCCTGCACGACCGGCGCGCGGCGTTCGCGCCGGATCCAGTCCCGGCAGAGGTTCAGCGCGATCCGGTACAGCCAGGAGGAGAACTTGGCCTGGCCCCGGAACCCGCCCAGCGCCCGGAACGCGCGCAGGAACGTTTCCTGACAGACGTCGCGCGCATCCTCCTCGCGGCCGATGACGCGGTACGCCAGGGCATAGATCGGCCGCTCCCATCGAACGATGAGCTGATTGAAGCTCTCCGCGTCCCCGCGCATCGAGTGCGCGACGAGCTCCTCATCGGTCCACGTCGCGCGAAGCGCGACCGATTCATCTTGCGGCATGCAGTCGCGTATCTCGGCCGGCCACCGCGGTCAGGCCGGGGTGACGTCGAAAGTCTGGCGTGCCATCTGGTTAGACGGCCGAAGCATCGCGGCAGTCGGCCGGCCCGGGGAGGCCGGCGGCGGCGCGGACTGGTCACGCGGATAGACTCTCAGCATAAACCATTGGCGGGATGGAGATTCCAGCGATCGCGCCGCGGCCGGGCCGGCCGGAAGACCCGCCGGGCGCAAAGCCCGCGCCGGGGCTTGCCCGGGCGGGCCGGCGCCGGGCAACCGGTTCACCCGCTCAACAGCTCGATGGCGCCGGCCACAGGGCCTGGCGTACAATCGCCCGTCATTCGAGAAGGCCCCGGCACGCCCGCCGCCATCCGGCGGGCCGGCCGGCGGCCCCGGCCGCTGCACTCATGCCCAGGGTCAGACCGCCACGACGAACCGCTCCGCCGGATCGGCGGGTGCGCCGCGCCGGCGCGGCGGCCGGCGGCCGACCGCCGGCCGCCCCCGCTGGACCGGCCGCGCTGCCCGGCCTGCTGCTCCGGAGCGCGCAGCCGGCCGACGTCCTGCTGCCGCTGCACCGTGAGGCCATGGCCCTCACGGGCGGCGTCTGCTCCGTGCTGTTCGAGCACGGGCCGCAGGCCCATCGGCTGCTGCCGACGTCGAGCGCCGGGCTGGTCCACCGGCAGGCGGATCCCTGGATGCCCGGCCGCGCGGAAGCGAAACGGGCCGACCAGGTGTTTGCCGGCGGGCGGCCGTTTCTGGTGACGAAGACGGCGAAGGACATGCCGGCGCTGGCGGCGTACGTCCGGACGCCCGGCGCCCTGCTCGTGCCGCTGCAGCGCGGCGCCGAGCGCGTCGGGCTGCTCGTCGTCGGTCTGGAGCACGTACCGGCCGATCCCGACGTGCCCGCGCGGCTGGCGGACCTGTCGGATGCGTTCACGCTGGCGCTCGAGCATCTGCGGCAGCGCCGCGACCTGGCGTTGCAGCGCGATCTCGGGCTCCTCCTGCAGGACTTCACGCAGATCGTCTCGTCGAGTTCACAGCTCGCCCGGGGCCTCGACCTGTTCTGCGCGCGGGCGAACGCGCTGTTCGCCGCCGACCGCACGTCGATCTGGATGCACGAGCGGCGCGCCCGCCACCTCGTGCTGCAGGCCTCGTCCGACACCGCGCGCGTCGCCGGCGCGGCCCGCGTGCCGACGGACGACCCGACGTCGCCGGCGGCGGCCGCCATGCGCAACAGCCGGGCCGAGCTGGTGAGCCCGCGCCCGGGGGAGGACGGCGGCCGCTTCGTGCTCACGGTGCCGCTCAAGGGATACCGGCGCGCCCTGGGCGCGATCCTCTTCGAGGGGGTGCGCGTCGAGGCCGACAGCGAGCGCGATCTGCTCGAGCGCGCCGACCAGGTCGCCCTCCAGCTGTCCCGCGCGATCGAGAACATGCAGCTGCTCGAAGAGGTGCTGCGGTCGCGGCGCGAGCTGGAGAACACGTTCGATTCGATCGCGGATCTGGTGGCCGTGTGCGACCGCCGGCGCCGGCTCGTGCGGGTGAACCACGCGTTCGCCGCGCGCGTCGGCCTCGCCCGCGACGAGATCGTCGACCGGCCGCTGGCCGACTTCATCGGGCCGGACACGGAGCGCTGGGTGAGCGCGCTCGATCGCTCGCGCGCGCGGCACACCGGCGGCGCCGTGACCCGCGAGATCACCGATCCGGTCCTCAACGGCACGTTTTCCATCACCGTCAGCGACCTGCTCCGCCAGGACCACGAGCCGGTCGGCCACGTGATCGTGGCGCGCGACATCACCCCCCAGGCGCGCCTGGAAGCCGAGCGGGCGGAGCTGCGGATCAGGCTGACCCAGTCCGAGAAGCTGGCGGCGCTCGGCCAGTTCGTGGCCGGCATCGCTCACGAGTTGAACAACCCGCTCCAGGGCGTGCTCGGCCACCTCGAGCTGCTGCGCGCCACCGGCGCGTTCCCCACGCAGCTCCGGCGGGAGGTGCAGGTCATCTACCGCGAGGCCGACCGCGCCGCAAAAATCGTCCGGAACCTGCTGGTGTTCGCCGGCTCGCGGCGCCTGGCGCGGCGCCCGCTGCGGCTCAACGCCGTCGTCCAGCGCGTGTGCGCGCTGCGCGCGGCCGCCTTCCGGGCCGCCTCGATCGAGGTCGTGCGCCATTATGACGAGCACCTGCCCAAGCTCCAGGGCGACGCGCTGCTGCTCCACCAGGCCTTCCTGAACATCGTGCTCAACGCCGAGCAGGCGCTGGCCGCCAGGGGCGGAGGGCGGATCGAGGTCCAGACCACGCTGGACCGGTCGGGCGAGCGGGTCGTCGCCCGCTTCCGGGACACCGGCCCGGGCATCCCGCAAGATGTGCTGCCGCGGATCTTCGAACCGTTCTACACTACTAAGGACGTCGGACAGGGGACCGGTCTCGGCCTGGCCATCGCCTACGGCATCATCCAGGAGCACGGGGGGCAGATTCACGCCTCGAATCACCCCGGGGGTGGGGCGATGTTCACGATCGAGCTGCCGGTCAGGCCGGGCGGCGGTGCGCCGCCCAGGACGCAGGCATGATTGACGAGACTTTCCTGACGACCGAGGAGGTTCTGGCGTACCTCCAGGTGAATCTCCGGACCGTGTACCGGCTGATCAAGGCCGGCAAGATTCCGGCCGTGCGGGTCGGGCGCCAGTGGCGCTTCCGCAAGCGGGACATCGATGCCTGGCTCGACAGCCAGCGTCCGCGCACCGCCCGGGCGGCGGCTCCGGCCCCCGCAGCGGCCCGGACCACGCCGCTCAGCCGGCCCCGCGTGCTCGTCGTGGACGACGAGGCGAGCATCCGCGATCTGCTGTCGAAGACGCTGGCGCTGGCGGAGTACGACGTCGACGCCGTCCCGGACGGCCGGTCGGCGCTCGAACGGATGCGCCTGTACCCGTACGACCTGCTCATCATCGATCTCAAGATGCCGGGCATGGACGGCCTGAGCGTGATCCGCGAGGCCAAGCGGTACAAGGCCGACCTCCCGGTCATCATCATCACCGGCTACTCGACCGAGGCGAGCGCCATCGAGGCGGTCAATCTCGGGGTCGCGGGCTACCTGACCAAGCCATTCCGCGTCCCGCAGGTGCTGGCCGCGGCCGCCAAGGCGCTCGGCGAATAGGCCGTGCGAGCCCGCCCGGCCCGGACGCCGAGGCCCGCCGCGGTGCCCCCCGTTCCGTCGTAATGATCCAGCTGTCCGAACTCACGAAATCGTTTGGCGACCGCGTGCTGCTCGACCGCGTCACCTGGCAGCTCGGCGACCGCGAGCGCGCCGGCCTGTGCGGCCCCAACGGCGCCGGCAAGACGACGCTGCTGCGGATGCTCGCCGGGCTCGAAGAGCCCGACTCGGGCAGCGTGATCAAGCCGGCCGGCCTGGCCGTCGGCTACCTGCCGCAGGACGGCCTGTCGCACGCGGGCCGGACGGTCTACGCGGAGGCCAGCCTCGCGTTCCTGCCGCTGCTCCAGATCCGGACCGAGATGCAGGCGATCGAGGAGCGGCTCGCCGATCCCGGCGGCCCGGCCGCCGACCACGACACGATGCTGGCCCGCTACAGCGATCTCCAGGATCGATTCCGTCTGGGCGACGGCTACAGCATCGACCTGAAGATCGCCACGGTTCTGCGCGGCCTGGGCTTCTCGCAGGACGATCACGACCGCCGCACGGAGACCTTTTCGGGCGGCTGGCAGATGCGGCTGGCCCTGGCCAAGCTGCTGCTCGGCGAGCCGGGCCTGCTCCTGCTCGACGAGCCGACCAATCACCTCGATCTCGAAGCCCGCAACTGGCTCGAGGCGTACCTCGCCACGTATCCGGGTGCCGTGATCCTGGTCTCCCACGACCGCTACTTCCTCGACGCGGTCGTCACGCGGATCGCCGACCTCACGCTGCGGACCCTCACCGACTACTACGGCGGGTACAGCGACTATCTCGTCGAACGGGACGCCCGCCTGGAGCGGCTGCGCGAAGCGAAGCGCCGCCAGGACGAGGAAGTCGCGCGCGTGCGCCAGTTCATCGACCGCTTCCGCTATCAGGCGACGAAGGCCGCGCAGGTGCAGAGCCGGATCAAGATGCTCGAGAAGGTCGTGCCGATCGAGGTGCCGCCGGAGCGCAAGCGGATCCACTTCGACTTTCCGGCCGCCGCGAAGAGCGGCCGGCTCGTGCTCGAACTGAAACAGGTCCGCAAGGCGTACGGCGACCACGTGGTCTTCCGTCAGCTCGATCTCCACGTCGAGCGCGGCGACCGGCTCGCCGTGATCGGGCCGAACGGCGCCGGCAAGTCCACGCTCATGCGGATGCTCTCGGGCGCCGAACCGCCGGACACCGGCGAGCGCATCGAAGGGCACCAGGTGGTCATCCAGTATTTCGCGCAGGATGAAGCCGCGCGGCTCGAGCCGGCCCTGACCGTCTACGAGACGCTCGCCGCCGGGTCGCCGACCGACATGGTCCCGGCCATCCGGAACATCCTGGGCGGGTTCCTCTTTTCCGGCGACGACGTGTACAAGCGGGCCGGCGTCCTGTCGGGCGGTGAACGGACGCGGCTGGCGGTGGCGCGCATGCTGCTGCGCCCCTCGAACACGCTGATCCTGGACGAGCCGACCAATCATCTGGACCTCGAGTCGAAGGACGTGCTGCTCGACGCGCTGGCCGACTACGGCGGCACGCTGATCTTCGTCTCACACGATCGCTACTTCATCGATCGGCTGGCCACGAAGGTGGTCGAGGTCGGCCACGGCGGCGCCGTCATCTATCCGGGCCGCTACGAGGAGTTCCTGTGGAGCCGCGCGCATGCGGGCGAGGCCGGCCCCGCCCAGGCGGCCCCCGGCGCGGCGCCGGACCGTCACCCGCGGCAGGCGCAGCCCCCTGCCCCGCCCGCCGGGCCGGTTGCACCGGCGGCGGCTCAGACCGCTTCGGGGAATCGTGAAGCGCGCAAGCGGAACCAGGCCGACGAGCGTCGCCGTGACCGCGAGCGGCGGGCCCGCCGCGCACGCGTCGAGGAGCTGGAGACACGCATCGCCGAGCACGAGGCGGCGATCAAGGCGATCGAAGCGTCGATGGCGGCCCCCGGGTTCTACGAAGATCGTGAGGCCGCGCAGCCGATCGTGGACCGCCATCAGACCCTCATGTGGGAAGTCGGCCGGCTGATGGAGCAGTGGGAAGCGTTGCAGCAGATGCTGACGGACGACGGACAGCCAGAACCGTAATTTCTACCTTGTGCCGATTCGAGCCAAGAACGACGGAGGTGAAATAGTACTTACAAAAATGTAATACTAATCGGCGCCAGTGACACTCCCCGATCGCCAGAAACGCGATCTACCGGGCGAAAACTGGAGGGCACGGCGTTTGCCCTGCAGACGGCAGCGCCGGATGGAGCGACCGCCATTGCGCCCATGAGAAGGCAACTTTCCCCCACCGCTCGCGCCTCCACTCCGGGACGTGCTGTCGGTCGGGCGAGACCGGTTCCGAACTCCATGACAGACGGATCGCGACGTTCATCGACGTCCCGGGCGGGTCGCTCGCGGGCCGCGCAGCCCCGGGTGCCGGTCGATGCCCCCCCGGCGGCCGCGCCGGCGCCGGACGACCGGTTCTTCCGGCAGATCGTCGACAGCATGCGCAACGGGGTTCTGTCGGTGCGGGCCGACGGCATGCTGGCGGTGATGAACGACGAGGCGTATCGCATTTTCGATCTGAAGCGGCGGCCGGAGGACATCGGGCGGCCGTTTCGCGACGTCCTGAGCGGCCACCCCGACGCCATCCGCGTCCTGACCGGCGGATTCGAGCTGAGTCACCTGCCGAACCGGGCCGAGTTACGGCTGAAGGCGTCGGGCCGCGTGATCGGCTACACGCTGGCGCAGGTGCGGGACGAACGGGGCCGGCTGGCCGGCGTGTCGATGTTCTTCAAGGATCTGACGCGGGTCGAACAGCTGGAGGAGCGCGAGCGCCTGCGCGATCGGCTGGCGGCGCTGGGAGAAATGGCGGCGGCGATCGCCCACGAGCTGAAGAATCCGCTGGCGGGCATCGAGGTGATGGCCGGACTGCTCCGGCGCCAGATTCCGGCGAGCCCCGACGCGCAGTCGATTCTCACCGACATCATCAACGAAGCGAAGCTGGCGAACGTCATCGTCATCGAGATGCTGGAATTCGTCCGGCCGATCCGGCTGCAGGTGGCGCACGCGTCGATTCCGGCCATGCTGCACAACGCGGTGACGATGGCGGAGAGCAAGGCGCGGCGCGGCGACGTGCACGTGTCGCTGCAGCTGGCGCCGGATCTGCCGGAGCTGCGCGGCGACGAGCACCAGCTGGTGCAGGTCTTCACGAACCTGCTCATCAACGCGTTCGAGGCGCTGCACGGCGAGGGGACGATCACCCTCTCCGCGCGGCCGGTCGCGCCGGCGGCGGGTGCGGCGGTGCCGATCGAGGTGCGGGCGGTCCGGCCGGAGGTGGTCATCGAGGTGGCCGACGACGGGCCGGGCGTCCCGGCCGACCTGAAGGATCGGATCTTCAACCCCTTCTTCACGACCAAGCCGCAGGGCTCCGGCCTCGGCCTGGCCATCGTCCGCAAGATCGTCGACGCCCACGACGGGCGGATCGACGTCAGCACGCCTCCGGCGGGCGGGACGCGGTTCCGGGTCACGCTGCCGCTGTCGGGCGCATCCGAGGAACTCTAGCCGCAGGAAAGGCAGTCCGATGGGCCGCATTCTCATTGCCGACGATCACGACGCGTTGCGCCGCGGGCTGGCCCGGGCGCTCAGCGAGGCGGGCCACGAGGTCGACGAAGCCCCGAACGGCAACGCGGCCATCCAGGCGCTGCACGACGGGCACTACGACCTGGTGCTGAGCGACCTGAAGATGGGCGGCAGCGACGGGCTGGACGTCCTGCGGACGACGAAGACGCTGCACCCGTCGACGGCCGTCATCCTGATGACGGCGTTCGGCTCGGTGTCGACCGCCGTGGAGGCGATGAAGATCGGGGCGTTCGACTTCGTGCAGAAGCCGTTCGAGATCGAGGAAATGGAAGTGAAGATCGAGAAGGCGCTGGAGGTCCGGCGGCTGCGCCACGAGCTCGATTATCTGCGGCACACCCAGCAGGACATCTACGACTTCGATCGCATCGTCGGGTCGAGCCCCGCGCTGCAGCACGTGCTGGGCATCGTGCGGAAGGTCGCCAAGAGCAACACGACGGTGCTGATCCGCGGCGAGACCGGCAGCGGCAAGGAGCTCATCGCCGGCGCCATTCATCACAACTCGCTGCGCAGCAGCCGGAACTTCGTCAAGGTCAACTGCGCGGCGCTGCAGGAGAACCTGCTCGAGTCGGAGCTGTTCGGGCACGAGAAAGGGGCGTTCACCGGCGCCGACAAGCAGCGGATCGGGCGCTTCGAGCAGGCCGACGGCGGCAGCCTGTTCCTGGACGAGATCGGCGACATGAGCCCGAGCACGCAGGCCAAGATCCTGCGCGTGCTCCAGGAGCACGAGTTCGAGCGGCTGGGCGGCACGCGCACGCTGCGCGTCGACGTCCGACTGATCGCCGCCACGAACCGGGATCTGCCGGCCATGGTGGCGGCCGGGCAGTTCCGCGAGGACCTCTACTACCGCCTCAACGTCGTGTCGATCGAGACGCCGCCGCTGCGCGAGCGCAAGGAGGACATCGTCCCCCTCGCCGCCTTCTTCATGCGGCGCTTCGGCGGCGAGCTGAAGAAGAAGGTCGACGGCATCGAGCCGGACGCCCAGAAGATGCTGATGCGCTACAACTGGCCCGGCAACATCCGCGAGCTGGAGAACGCGGTCGAGCGCGCCATCCTGCTGACCGAAGGGACGGTCATCGGCGTCAACGACCTGCGGCTGGGCGAGACGTCCGGCGCCGGATCGCGCGAGGGGACGCCGGCCGTCAAGATTCCGCCGACCGGTATTCCGCTCGAGGAGATCGAGAGGACGGCCCTCGTCGAAGCGCTGAAGATGTCGAACTGGGTCCAGAAGGACGCCGCAGAGCTGCTGGCGATCAGCCCGCGCGTCATGAACTACAAGATCAAGACGCTCGGCATCGTCCTGCCGCGCGGCCGCCGGCAGCTGGCGGTCGCGGGATAGGGGGACCGCCCCGGAGTCATCGCCCCGAGATCTCCTTCGCTCTCGGGTGCGCCCGGCGGTACACGTCCAGCAGGTGCGCCGCCGTCACGTGGGTGTACCGCTGCGTCGTGCTCAGCCGCGCGTGGCCGAGCAGCTCCTGGATGGCCCGCAGATCGGCCCCGCGCTCCAGCAGGTGCGTCGCGAACGAATGCCGCAGCGCGTGCGGACTGATGCCGGTCCGCGTGCTGCACGCGACGACGTAGCGATGCACGAGCCGGTGCACGCTGCGGGCCGACAGCCGGTCGCCGCGATAGTTGACGAACACCGGCTCGCCCCGCCCGGCGCCCGGCCGGCGGCGGCCCGCGCCGGCCGCCGCGGGCCGGCGCCGCGGCGCGCCCGCCCGCGCACCCTCCTGCGTCAGCCGCTGCCGATCGGGCAGATACGCGCGCAGGGCGCTCTCCGTCGCGCCGTTGAACGGCACGATCCGTTCCTTGCCGCCCTTGCCGAGCACGCGGACCAGCCGTCCCGACAGGTTCACGTCCTCCAGATCCAGGCCGACCAGCTCGCTCAGACGCAGGCCGGAGGCGTAGAACAGCTCCAGCATGGCCCGGTCGCGCCGCCCCAGCGGATGCCCGGTGTCGGGCGTCTCCAGCAGCCGGGTCATCTCGTCGATCGACAGGTGCGCCGGCAGCTTCTGGTCCCGCTTCGGCGTCCCCACGAGCGCCCCCGGATCCTCGTCCAGCAGCCCTTCGCGCCGCAGATAGCGGAGGAACGTCCGGACGGCCGACAGCTTGCGCGCCGCCGACGTGCGCGACACGCCGCGACGATGCAGGTCCGCGAGGTAGGCGCGCAGCGCCTCGCGGTCGAGCCACGCCACGTCGAGCGCATCGCGCGGCACCTGCCGCAGCGCGGCGGCCGACGCGAGGAACTGCTGGAGGTCGCTCTCGTAGGCGCGGACCGTGTGGGTCGAGGCGTTGCGATTGAGCGCCAGATGCGCGAGGAACGCCCGCAGCCGCCCCTTCACCGGGCCGCCCACGGCCGTCAGGACGCGACCTCGGCGCTCAGGCCGGCCGGCGCGGGCCCCGGCGCGATGTCCGCCGCCGCGAGCCACGCCGACAGATCGTCGAGCGCGCGCCCGGATGTCGCCAGCTTCCGCGCCATCCGCTGCCGCGGCAGGTCGGCCGACGGCTGGATGATGCCGAACGTGATGTTGGTCGGCTGATAGGTCGACGGGTCGGCGTGCGACACGTAGTACGCGAGCGCGCCCAGCGCCGTCGTCCGGGGAGGCGCCACCGCCGTCCGGCCCTGCGCCAGCCGCGCGGCGTTGATGCCGGCCAGCAGTCCCGACGCGGCCGATTCGACGTAGCCTTCGACGCCCGAGACCTGGCCGGCGAACAGCAGATCGGCGCGCGCCCGCGTCTGCCACGTCTCGTGGAGCACCGTCGGGCCGTTGATGAACGTGTTCCGGTGCACGATCCCGAACCGGACGAACTCGGCCTCCTCCAGCCCCGGCACGAGCCGCAGCACGCGCGCCTGCTCCCCCCACTTGAGCTGGGTCTGGAAGCCGACGAGGCTGAAGTGATCGCCGGCCAGGTTGTCCTGACGGAGCTGCACGACCGCGTACGGGGTCCGGCCCGTCCGGGGATCGACCAGCCCCACCGGCTTCATCGGCCCGAAGCGGAGCGTGTCGGGACCGCGATGCGCGAGCACCTCGATCGGCAGGCAGCCTTCGAAGAAACGGGCCGCGTCGAAATCGTGGACCGTCGCCGACTCCGCGTGCGTCAGGGCGTCGTAGAACCGGGCGTACTGACCGGCGTCGAGCGGGCAGTTCAGGTAGTCGCCCTGCCCGTCGTCCGTGCTGCAGGCGGGGCCGGCCGGCGCGTGCGCGGCCGCCGCCGGCGCGGGGCCCAGGCTGCGATCCCACCGCGAGGCCCGGAAGACCTTCGTGCGGTCGATCGTCTCCGCCAGCACGATCGGACTGATCGCGTCGTAGAACGCGAGATGCTCCCGCCCGAGGAACCGTGCGACGTCGGCCGACAGCGCATCCGACGTGAGCGGCCCGGTCGCGATGATGACCGGCGAGCCGGGATCGGGCGGCGGGATGGCGGTGACTTCGCGCCGCTCGACGGTGATCAGCGGATGGGCCTCGAGCGTCTCGGTGACGAGCCGGGAGAAGACCGTCCGGTCGACCGCCAGCGCCGCGCCGGCCGGCACGCGGCTCGCGTCGGCCGCCCGCATGACGAGCGATCCGAGCCGGCGCATCTCCTCCTTGAGGAGCCCGACGGCGTTGTCCAGCTTGTCGCCCCGGAAGGAGTTGCTGCAGACGAGCTCGGCGAACCGGTCGGTCTTGTGGACGGCGGTCGGCCGCCCGGGCCGCATCTCGGTGATCGTCACCGGGACGCCGCGCGAGGCCGCCTGCCAGGCGGCCTCGGACCCGGCCAGGCCGCCGCCGATGATGCGGATCATCGATGAGGACACGGGATCCGGCTCGCCGCCGTCACGCGGTCGCCAGCTCTTCGGACCGGACGTAGTCGCAGTCTTCGTTCTGGCAGAGGAGCTGACGGCCGTGCCGCTTGGTGATCTTCTCGACGAGGAACGGCGCGCCGCACGAGGGACACGCCTCGGGCACCGGCCGGTTCCAGAGCGTGAAGTCGCAGTCGGGGTAGTTGGCGCAGCCGAAGAAGACCTTGCCCCGCCGCGACTTGCGCTCCACGATGTCGCCGCCGTCCTTGGGACACTTCACGCCGGTCGGCTTCAGCTTGACGTACTTGCACGCGGGATAGTTGCTGCAGGCGGTGAACTCCCCGAACCGCCCGTGCTTGAGCACGAGGTTCGCGCCGCAACGCGGACATTTTTCGTCGAGCACCTGGTCGGGCTGGGCCGCCTTCAGCCCTTCCTTGGTCGTGATCAGTTTGCGCGTCGTCTTGCATTCCGGGTAGCCCGAGCAGGCCAGGAACTGGCCGAACCGCCCGCGCTTGACGACCATCGGCCGGCCGCAGTTCTCGCACGGCTCGACGCCGCCTTCCTCGCCCGCGCCTTCGACCGGCTCGGTCTTCTGCAGCTCGCGCGTGTTCGTGCACTCCGGATACGCGCTGCAGGCGAGGAACGGGCCGAACTGGCCGACCTTGATGACCATCGGCGAGCCGCACTTCTCGCAGATTTCGTCGGTCGGCTTCCCCTTGACCTTGATGTTCTCCATCTCGACCTTCGCCCGATCGAGATCGGCCCGGAACTTGTCGTAGAAGCTGGCCAGCGTCGTCCGGTAGTCGGTCCGCCCTCCCTCGATCTCGTCGAGGGACTCCTCCATCTTCGCCGTGTACTGCACGTCGAGGATGTCGTCGAAGCTCCGGGCCAGCAGATCGAGCACCATCATGCCGAGCATCGTCGGCTTGAACCGGCCCTCGATCTTCTCCACGTAGTTGCGGTCCTGCAGCGTCCCCAGAATCGAGGCGTACGTCGACGGCCGGCCGATGCCGTTCTCCTCCAGCTCCTTGACGAGCGTCGCCTCGCTGTATCGCGCGGGCGGCTGCGTGAACTTCTGCTCCGGCCGGAGCGCCTTCATCGCCAGCGTCTCGCCCTTCGCGAGCGCCGGCAGCACGCCGGACACGCCGTCCTCGTCGCCGTCCGCCGTCGATTCGGCCGGCTGCCCCTCGACCACGGCCGTCCCCTGACCGTAGGCCGCCAGCCAGCCCGGGAATTTCGGCACCGACCCCTTCACGCGGAAGGTGTAGGCCCCGGCCGCGATGTCGACGGTCGTCTCGTCGGACGTCGCCGGCGGCATCTGCGACGCCACGAACCGGTTCCAGATCAGGCGGTACAGCGAATACTGATCCGCCGTCAGATACGACCGCACCCGCTCCGGATCGTGCGCCATCGACGTCGGCCGGATCGCCTCGTGCGCGTCCTGGGCGTTCGCCTTCGTCCGGAAGACGTTCGGCTTGGCCGGCAGATAGTCGTCGCCGTGGGCGGTCCGGATGTGCTCGCGCACCTCCGCCAGCGCCTGCTCCGACACCCGCGTCGAATCGGTCCGCATGTAGGTGATGAGGCCGACGAGCCCTTCTCCCGGCAGCTCGATCCCCTCGTAGAGCTGCTGCGCCAGCATCATCGTCTTCTTGACGGGGAACCGGGCCTGCTGCTGCAGCTTGCTCGTGATGAACGGCGGCGCGGCGTTCCGCTTCCGCTCCCGCGTCGCCACCGCGTCGACCACGAACGTGGCGCCGTCGAGATCGGCCAGCACCGCCTTGGCCTCGGCCTCGCTCGAGACCTTCGCCGTTTCGCCGTCCTTCTTGACGAGCTTCGCCTCGAACTCCGGCGGCTCCTGCGCCGCCAGCCGGGCGAACAGATGCCAGTACTCCTCGGAGACGAACTTCTCGATTTCCCGCTCGCGGTCGCAGACCAGCTTCAACGCCACCGATTGCACGCGGCCGGCGCTCAGCCCCCGCCGCACCTTGTCCCAGAGCAGCGGGCTCACCTGGTAGCCGACCAGCCGGTCCAGCACCCGCCGGGCCCGCTGCGCGTCCACCATCCGCTCGTCGATGTCGCCCGGATGCTTGAGCGCCTCCAGCACCGCCTTCTTGGTGATCTCGTTGAACATCAGGCGGCGGAACGTGCGCTTCTTGCCGGCCAGCTCCTCCATGAGGTGCCAGCCGATCGCCTCCCCTTCGCGGTCGGGGTCGGTCGCCACATAGATGGTGGTCGCGTCCTTGGCGGCGTCCTTCAACGCCTTGATCACCTTCTGGCGGGCGGGAATCGCCTCGTAGTCCTCGACGAATCCCTCTTCGATGTTCACCCCGAGCTTGCTCTTGGGCAGGTCCCGGATGTGCCCCATCGACGCGACGACCTTGTAGTCGCGCCCCAGATATTTGTTGATGGTCTTCGCCTTCGCCGGCGACTCCACCACGACGAGTGCTTTTGCCATGTCTTGAAATTCACGCCTGCCGCTGGTTCGTCACCCCGGCCTGTTTACCACGTTAGCACGTTCGTCCAGACCGAACGAACCAGCCTCCGTCACCCCGGCGGACGAGGCCGTCCACCTCCAGCTCGACCAGGAACGAGAGAATCCGCCCCGCATCGAACCCTGTGCGGCCGGCAATCTCGTCCAGGTCGCACGGCTCCCCTGGCGAAAAACAGGCCAGAATCTCCGCGCGGTCACCGGCGGCCGGTGCCAGCCCACCGCCGTCCTCTCCGGTTTTGGTTAAACGACAGAATCCTGGCAACTCTTCCAGAATATCGTCCACGGTCTCGACAATCTTTGCACCATCCCGCAAAAGAGCGTGCGCCCCCCGGTTCCGTCCGGTCAGCACGTTCCCGGGAACCGCCATCACCTCGCGCCCCTGTTCGAGGCCGCACGCCGCCGTAATGAGCGAACCGCTTCGCTCGGACGCCTCGACGACGACGATCGCGAGCGACAGGCCGCTGATGATCCGGTTGCGCAGCGGAAAGTGGTGCGGCCGGGGCGGGGTCCCGGGCGGCAGTTCGCTGACCATCGCGCCGCGACGGACGATGTCAGCCGCCAGGCCGCCATGCTCGGCCGGATAGATCACATCGGCGCCCGATCCCAGGACGGCGACCGTGTCCCCCGTCTCCAGCGCCCCGCGGTGGGCCGCCGAGTCGACGCCGCGGGCGAGGCCGCTGACCACGACGACACCCCATCGGGCCAGCCCCTCGGCGAGCCGGCTCGCCACCTCCTTCGCGTAGGGTGATGCGGCGCGCGATCCGACGATCGCCACCGCCGGCCGACCGAGGGCGGTCACCTCCCCGCATACCCATAGGACGATCGGCGGGTCCACGAGGGTCGCCAGGGCTGGCGGATATCCGGCCTGGCCGCAGACCACAGGGATGAGCTTCGCGGCCGCCGCAGCCGACAGAGCCCGCTCCGCCGCCGCCAGCAGCTCAGCCACCGCCGGCCGGGCCGCCGCTCCGCCGGGCGTGAGGGCCGCGAGCGCCGACGCGCACGTCCCGCCGCCGGCCTGCGTCACCCGGCGGAAGGTGGTCGCGAGGCGCGTTCGACTGATGCCTGAACTGATGACCGGAAGAAGTGAGAGGGCCACCGCGTCGCGCAGGTCCATGACGGACTCCGGACGGCGCGGCAGGGCTCGCAGGCACACCAGGACGAGCCCCGCCGCCTGCCGTGAAGCTGCAGCGGCTACCCGACCTCAGTACCCTTGATTATAGGCAGCGGTGTCCTGTTTCCGCAACGGACGCGATGCGTTCACGACACCCACCCGTCGAAAGGCGGCGATTCCAGGGCGATTCACCGATGAGGTCCGTGGCACATGGCTTGCTTTTCCAGCGCGAAGCCGGGGCGGCCTGAAACGGCTTGCCCCCCTTTGGGCGAATGTTTATAGTGAAACCGATCTCCATTATGCGCACTGTTCGAGTGGCCGTCGTTGCCCTCATGCTCGTTGCCGGTTCCACGGCGGCGTTCGCGAACGCCCGCGGCGATGCGCGCGCGCAGGTCGCGTTCGGCATCAAGGCGGCGCAGGACGGTCTCTGGGACGAAGCGATGTTCCGGTGGAACAAAGCGGTCAAGCTCGATCCCACCTATGCGGCCGCCTACAACGATCTCGCGGTCGCCTACGAGCACCAGGGAATGCCGGACAAGGCGCGCGAGGCATACGAGAAGGCGATCCGCCTGGACCCCGGCAACGACCAGATCCGTCAGAACTACGAGATGTTCAAGGAAATCAATGACCGGACGACTCGGCATCCTCATTAGCACGGCGGTGCTGGCGCTCGGGCTGACGGCGTGCGGGGCGAGCTCCTTCGACATCCCGATCCAGACGCCGATCAGGGCCAAGCTCGACGTCGCTGGATTCCAGCGCGTCCTCGTGGCCGGCTTCGTGTCGGGCGGCGGGAGCGACATCGACCCGAATGAGGAAACCGTCCGCCTGCTGCGCAGCCAGCTGCGGCTGAAGTCGAAGCTGAAGGTGGTCGAGGCGGACGCGCTGCCGCTGGCGGCCATCACCCGCCAGCAGACCGCCGCGGCCGCGCCGGCGGGCGCTTCGAAGGACGTCAAGACGTCGGAGGCGCCGACCTCCCTGCCGGTCAAGATCAAGAACGCTCAGGAGCTGGCGCAATACGACCGCGTGTTTGCGAACACCAGCTACTGGAAGCAGCTCGGCGAGGAGTACCAGGATCCGCTCATCGTGACCGGGACGATCCTGTTCACGCCGCAGAACCAGTCCGGGTTCGTGCAGCGGGAGCAGGAAGTCTACAATTCGCTCGGCGAGCGCTCCGTCGTCCCGATCCGGACGTTCATGGAGCGCAAGGGCTTCGTGCTGCGTCCGAAATTCATCTTCATCGACGGCCGCACCGGCGCCACTCTCTACTCGGAGACGTTCCGGGAAGAGGTGCTCTACGACACGGGCCAGGACACGCCGGCGCTCTCCTCGTATTTCGAGCTGATGGATCGCATCATGCCCAGCTTCCTCAATACGCTGAGCAGCCAGAAGATCCGCGGCACCCGGGTCCTGCTGAAGTAGCCTGACCCGGTAGTGGTCTAAGTTCAAATTCTCCAATCTACTTGCGCGGGCATGATGGCGCGTTTTATGCTAGCGCCTAGGCCGCCGCGTTGGCACCGTGTCCCTCTCTTTCAGCGGCCGATGAGGCGTCGCATGACTGTCGCCATTGGTATGCTGACCGACCAAGGCCCGCTGCTTTGCACTGACACCCAGTACACGGGCGTGTCTAAGGCGAACCGCGACAAAATCTTGTTCTTCACTGAGCATTTCACCGCCGCCTGCTTCGCGTTAACTGGCAATGAGGCAAACGCGAGGATGGCGTTTCAGGAATCGGTGCTGGCGATCCGAGCCATTCCCGAGAAACAGCGCACCGTAGATGCACTTCGGCGTGTCATCCGTCGCACCATTAAGCCAATCTACGATCAATATGTGACGCAGCTGCCAGCGGATGCTCGCGGCATGGCCGACTTCGACTTCATCATCGCCCTTGGAGCGATCGGAGAAGGGCCGGGACGGCTCTTCTATACCGAGCAAGGGGCAATCGTGGAGGTCGACCGGTATGTGTGTCGCGGTACCGGCGGATACCTCGCCGAGTATTTCCTGAAGTCAACGTGGCGCCCAAGTATTCCGTTTAATCGAGGTGTCCTGGCGGCCATGCAAGCGCTGGCGGTTGCCAAGGAACATGACGCGTACTGCGGCGGAGATTCGCAGTTCGCGAGCTTACGCAGTGGCTTCACTTCAGGGCTTGTACCGTTCAACGTTCGGCAAACTGAGGCGATCATTCTGCGTTATCAGGAACTCGCGAATCAGCTCATTGGGGATGTCGGCGATCTAGAACTAGGTGACGATGCCTTCACGTCATTAATCACGCAGCATGTTGAGAACGTGCGTGCGCTACGGCAGTCTATTCGTAGCCATGCGACGGACTGGAATGAGCTGGTACGTGCGT
>DATLRO010000005.1:0-2268 GCA_035534615.1 Vicinamibacterales bacterium
AGACGGTGCGGCTGGCCAAGGACGGGCGGCGGCTCGAGATCGACCTCACGGTGTCGCCGATCAGGGACGCGGCCGGCGTCATCTGCGGCGTCTCCGCCACGGCCCGCAGTCTCACCGAGTCGAAGCGGCCCGGGCAGGAACATCGGACACCGGCCGATGTCCGCGAGCGCGAACCCGCGGTCCGCTAGCCTGCCCCCTTTCCGGCCCGAGACACCTCCATCGCACACCTTCCGTGCCCCTCGCCACGGCACGCAGGCACCCTTCCACGTCAACCGCCCTCTTCCGTCCCGGCAGCCGGGACGCCCGGGGTTCTGGCGCCCCGGTGTCGCAGACGCTTCATCGCTGTCGATTCGCCGACAGGGCGTCACCGAGGTCAGTGACCCATTCGCCTTATTTTCCGGACCAATCGCTCGCTTTCAGCCGGACCGCACCTTGCTCACGACAAGGCCTTCGGGGATTCCTGTCGGCGCATCCCGCCCGGGTCCGGCTCAGTCGGCCTCGAGCGTCCGCACGTCGGGCCCTGCACCTCTATGGAACAGCGCTCGCGCGACTCATCTCCAGAAACGCTCGACCCGTCCGACTGGCAGGATCTGCGGGCCCAGGGACACCGGATGCTCGACGACATCCTGGACTACCTGGAGCACATCCGCGAGCGTCCGGTCTGGCAGCCGATTCCGCCGGCGGTGCGCGGCCGGTTCCGCGAGCCGATTCCGCAGGCGCCCCGCGACCTGGCCGCGGTGCACGACACGTTCATGCGCGACGTGCTGCCGTTTGCGGTCGGCAACGCCCATCCCGGCTTCATGGGCTGGGTGCATGGCGGCGGGACCCCGGTCGGCCTCCTCGCCGAGATGCTGGCCGCCGGCCTGAACGCCAACCTCGGCGGGCGCGACCAGATGCCGATCGAGGTCGAGCGCCAGGTCGTCCGGTGGATGTGCGAGCTGTTCGGGTTCCCCGCGACGGCCGGCGGTCTGTTCGTGACCGGGACGTCCATGAGCAATCTGATCGGCGTGCTGGTGGCGCGCACGGCCGCGCTCGGTACCGGCGTTCGCCAGGACGGGATCGCCGCCGCCGGCGCGCGCCTCACGGCCTATACATCGGTCGCCGCGCACGGCTGCATCGCCCAGGCGATGGACCTGTCCGGGCTCGGCACCGGCGCGCTGCGGCTGATCCCGGTCGACGACCGTCACCAGCTGGACATCGGCGCGCTCGAGCAGGCCATTGCCGCGGATCGGCGCGCGGGCTTCAAGCCGTTCCTGATTGCCGGGACGGCCGGCACGGTGGACGTCGGGGCCATCGACGACCTCGACGTGCTCGCCGCCATCGCACGCCGGGAGCGGATATGGTTTCACGTCGACGGGGCCTGCGGCGCGCTGGCGATGCTGGCCCCGGACCTGGCGCCGCGCCTCAGCGGCATCGAGCAGGCCGATTCGCTCGCGTTCGATTTCCACAAGTGGGGCCAGGTGCCGTACGACGCCGGCTTCATCCTGGTCCGGGACGGGGACCTGCACCGCCGCACGTTCGCCGCGACCGCCGCGTATCTGCGACGGGACACGCGCGGGATGTCGGCCGGCTCGCCCTGGCCGTGTGATTTCGGCCCGGATCTGTCCCGCGGCTTCCGGGCGCTGAAGACCTGGTTCACGATCAGCGTGTATGGCGCGGAGCGGCTCGGTCGCGCGATCTCGGACACCTGCGCCCTGGCCCGGCAGCTGGCGGAACGCATCGACGCGACGCCGTCGCTCGAGCGGCTCGCGCCGGTCCCGCTCAACATCGTCTGCTTCCGGTACCGCAGCGAGGACGCCGACCGCGTGAACGCGGACATCGCCGTGGCCCTGCAGGAATCGGGCATCGTCGCCCCGTCGACCACCACCATCAACGGCCGCCTGGCCATCCGGGCGGCCATCGTCAACCATCGCACCACCTCGTCTGACATCGACGCCCTGATCGAGGCGACCCTCGCGTTCGGCGAGGCCGCCACACGGGCGGTCAGGAAGGCCTCATGACGCCCGACAGTCCGACCTTCTCATCCGTGGCCCCGGCGGCCCCCGCGCCCGCGTCGTCCGTTGCGCCGCTCATGGGCTTCGCGGTCCTGTTCCGGATGGCCCTCGCGGAGATCGATCTCGTGCCGCTCCGCGCGGCGCTCATCGACCGCGCCGCGAGGAACCCGGACGATGCCCACACGCTGCTGGACCTGTCCACCGTCCTGCAGCTGACCGGAAACCGCGAGATCGCGCTGCAGGTCCAGGCCCAGGCGCTGCGGATGCAGCAGCT
>DATLRO010000006.1:0-32749 GCA_035534615.1 Vicinamibacterales bacterium
CGGCCGACCATCACGCCGGCCGAATCGACGTCGTCGCCGATCGTCGTCACGACCGGCACGACGCCCCAGTAGAGCATCAGGCGCCGGGCCGTGTGCTCGTGCTCGGTGGCGGCGAAGATGCGGGCCCGCGGGCGCAGCGACGAGAGCATGCGCGCCGTCGCGCCGCCGCGCGTGACGGCGACGATGGCGTCGGCATCGCCGCTGTTGGCCAGCGTGACCGCCGCTTCGCAGAGCGCACGGGCGTGCCCCTCGCCGGTGGCCCCCATGCGGCCCGACGGTTCGGGCGCGGAGGTCGCTTCCGCCTCGCGGATGATGGCGTCGAGCGCCTGCACGGCCCGCACGGGAAACCGGCCGGCCGCCGTCTCGCCGGCCAGCATGATCACATCGACCCCCTCGTCCACGGCGTTGGCCGCGTCGCTCACCTCGGCGCGTGTCGGGCGGGGTTCCGTGCGCATCGATTCGAGCACCTGCGTCGCGACGATGACGGGAACGCCGAGGGCGCGCGCCCAGCGCGTCACTTCCTTCTGGACGCGGGGCACCCGTTCGAGCGGCAGCTCCAGGCCCAGATCGCCCCGCGCCACCATCACGGCGTCGCACGCGCCGAAGATCTCCTCCAGATGCTCGATCGCCTGCGGGCGCTCGAGCTTGGCGACCAGCGGCACGTCGGCGCGGCCGCTCTCGGCCATGACGCGGCGCGTCTGCCGCAGGTCGTCGGCGGTCTGCACGAAGCTGAGCGCCACCATGTCGACCCCGAGCTTCAACCCGAACCGCAGGTCCTCTTCGTCCTTGGGCGTCAGCGCCGAAGCCGGCAGCGGCACGCCGGGCGCGTTGATCCCCTTGTGCTCGCCGAGAGCGCCCCCCTCGACGACGATGGCCAGGATCTCGTGGCCATCGGTCGTCTTCACCCGGAGCTCGATGCGGCCGTCGTCCAGCAGCAGGCGGTCGCCGGGCGCCACGCTGCGGGCGAGCCCCCCGTACGTCGTCGAGACGCGGCCCGGCCCGCCGGTGAAGTCACCGGTCGCAATCCGCAGCTCCTCGCCCTCGTGCAGGGGCAGGGGCCGGCCGCCGTCCAGCAGGCCGGTCCTGATCTTCGGCCCGCTGAGGTCCTGGAGGATCGCGACTTCCGGCCGCCCGGCCCGCACCGCCGCGGCACGGATGCGGCCGAACGCCGCCGCGTGGCTCTCATGGGTGCCGTGAGAGAAGTTCAGCCGGAAGATGTCGACGCCCGCCTCGACGAGGGCGCCGACCGCTTCGTCCGTCGACGTGGCGGTTCCGACGGTGGCCATGATCTTGGTGTGTCGCATGGTGACAGCTTACAATGCAACGTGGCTCGGGGCTCGGTGTTCAGTGCTCGGGGCTCGGGCGTGCCGTTTTGTTGATTTATGGGCAACATCGTTCCGGATGCCATCGAGCGGTACCTGGCCGGCCTGAATCGGCTGGCCGATCCGGTCCTGCAGGACATCGAGCGCGAGGGACGCGCGGCCCGACTGCCGATTATCGACGCCGAGGTCGGCGGCCTGCTGCGGGTGCTCGTCACGGCGATCGGCGCCCGCCGGATCCTGGAGATCGGCACGGCGATCGGCTATTCGGGCATCTGGCTGGCGGGGGCGCTCCCGCCCGGCGGCACGCTGATGACGATGGAACTCGACCCCGACCGGGCCGCCATGGCCAGGCAGAATTTCGCGAGGGCGGGCGTCGCCGACCGGGCGAACATCATGATCGGCGACGCCGGGCTGCTGGTGGCCAAGGTGTCGGGCCCGTTCGATCTGATCTTCCAGGACGGCGCCAAGGCGCTGTACGGGAAGCTGCTCGACCGGCTCGTGGGGCTGCTCCGCCCCGGGGGCCTGCTCGTCACCGACAACGTGCTGTGGAGCGGCGAGGTCGTGCCGGGCTTCGTCTCGCAGCCGTCGCACGACGTGGCGGACACGCGCGCCATCGCCGACTACAATGAACGGCTGGCCGCGGACGCGCGGCTGCGGACGACGGTGCTGCCGCTGCGGGACGGCGTGTCCGTCTCGGTCAAGGTGAAATGAGCGAGGCCATGAGCGACCGGCTGCAGGAATTCCGGGAGTTCCGGGAGCGGATGAACGCCCGGATCCTCGAATCGAACAACCTGGAGATCAAGCGGTTCTTCGCGCTCGACACGCGGGCGTACGAGCCGGGCGCGCTGCCGGCGAAAACCAAGGAGCTGATGGGCCTGGTCGCATCGCTGGTGCTGCGCTGCGACGACTGCGTGACCTACCACGTCATCCGGTGCCGCGAGGAAGGGGTCACGCGCGACGAGTTCCTCGAGGCGTTCAACGTGGCGCTCGTGGTCGGCGGCTCCATCACGATTCCGCACCTCCGGCGCGCCGTCGCCACGCTGGACGAGATCGAAGGCGCCGACTGAAGGAAGCCGGGGTTTGGGGCGGAGCCCCCAGTCAGAGACCGGCGCGTCGCGCCGGCGGCCCGCACCGCGGGCCCGCGAGCGGAACGGAGCGAGCCGCGTGAGACGAGCGAGTGCAGGGAGCCGGGGTTTGGGGCGGAGCCCCAATTGCATATGACCGTCGATGCCTGGCTCGCGGCCGCGGTCGCCGACGCCGAGCGGCGCGGCCTGCCCGATCTCGCGCCGCTCCTCGAATCGATCGCACGGGCGACGCGCGCGCTGCGCGACGCCGACTGGCGGGATGCGGCCGACGACCGGCCCGGACCAGACGCCCCGGCCGCACCATGACGACGCCGCTCCCGCTGCTGCCGCTGACCGCGCTCGCGCCGATGCTGCGCGACGGCCGCGTCTCGTCCGAAACCCTGACCCGGGCGTGCCTCGATCGGATCGCCGCGGACAACGGCCGGCTCAACGCCTTCACGCAGGTGTTCGAGGAGCAGGCGCTCGCGCAGGCGGGCGAGGCCGACCGGGAGATCGCGCACGGCCGCTGGCGCGGGCCGCTCCACGGCGTGCCGGTGTCGCTCAAGGACCTCCTGGACGTGCGCGGCATGCCGACGACCGCGGCGTCGCGCGTGCGCGAGGGGCACCGCGCCGGCGCGGACGCCCCGGTGGTGTCGCGGCTGCGCGAGGCGGGAGCCGTCCTGATCGGCAAGTGCAACCTGCACGAATTCGCGTTCGGCACCACGAGCGAGGACTCGGCGTTCGGCCCGGTGCACAACCCGCGGGATCCATCGCGGTCGGCCGGCGGATCGAGCGGCGGGTCGGCGGCGGCGGTCGCCGCCGGCATGTCAATCGCCTCGATCGGCACCGACACCGGCGGATCCATCCGCATTCCGGCCGCGGCCTGCGGGACGGTCGGCCTGAAGCCGGCCCACGGCGAGCTGCCGCTCGACGGCATCGTGCCGCTCAACCGATCGCTCGATCACGTCGGGCCGCTCGCCCGCAGCGTCACCGACGCGTGGCTGGTGTACCGCGCGATGCGCGGGGACAGGGACGCCGGCCTGGAGCTGGAGCCGCGGCCGTCCCCGGGCGCGCTGCGGCTGGCGGTGCCGCGCCCGTATTTTCTCGATCTGATCGATGACGAGGTCCGGCAGCGGTTCGAGGAGGGCCTCGAGCGGCTGCGGCGGGCCGGCGCGGTCGTCCGCGACGTCGCCATCCCGCACGCGGCCGACATCGGCCCGATCTATCTGCACATCGGCCTGCCCGAAGCGGCCGCCTATCACGCGGACACGCTGGACCGCATGCCGGAACGGTACACCCCGGCCGTCCGCCTCCGCCTCGAGCTGGGACGCTACATCCTCGCGGAGGACTACGTGCGTGCCAGGGACGGACAGCGCCTGCTGCGCCGGGAAGTGGACGCGGCCATGGACGAGGTGGACGCCCTGGTGCTCCCCACGCTGCCGATTCCGGCGCCGCCGCTCGGCGCCCAGACGGTCATGGTGGGTGCGACGAAGGAGCCGGTGCGCAACGCGATGCTGCGGCTGACGCAGCTGTTCAACCTGACCGGCCATCCGGCGATCTCGCTGCCGTGCGGCACGACGCGGGACGGCCTGCCGTGCGGCCTGCAGCTCGCCGGCCCGGCCCGGCGCACCGACGCGCTGCTCCACGTGGCGCGCACCGTCGAGATGGGCCTGGGCGGCTGAGCCGGACGCCGGTCTGCCGTCTGCGGCCGACCGACGCAAAGTCGCCGCCGGCCGGCGGCGACATCTCGACCACTGCCACATCGGCCCGGGGATGCGGGAGGCCGAGCGAGCCGGGTGCGGCCGGGCCGGCCGGATCAGATCCCGGGCCGCGCGAGCAGCGCATGGGCGAGCTGCACGTAGCGATCGACCGCCTCGTGCAGCTCGCTGATCGCCACGTATTCGTGGTCGCTGTGCGCGACGTGAATCGAGCCGGGCCCGAACAGCAGCGGGCGCCCCCAGTCGGTCAGGTACGGGATGTCGGTCGTGTACGGGAACACGGCGGTCTCGAATCCGTCCACCCGTTCCATCCGGACCGGCGGCACGTCGATCACCGGATCGATCGTGACGAACTGTTCCAGGGGCTGCAGGCGCTCCCGTACGCTCCGGCCCGGGGTCACCGTGCGGAACATCACCTCGGCTTCGGCGGCCGGCGGCACGACGTTCGGCGCGACGCCGCCCGAGATCAGCCCGACCGTGTAGTGGGTCCGCCCGAGCAGCTCGTCCGACGGCAGGTCGATCCCCCGCAGCGCCACGATCGCGTCGACCAGCTTCTCGATCGCCGACTCGCCGAGCTCGGGGAACGAGCTGTGCGCCGCGCGGCCGCCCGCCCGCAGCCGGACCCGCAGGCTGCCGCGGGTGGCGAGGCCGAGGCGGTTGTCGGTCGGCTCGCCATTGATGAGGTACGCCGATCCGGGCGACAGCGCGTTGGCGATCCGCGCGCCGTCGCTGCCGCGCTCCTCGCCGACGACGAACAGCAGGCCGACCCGGTGTTCGCCGGCGGCCGCCAGCCGATCGGCAGCCACCACCTGCGCCGCCAGAATCCCCTTCGCGTCGCACGCCCCGCGGCCGAACAGCAGGCCGTCCTGTTCGCGGCTGGGAAAGAACGGCGGCACACAATCGAAGTGCGTCGAGAGGACCACGGCCGGCCGGCCGCGGCGGGCGAAGACATTGAAGCGGGCGTCGTCGACCGGCTGCTCGGCGACCGCGTACCCGCGCGTCCGCAGGTGGTCGGCCAGCCATCGGGCCGCGTCGCCTTCGCGTCCGGTCGTCGAGTCGATGTCGACCAGCGCGCGCGTCAGCGCGACGAGGTCTAGCGGATCCACGCTTCGAGCTCCGTCCGGGTGTCGGTCCGCGAGTCGCGGTACTTCACGATGACCGGCGTGGCGAGCGACAGTCCCCACTGCGGCCCGAGCCCGCCGGTCACCGCGCGGGCACCCGGCACGACGACCGCGCCTTCGGGGACGATGAGCGGCGCATCGGCGGAGGGCCGGATGACGCGGCCGTGGACGAGATCGTAGACCGGCGTCGAGCCGGTGAGCACGGTGCCGGCGGCAATGACCGCCCGCGCCTTGACGACCGCCCCCTCGTAGACGCCGGTGTTGCCCCCCACCAGCGCGTCGTCCTCGATGATGACCGGCAGGGCGCCGACCGGTTCGATGACCCCGCCGATCTGCGCGCCGGCGCTGACGTGGACGCGGGCGCCGATCTGGGCGCACGAGCCGACCAGCGCGTGCGAGTCGATGAGCGAATCGGGCCCGACGTACGCGCCGATGTTGACGAACATCGGCGGCATGCAGATGACGCCCGGGCCGATGTACGCCCCCTCGCGCACGGACGATCCGCCCGGCACGATGCGCACGCCGGCGGCGACGCCCGGCCGCTTCAGGGGCAGCGTGTCCTTGTCGTAGAACGGCAGCGCCCCGGTACCGGAGAAGTCGACCGTCTCACCGAACTTGAAGCCCAGCAGGATCCCCTGCTTCACCCAGGCGTTGACCCGCCAGCCGGCCGGCGCCGACGGATCGGGCTCGGCGGCCCGGATGACGCCGGCCGACAGCGCCTCCCGCAGCCGCGCGAACGCCGCCCGCACCGCCTCGCGATCGGCCGCCGCCCCCTGCCGGGCGAACCCGGTAATCTCGGCCTCGAGCCGCGCCTGCCCGGTCTCAGTCACGATGGACGCTCCAACGAATGGTGAAACGGGTGAGGGGGAACGGGCCCCGAGCCCTGAGCCCCGAGTCTATACCGCCGCCTCGGCCCCGATCAGCTTCAGGTCGCGCAGCACCTTGACGATCCGGTCGCGCGACTCGGGCTTCGGCGGCACCATCGGCAGGCGGTACACCTCGTTCACGAGCCCCATCGCGGCCATCGCCGCCTTGACGGGGATCGGGTTCGACTCGACGAAATTGATCTGCATCAGCGGCAGCAGCCGGGCGTGCATGGCGCGCGCCGCGGCGAAGTCGCCGCGCTCGGCCGCTTCGACCATCTGCGCCATCTCGGCCGGAATCTCGTTCGACGCCACGGAGATGATGCCGCGGCCGCCGACCGCCATCAGCGGCAGGGTCAGGGCGTCGTCGCCCGACAGGACGATGAAGTCGTGCGGCACGCTGGCGCAGACCTCGCACATCTGGGTCATGTTGCCGGACGCTTCCTTCACGCCCACGATGTTCGGGATCGACGCCAGGCGGACCTGGGTCGCGACCTCGACGTTGCAGCCGGTCCGTCCCGGCACGTTGTAGACGATGATCGGCAGCGGCGTGCTGCCGGCGATCGCCTTGAAGTGCTGGTAGAGCCCTTCCTGGGTCGGCTTGTTGTAGTAGGGCGTGACCGAGAGGAGCCCGGTGGCGCCTGCCTTCTGCATTTCCGCGGCGGTGTGGATGACTTCCTTCGTGTCATAGCCGCCGGCGCCCGCCAGCACGGGCACGCGGCCCGCGGCCTCGTCGGCGACGATCTCCACGACCCGCCGGCGCTCGGCGAGCGACAGCGTCGGGCTCTCACCGGTCGTGCCGCACGGCACGAGGAAGTGGATGCCGCGGTCGATCTGACGGCGCGCGAGCCGGCGCACGCCCGCCTCGTCCAGGGCGCCGTCCTTGGTAAACGGGGTCACCAGTGCCGTGCCACATCCGGTCCAGGGCGTTCTCATCAGCTACCTCCCAATCGGTTCCCAGTCGGGGCTCCGCCCCGAACCCCGGCTCGCGTCGTGACGCTCGCGCGCCGGCTCGCTCCACTCCGTTCGCGGGCGCGCCGTGCGCGCCGCCGGGCTGCGCCCGGCCGTCCGGCCGGGGTCCGGTCAGGCGTGTCCGAGTCCCAGCACGTCCCGCATCGTAAACCACCCGCGGCGGCCCTGCACCCAGCGGGCCGCCTGGAGGGCGCCCCGGGCGAAGGTGGCGCGGTCGCGGGCGGTGTGGGTCAGGGTGATCGTCTCCGACGGGCCGTCGAAGCCGACGGTGTGCGTGCCGGGAATGGACCCGGCGCGCGTCGACGACAGGTCGATCGGCCGCGCATAGCCGCCGCGCGCGAGCGCGGTCTTCAGCATGAGCGCGGTCCCCGACGGCGCGTCGACCTTCTTCGCGTGGTGCGCCTCGTGCACCCAGGCGCCGAAGTCGTCCTGCGCGCCGAGCAGCCTCCCCGCGTACTCGGCCAGCGCCTCGAACAGCACGACCCCGGTCGAGAAGTTCGGCGCGGCCACGACGCCGATGCCGGCGGCGGCGCGGCGGACGTCGGCCTCGTGCGCCTGCCAGCCGGTGGTCCCGATGACCACGTTGATGCCCAGCCGGGCGAGCGCCGGCACGTCGGTGACGACGGCCGCGGCGGTCGAGAAATCGATCGCGACGTCGACGCCGGACCATCGTCCGGCCTGGAGCCCGGCGCCGTCCTGGTTGTTCGTGTCGTCGAGCCAGCCGGCGACCTCGAAGCCGTACTGCGGCGCCAGGCTTTCGACGAGCCGGCCCATCCGCCCGTATCCCAGCAGCAGCAGACGCACCTCGCGCTCCTCTCCCCGCGGCCGGATCAGCCGCGCGCCGGCTCGACGGCCGCGCCGGCCGCGCGGCCGGCCGCCGCCGGCTCGCCGAAAAACGTCTCGTGCAGGCGGTTCATCGCGTCGGCCACGTCCGCCTGACGCAGCACGAACGTCACGTTCCGCCGCAGCGCCGCCTGCGACACCATCCGCAGCGCCACGCCGTCGAGCGCCTCGAGCATCCGGCCGAACGCCCCGGCATCCGACCCCAGGCTCTCGCCGACCAGGCAGACGATCGCCATGTCGCGCTCGCAGGAGACCTCGGCGAAGGCGGACAGCGCCTCGACGATCGCGTCGAGCCGGCGCTGGTCGTCGATCGTCACCGACACGCTGACCTCCGACGTCGTGACGACGTCGACCGCGGTCTTGAAGCGCTCGAACACCTCGAACAGCTGCCGCAGGAAGCCGGACGCCATCAGCATGCGGCTCGACTGGATGTTGATGATCGTGACGTGCCGCTTGCACGCGATGGCCACCAGACCGGGCTTCAGCGGGCCGCTCGGGCGGGTGATGAGGGTGCCGGTCGAGTCGGGCCGGCGCGAGTTGAGGATGCGGACCGGAATGTCGTGCGCCACCGCCGGCAGGATCGTGCTCGGATGCAGGACCTTGGCGCCGAAGTACGCGAGTTCGGAGGCCTCTTCGAACGTGAGGAGCGGCACGAGCCGCGGATGCGGGACCACGCGGGGATCGGCGGTCAGCATCCCGTCGACGTCGGTCCAGATCTGGATCTCGGCCGCGTCGAGCCCGGCGCCGACCAGGGCCGCGGAGTAATCCGATCCGCCGCGCCCGAGCGTCGTCGTGACGCCGTCGGGGGTCGCGCCGACGAAGCCGCCCAGGACCGGGATGCGCCCGTCCTGCAGCAGCGGGCTCACGTGGGCCCGGAGGCGCGCGGTCGTCTCGTCGCTGCGCGGCGCCGCGCCGGTGTGCTCGTCGTCGGTCACGATCACCGCGCGGGCGTCGACCCAGGCGGCCGGCAGCCCGGCCTCCTCGAGCGCGGCCGCCACCAGCCGGCTGCTCATCAGCTCGCCGGCGGCCGCCATCGCGTCCTGCGAGCGCGGCGACACGTCGCGCAGCACGGCGAGGGCGCGCACCAGCCCGATGACGCTCGAAATCTCGTCGCGGATGCCGTCGAGCAGCGCCTCGTGCCGGGCGCCGGTCGTCAGCGCGCCGGCCATCTCGGCGTGGCGGTCGAGCAACGCGTAGAGCTCGCCGATCGCCGTGTCGACCTCCCCCGCCTGCGCGGCCCGCGCGATCTCCAGCAGGCGGTCGGTCACGCCGCCGAGCGCCGACACGACGACCACCGGTCCGGGGGCGACCGCCCGTGCGTCGGCCCCCGGCCGCAGGTCGCGCTCGCGCTGCCGGCGCACGATGGCGAGGAGCCGGGTGAGGGCGGGCACGTCGGCCACGGACGTTCCGCCGAACTTCATGACGATCATGCGAGCAGCCCCTCCGCCTGCATCAATTCCGCGTTCAGCACCGCCGCCCCGGCGGCGCCCCGCACCGTATTGTGCCCCAGCGCCACCAGTTTGTAGTCGAGCAGCTGAGCCGGGCGCAGCCGCCCGACGCTGACCGTCATGCCGCCGCCGCGCCCGACGTCGAGCGCCGGCTGCGGCCGGTTGCGCTCGGGAAGATACACGATCGGCGCCGCCGGCGCCGACGGCAGGCCGCGCCGCTGCGGCACGCCGGCGAACGACGTCAGGGCGGCGATCAGTTCGTCCGGCGACGGGCGCGTCGCCAGCCCGATCGTCACCATCTCGGTATGGCCGTTCGCCACCGGCACGCGGGTCGTCTGGGCGCTGACGACCACCTCGTGCGGCTCGATCGCCCCGCCGCGGACGCCGCCGAGGATCTTCCGCGTCTCACTCTCGATCTTCTCTTCCTCGCCGTCGATGAACGGCACGACGTTGCCCAGGATGTCGAGCGACGCCACCCCCGGATAGCCGGCGCCGGACACCGCCTGCAGCGTCGTGACCACCACCTGCCGCAGCCCGAACTGCCGCAGCGGCGCGAGCACCATCGACAGGACGACGGTGGAGCAGTTGGGATTGGTGACGATCCGCCCCTTCCAGCCGCGGGCGTCGGCCTGGCGCGGCAGCAGCGCCAGATGGTCGGCGTTGATCTCGGGGATGAGCAGCGGGACGACCGGATCCATCCGGTAGTTCTTCGCGTTGCTGACCACGACATGGCCGGCGGCGGCGAATGCCGCTTCGATCTCCCCGGCCACCGAGGAGTCGAGCGCCGAGAAGACCACGTGCGGCGCGTGTCCGGGCTCGGCCGCCTCGACGACGAGGTCGCGGACCGCCTCCGGCATCGGCGTCGCCAGACGCCACGGCGCGGCGTCGGCGTAGCGCCGCCCTTCCGATCGCTGGCTCGCCCCCAGCCAGGCCACGTCGAACCAGGGATGGTGATCGAGCTGCAGCATGAACTGCTGCCCCACCATCCCCGTCGCGCCGAGAATGCCGACCTCGATCTTCCCCGCCATCGCTCCGCTCCCATGGTGACGTCAGCGCGACCGTCCGCGCCACCGGCGTCAGGGCAAAAAAAAACCCGCCGACCGTGACAGCCAGGTCGGCGGGTCCGCAACTCGTCTGATTACGCAGGCTCAGGACAGCACGAGTCCGACACGACCGCCGGCAGGGCAGCCCCGCTTTCGAGCAGCGCGCGTTCGCATGGCGGCAGTCGTCGGCAGCGCAATCATCGCGACAGAGAGTATACGGGCGGCGGCGGCGGCCCGTCAATCTCGGACGGCCCGGTTGTCAAAGCTCGTGAGAAATATCCCCTGGATTGACTCGAGAGAAATGTCCCCTGCCGATCGCGGTCGCAGCCACGGGGCGCGGAGGCGGGGGGCTCGCCAGCGGCCGCGCAGGCCTCATCAGCCTCATCGGGCCAGCGCGTGATGTGCCCGATGAGACAGTCGTGTCCGTCCTGCGGCGCTATGGTTAAAGGCACACGGCTTAAATGAGAGGGCAATATGGGGAGAAATCTCAAGTTCTGGTGCTACGCGGTGGTGTGGGGACTCGTCGTGGGCGAGCTCGTTCGCGCCTTCGAAGCCGGTCGCATCGGCGCCGGCATCCTGGAGCTTGGCCTTCTCGCCATGGGTGTCCTTGCGATCGTGTTCTGGCCGCGGCGTCGAGCGTCGGCGTTGTGACTGCGAGGGGACCCGCGCCGCGCGCGGCACACTGCGCCCCCTGATGCGGGCGACGGGGCTCCGGGCGCTGTCCGAGGCCGCGCGTGGATGACACACGACGCAGCCGCAGCCGCAGCCCGGCGCCGAGCGTCCCAGGCTCTCGCCGCGCGTCAGTCCTGGCACCGGGCCACGACCCGGACCGGGACGCGGGCGGATCTCCGGTCCGCTTCGGTGATAACGTAGTGTCCCGAGTTCGAAGTCCGAGACATCTCCCGGGCGGGGCGTCCCGTCTGGCGGCGTTGCTCCTCCCTCACAGACTCCCGGTAGGCCCGGTCGTCCCGCCTTGCCAGCCGGGCACCGTGCTCCGGAAAATCTGTCACCGGACGTCGGACCCGGGACACCAGCGGCTCTGGCATGCTCGAACAGGTCTTTCATGCGTGGGAGCGCCGGCTCGCCTCGGCCACCACGGATCGGGTGGTGCGCCCCTTCGACTGGGGCCTCGACTGGATTCCGGCGAACGGCCACCGGCCGGACATGCCGCCCGAGCGGATCCTCGCCGACTGGGCGCGCGACGTCCGCCGGGACTCGGCCCGGTTCTTCACCGCGCCGCCGACCCGCGAGTACACGTTCGTGCCGGAGGCCGGCGCGACCGGCGACGACCCGCCCGGCGTGCTGACGTTCCCGAGCGCGTTCGCGACGCCGCACCCGGCCAACAACACGGTGTACGCGCAGTACTTTCCCGCCAGGCGGGCGGCCGCACGAGGGCGCCGGGCGGTGCTCGTGCTGCCGCAGTGGAACGCCGACGAAGGGGGACACGTCGGGCTGTCGCGGCTGCTGGCGTACGGCGGCATGGCCGCGCTGCGCCTCAGCCTGCCGTATCACGATCGGCGGATGCCGCCCGAACTGCACCGCGCCGACTTCATCGTCAGCGCGAACGTCGCCCGGACGGTCCAGGTGTGCCGCCAGGCCGTGCTCGACGCGCGGCGGGCGATCGCCTGGCTGGCCGGCCGGGGCTTCGAACGGATCGGCATTCTCGGCACCAGCCTCGGATCCTGCCTTGCGCTCCTCACCACGGCGCACGAGCCGATCGTCCGCGTCCAGGCGCTGAACCACGTCTCGCCGTTCTTCGCCGACGTGATCTGGCACGGCCTCTCGACCCGCCACGTGCGCGAGGGCCTCGAGGGGCACATCGAGCTGAAGCAGCTGCGCCGGCTGTGGCGGCCGATCAGTCCGCACAGCTATATCCACCAGGTCCGGGACAGGAAGAGCCTGCTTGTGTACGCCCGCTACGATCTGACCTTTCCCGTGGAGCTCTCGCGGGCGCTGGTGCGGAAGTTCGAACGGCTGCAGGTCCCGCACGAAGTGGCCGTGCTCCCGTGCGGCCATTACAGCACCGGCAGGATTCCGTTCAGCCTGATCGACGGGTGGGTGCTCACGCGGTTCTTTCAGGAGCAGCTCTGACTCAGGGGCGGTCCCTCATCCCTCATCCCTCATTCCTCATTCCTCATTCCTCAGAGATAGCTGAGCAGCCCGCGCAGCGCCTGCAGGATGACGCCCGCGAGGTCCTTCACGAACGGCGACACCTGGCCCTGATTGACAGCGTCGGCGACCGACACCGGATCGGTGAGAATGAGCCAGATGATCGCCACGGCCAGCACGACGCTGACGACAGCCACCAGCCCGACGAGGCTGATGCTCACCCGCTCGAAGCGCGGAGGTGACATGAATGCCACCAGTTTACTCCGCTCCCGGACGGGGCGGATCGAGCCTCGCACGCACCCTGCCCGCCGGGCCGCCCGCCCCTCCGCCCGTCAGTAGGCGCCTTCGCCGCCCGGCCGGACGCGACTGCGGAACGTCCAGTACAGATACGAGAAGTACGCGACCGCGAGGACGACCCCGAAGCACCACCAGACGAGGCCGACCTGCAGGCCATGCAGGCCGGCCGCGCTGTTCGCGACGGTCAGGCTGTAGGCAGGATCGGTGACGGCCGGCAGCAGCGTCGGGTACATGCCGAACGCGACGCCGCCCAGCATGCCGGCGATGTACAGGGATGACGCGAGGAAGGCGGCGAGGTCCCGATTCCGGCGCCGGTAGACCGCCATCCCCGCCAGGCCGGCGACGACGACGACTGGAATCAGCCAGCCGGGCCACCACCGCCGGTAATTGTCGAGGATCGCCGGGCGGACGGCCAGGGTCGCCGCGAGGCCGACGAGCGTCAGGAGCGCGACCGCCCACCAGAGCGCGCCGGCCAGGGCGTGCGCGCGGCCGCGGAGCGGCTCTTCGGTCTTCGCGGTCAGCCACAGCGCCCCGTGGTTCGCGAGCGTGGCGAACGACATCACGCCGATGAGCACGGTGTACCAGTCGAGGACGCCCGGCTGCGGCGACACCGTGAAGGTCGTCCAGAGCGGCTCGAAGAAGTACCCGGCGGCGTCGAGCGGCACGCCGCGGATGACGTTGCCGAGCGCCGCGCCCAGAAAGATGGCGAGCAGCGCGCTCGACAGCGTGAAGACGGCGTCGTAGAAGCTGTGCCACAGCGGCTCGTCGACGTGCGCGCGGATCTCGATGCTGATGCCGCGCAGCATGAGCAGCCACAGCACCATCATCAGCGGCAGGTAGAAGCCGCTGAAGCTCGACGCATAGAGGGCGGGAAACGCGAAGTAGAGCGTGCCGCCCGCCGCGAGCAGCCAGACCTCGTTGCCGTCCCAGACCGGGCCGATCGTCCGGAGGACCAGCCGCCGCTCGTCGCTGGTCCGGCCGACGAGCCAGTGGACGGTGCCGGCCCCGAGATCGAGGCCGTCCAGAATCGAGTACGCGACGAGCATCAGCGCGACGAGCACGAACCAGAGGGTCGCCATCTCTGCGCCTCCCACTCAGTGCGCGGCCTCCGCGGTCGCGCGCGGCCCCGGGCCGTGCTCGATTTCGCGGCGGAGCAGGAACAGGAACACGACGGTCAGCACCGTGTACATCCCCATGAAGCCGAGCAGCGTGAACAGGCCGTTGCCGGCGGAGACGGCCGGCGACATCCCCTGGCTGGTCCGCAGCAGGCCGTAGACGAGCCACGGCTGCCGGCCGATTTCCGCCGTCAGCCAGCCGGCCGTGTTCGCGATGTAGGGGAACGGCAGCAGCAGCATGAGGATCCAGAGCATCCAGCGGGCCCGGAACAGCGCGCCGCGCCACAGCAGGGCGAGCGCCACCAGCAGGACCGCGATCATGATCGTGCCGAGGCCGACCATGATGTGGTACGCGTAGTACAGCAGCGGCACGTTGTCCGGCCGCGCGTCGGCCGGGAACGCGTCGAGCCCCTTCACCTCCGCGTCCCACCGGTGATACGTCAGGAAGCTGAGCACGCGGGGCAGCGAGATCGGGTTGTCCAGCTGCCCGGTCTCCATGTTCGGCTGGCCGATGAGCACGAGGGGCGCGCCGGCGCCGGTCTGGAACACCGCCTCCATGGCCGCCAGCGTGGCCGGCTGGTGCTCGGTGATCATCAGCCCCTGCCGATCGCCGGTCGGATACAGCTGCAGCAGCGAGCACAGGCATCCCGCCGTCACGCCGACCGTCAGGAACAGCCGCCCGTGGTCGACGGCGCGTCCGGAGAGGACGTAGAAGGCCCCGACCGACGCCATGACGACCGCGCCGGTCACGACGGCGCCCCCCATCGTGTGGGCGTACTGCCACAGCGCCCATCGATTGGTGACGAGCGCCCAGAAGCTCGCGAGCTGGACGGTGCCGTCCGGCATCGCCTGCAGCGCGACCGGGTGCTGCATCCACGCGTCGGTCGCCACGATGAAGTAGCCGGACAGCCACGAGCCGACGAACACGAGCAGCGCCGCGACCCAGTGGCCGCGGCGTCCCAGCCGCTTTTCGCCGTACAGGAACAGGCCGAGGAAGGACGATTCGAGGAAGAACGCGAACATCCCCTCCATGGCCAGCGTCTGTCCGATCACGCCGCCGGCGTACCGGGAGAAGACCGCCCAGTTCGTGCCGAACTGGAATTCCATCGGGATGCCGGTGACGACCCCGAACGCGAAGTTGATGCCGAAGATGCGCCCCCAGAACCGGGCGGCGTCGTTGTACCGCTCGTCCCCGGTGCGGAGCGCCAGCGTCTTGAGGATCACGATGAGGAGCGCCAGCCCCATCGTCAGCTGAGGGAAGAGGTAGTGATAGGTGACGGTGAACGCGAACTGGAGCCGGTCGACGACGAGCGCGCTGTCCATCGAGACCTCCTGGTTCCGCCCGGCACGCCGCTCCGCGCGTCCCGCTCCTGCGTCCGGCGCCGCCGCGGAGCGGGCGGCGCCGCGCCGGCCGTCAGCCGGCGTCCCTGCCCGGGCGCCGCACCGTCACGTTCACGGCGATCCCCAGGCGCACGCTCTGCGTGACCGGGCAGAAATCCTCGAACAGCTCCTCGCACCGCTGAAACCGCGACGCATCGCCGGTCACCGCGGGCGACAGCTCGACGTCGATGCCGGTGATGCGCAGCCGGCCGGTCTCGGTGCGCCCGAGGTGCACCGCGACGTCGGTCTCCAGCCGCGTGACGTCGACCCGCGCCTTGCGCAGGCAGAACAGGAGGCTGGCCGACAGGCAGTCGCCGACGGCGGCGGCCAGGACGGCCGCGGCATTCGGCCCCTGTCCGGCGCCGAGCGGCGGCGGTTCGTCGAGCCGCAGCGACGGGAGGGCGGGGGTCTCGGGAAACGAGGCGATGATCTCGTAGCCCCGCTCGAGGGAGAGGTGCACGTGCTGTGTCCGGGAGTCCTGTTCGCTCATGAGAAAAATATCCGGCGTGGAGCGCCGACGATGACGCGAGCATACGTCACGCCGCCCGGCCGTGCGCGACCACTGCACACATCCTGCGGGCCGCGGGGCGATCCGGCCGGTCAGTCGGCCGGCAGGATCGTCGGCGCCCCGTACGGCAGCGCCGCCAGCGCCGGCTCGACCACCGCGCGATCGCCGACGACGAGCAGGGCCATCCGGTCGGGATCGAGGTGCTGCTGCGCGACGCGCAGGACCTCGGGCGCGGTCACGGCGACCACCCGCGGCACGAACTGCTCGAAGTAGTCGTCCGGCAGCCCGTACAGGGCGAGCTGCGACAGGGCCTGCGCCACCTGCGGCGCCGTCTCGAAGTTGCGGCCGTACCCCAGCGTGAGGGCCGCGGCGGCCGTGCGGACTTCCTCCGGCGTGGCGGGCCGCCCGCCGCGGATCGCCTCGATCTCGGCCATCGCTTCGCGCAGCGCCTCGCCGGTCACGCTGCTCTTCACGCTCGTCAGGAAGACGAACGGCCCGCGGTGGCGCCGGAAATCGAAGACCGTGCGGGCGCCGTAGGTGAAGCCCTTCGCCTGCCGGAGGTTCATATTGATCCGGCTGATGAACTGGCCGCCGAGCACGGTGTTCAGCACGAGCAGCGCGTGGTAGTCGGGCGTATCGCGCGCGACCGCCACCTGCCCGATGCGGAGCTCCGACTGCGCGGCGCCGGGCCGGTTCACCAGCGCCACCCGCCCGGACGGCAGCCGGTCCGGCGGCTCGGGGAGATCGACCGGGACGTGGCCGTCGCCCGCCGCCTGCCAGCCGCCGAACGCCTCGGCGACCGCGGCCGCCAGGGCGTCGTGCGTGCCGTCGCCGACGACGATCAGCGTCGAGCCGTCCGGCACGAACACCCGCCGGTGGTACCGGCGGACGTCGTCCACGGTCATCCGCTGCAGCGTCGGCTCGGCCCCGAGCGGCATGTGTCCGTAGGGATGGCTGCCGTAGATCCAGCGGGCGAACGCCCGCTCGGCGAGGAAGGGCGGCAGGTCCCGCAGCTGCGTGAGGCGGTGCAGGCGCAGCCGGCGGACGCGGTCGAAGTCCTCCGCCGCCAGCCGCGGGCGGACGGTCATGTCGGCGAGCAGCGCGAGGCCCCGCGCCAGCGAGTGCGACAGCGTCGTGAGCGCGACGAGCGTGGCGTCGACGCCGATCTCCGTCTCGAACTGCGCGCCGAGGCGGGCCAGCCGATCGGACACGCCCAGCGCGGACAGATCGCCGGTCCCCTCGTCGAGCATGTCGCCGGCGAGCGAGGCGAGCCCGTCGAGCCCGGGCGGGTCCTGCGCGGATCCGGCCGGCACCACGAGCAGGCAGCACACCACCGGCACGTTGCGGTGCTCGACGGTCCAGACGGCGAGGCCGTTCGGCAGCCTGGTCTTGTGGATGGCCGGGAGCCGCACGCTCGCGGCCGCGCCAGCCGCGGGCAGCCGCGAGCGATCGGCGATCACGAGACCTCCACGGGCAGGGAATCGGCCACCGCGAGGTCCGGGCGGCCGGCCGGCACGACGCTGAGCGTCACGCGCCGCGCGCGCGACAGGTACCGCGACGCGGCCGCCTGAAGGTCGGCGCATCCGATCCGGAGGTACTGCGCCAGATCGCGGTCGAAGTAGTCGGGGTCGCCGAGGAAGACGTTGTACGCGTTGAGCTGGTCCGACTTGCCCCCGAAGCCGCCGACCGTCTGCAGCCGGTACACGAAGTTCGCTTCGACCTGGGCGCGGCTGCGCTCGATCTCGCTCTCGAGCGGACCGCTGTCGATGATCCGGTCGATCTCGCCCGAGATCGCCTCCTCGAGCTCGCCCAGGCCGACGCCCGGCACCGGCGTCGCGATGACCTGGAAGAAGCCGCACAGCTCCCGGGAGTTCTGCATCGCCGCCACGTCGGTGGCCGCCTGGCGTTCGTACACGAGCTGCCGGTAGAGCCGCGAGGTCTTGCCGTTGGCCAGCAGGTCCGACAGCAGATCCATCTCGGCGTCGCCGTGGCTGAACATCGCCGGCGAGTGCCAGTTGAGATACAGGCGCGGCAGCTCCACCCGGTCCTCGAGCACCAGCCGGACTTCCCGGTCGGCGGGCGCCGCCGCGCCGACCGCGGCGACCGGCGGACCGGGCGGAATCCCGCCGAAGTACGCCCGGACGAGCGCCAGGGTCGCCTCCGTGTCGACGTCGCCGGCGATGACCAGCGACGCGTTGCCCGGATGGTAGTAGGCGCGGAAGAACTCGTGCGCCTGCGCCAGCGTCGCCGCGTGCAGGTCCGGCACCTCGCCGATGGTCGACCAGTGGTAGGGGTGGTCCGGCGGATAGAGCGCCGCGAGAATCGCCATGGCCGCCATGCCGTACGGCCGGTTCTCGTAGTTCTGCCGCCGCTCGTTCAGCACGACGTCGCGCTGGGTGGCGAACTTGGCCTCGGTGAGCGCCGGGAGCAGGTAGCCCATCCGGTCGGACTCCATCCACAGCGCCAGTTCCAGCGTGTTGGACGGCACGACCTCCCAGTAGTTGGTCCGGTCGGCGTTCGTCGATCCGTTGAGCGTCCCGCCCGCTTCCTGGAGCGGCTGGAAGTACCCGCGATCGTAGTGCTGCGACCCTTCGAACATCAGGTGCTCGAACAGGTGCGCGAAGCCGGTGTGCCCGGGCCGCTCGTTCTTCGAGCCGACGTGGTACCAGAGATTGACCGCCGCGATCGGACAGTTGCGGTCCTCGTGGACCAGCACCTGCAGCCCGTTGTCGAGGACGTGTTTGGTGTACGGAATCCTCATCGTGTGCCCGTCGCTCCGTCACGGATGACGCGCCCGCGCGGCCCGCGGGCGGAGTGCACAACCGGGCCGCCGCGCCGACCTATGCGCGCGTGAGGGGGATCGTCGGCCGGCTGTAGCTCGCGATCGACACCTGCGCGGCCGCGCGCGCCGCCGCGTCGATGAACGCCCGCGCCGCCGGCGAATCGGGCTCGCCGATGAGCAGCGGCACCCCGGTGTCGCCCCCTTCGCGGATCGGCTGGTAGATCGGGATCCGCCCGAGAAACGGCACCTCCATCGCCGACGCCAGCTCCTCACCCCCGCCCCGGCCGAAGATGTCGCTTTCATGCCGGCAGGACGGGCAGACGAAGTAGCTCATGTTCTCGATGAGCCCGAGCGTCGGGATGTTCAGCTTCTGGTACATCCGCACCGCCCGGCGCGTGTCGGCCACCGACACCTTCTGCGGCGTCGTCACCACGATGGCGCCAGCCACCGGCACCGTCTGGCTCAGGGTCAGCGCCACGTCGCCGGTGCCGGGCGGCATGTCCACGATGAGGTAGTCCAGGTCCAGCCAGCGCACCTCGCGGAAGAACTGCTGCAGCGCCCCGTGCAGCATCGGCCCGCGCCAGATGACCGGCGCGTCGTCGCCGGTCAGAAAGCCCATCGAGACGACCTGCAGGCCGTACTGCTCGGCCGGCACGATCTTCTGCCCGTCGGTCGTCAGCTGCGTCTGCACGCCGAGCATGATCGGCACGTTCGGGCCGTAGATGTCGCCGTCGACCATGCCCACGCGGCTGCCGGCGCGCACAAGCGCCAGCGCGAGATTCACCGCCACCGTGGTCTTGCCGACCCCGCCCTTGCCCGCGCCGACCGCGATGACGTTCTTGACCCCCTCGATCGGCGCGCGGCCCGCCGCCGGGCTCGCCGCCGTCCGGACGCTCGCCGTCATCTGCACGTCGACACCGGTCACTCCGGGCAGGTCGCGCACCACCGCCTGCGCCTGATCGCGCATCTGATCGCGGACGGGGCACGCGGGGGTCGTCAGCTCGATGGTGAACGCCACCTGGCCGCCGTCGATCCGCAGGTCCTTCACGAACCCCAGGCTGACGATGTCACGGTGCAAGTCGGGATCCTTGACGGCCTTGAGGGCCTCGAGGACGGTCGCCTGATTCACTGCTGCAGTAGTCATATTCACCCGGAAGAGGCCGATCCAAGTCAGCTTAGCGGCTTTTGCGGCCGGCTGGCAAGAAAGGCGGCCGGCTGCGCGGCGGGTGGCGCGCTGACGCGGGTGGCCCGCTGCGGGTCGTGGACGCCCATCGGCACCGTGGACCGGCCGCCGGACGGGCATCGAGGCCGGGGCCCGTTCAGACCCGTGCCGGTTCGAAGTGCCGCCGCACCTCGTCGTGCAGCAGCACCCACAAGCCGTAGGCGCCGAGCGCGGTCCCGTAGGGCAGCAGAATCAGATCCGTCGCCAGGAGCGCGAGACAGGCCGGGCGCGCCCACCGCCGCCGGCGAGGGAGGGCGAGGCCGCCGGCGACGTGCGCCGTTCCCCACGCCAGCGACAGCACCGCCAGCCCGGTGAACAGCCCGGCCGCCAGCTCGGCCGCCATGCGGCCGCCCGGGACCGCCTCATGTGCCGACAGGGCCAGCGCGGCGGCGCCGACGCCGAGCGCCAGCGTGGCCAGACCGATGAGGACGGTCAGGGCGCCCCAGACGACGCACAGTGCGCCGAGAAAATCGACGTGACGCTTCATGGACGGTCCGGCAGGCGCGGGCGGGCGCCGGCGAGGGAGGCGCGCGCGGCGGGGTTCATGGTCCTGGCTCGGCTCCCGGCGCGGGCGCTACCGGACGGTGACGCGCACTTCGACGCGGGTGGCCGGCGCAGACGGCGTGCAGAGGCGGAAACGGAAGCGGGCGCCGTCGCCGACCCCGGGCGGCACCGACAGCCGGACGCGGCGGCGCTCGAGGGCGTGGCCGGTGCCGCGGCAGGCCGGACAGCACTCGGTCCAGGTCTCGCCGCGCCCGCCGCACGGATCGCAGGTCCGGCGCACCGGCACGCTCAGCGGCACGACGACGCCGTCGCGCGCCTCGCGCACCGAGATCTGCAGGTCCGTGCGCAGCGTGTCGCCCTCCCCCCGCCCGAAGAACGTCTCGCGCATCCGCTCGACCACGGTGCCGACCGACGGGAAGTCGACCGCGACTTCGTCGGCGAACCAGTCGCGCCCGATGGCAGACTCCGCCACCGGCCGCCGTTCGGCCACCCACCGCACGTTGAAGTTGCGCGGATCCTGTTGTTCGCTCACGACTCTTCTGCCTGCAGGCGGTCGACGCGCGGGCCCACCCTGACGCGCCGGGGCCACGCCCCGCCGGCCGGCCGCGCGGCACGAGCGGGCGTCGTCGGTCCACGGCGGAAGTCCCCGCGCGACGCGCGGTACGTTCGAGGGTACGATAGGAAGCGCACCGGCCGTTGTCAAGGCAGAGGCGGCAACCGTACGCCGGCTGCCGCCCGTCGCGGAGCAGCACCATGCCGGAGACGAAGGAATGTCCGCTGTGCGGCGAACGGATGCGCCTGCACGAAGCGCAGACAGTCGAGTCCATCCCCGGGACCGGCCAGACCATCCCCCGCACGCTGAGGGAATGGCGCTGCCCGGACTGCGACTACTTCGAGGAGACCGACGAACCCGCCGCCCGGCCCTGACAGCGCATCGCGTCGCCGGGCTCGCGCGGCCGATCTGAGCGGGAGGGGGCCGGATGTGGGTGGAAAGGCGCCGATGGCGGAACGCGCGGCAGCCGGGTCCGGCTGCGGCGCGACGCGTTATCGCGCGCCGATCGTCAGCAGCACCTCACGCCGGAGCGTGTCCTCGAATTCCTCGAAATTGAGGGCCGTCTCGCATTCATCACACAGCACCTCGAGGACGGCCGGACGGCTCTCCTCGGACACCTCGACGCGCGAGTCTTCCAGGTGCACGACGTGCATCTGCAGGGTTTTGACCAGAAAATTCCGGTCGTTGCCACAACTGGGACAGGTCAGAGCCACTCCTCCACCCCTCGTTTCAGTGAAATCCATACCAGCACTTCCAAACAGTCGATTGTACGGGATGGGTCGGGTGGACGCAATTGGATCTTCCGGTCCGATGCACTCCGTCCGGGACCGACCGCATTCTCGTGCGACAATTCATTGACACGGGACGGCCGGGTCCCCCCCCCAGCTCATGAGCCCTTCGAGATCGGGAGCCCGACCATGAAAGACTCGACCCCGCCGACGACCGACCAGCTCGAAATCCGGAGTGAACCGCACGGTCCGCACTGGATTGCGTGGATTCCGCGGCACAGCGACGGCAAGCCGGAGGCGTCGGTCGTGCTGGTGGCAGAGACCCGCAAGGAGGCCGAAAAACGGGCACGGGCCTGGGCCGCAACGGCCCTGGCGGGCCGTCCGCGCTGATCCGCCCGGACCGGTCTTCAGCTCATCAGTTCGTCCGCCTCGCGGTCCGCAAGGAGATCCTCGAGACCGGCCGCCTCGATCGCCTCCGTGTCGGCCAGCGCGCCCATGTCGAGCGTCTCGCCGATCGCATGCCCCTGGAGCGTGCAGTGCGGTCCCTTGGCTTCGATGGAGATGATTTCCACGTCCATCGGCCAGGCGCGGAAATCCCCCGCCACACAGCCGCACGGCAGCGATTCGAGCGCAAGCAGTTCGAAGTTCATCTTAAACCGGGGCTCCGCCCCGGACCCTGGCTCCGGCGCTCGCGGGGCCCCTTCGCCCCGCTCCGCACCGTCGCGGCGGCGCTGTGCGCCGCGTTTTCGTTCTTGTCGGGGCTCCGCCCCGGACCCCGGCGGCGTTCGAGTGCCTACGTGGTTAGACGGCCGGGTTGCTCTCGCGGTTGCGTCCAGCGGTCAGGTTTCGTGCGTCAGACCAGGGGAGCTCAACCGGCCGTCCAGACGCGGTCAGCACATGCCGAGGTGGCGCCAACGCCGGCTGGCGTCCGGGTCGCTTCGCGTCATGGATAGATGACGTCGCCCTCGACCGCGGCATCGGGCCACAGCGCCCGGATCGCTGCCAGGTAGAGCTCGAGCTGTGCGCGGTGCTCCGGCCTGGGCCGGCCGGTCTTGAACTCCAGCACGGTCACCGCATGGCCGGGCCCGTAGACGAGCCGGTCGATCGCGCCGCGGACCAGCAGCAGCGGTCCGACACGGAGCGAGAACGGCACCTCGTCGAATACGCGGCCGGCCGCCGCAGGACCGGCGACGTCGGGCCGCGTCCGGATCGCCTCGAACGTGGCGACGGCGCGGTCGACGACCGCCCCGGGCTCCTCGAGATCGACCCGTTCTTCCGGACGCAGCAGGGCGAACGCCCGCTGGCGCTGCCGCTCCGGATCGCCGGCGTCGTCTTCCGGCGGTCCGGCAAACTGCAGCAGCCGGTGCACCAGCGTGCCGGCCACCAGGTACTCGGGCTCGGCCTCGAATCGCCGCGCGCCGGCCGCGTCAGGCTCCCGGCCGGCCAGATGCGCCGTGACCGGCACCCGCTCGAGCAGGTCGCGATCGGCCAGCGGCGTCAGATCGATCGGCGACGGCCCGGCAGCGGCGGCACCGGCGAGCGCGTCGATCGGGGCGCCGGCGGGCGGCGGCGGGCACAGGCGGAACGCGTGCGGGTGGCCGCCGGCCGGCGGCGTCCAGATGACGCGCGCGCCGCCGTTCCGGGCGATCTCCGCCGCCTCGTCGAACAGGCGCTGGACGTCGGGCGCCAGGACGCTGCCGAGACTGCCGCGCGCCCACGCCGACCGGCCGCCGGGCCGGACGACCGTGGACAGGTAGAGCCGATCGCGCGCCCGCGTCACGGCCACGTACAGCAGCCGCTTCGTCTCCTCCCGGTCGCGTGCCTTGATCTCCTCGTCCAGATCCTCCCCGCCTTCGCCGACGGCGACCGAGGCCGCCCCCGCGCCGTCGTCGGCGACGATGCGGAGACCGGGCGTGCGTCCGCCGGACCCCTTCCCCAGGTTGACGAGGAAGACCACCGGGAACTCGAGTCCCTTCGCCGCGTGCACGGTCATGAGATTCACGGCGTTCACGGCGTCGACGATCGCGTTCGACTCGTCGCCCGCCGACAGCACGTCGAGGTGATCGGCGACGCGGGCGAGCGTGGCGTAGCCGCGGTTCTGGATGCGGCGGACGAGGCCGCGCAGTTTCTTCAGGTTCTCGCGCGCCTGCGGCCACCGCGGGCCGCGCAGCTCGTAGGCGTAGGCCGTCTCCGCCAGGATGCGATCGAGCAGCTCGGCCGGCGGCACGCGGTCGGCCGCGTCGAGCCAGCCGCGCACCGAGGCGCGCGTCAACTCGAGCACCGCGCGATCGTCCGGGTCCAGGGCCGCCAGCCGGTCGCGGATGTCGGGGTGAAGGAGCGCGCCGGCGATCCGCGGCGCGAGCCGGCCGATGGCCGGATCGGACAGCCGCACGAAGCGGGACCTGAGGAACGCGGACGCGCGCAGGTCCGACTGCGGGTCGCCGAGGTACCTGAGCAGCGCGACGACGTCCATGATCTCGTCGCTCTCGAAGAACCCGAGCCCTTTGTAGACGTAGCTCGGGATCCGCCGGCGCTCCAGCGCCTTCTCGTACGCCCGATGCGTCTCGCGGGTGCGGAAGAGGATGGCGATGTCGCCCGGCTCGATCGGCCGGGCCACGCCCGTGCCCCGATCGCGCACGCCGGCCGCGTCGCGCAGCAGCCGCGCGATTTCCGCGGCGACCGCCTCGGCGCACCCCTCGAGGTCGTCGGCGACCGCCAGGCCGAGCGCCTCTCGCGCCCCGGTCGCGCCGGCCACCGGGAACCGGTCGGGTTCGTCGTAGCGGAACGCGTCGCCGCGGTCGGGCGCCGGCATCGCCGCGAACAGGTCGTTGACGAAGGCCAGCAGCTCCGGCACGGCGCGGAAGCTCACCGAGATGGCCCGGCGGGGATCATCGCCGGGGCGCAGGCCGCCGATGGCGCCGGCCGCCTCCCCCAGCACGCGGACGTCCGCGTCCCGGAAGCCGTAGATCGACTGCTTGCGGTCGCCGACGATGAACACCGTCGGCAGGAGCGGCCCGGTCGACGCGAGGCCGAGGCCTTCGCCCCACGACTGAATGAGGAGCTGCACGAGATCCCACTGCGCGCGGTTCGTGTCCTGGAACTCGTCGACCAGCACGTGGTGATACCGCGATTCGAGCCGCCACCGGCTGCGGGCGAACTCGTCCATCTGCGCGAGCAGCGCCAGGGCCCGCGACAACACCTCGGTGAAGTCGAGCACCGCGTGCGCGTCGAGCGTCCGACGGTACGTCCGCTCGGCAATGACGTAGATCCGGCGGATGCCGCGCGCCAGCAGGACGTTCAGGTCGCGCCGGAAGCGCCGGATGACCTCGCCCACCGGTCCGGCCAGGACCTGCACCGTCTCGACGTGGCGCCGCCTGGCGGCCGGCGACGCGTAGTCGTCGGCCGAGCCCTGGACGCGCTTGCGCGGCGTGTTGCCGGCGGTGAAGACCAGGTCGCGGATGCCGTCGATGACGGTCCGGAGCCGCGCGGGCGGCACGGGGTCGTGCCGGGTGACCGCCTCGAGCACGCGGTGCAGGTCGGCGGCCAGCGCCTGGAACGCCGGCACGTGGATCGGGCCGTCGGTGAGCAGGCCGCTCAGGCCGCCCGGCGCCTGCGCCAGCGCGTCGCCCAGGGCCCGCGCGGTGCGGGTGCAGACCGCCTCGAGCGTCAGGTCGCGCGGGCTGCCGGCGAGAAAGCGATCGAGCGCGTCGGGCGCGACGAGCCGCCGCGCCAGGAGCATGGTCAGCCCGTCGCGCAGGCGCGGCTCGCCGAGCTGCGCGAACACGAGCGCCACGTCGTCGTGCTCGCGCGCCTGGGCCCGGCAGATGCGCAGCGTCGCATCCAGCGACTCGCCGACGAGCCGCGGCACCTGGGTCTCATCCGCCAGGTCGAAGCCGGGATCGACGTCCGCCTCGAGCGGGAACTCGCGCAGCAGCGCCAGGCAGAACGCGTCGATCGTGCTGATGGCGATGTCGCCGAGGTGCGTGCGCAGCTCCTGCCAGCGCGCCTTCGTCAGCTCGCCGCCGGCGGCCATCTCGCGCAGGCGCCGCACGATCCGCTCGCGCATCTCGGCGGCCGCCTTGCGGGTGAACGTGATCGCCAGCACCGCCCCGGGGTCGACCCCCTCGCGCAGCAGGTTGACGTAGCGATCGACGAGCACGCGCGTCTTGCCGGTGCCGGCCGACGCTTCCAGCACGACATTGCGGGTCGGATCGACGGCGAACGCGCGCGCCTCGGCGTCCGGCAGCGCCCCGGCGGCGGCCGCGGGCCCCGGCGCCTCGTCGAACGGCAGCCGCCCGTCAGTCATCCTCGTCTCCGTCCCCGTCGGTGACGTAATCCTTCCGGCAGATCGACGCGTACGCACACGTCGTGCACAGCCGCAGCTCGGCCGGCCGCGGCGGGAAGTCGCCCCGCTCGATCCCCTCCACCGCCTGCAGCAGGCGATCCTGCGCCTCCTCCAGCTTGCGGGGGAGGTCGCGCTTGTTCGCCGCCAGCGGCGGCGCCGCCTGTCGCGCCCCGCCGAACGCCAGATAGGCCGCTTCGCCGAGCCGCCACGGACCATCGGGCGCGCCGGCCAGCGCCTGCTCGATACACAGGCTGTACACCGGCAGCTGCAGCGCCCGGTTCGTCGCCGGGGCGCGACTCAGCTTGTAGTCGATCAACCGGAAAGTGCCGTCCTCCAGGAGGTCCACCCGGTCGGCGTACCCGCGCAGCGCCACGCGCCGGGCGCTGCGCGCCGCGGTGCCGAACACGAACTCCCCCTCGAGCGGATACTCCAGCAGCCGGCGGACGACGGCGACGTCGCGCCGCGCCTCCATCAGGAACACCGCATCGCCCGCCCCGGTGCGGGCGGCCGTCCCCAGCAGCCTGGCCCGCAGGAACGTGGCGTCGGTCTCCGGCAGCACCGCCAGGCGCTCGTCCACCACCTGGGCGAACAGCGCGCGGGCCGCCTCGAGCATCCCGGCCGTCACCGCTCCGCCGCCACCCGCCGCCCAGCGGTCGTAGAAAATCTGGAACACCTCGTGCACGATCCGCCCCTGGGTGCGGGGCGCCAGCACGTCCTCGTCTTCCGGCTCCTCTTCGAGCCGCAGCACGACCTGCGCGAAGTACTTGAACGGGCACGACAGGTACAGCTCGATCCGGCTGACCGAATACGGCCGGGGCGCCGGAGGATCCGCCTCCCCGTGGAACGACGGCGCGTCAAAGCCGTCGCGCGCGCGGCGCCGGGCGAGCCACGCGTCGCCCACGCGTCCGATGTCGGTGGCGCCCGGCTCTCCGGCCAGCGCCTCGTCCGGAAAAATGCGGACCGGCCCGGGCGCGGCGGCCTCCACCACCGGCAGTCCGGCATCCGACAGCTCGTCGACGAACACGGACGGTTCGACGATGGCGTCGTCCTCGAGACGGAAGGCCGAGACCGACACCTGGGCGCGCGGCAGGCGGAGCAGGTCGTGGAACGCCGCGCGCGCGGCGCTCAACCGATCCTTCTCCGACGGCCAGCGGAGCTGCCCGAGCAGCGACAGCGGGTAGAAGATGTTGCGCGGCGGCCGCTCCGGCCACTCGCCCTCGACCAGCCCGACGATGTGGATCTCGTCGACGTCGGCGTAGCGGGCGGCGTGAGCGTCGAGCAGGTGGAGGCCGTGGCGGCCGGTGCCGGGTGCGAAGGTCTGGCCCTCGATCCAGCGGCGGATGGTGGCCGCCAGCGGCTCGATCGTGTCGGACCGGTCGTCATACTCGGCGCAGGCGTGCGTCAGCGCCTCGATGGCGGCCAGGATCGCCGCCCGCGTCCGCAACCGGCGCTCGCGGAGCGGATCGTCCGGCCGCGGCGGCCGATCGTGCGCCGACAGGAACTCGAGCAGCCGCCGGCAGTGCGCGGAGCCGGGGGCTGCCCGCCGCAGCGGATCGAGCGCCGCCGCCGCGTCGCGCGCCGCCTGCCACGCGCGCGCCACCTCTCCCGATCCCGGCGGCGGCTCGCCGGCGCCGGCGTCCGCCAGGCGCTCGAGCGCCGCGAGCCCGCCCAGGTAGCGGCGCTCGCTGAACCAGCGATCGAGCGCCGCCACCGCGCCGCGTCCGACCGGGTGCCCGCCGACCTCGAAGCGGAAATGCGGCGAGCGCAGCAGGGCGATGGTCGTCTCGCGCGTGTACTCCGCGGTGACGAAGGCGAACACGAGGTCGAGCGCGGCCGCGTACGGCTCGGCCGCCAGCGGCAGCGCGTCGAGCGTCTGATACGGGATGCCGGACGACCCGAACACGCCGTGCGCCAGATAGATGTACGGCAGCGGCCGCCGGAACACGACCGCCGTCCGGTCGAGCAGCGCCGGCGGGACCTCCCCGGCGGCGCCCGCCGCGCCCATCCCGCGGCGCGCCCCCTTCAGCCGCCGCGCCAGCGCCATCAGCTCCTCTTCACGATCGCGGCTGAGGAACGCCCGGCCCCGGGTTGCCGCCTCCGGCGGCGTCACCAGCACCGGCGGGGGCGCGGCCGGCAGGGCGACGATCGTGCGTCCCTCCACTTCCTCGAGGTCCGGCAGCCACTCGTGAATCCGCTCGTGAAAACCCGACGCGAGCAGCTCGCTCGTGGCGACGACGTCGATCGCCTCGAGGCCGGGCAGCCGGGTCAGCAGATCGAAATCGGCCTTCCACAGCCCGGGCATCTCGCCGATCCAGTCGCCGGTGGTGGCGACGACGCGGCGGAGCGGATCGCGGGCCGGCTCGGCGATGAGGCGCTCGCGCAGCCCGTGCTCGTCGACCGCGCCGGAGGCCGCCACGCGCGCCTCGTAGTGCCGGTAGGTCGCCGTCAGGAACCGGGTCTGCCGCAGCAGCCGCTCGGCCCCCCGATCGCTCTCGTCCTTCAGCAGCTCGCCGCTGAGGACCCGATCGAACGCCTCGACGGTCTCCTGCCGCCGTCGCAGCTGATCGTAGAGATCGAGCATGGCGGCAATCAGTCCCGGGCGGAGCGCGAAGGGAGGCGGCGCGCCGTCGTCGCCCGCCTGGCGGGCGGCGGCGGCAAGGATCACCTCACGCTCGAACCCGTCGAGCCGCCGGGGCGGATCGGGCAGGCGCTGGCGGAGGTGCTCGTACCAGTCGTCGCGCGTCAGCAGGTCGGGCAGCAGCAGCGCGCGCGGCCGGTCGGGGGCCTCGTCCGCGCCGGGCGACAGGCCCAGCACGACGTTTTCGATCGTGCGGCGGAGCTGGCGCGCCGCCCCGCGGCTCGGCACCAGGACAGCGCAGCCGCGGACCTCCTCGAGGGCCGGTCCGGCGACGAGCGCGGCAATCACGCGTTGAAAGGCGCGGAGGTCGGGGACTCTGATGAGCCGCGTGCGGCGCGGGGTGATCACTTGAGTCCGAGGTCGGGCGGGGGCTCGAACAGCGCGTGCATCTGGCGGCGTGCCTGGTCGGCGAGCATCAGTGCGCCGGCGGCCGCGGACGAGGCGTTCCAGGCGCGCGACAGCCTGCCCGACGTCGCCGCCTCCAGCCGGATGGCGGCCGCCTGCTCGGCCAGCCGGACCGCGCTCGTCAGGAGCGCCTGGACCTGCCGCATGGCCGGCGGCGGCTCGATCACGCTGAGACGCCGCAGCGCGCCGGCCAGCCGCCGCCGCAGCGGCCCGAGCGTCAGCACGTCCGGCCCGGCGAGCGCCTTGATGGCGTCGAGCGCGCGTCGCGCGCGGTCGAGCGTGTCCAGCACGCCGCCGACTTCGCGGCGGTACTCCTTGAACGCGACCAGCTCGAGCGTCCAGCGGTCGCGCGCGAGCTTCAGGCGGCGCGCGGCCTGCAGTCTGGCCTGCAGCGTCTCGACGAGCGCGCTGATTTCGTCCGGGCGCTGGTGCCCCCACCTCGCGTCCTCGCGCCGGACCTGTGCGAGCAAGGCTTCCACGCCCAGGACATCGGCCTGCCGCGCGCGGACGGTCGCCGCCGCCACGGTGGATCGGACCAGGTCGCGGTAGTCCCGCTGCCAGCGGATCTCGGCGTCGAGCGCCTCCTGCGCCTGGCGCCGCGTCGTCCGGGCCCACGTGGGCGGGAGTGACGCCTGCCCGGCGTCGAGCCGCCTGACGGCCAGCCGCAGCAGCGACATCCGATCGGTCGCCGTGTCGCTCAGCCGCGCGGCCGTCAGCACCTCCTCGATGGCGTCCTTGGGCGTCGGCGGCGGCAGCACCGGCACGACCGGCGGCGGAGCCACGCCGGCGACCAGGCTCAGCGAGAACGGCCGCCCGCCCGCGCGCGCCCGCAGGCCGGCGATCGTTTCGTCGAGGAGATCGAGAATGTCGCGAACGTCATTCGCGCGGTAGCCGTAGTGCTCGCGCGGCCAGTCGGCCACCAGGCGACGGATGGCTTCGGCCTGCTTCAGCCGCGCGGCCGGGTCGGTCATCCGCGTCATGGCGTTGATCCCCTGCGCGACCCGGGACGTCAGCCGGTCGTAGTCGAGGTCGCCGCGCGTCTCCTTGTAATGGAGATAGCGGATCGACGCCGCGTACCGATCCGTGCGCGGCCAGTCGACGGCGCCGGCCGGGATATCGACGAGGCGGAGGTCCGGATGACTCGCCGCGCCGCCGACCGGCATCTCGAAGACCACGCGGCCGCCGACGCGGGCGAACTCTCCGTAGCTGACGAGCGGGAGCCCCTTCTGCAGAAAGATCCGGAAGAGCGTCGGGGCCGTCGCCGCCGACGGCGCGGCGGCGGCCGGCCGGCCAGGGGCCGCACGGACCGCGACGGGGACCGCCACGGCCACTCCACAGAGGAGCAGCGCGCTGAGGCGGAAGCAGAGGACGGCCCGGCGCGGCAATGAGCAGGCACGCGAGAGAACGCCGCTGCACATGAAGAGCCAAGCGTAGTGTGGGGCCTGATGGCAGTCAAGCCGGCGGCCCGGCCGCACGCGCGCACGGCTCGGCCGCCGGCGCGTCGCCGCCCGCTGTGGAAAACATGTGGATGAATCGTGAAAATGCTGTGGACATCGTGAGGAGCAGATTATTTTTCTCTCGAAATGCGCGGCGTTTCGTGGCGCTTTCCACCTGTGGATCGACGTTTCGTCGGTCGTTTCGCTTGATCTTCCCAGTCACCCGCGTAGAATCAGTCGCCATCACACGGACAGTGCTGCGCTTCGTCCCGGAACCATCGTGAACACGTACGTACGTCAATTTACGGAATCGATCGGCGGGCGCGAATACCTCATCGAGGCCGCGCCGGTCGCGGCTGATCGGTGGCGCGCCTGCCTGGTGCGGATCCCCGGCATGCCGACCGCCCTCATGCCGTTCTACGGCGCGACCCCCGAGGAGGCGGCCCGGCAGCTGTGCAACTGGCTGAGCCGCGCCTACCAGGCAACGGGACGATGAGATGAGAGGCCGCCCCGTGTCGCACCGCGCCCGGCGCCGCCTGCCCTGGCTGCTGCTGGCCTGCATCCTCTGGCTGCCGGCGATGGCGCAGGCGCAGCCACCCGCGCCGCCCCGCGTGCGGCTGCTCGCGACCGGCGGGACGATTTCCAACAGGGCCGGCGGCCGGCTCACCGCCGCCCAGCTCGTCGAGCTGATTCCCGGTCTCGACCGGTACGTCACGCCGGAATACGAGCAGTACTCCAACCTGGCCAGCAGCTATCTCACGCTGGACCAGTGGGTCGGCCTGACCCGCCGGATCAACGAGCTGTTTCGCACGGATCCCGGACTGGCCGGCATCGTCGTGACGAGCGGCACCGACACGCTCGAGGAGCTCGCGTACTTCCTCGACCTCACGGTCCACAGCGACAAGCCGGTCGTCGTCGTCGGGTCGATGCGGAATCCGAGCACGCTCGGCTACGAGGGGGCGGCGAACCTGCTGGACGCGTTCCGGGTGGCCGCCGACCCGGAGGCGCGCGGCAAAGGGGTGCTGGTCGTCCTGAACGACGAGATCAACGCGGCCCGCGATGTCACCAAGACCGACGCGCTGCGGCTCGAGACGTTCCAGGCTCGCGGATACGGCGTGCTGGGGTACGTCGATCGCGATCGGGTCACGTTCTCCCGGACCGTCCTGCAGCGCCACACGGCGCAGAGCGAGTTCGACGGCTCGACGCTGACGGCGCTGCCGCGCGTGGACGTGCTCTGGGTCTACCAGGGCGCCTCGGGCGATCTCATCAAGGCGGCCGTCGACCTGGGGGCGCGCGGCCTCGTGATCGCCGGGGCGGGCGCCGGGGCGACGAGCGGCACCCAGCTGGATGGGATTGCCTACGCGCTCGAGCACGGCGTGGTCGTCGTGATGACGACGCGGACCGGCAGCGGCCGGATTGCGCCGTTCCGGTCCCCGCGGGCCGTGCCGTCCCGCGGGCCGCTGGCGGGGCTCACGCCGCCGGAATTCGACGACTTCATCGCCGGCGAGGACCTCGCGCCGGTCAAAGCCCGGATCCTCCTGATGCTGGCCCTCACGAAGACCCACGATCCGGCGGTCATTCAGCGGATGTTCGAGCAGTACTGACCGGCGCCAGGCGGGCGCGATGATTGACCCACCTCCGCGAGGCCGGCTAAGATAAGGGTCTTGCCTCGTGTCTGACGAGTGGGCCAGTGGCGCAGTTGGGAGCGCGCGTGAATGGCATTCACGAGGTCACGGGTTCGAATCCCGTCTGGTCCACCAACCTTCGTCTCCCCTCAGAAACCGGGGCCAAGTAGTTGAAGACCGGTAGGGTTGTACCGGCTCCAACAAGCCTCTCTCCGTTGAAGCGCACGCCGTCGGGGAAGAAGAGCTGCTGCAGCCGCTGCTTCTGATTGAGCGATGACTGCACCCAGAGACTCGCGGCGCTGGGAAGAATCCGGTCTGCGAAGGCCAGGATGCCCTCTACGTCGAGTTCCTCCAGCTCCGTGGCGTGTCGGTCCACCTGCGTGAGCGTGAGCTCCTCGCGAAGCTTGTCGCGGTGGCGCTCGTACGTGTCCATGTCGATCGAGCGCTCGTAGAGGAACGCCTCGTCTAAACGGTCGAGCTTTTCGCGAACCGTTTTTTGCTTTCGCTCGATCGCGGCCACACGTTCCTGAGCGTCGTCTCTCAGCTCGCGCCAAGCATGGAGGACACGGTCCTTCACTAACCGCATGAACCCGGTCGTCGGCTGCAACCGCGTGAGCTCGTCGACGAACAGTCCTTCGAGCTTCGCCTTGCTGACGTTCACGGCACGGCACCCACCGCGGCAGTGGTAGTACGCGTAGTACTCGGTGC
>DATLRO010000007.1:0-5020 GCA_035534615.1 Vicinamibacterales bacterium
GTCCTGCGCGCCTGTCCCGGTGTCGACCAATATCTGGTGCGCACGCAGGCGCGGGCGATCGCCGAGGCCGTCAGCTTTGCGAAGCGCGAGGGCGCGTGTGCGTGGTTGACCGACGGGGCATCCGACCTCCTCCTGCTTGGAGATTTCCGTGCCGCGGCGTCCACGGGACAAGGCGTCATGAGCGCAGGAGCGAGGACCGGTGGGCGAACGGCCACCGCAGCTGACCGCGCCCAGAAGCCGCCACGATCGGCGGCCGCCGCCAGCGAGCGCGCTGCCCGTCCCGTCTGACACGCTCTGCGGTACGCCCGTGACGGCGAACACGTACCCGAGCCTCTCTCTCCTGACCGTGGTGCGCACGACCGGCCACTCGCGGCCGGTGTCTGTGTTGTTCGGGACAGCCGGCCCTGTCACCACCGGATAGGGTGGTGGAGGTGGTGCGATCGTCATCGTGGCCGTCGAGCACGCGATCCGCCCGTTCCCGGAAGAGAAGAGGCATCATGGCAGGAAACGTCACCGTCGCATCGGAAACGCCAACCCTATCGGAGAGCTCGGAGCATGGCACTGTCGTGGCCGTCTACGACAGCCACGGCGACGCCGAGAAGGCCGTCCGCACGCTGGCCACGTCCGGCTTCGACATGAAGAAGCTCTCCATCGTCGGCAAGGACTATTCCACGGAAGAAGGCGTGGTCGGGTACTACAACGCCGGCGATCGGATGATGGCGTGGGGCAAGACGGGCGCGTTCTGGGGTGGACTCTGGGGGATGCTCTTCGGCTCGGCCCTGTTCGTCCTTCCCGGCATCGGCCCGCTCTTCGCGGCCGGGCCGCTCGTCGCCTGGATCGTCGGCGCGCTCGAAAGCGCGACGGTCGTCGGGGGGCTGGGGGCGATCGGCGCCGGACTGGTCAGCATCGGGATTCCCAGGGACAGCGTCCTCAGCTACGAGACGCAGATCAAGGCCGGCAAGTTCGTGGTCATCGCCCACGGCGCGCGCGACGTGGTGGCCAGGACTCACGCGGTCCTGCTGGGGGCCGAGCATCACGATGGGAAGGCGCAGAGCTGCTGCGCGTGAGGCCGGTACCGCGACAGGTGCGCTGGCTCAGGCGTCCTGCGACGCCTGAACCGGCGCGTCGCGAGCCAGACTCCATGCACGCGTCCGACTGACCGCCGCGGCCATCGCGCAGGAGCACCATCGACCTGCGGCCCCCTGTGGCGTGCGTCTCTGCTGAGGCGATGACAGAACCCGGATTGACCGGCGTCGAGGCGGCCCGTCGCCTCGCGGAGTACGGCCCGAACGAGCCCGTGCCGGTCCGGCGGCCGTCCGCCGCCGCTCAGCTGCTGCGCCTCTTCGCGAATCCCCTCGTCATCATCCTCCTCGTGGCGAGCGCGATCGCCGGGTCGCTCGGTCAGCAGATCGACGCGCTCATCATCGTGACCATGGTGGTGCTGGGGGTCACTGTCAACTTCTGGCAATCGTACCGTTCCCAGCAGGCCGTCGAACGGCTCCGCTCGTCGGTCATCCCGACCGCCACGGTGCTCCGTGACGGGGCCTGGCTCGAGACGCCCTTGCGGAACGTCGTGCCGGGCGATGTGTTCCGCCTGTCGGCCGGCGATCTGGTGCCCGCCGACGCACGGCTGCTCGAGTCGCGGGACCTGTCCGTTCAGCAATCGATGCTGACAGGCGAATCCCTGCCGGTCGACAAAGTCGCGGCTGCCGCCGCCGGTCCTGACGCGGCGGCCGACCCCAACGCGCCCGACCGGGTGTTTCTGGGGACGTCGGTCGTCAGCGGCACCGGAACGGCGCTGGCCCTCGCGACCGGTCCGAAAACCGTGTTCGGTGACATCGCCGTACGGCTGGGGAGCCGCGTTCCGGACACGGAATTCGAGCGGGGTCTGCGGCGATTCAGCCTGCTGATTCTTCGAACGACCGTCGGATTGGTCCTCTTCATCCTGCTCACGGGCATCGCGTTCAAGCACGACGCCTTCGAATCGCTGCTGTTCGCCGTGGCGCTGGGCGTCGGTCTCACGCCGGAATTCCTGCCGATGATCAGTTCCGTCACGCTCGCGCAGGGGGCCCTGCGGATGGCGCGCGAGCAGGTGATCGTCAAGCATCTACCCGCCATCCAGAACTTCGGCAGCATCGACATTCTCTGCAGCGACAAGACGGGCACGCTCACCGGCGGGGTGATGCAGTTCGATCAATCGGTGGATGCCGTCGGCGCGGCCTCGCCGCGGGCGCTGACGCTGGCCTACATCAACGGGAGCTGCGAGACGGGAATCCGGAGTCCTCTGGACGCCGCCATCCTTCAGCAGGCAGCGGCCGATGTCACCGGCTATCGGAAGATCGACGAAATTCCCTTCGATTTCGAGCGCCGCCGTCTGTCCGTGGTGGTGGAGGCGCCGGGAGAAGACGGTCGCCGGCTGCTCATCACCAAGGGGGCCTCCGAATCGATTCTCGAACGGTCGACCGCCTTCGAGGCAGGAGGGAAAGTCGTCCCCCTCGACGCGACGACCCGACAGGCATCCGCCGCCGTCCACGAGCAGATGAGCGAGAACGGCCTCCGCGTCCTGGCCGTCGCCTACCGCTGGCTGGAGCCTCGCGGCGCCTATTCGCGCGACGATGAGGTCGATCTGGTGCTGGCCGGCTTCGTCAGTTTCGCCGATCCGGTCCTGCCCGACGTGGAGGACGTGCTGGCGGAGCTCAAGCGCGACGGTGTGACGGTGAAGATTCTGACCGGCGACAACGAGCGGGTCGCGCGTCACGTCTGCCGGAGCATCGCGCTCGATGCGCGGCAGATCGTGACCGGCGACGACATCGCGCGGAGCGACGACGCCGCGCTCGGTCATCTGGCGGAGCAGGCCTCGGTGTTCGCACGCGTCTCGCCGGCCCAGAAGGACCGGATCATCGTCGCGCTGAAGCGCCGGGGACACGTCGTGGGCTTCATGGGCGACGGCATCAACGACGCCCCGTCCCTGCACACGGCCGACGTCGGCATTTCGGTCATGACCGCCGCCGACGTCGCGCGCGACGCCGCGGATGTCATTCTCAGGCAACCCAGTCTTCGCGTGCTGCACCGGGGTATTCTCGAAGGTCGCCGTGCCTCCGGCAACATGATGAAGTACCTGCTGATGGGCACCAGCTCGAACTTCGGCAATATGTTCAGCATGGCGGCGGCGTCCGTGTTCCTGCCGTTCCTGCCGATGTTGCCGACCCAGATTCTGCTGAACAACTTCCTGTATGACCTGGCGCAGGTCACCATCCCGAGCGACAACGTCGACGACGCCTATCTGCGGCGTCCGCAGCGGTGGGACATGCGGGTCATTCGCGACTTCATGCTGTTCATCGGACCGATCAGCTCGATCTTCGACTTCGTCACGTTCTACGTGCTGCTGCATTACTTCCACGCGCACCAGGCGCTGTTCCATACCGGGTGGTTCGTCGAGTCCCTGGCGACCCAGACACTCGTCCTCTTCGTCATCCGCACGATGGGGAACCCTTTGCGCAGCCGCCCGAGTCGCTCGTTGACGATCACGACGCTCGCCATCGTGGTCATCGGGGCGGTGCTGCCGGTCACACCGCTGGCCGCCGTGCTCGGATTCACGAGGTTGCCGGTCGCCTACTTCGCCTTCCTGATTCTTGCGACCGTCACCTATCTTCTGATGGTCGAAGCGGCGAAGCGGCAGCTCGTTCGACGACTGGGACTCTGAGGAGGCGGACGGACGAAGAACCGGGCGGAGCCGTGGGCGGCGGTGGCGTCAGGCCATCGGCGTCGTGTCCGGCCTCCGTGCTGTTTTGAACAGGTGCCGGCCCCGGTCCCGTGTCATCGTCGTGACCATGAGACCCATTGCACTCGCCGGTATGGCACTGATTGTCGCGGGCCTGATGGCACTCGCCTACCAGGGTATCACCTACACGAGCCGACAGACGGTCGTGGACGTCGGTCCGCTGCATGCGACGGCTGATCGGCAGAAGACGCTGCCGCTTCCGCCGGTGGTGGGCGGGGTCGCGGTGGTCGGCGGTGTGGTGCTCCTGATCGTCGGCCTGCGCAAGCGCACCTAGCCGGACGGAAGGAAGACCGATCCGCTCTCTCGACGCGGCGCGCGCGAAACCATCTCGGCGCGGCATGGAATTCTGTGCGCCGTGGGATCCCATGTCCTGCGGTGCAAGGGCAGGTGCGCTGTGAGACCGTTGCTGTCCGCTGTCCTTCTGCTGCTGCAGGTCGTCATCGGCGTCCAGACGGTGCTGGTGGTGGTGCCGGTCACCGTGACCGATGGCCGCGGCCAGGCCGTGAGCGGACTGCGCCAGGAGAACTTTCGCGTGTACGAAGACGGACGCCCGCGGCCCATCGAGGCGTTCCATCACGGAGACGCCGCGGTGACGCTCGGCCTGATCGTCGATCGCAGCCAGAGCATGCGATCCAAGGGCGCCGCGCTCCTGATCGCGGTGTCAGCCCTGCTGCAGTCGAGCCGCCCGCGCGATGAGCTGTTCGCCGTGGAGGTCAACGATCACGCCACGCTCGCACTTCCCGCCGCCCAGCCGTTCACGCGCGACGCGAAGGCGCTCGCGGCCACCCTGGTGGCGAGTCCGGCCGGAGGTCGGACCGCGCTGTACGACGGCGTCGCCGAAGGGCTGCGGCAGCTCGAGCGTGGACCCGCGGAGAAGCACGCGTTGATCGTGGTGAGCGACGGCGGGGACAACGCCAGCCGGGAGACGTACAAGGGCATCCGGGCGCTCGCGCGGCGGTCGAACGCGGTCATCTACGCGATCGGGCTCCTGGGGACGCCGCCGGCCGAGGAGGATGAAAACGCGGGACTGCTCAAGCGGCTCTGCCGGGACACCGGCGGCATCGCGTTCTTTCCGCGGACGATCGACGAGGTCGGCCCGATGGCCACGGAAATCGGCCGTGACCTGCGGGAACAGTACACCCTCGGCTTCACACCGGGCGAGCGGCCCGGCGGCCCCGCGTTCCGGAGGATCAGGGTGACGGTGACGGCGCCTGGCCTGGGACGGCTCCATGTCCGGAC
>DATLRO010000008.1:0-42692 GCA_035534615.1 Vicinamibacterales bacterium
GTGGGACGAATACTACGTTCCGCTGTCCAACGTCGTCGACGTCTACATCCAGCGATTGCGGCGCAAGATCGATCGCGCCGGGGAATCGTCCGTGATCCAGACTCGACGCTGCGAAGGCTATCAGCTGGCTCCAGCGGGGCATGATCGACAACCGAATGGCGGATGACGAGTCATCGAGAAGCCGCGACGGAGATCGGGACGCCGCGTGGTGGCCGTCATCATCGGTGGATCCCGGGCACGGTACGATCCGGGGCACTCGCTCCCGCTGTCCGACCGGGGGCGACGCGGCGACCGCGGCGGTTCCGCCGGGTGATCGGCCGCGGTGGAGGAGGGAGGCTGTCATGAGAACACGAATCGGCGCCACGACCGCGATCGTCGCCGGCCTGCTGCTCGGTGCCGGGCACGCGGCCCATGCCGCGGCCCCGCTCGTGCGCGTACAGGAGCTGGCCATGCCGGCGTCCGTGAGGGGACGCTTCGACCACCTCACCGTGGACTCGCAGAGCCACCGGCTGTTCGCCACCGCCGAGAGCGCCCACGCCGTCCTCGTGTACGACCTCCGGACCGGCCGGCTCGTGCACACGATTGGCGGCATCGCGATTCCCCATGCGGTCCTGTACCGGCCCCGTCTCGACCGCCTCTACATCACCGACGGCGGCGCCGGCGAGCTGCGCATCTACGACGGCACGACCTATCGGCTGCTGACGTCGGTGACGCTGAAGGTCGACACCGACTCCATCGCCTACGACGCGTCGACGCACGACCTCTATGTCGTCAACGGCGGCGGCGACGCCCACGAGTCCTCCTCCCTGATCAGCGTCATCGACACGACGGCCGGCCGGAAGGTCGCGGACATCCGGGTCGAGGGGCGGACGCTCGAGGCGATGGCGCTGGCGCGCGGGGGGGCGGCGATGTACGTGAACAACGCGGCCGACAATCAGGTCGACGTGATCGACCGCCGGACGCGGAAGGTCACCGCTGTCTGGCCGGTGACCAGCTGCACGCACAACGTGGCCATGGCCCTCGACGGGCCCTCGCACCGGCTGTTCGTCGCCTGCCGGTCCGGGGCGATGGCGGTGCTGGACACCAGGACCGGCCACGAGCTGCAGACGCTCCCGATCGGAAAAGGGGTCGATGACCTGATCTTCGATCCCGCGAGCCGGCGGCTCTACGCCACGTGCGGGGCGGGCGGCGGAGTGATTGATGTCTACCGGGAGGATACCCCCGATCGATATACGCGGCTCGGTGACGTCGCGTCCGGGCCTGGCGGCAAGAACGAGGCGCTGGTGCCCGCACTGAAGCGGTTGTACGTGACGATTCCGCCGCGCGGCACGGCGCCTGGTGCCATCGACGTCTATCGCGTGCAGTAGGGCTGGAGGAGGGCGAACGATGACGGCTCAGCGATTCCGCAAGGCGTGGATGCCGGTGGCCGTGCTGGCGGCCGTGGTCATCGTGTGGAGCGCTCTGCCGGTGACCCGTCGTCTCACGCAGCGGTTCTTCGGATCGCTGCGCATGCGGAACGTTCAGACCGTCAATCTCAGTCTGTCCAGCTTCGTCGGCCCCGGGGCGAACCGCACGCTGCAGCAGATGGTGACGCAGATGATCGCCGACAAAGTCACCGTCACCGCCAGCGAGAACGCGCAGCCGGCCCCCACGGCAGATGAGGCCGGCCGGCTGGCCGGCTTCCGGGTCACACTGCCGGCCGGCCGGCGCGACACGCCCACGCTGACCGTGCTCGGGGCGCACGCGTTCGACCTCACGGTGGACCGGGCCCGCCTGCAGGCCATCCTGAAGGAGGCGGGCCGAGCCGATCTGACCGTGCCGGCGTCGGTCGACGGCGCCGTGGTGCACGTCCGCGTGCCCCGCCGGGTGCGCGCCCGCTACGGCCAGTGCCCGCGCCCGCCGCGCGCCACCGCCAACGTCGCGACGCCGCCGCCAGCCACGCTGCAGTACGGCAGCTGTCTGGTGCTGACCGAGGGCCCGAGCCCCGCCGTGCAGGTGCCGCCAGGGCTCGATCTCGCGCAACTGGCGACGATCGGCCTGGAGGTCGCCGGGCTGACGCCGGCACAGGCACACCAGTTTCTCGGCACCGTGAACTGGACGGCGACCCTCGGACTGCCGATCCCGCGGTTCATGCGCTCCTATGCGACCGTGACGGTCAACGGCGCGCCGGGCACGCTCTTCGACCTGGCCGGCCGGCGCGGTCCGGCCTACACGCTGGTCTGGACGAGGGGCGGGCTGGTGTATTCGCTGACCGGCTTCGGCAATCCGGGCGACGCCGTGTCGCTGGCACGCTCGGTCAGCTAGCGGACCGCTGCACGTGAGGCCACCCGCGTGAGCCAGCCGCCCACCCTTGCGATCGAGACGCGCGACCTGCGGAAGGAGTACGGGCGCAAGGTCGCCGTCAGCCGGCTGTCGCTCGCCGTGCGGCGCGGGAGCATCTTCGGCTTCCTCGGTCCGAACGGGGCGGGGAAGAGCACCTCGATCAAGATGCTCCTGGGACTGGTCAAGCCGACCAGCGGCTTCGCCCGTGTGCTCGGCGCACCGGCGGGCGACGTCGAGACCCGCCGGCAGATCGGCTTTCTGCCCGAGCACTTCCGGTTCTACGACTGGCTGACGCCGGCCGAGCTGCTGGCCCTGCACGGGCGGTTGAGCGGACTCTCGAGGGCCCGCGTGCGCGAGCGCGTGCCGGCGCTGCTCGATCTCGTCGGCCTGACGCCGCATCGCGACCGGCGCCTGGGGACGTTCTCCAAGGGGATGCTCCAGCGAGCCGGCCTCGCACAGGCGCTCATCCACGAGCCGGCGCTCGTCTTCCTGGACGAACCGACTTCCGGCCTCGATCCGGTGGGCCGGCGCCTCGTGCGCGACATCATCCGTGGGCAGCGCGACCGCGGCGCGACGGTGTTCCTCAACTCGCACCTGCTGAGCGAGGTGGAAGTGACGTGCGACCAGGTGGTCTTCATCCGGGAGGGCGAGGTCGTGGCGGCCAGGGATCTGCACGCGGCCGGTGACGATCGGATCGGGGTCCTCGCGCGGACGGGACCACTCTCGGACGCGACCGTGGCCGGCCTGGCGGCGTGGGCCGGCGAAGTGACACGCGACGGCGAGGAGTTGCGGTTGACCGCCCGCTCGGCCGACGTGCTGCCGGCAATCCTGCGGCACCTGGTCGGATCGGGCGCCGACGTCTACGCCTTCACGCCGGTGCGGACGTCGCTCGAAGATCAGTTCCTCCGGATCGTCGGCGAGGATCGGGGGCTCTGATGGGCGCCTGGATCATGGCCGGCGTGACCTTCCGCGAAGCGGCCCGCAAGAGGATCCTCTGGACGGCACTCATCGTCGGCGTCGCGTTCCTGGCGGTGTTCGGCGCGGCGCTGCACTATCAGATGGCAGACTTCGCCGTGCGGGCCACGATCCCGTTCCTCCGCTACCAGATCCTGAGCGCGATGCTGTTGATCGGCCTGTACGTCGTCGATCTGCTCGCCGTCCTGATGACGATCCTGACGTCGATCGAGACCGTGTCCGGTGAAATCGCCTCCGGTACCATCCACGCGATCGCCACCAAACCGATGGCGCGGTGGCAGCTCCTGCTCGGCAAGTGGCTCGGCTCCGCCGTCATGGTGCTGGCGTTCGTCACGCTGACCTTCGGCGGCACGATGGTGGTCGCGTGGTGGATCGGCGGCGTCGTCCCGGAGCATCCGCTCCAGGGGCTGCTGCTCGTCGCCCTGGAGTGCCTGCTGGCGCTGGCGGTCACCTTTGCCGCCGGCACGTGGTGCTCGACGCTGACCAACGGCGTGATCGTCCTCGGCCTGTTCGGGCTCGCGTTCCTGGGGGGCTGGCTCGAGCAGATGAGCGGCTTCACGGAGAGCGCGCGGCTCATGACGATCGGCATCGTGACCAGTCTCATCATGCCGAGCGAAGCGCTCTGGCGCCGGGCGGTCTTCGAAATGCAGTCGCCGCTGGCGGGCGCGCTGCCGTTCTCGCCGTTCGCCACGGTCTCCATCCCGAGCGGCACGATGATCGGCTACGCGGGCGTCTACCTGCTGGCCGCCCTGGGCGTCGCCGTCTGGCATTTCCAGCGGCGCGATCTGTGACACGGGACCAGCCCAGCTAGACGGTTGATCACCGCCAGCCTTCTTCGCGGAGGCCTGGAGGAACTTCGAGCGTCTGCGTCTCGGACTGCTCCGTCGGTCGGGGGCCAGCAGCCTGGCCCTCGACCTCGTAAGGCGGGCGGCTCCGCGGCCTATTGCTGGCAGGTGCGGCTGACCATCTTCAGCGTCAGCACGCGAAAGTCGGCGGTTTCGTGCTTGCCGGTTCCGCCAGGCCCCTTTTCTTGTTCGCCGGCTTCTTCCTTGCCTTCCGGCAGCACGTAGCCGGTGACGGTGACCGTGTGGCCGAGGTGCGCACTCAGGTTGATGGTCGTGCTCTCGAGTCCGTAGATCGTGCCGTCCTTCTTCTCCAGCCAGACCTCTCCGCGCTCATCCCCCTTCGTTAGACAGCCGGTCGCGGAGACCGGTTTGACGTGTTTGCGGTGCGTCTGATTCTGGGCATTCCCGTACGCCGCGGTCAGGCTCAACGCCGAAGCGAAGGCGACCGCCACCCACAGCCGACTCTTCATCGTGTCCTCCTGGAGCATGATGTTGCCCGCCCGTCCGGCCCGGCGGACCCACGCTCACGTTCTCAACCGTAGCAGCCGACCGATGAATAGAACGTGACAACGGCGCCGCATCCGGGCGGTAACGCTGCGCGGATACGCCGAGTTCTTCGTGAGCTATACACTGCCCTCGATCGTGGACAGGTACCGGCAGCGGCTCCGTGACGCCCACGCTGACGAGCATGGCGTCCACGGGCCCCGGATCGTGCGTGTCGGCCGTGGCGCGCATGATCCGGAACGGAATCGGACCCGACCCGGCCTGCAGGCACGATGATCGCGCGACCGTCGCCGAAGTGACTGATCCGCCCGGTCACCGTGGGCCCGGATCGCCCTCCCGTCGAATCTCCAGCCGGCCCCACATGCCGCCCCGGGCGTGACCGGGAACATGGCCGGCGGGATGCCTGCAAACGGCGGCGGCGTGGTCGTGATCGCGAACTTGTGGTCGATGGTGGTGTCCCGCCGCGGCGGGCTCGGCCTCCTCAGAAGGATCGCGCGATGCGGCGGGCCACGTGATCGATCGAGTAGCCGACGCCGACGCGGAACATGAATGGATCGCTCACGGCGGACAGCCCGAAGGCCGGCGCCACGTGCAGCGACCAGTGCGGCGCCAGGGTGTAACTGAAGACCGGGCCGAGGTAGGCCTGTTCCCGGTGCCAGTCGATGCCGAATTGCCCGGTGTTGCCGAGCGCGCCGATCATTTCGAGGCCATAGCCGAGCCGGGTGGGCGACCAGGCGGGCGGCGGGGACATGCCCGGCATGACCGTCATGCCCGTCCAGCGCGGCTGGCGGAACAGGCCGACGGCGTACCCGAAGCTGTTGTCATGGGGGGCGTCCAGGTCGGTCTCGCTGATGAAGTTGGCGGTGACGTCGATCCGGCCCCAGTCATGGTAGGCAATCGCCCGCTGCTCGAAGGTGCGAGCCGGCGTCCTTCGCGCCAGGGACAGCGGCCCGACCAGATCCTCGCCGCCGAAGCCGCTGACCTCCATCTTGTAGAGTGCCGCCTGATTGAGATCTTCGTATTCACCGTAGAGCGTGAAGTGGAACAGGCGGTCGTGCGGGAAGACACGCGCGTAGGTATTGATGCGCAGGCCCCCATACGTCAGCGGAAGGCCGCCGATCTTCTGTCCCTCCCCCATGACGCCGGCGGTCCAGCGTGGCGTGATGCCGTACTCGATCATGCCCATCCCGGTCACGAAATCCGGGCCGGTACGGGCCACCTGGAAATCGGGCAGCGCCATCAGCATCAACGTGTCCTGGGGGACCGGAACGTTGATGGCGGTGAAATAGGGATCCATCTGGGCGCAGGCCACCGTCGGCACGGCCAGCACACACAACGAAACGATCGAACTCAGCCACCAGCGCTTCATTGGGGACAACTCCGCAGCAAGGGGTGCGGGCGGATCGATCACGCCAGCGGCACCCGCCGACTTCAGTGCAGAGGCGCACGGAACGCGTACGGCTCGGACGAACCGACGCCGAACGCCTTCAGCCGCCTCAGGAACGCCGGGAAGGAAGCAGGGACTAAATCCGGAGCAGTACGGTCAGATGGTGGGACCACGCTGGATCGGGAGGACGGTCGGACGGTGCCACCCGTCCACGATCCATCATGATCAGGGTGGCCATCGACGGCGGCACAGGAACTCGACTCGCCGCGAGAAGCGTCGGCACGAGCGATGCGGCGCGGTCCAGTGTGGCAGGCACCAGCGCGGTCGCGCAGTCATCATCGGCGCTCATGGGTCGGGTGGATCCGACGATCGGCCCTGCAGCGCGGCGGATGGCAGGCGCGGCAGGCGCCCGGGCGATCGGTGCTCGATTCGCCGCCGCCGGATCCCGGCTCGCGCACGCCAGGCCGCAGACGGTCCCGCAGAGGCCGCCGGCTACGACCGACCCGCAGAGGATCAGGATGAGCGCCGGACGCCTCAAGGCCCGGCGCCACTGCGCCGTGCAGATGCCCATGACGGTCAGTATAGCGCGCGGCGCCGTGTGGGTGCGGCTCGGCAGGCGTGCGCCGGGCGGCGCGACCGCGACCGCCAGGGCCGCCCGGCGCCGCGCGGTCACAGATCGTCCGATGTGATCGGCTGTTGCGTCCGTATCTGGTACGCCTGCTCGACCGACAGAACGGCGACGAGGCCGGCCGTCGTGTGGAGCGTGCGGCCGGTGACCGGGCGTCTCACGCAGCGGGTCTTCGGATCGCTGCGCAGGTCCCGGCTAGACGCCCCCCTCGATCGTCGACAGGCAGCAGGTCGTGCCGTGCAGCCAGCAGGTCCCGTCTTCCGCGTGAGCCGGCGTCCGGAGCGAGCGGACCGCATCGGAGCCGCCCCGGCCGAACGCCCGTCCCAGCCGATCGTTCGCCTCGTCCGTGCGCAGGTCGATGCCCGAGTAGATCAGGATCTGGCCCGGCAGGAACCGCGCGTCGATGTGCGTGGGCAGCCGATGGACGGCCAGCATCGCGCCGGCGCCGACCGTGCCGCCCGGCAGGCTGAAGGTCAGCGGCAGCAGCATCCGGCCGTGCGGCCGGAGTCGTGACAGCCACACCGGCAGCGGCTCCGTGACGCCCACGCTGACGAGCATGGCGTCCACGGGCCCCGGATCGTGCGTGCCGGCCGTGGCGTGCACGAGATCGACGTGACGGAACGCCGCGAGCCGGGCCTGCGCCGTCCGGGCGAGCGCTTCGTCGATCTCCACAGCGGCCACCCGGCCGGTCGCGCCGACGATGTGCGCGAGGATGGCCGTGTAGTAGCCGGTACCGGCTCCGACGTGATAGGCCGTCATGCCCGGAGCGAGCGCCAGCAGGTCGAGCCAGGAGGCCACGGCCGACGGTTGCCCGTTGTTGATCTGTCGGCCGGCATCCAGCGCGATGGCCACGTTGTGATAGACGTGGGCCGGATCCGCATCCGGCGTCGTCCGGTAGCCGAGATGCGGCCGGTACGGATCGCGGGGCGTCGAGGTCGTCCAGATCTGCCACGGGCCTTCGCCCAGGAACCGCTCGCGGGGCACCGCGGCGAACGCGGCGACGACCGCCTCCGACTCGATGTTGGCGACGAAGCGCAGCTCTTCCGCATACCACGCCCGGACGTGTGCCAGATCGGTCGAGCGCCGTGCTGGGTTCATGCTGCCTCGGATCGGGGCGATCGGCAGTGGGACGGGCCGCGAACCTTCCGCGTGAGAGTGTATGCGCCGGCGCCGCCCCGGGCAAATGCCGGCGGGGCGATGATCGTTCGGACGCCCGGCCGGGGCATACTGAAGGCGCCATGGCCCACCAGGAAGGCGAGCGTGTGCGTGTCCGGGGACTCGGTTCGGGCGTCGTGCGCGCGGTCCGTCGCGACGGCCGCTGCCTGGTCGAGATCGGGGCGGCGCGCATGCTGTGTCGGCCCGACGAGCTGGAGGCGGTCGAGCCGGCCGGGGCGACGCGGCGGCGGCCGGCCGCCGCACCGGCGCCCGCGGCCGCAGGCCCGGCCGAGCCGGACCCCGCGCTGCAGCGGCGGCTCGGCAGCCTGGACCTGCACGGTCTGACCGTCGAGGAGGCGCTGCGGCTGGTCGACGATCGGCTGAACGAGGCGCTGCTCGCCGGCCTCGGCCGGCTCGAGATCGTGCACGGCAAGGGCCAGGGGCGGATCCGCGCGGCGCTGCATCGGCATCTCCAGGCGATGCCCTCCGTTCGTCGCTTCGAGCTCGATCCGCGCAATCCCGGCGTGACCCATCTGTATCTCTGACGACCGGCGCCGGACTTCGGGCGTCGGACATAAGATGGCGGACGTCGATCGTCGCCTCGCGCGTGACGTCCAATCCCCCGAGGCGTAAGATGGACCCTGCTGGTCATGTCACGCCACTCCCGGGTTCGATCCCTCCTTCCCTCGGCCTGGTCTTCGCGCGCGTCCGAGTGTCGCCGGCGCGGCCGGTGGCGCCGGCTGATCCTGATGACGGCGATCGCAGCTGCCGCGGTACTGGCGGCCGAGGCGGTGCCGCAGGCCGCCGGTCGCGCCGTTGCGCGTGTGGCGGCCGGCCAGGCTGATGCGCCAGCCGGTCCGGATGAGGCCTATCTCCCCGCGCCGGCGTATCCGGACGTGCTGGCGCTCGCCCGGCAGGGTAAACCGGCCGACGCGCTCGTGCGCCTGGACGAGCGGCTGCATCAGGCGGGCGTGACGTCGCCGCCGATGGCGGCGCGCGTCCTGCGTGCGCGGCTGCTCGCGACGGCAGGACGGGCCGCGGAGAGCGCCGCGCAGTGGCAGGCGATCGCCGCCGACAGCGCGCCGCTCAGAGTCTTCGGCCTGACCTCGGCGTTCCAGGTGCTGCTGCAGGCGGGCCAGCTCCCGGCGGCCGCCCGGCCGCTGGACGCGCTGGCGCAGGACCGCGACGCGCACCCCGATCCGCAGCTGTTCGTGGATCTGGCCGACGCCTATCTGAAGGACGGAGACGCCGCGCATGCTGCGCCGCTCTATCAGCGGGTGCTCGACGCCCCGGGGAAGAGCGCGGCGGCCGATGCGGCGTATCTGGGACTGGCGGCCGTGCACGAGCGGACCGGCGATCTGACCGGCGCGCTCGACGTGCTGCGGCAGGCCGAACAGCAGTTCCTGCAGGCCGCGACCTTCGTCGCGGCCCGGGCGGCCGAACGGCGGATCGCAGCGCGGTTGACGCAGCCGGTCGCGCCGTTCAGTGAGGACGGGTACCGCGCCATCGTCGATCGCCTGTCCACGCAGACCAGTTATCACGAAGCGCTCCGGATGCTCGACGAATGGGCGGCCGCGTACCCGCGCTCCGATCGGGCGGCGGAGATCACCAGCCTGCGGGTGACCGTGCTGTACGAGATGCGCGCGGACGCCCGGGCGACAACGGCGGCCGACCGTTTCCTGCGCGACTATCCCTCGAGCCCGTTCGCCGCCGGCGTCCGGGTCATCCTCTTCCGGATCGCCGTCCGCGAGGGGCGCACCGCGTCGGTGCGGGCGCGCGGCCTGGCGCTCTGGCTCGGCCGCGTGCGAGGGGTGTCGCCCGGCGACCGCTTCAGCCTGGGCCGCCTGCTGGCCGCCTATCTGGTGGGCGTCGGCGACGTGCGGGAGGGCCTCTCGATCTACCGCCGTCTCTACCGGCAGGCGATTTCGCGCGCCGACCGCGCCGACATTTTGTGGCGGACCGGTGTCGCCGCGGTGCGCGTCGGAGAGTACAGCCGTGCCGTGACCGACCTGGCGTCGGCCCTCCGCTTCAAACCGGGCGACGAGACCGAGCAGGTGTGCCGGTACTGGCTCGGCGCCGCGCAGGCGCGCCTCGGACGGCGCCGGGCGGCGGTCGACACGCTGGTCGGGCTCGTGCGCGCCGACCCGTACCATTACTACGGCGCCGAGGCGCTGAGTCTGCTCGCCGGTCTGACGCGCGGACACCCCGCGTGGGCGGCGGAGGTTGCGCAGGCCAGGCAGCCGGCGCAGGCCTTCCCGGCGCTGACGCTCGATGCGGCCGCCGGGCGCGATCCGGACTTCGTGGCGGCCGGGGTGCTCGCCCGGGCCGGCCTCGCCGCCGAGGCGGCCGACTGCGCGCGGCAGGCGGCGCTGCGCGTGCGCGACGACCCCGCGCTGGCGCTGCTGGCGGCACGGGCGCTCGACGCGGTCGGGCGCCACCGCGCCGCGGTCTCGCTGCTCGACCGCCGCTTCAAGCCGTACCTCGACCGCCCGGCCACCGGCGTGCCGGCCGACTTCTGGGCGCTCGTGTACCCCAGGGCGTTCTGGACCGACGTGAAGGCGGCGGCCGCCGCCAACCATGTCGATCCGCTGCTCCTGCTCGCCGTGATGCGCCAGGAGTCGATGTTCGACCCGAGCGCCGTTTCCCCGGCCGGGGCGATCGGCCTGTTCCAGGTGATGTCCTACACCGCGTCGGATGCCGGGCCGATCGACGGCCATCCTCGGGTGGGCCGCGCGGATCTGACGCAGCCGCGCGTGAGCGCCGAGATCGGCGCCCGGCTGATCAGGCGGCTGATGAACCAGTTCGGCCGGAGGAATCTGGCCGCGGTGATCGCCTCCTACAACGCCGGTGCGGATCTGGTGTCGCGCTGGCTGAAAGCGGTGGGAGGACGGTCGCAGCCGCTCTTCGTCGATTCGATGCCCTACAGTCAGACGCGCAACTACGTCCGCACCGTGCTGACCAACTATTTCGCCTACCGGCGGCTCTATGGGACGGAAGCGGGGAATTGAGGACGGGAGGCCTCGCGGATCGCCACGCGCGCACGCCCCGCACGCTGTGGCGATCGCCCGGAGTCCGTGAGGCCGGCGTGAACGAGCGTCACGGACGGCGCGGTCGGCTCCGGCGCGAGGTCGTCATCGTCGAACGGCGGCCGGCCACCGCCGCCGGGCGGGCGACGGACTGATCGGATCGCCCGGGTCCCCGGGGACGGGACGGTCCGGCAGGCTGTTGACCAGCGCGCGCCATGCCCGCGTGTCCTCGACCAGCGCCGGGGCGAGCGAGACGCCGGCCGACATCCGTCCCGACGCGGTCACCCGGCCGGTCCACACGAGCTCGACATCCAGCATCGTCCCGAAGCGGGGCAGCCGCACGGTGAAGACGGCGGGCAGGCCCCCGGCCGCTTCATGGGGCAGCTCGAATCGCAGGCCGCCGGCGCTCACGTCGATCAGCTCGCCGGTGAGCGGGCCGATCAGCGCGGCCGTCCCTTCCGGCACGCGCTTGCGCGGCCATCGTCTCGGGCGGCCGACGCCGGCCAGTGCTTCCGTGACCCGCGCGAGCAGGCCTGCGGGCTGCAGCGGCTTGACCAGGTACGCCGCCGCGCCGTACTGGCGCGCTTCGTCCTCGAGGTAGGGATCGGGAAAGTCGCTCGTCACCAGCGTGGCCATCCGCGGATGGGTGACGCGGCTGCGCAGCAGCAGCTGCAGGCCGTTCTCTCCGCCCAGCCTGACCGCCGCCATCAGCAGCGCCGGCCTGATCACCGAGAGCCTGGCCGCGGCTTCGTCCACGCTCCGGGCGCCAATCGGATCGTGCCCTGCGTGCCGCAGCAGTCTCGACAGTCTCGCCAGCTCGGCGTGGTCATGTTCGGCAATGAGGATCGTCGGCATGCTGATCTGTGGTCCCGCTCGAACACAGGGCGGGAGCAAGGCCCGGGCCAGCCGGCGACGGCGCGGGACGGGGCATTTCCGGACGGCGCGCGCGGCATCCGCGCGGCCCTGCCGCTTCCGCATCACGGATTCGTGCGGGTACGCGCAAGTCTGCAATCGGCCGGTGACCGGCACCCGCCGGTCCCAGGTGTCAGTCGACCCCGCCCGGGCGATCGTGACGACGGGCCCGCTCGGCGACGGCGGACACGGGAGGGGCCGGCGTGCCTCCCATGTGCCGGTGCAGGCGGAACGCCATCGTGAGCAGCGACACGGCGACCCATCCGCCGGCCACGCTCAGCGGAACGACGACGAGGCGCGGCCACCAGAGGCCGGCGGCGATGAGGACGAGGAGCAGGAGCCCGGCGCCACCGAGCAGCTTGGCCTCGGCCGGGCCGAGCGGGCGCCGGCTGGCGGCGGCCGCCCCCACGGCGCTGCCGATGCCGAGGGCGCCGGCGGTGGCGCGGCTGATCCGCTTCGTGCCGCGCCTGCGGTGCGGGCGGCGGGGCGGCGGACTGATCAAGCGGACGCGCTGGTGGGCGCCGAGCTCGATCTCGGTCGCGTTCCGCAGGTCGTCGATGTACATCGCCTCCATCGCCTCGGCGAACCGCCGGTCCTCGATCGCCACGTCCAGCTCCCAGTTGCCCAGCCAGCTCACGGGATTGAGGTTCGAGGATCCCACACGGGCCCACCGGCCGTCGGCGACCGCCGTCTTCGCGTGCAGCATCGGGCCGTTCCACTCGAAGACGCGGACGCCCGCTTCGAGCAGCGACCGGTAGCTGGCGCGCGAGACGGCGCGCAGGCCGGGAATGTCGGTGGCGCCCGGCACGAGCACGCGTACGTCGACGCCGTCCCGGGCGGCGGCGCGCAGCGCCTGCACGTACAGGGTGGTGGCGACGAAGTAGGCGTCCGTGAGCCAGAGGGTACGCCGGGCCTCCTCGGCGATGACCTGGTCGAGGCGCAGCAGGCCGGCCAGGTTCGGCACGGTGGCGATCACGCGGACGGTCATGTCGCCGGCCGGCCGGATCGCGGCGAGGCCCGGCTGCTCGTCCGGCGACAGCGGCGGTCCGGCGGTGCTCCACGTGTCCGCAAACGCGCGCTCGACCTCGGCGACGGCCGGTCCCTCGAGCTGGACGCCGGTGTCCCGCCAGGGCTCGAGGCCGCGGTCCGGATCGCCGACCCAGGCGTCGCCGACGCACAGGCCGGTGACGAAAGCGACGCGGCCGTCCACCGCCAGCATCTTCCGGTGGTCGCGGCGCACCCAGCCGAGCGGACTGTCGAACAGCGGCGGATTGAAGCAGCGGACATCGACGCCCGCACCGCGCAGCCGCCGCCAGAACGCCGAGTGGGTCGCGCCGCGGGCGCCCCACCAGTCGTAGAGGACCGACACGTGCACGCCGTCACCGGCCCTGGCCGCCAGCGCGTCGGCGAAGGTCCGTCCGATGCGATCGCTGTGGATGATGTAGCTTTCGAAGTGAATCCAGCGGCGCGCCGCCGCAATGGCCGCGAGCCAGGCCGGGTAGTTCTCCTGCGCGTCCCGCAGCAGCCGGAGGGCGTTGCCGCCGATCGGGTGCGAGCCGGTCGCCCGCGTGAATGCCCGGTTCAGCAGCCGGTCCGGGTCGAAGAGGTGTTCGGTCATGGCGTGTCGACCGGCGCGCCAGGCCCGGTCCCGTGCAGGATACTCCCTCTGGAGATGAGGAGGCGCGGCGCGGCCGGCGGGAACGGACAAAAAATGCGGCAGCCCGGAGGCGGACTGCCGCAGAGGAGGGGGACCCTAGACGAGAGAGACGCGCCGCAGCAGATTGAAGTCCGACAGCATCTTGCCGGCACCGAGGACCACCGACGACAGCGGGTCGTCGGCCAGCTGCACGGGCAGGCCGGTTTCGCGCCGCAGCCGCTCGTCGAGGTTGCGGAGCAGGGCCCCGCCGCCGGTGAGCGTGATGCCGCGGTCGTAGATGTCGGAGGAGAGTTCCGGCGGCACGCGCTCGAGCGCGTCGAGCACCGCCTGCACGATGGCGCGAACCGGCTCCGCCATGGCGCCCCGGATCTCTTCGTTGTCCATCGTCACGGTCGTGGGCCGGCCCTCGGAGATGTGACGGCCCTTGACCTCGACGGTCACCCGTTCGCTCAGCGGGTACGCCGATCCGATCTCGATCTTGATCTGCTCGGCCGTCCGCTCGCCGATGAGCAGGTTGTGCACCTTGCGCGCGTGCTGGATGATCGCGTCGTCCAGCGCGTTGCCCGCCACCTTCACCGATCGGCTGTAGACGATGCCCGCGAGCGAGATGACCGCGATGTCGGTCGTGCCGCCGCCGATGTCGACCACCATGTTGCCGGCCGCTTCCGTGATCGGCATGCCGGCGCCGATCGCCGCCGCCATCGCTTCTTCCACCAGGTGGACCTCGCTGGCCTTCGCGCGATAGGCGCTGTCCTTGACGGCGCGCCGCTCGACCTGCGTGATCGCCGACGGCACCCCGATGACCACGCGGGGCCGCAGCCAGCCGCTGTGCTTCTGAGCCTTGCGGATGAAGTGCGTGAGCATCTTCTCCGCCGCGTCGAAGTCGGCGATGACGCCGTCCCGCATCGGCTTGATCGCGGTGATGTTGCCGGGAGTCCGGCCCAGCATTTCCTTGGCCTCGTTGCCCACCGCCTCGATCCGCCCGCTCACCGCGTTGAGCGCGACGATCGACGGCTCGCTCAGCACGATCCCCTTGCCGCACGCGTACACGCAGGTGTTCGCCGTGCCCAGATCGATGGCGAGGTCATCCGAGAAGTGAGACAGCATGCTCATGAACACGGTCGTTGCCTTCCGTCAGCCTCGAGTGAACCGACCGGTGGTGTCTCGCCCGGGCGACAGTGTCGCCCCCCGAGCGGAAGCTGGTAGACGGCCCAGAATGAGGCAAGCCCTATGCCGGATTTCCGACCTCCCCCGATCGTCCTGTGCACCGGCCGGCAGTCCGGCCTGAATCGGCAGCATTCCGCCTGATTCAAGCCGCCCGCCACACCCGTCCCTCGCGGGACCAGGGCCGCCGGCACATGACGGGAGCGGACCCGAGGGCCTTGAAAGGCACGAACGGTGTCAAGCCTCCGGCTACTTGGTCGTGAAACCGTCAGCTTCTTGACTCACATTGCCCGCCCGTTCCGCCGTCGGGACGCACGCCGCCGGCGAGTGGTATGGCCGGATGCCCGGGTGGAGGCCGGGCGGCCTCCGACCCGGGCAGGGGCGACAACGCCCACGGGCCCGCAAAGGCTGGGCGGTTACGGCTCCAGGATCGGTCGCAGACTCGGGCGCTCGGACCCTGGTCCCGCGCTTGGCGGTCCGGCTCAGCTGTGCAAGACTGGCGGCCTTCGATCCGGGCGGTGCCGCGGAGGGGCCGCGGGCCGGTACGCGATCGGGCAACCAGGGAGGGCGCGATGAAAGGATGCAACGCACGGCGGCGCAGGCCGGTGTGGGCCGCGGGCGCGCTGGTGATGGCGGCCGTGGCGCTGGCGCCGGCCGTCCGGCTCCGGGCCCAGCCGCAGGACGGCGTCGTCCGGCTGCTCGCCGAACTGACCAACGCCGTAGCGCCGTCCGGATTCGAGGGACCGGTCCGCGACATCCTCCGCCGCGAGTGGCAGGGGCTGCTGACCGACGTCCACACGGACGGCATCGGCAACCTGTTCGGGACGCTGCCCGGACCGGCCGGATCGCCGCGGGTGCTGGTGATGGCGCACATGGACGAGGTCGGCTTCCTGGTCCGCTATATCGATCGCAACGGCTTCGTGTTCTTCAATCCGGTCGGCGGGTACCTCGACCAGAGCGTGCTGACGCAGCGCATGACGATCCTGACGCCGAAGGGGCCGGTGACCGGCTATACCGGGTTCAAGTCCGGGCACATCGTCTCGCCCGAGGAGCGCAACCGGCTGGTGCGGGTGCAGGACATGTTCATCGATGTCGGCGTGAAGAGCCGTGCCGGGGCGGAAGCGCTCGGCATCCGGCCCGGGCTGCCGATCACCTACGGGACGCGGTTCACGGTGCTGAACGGGACGAACCGGTATCTGGCGAAGGCGTTCGACGACCGGGTCGGTCTGGCGGTGGCGACCGAAGCGCTCCGGCAGCTGAAGACGCTGCCGCACCCGAACACCGTCGACATGGCGGCGACGGTGCAGGAAGAGGTCGGCCTGCGCGGGGCGGCCGTGGTGGACGCGAGCACGCACCCCGATATCGTGATCAACCTCGAGATCGGCATCGCGGGCGATTTCCCGCTGCTGACGTCGCCCAAGCTGTCGCAGGAGAAGCTGGGCGACGGGCCGGGCCTGTTCGTGTTCGACGCGAGCATGATTCCGAACAACCGGTACGTGGACTGGATCGTCGCGCTGGCGCAGGCGCATCACATCCCGTTCCAGTTCGAATCGGTCGGTGGGTACGGCGAAGATGGCGCGCAGCTGCAGAAGTCGGGCACCGGCATCCCGGCGGTGAACATCGGCATCCCGACGCGGTACGGCCACAGCCAGTCGAGTGTGATCGACCGGAGCGACTTCGACAACACGGTGAAGCTCGTGGTCCAGATGATCCAGGGGCTGTCGGCCGGCCAGATCCGGGCGATCCGGGCGTTCTAGGGGAACCGGACGACGTGCGACGTACCGACGTCCGTCGTGCGTCGTCCGTCGTGCGACGCAGGACGGCCCCGAGCCCCGAGCCCAGAGCCCCGAGCCCCAGCACTGAGCACTGAGCACTAAGCCCGAGCCCCTGATGCGCTACACTGTGGAAATGTCCTCATCGATCGATCCCGGCCGGCTCCGGCCGAGCCGGCTGTGGCGCCGGTTGTCCGACGAGCGGCGGCTCGCCGCCGCCAGGGCGTTCTGGGCCGACACGGAGTCAGGCAAGGAGCAGCTGCAGGCGGTGAACGCCATCGCCCAGCAGAAGAAGTTCCGTCCGCGGACCGTGCTGGCCCTGCCGGACGACCGGAAGGCGCGCTACCTGGCGTCGATGCCGATGCTGTCGGAACCGCTGGCCGCGCGGGCGCTGGTCTCGTATCACCTGGAGGCGCAGCGGCCGATGATGGCGGCGTTCCTCGACGCGCTCGGCATCGCCCACGACGGCGGCGCGATCACGGACGAGCAGCTGCAGGCGCCCGACGCGGCGGCGCTGGCGGCGGCTGTCCGGACGCTGGCGTCGAGCTATCCGCGCGAGGACGTGGCGCTCTACCTGTCTACGCTGCTCTGTCAGGATCCGCTCGTGTGGGCGGGGCTGGCCGAGCTGCCCGAGCTCGACGGCTGATCGGCGCCGGACGCCGGTCCGGGCTCCAGCGGCAGCAGCACCTGGAAGGTCGTGCCCCGGCCTTCCTCGCTGGTGAGCACGATCGTGCCGCCGCCGTCCTTCACGATGCTGTAGACGATCGACAGGCCGAGTCCCGTCCCCGTGTCGGGATCCTTGGTCGTGAAGAACGGCTCGAAGATCTGCGACCGGATGCCGGCCGCGATCCCGGTGCCGGTGTCGCGCACGGTCAGACTGGCGTACCGGTCGGCCGGCAGGCCGACGCGGTCGCTCTCCGCGGCGCCGACCTCGGCGGTCCCCACGCCGATGGCCAGCGTCCCCCCTTCCGGCATGGCGTCGCGCGCGTTCACCGCGAGGTTCATGATCACCTGCTCGATCTGGGCCGGTGCCGCGCGGACGCACGGCGCCGGTTCGTGCCGGGTCAGCCGCAGCGCGATCCGGTCGCCGGCCAGGCGCCGCAGCGTCGGCTCCATCTGCTGCACCAGCGCCCACAGATCGAAGACCCGCGGCTGCGGCGGCTGCTGACGGGCGAACGCCAGCAGCTGCCGCGTCAGCGTGGCGCCCCGTTCGGCCGCGTTGCGGATCTCCTCGGCGTCCTGCCGCGAGGGATCGCCCGGCGCCAGCCGCGTCAGCAGCAGGTCGCTCGACCCCTCGATGGCCGCCAGGATGTTGTTGAAGTCGTGGGCGATGCCGCGCGCCAGCCGCCCGATCGCCTCCATCTTCTGGGCCTGGCGCAGCCGCGCCTCGAGGACGTGGCGCTCGGTCACGTCCTCGACGATGCCCTCGAAATACTCCTCGCCGCCCGGCTCCGCCTGGATCGCCCGGACGCTCAGCCGCACCCGGATCGGCGTCCCCTCCTTGCGCTTCCAGTCGACCTCGACGCCGGTGACGGTGTCCTGGTCGCGGTAGCGCTCGACGAGTCGCGCGCGCTCGGCGGGATCCTGGTACACCGCCGTCACAAAGTGCACCGACAGCAGGTCGTCGAGCGAGTCGTAGCCCAGCATCGAGATGAGCGCCGGGTTGGCGTCGAGGATCCGGCCGTCGATCGTGGTGCGGTAGATGCCGTACGCCGCCCCCTGAATCATCGAGCGATAGCGCGCCTCCGAGCGCCGCAGCGCCTCCTCGGCCGTCTTGCGGGCCGTGATGTCGCGCGCGATGGCCTGCACGCCGACCACCTGGTCGTGCTCGATGACGAGCTGGACGTTCTGGCCGAACCAGACGGTCGTGCCGTCCTTGGCGATCGCCGGCAGCTCCAGATACGTGTTCGGAATCCGGGCGATCACCTGCTGGCTGTAGTGCTCGCCGGCCAGGTCCCGGTGATCCTCGCGGACCATCTGCAGGAAATGCCGGCCGATCAGCTCGCCTTCCGCGTAATGCAGCAGCGCCACCCCCCGCAGGTTGATGAACGTGAAATAGCCGCCCGCGTTGCAGTTGTAGATGATGTCGCTGGCGTGATCGATGAGATAGCGGTACCGCCCTTCGCTCTCGCGCAGCGCGTGCTCGATCGCCCGCCGTTCGCTCACGTCCCGGTAGTTGACGATGATGCCGCGGACGATCGGATCCGGCAGCCGGTTGACCCCCTGCCACTCCACCTGGCGCCAGGTGCCGTTCCGGTGCTGCATCCGGAACTCCGCCCGTATCACCACGCCGGGATGCGCCAGACACTCCGCCAGCCGTTCGCGGAGCACCGGCTGATCGTCGGGGTGGACCAGCTCGAATCCAGGTCGCCCCTCCCGCTCTTCCGGCCGCCACCCGAGCACACTGGCCAGCGACTCGCCGGCGTACAGGACGGTGCCATCCTCCGCGAGAATGCCGATCGCATCCGAGCTGTGCTCGACCAGCGCATGGAAGAGCGCGGCGCTCGGCCGCCGCCTGCGGGAATCCACCATGTGACGCGCTCTGTGTGTCCTGTGTCGTGACCGGGCGGGCACCCGCGCGCGGGCGCTACTCCGCCGCCCGGAACGTCGGCTCGATCGTGACCGCCGTCGTCACCGAGTTGGCGACGAAACACTGCCGGTGTGCCGGCTCGATGATCTCGCGCGCCGCCGCCTCGCTGGCGCCGGCCGCCAGCGTGATCGCCGGCCGGAGCGTCACCCGCGTCATCCGCAGGCGGCCGTCCGCCAGCCCCAGACGGCCCTCCGGGTCGTCCTCATAGCGGGCGATCGGCACGCCGGCCCGCGCGGCCAGGTACAGGTATGTCAAGGCCTGGCAGGCCGAGAGCGACGCGACCAGCAGCTGCTCCGGATTCGCCCGCGTCGGGTCGCCCCGGTAGCCGGGTGCTGCCGACATCTCCAGCCCGGGGCCCCCCTCGAACGAGACGTGCAAGTCGCGGCTGAATTCGGCCGGATTCGTGGTCGGCCCGCTGGCACCGCCGACCCAGTTCAGATGACAACGGAATACATCAGCCATCTTCTCTGGCACCCCTGCGCCTATTCTGTCTCATTCGCGGCCCCGCTGATTACGCAAAGGACTACAGGAGTACCGATCCGGACGCGGGCAGCCGTGTCGCGAATGTATCTACGGCTTTTGTGGTTCCCGCTCGCCCAGATACTGCTCGAACCAGTCGATGACGCGGTACAGGCGATCGAGCAGGTGCGCGCGCTCGCGGAGTCCGTGCCTCTCACGCGGATAGAGCACCAGTTCGGCGAATGGGTGAGCGCACGGGCGGTGCCCGAGGCGAGATCGAACAGCCAGAGATTCTCCGCGCGCCCCTTCTCCCCGGGCGGCCCGGTGACGACGAACGCCACGCGCTGGCCGTCTGGTGATGCCGTCAGGCTGGAGAGTGCCCGGCGTCCGAGTGTCTGTTCGGGCGTCAGCGGCGCCGCGGCCAGCTGGGTCACGGCGGCGACGGACGCGATCAGCGTGAGCAGGCTCGATCGGCGCAGGCGGATACCTCGCGGAGAGGCCCTACGGTAGCACACGCCCTTGCGCATCGCGTCGACCCGCGGGGCACGATTGCTCTTTCTCCATGCCGTCCCGTAGCATAGGACCTCCGAGCGCCTGAGAGACCCATGCCCATCGTGACGATCCCCTCCTCGCCGCTCAGGCCTGGCGCAGGCCCGGTGCGGATCTTCTACCGCGAGTCGGGGGCCGGGCGGCCGCTGCTCCTGCTCCACGGCGGCTGGGGTGACGCGATCTACCCGTTCGACCGGCAGGCGGCGGCGCTTGGCGGACGGTTCCATCTGTACGGGCCCGATCGATCCGGCTATGGCGGCTCGGGACGTCTGACGGCGCTCGACGTCCGGTTTCATCAGCAGGCGGCGGCGGAGACCTTCGCCGTGCTCGACGCGCTCGGCCTGGATCGCGTCAGCATCTGGGGGCACAGCGACGGCGCCGTCATCGGGGTGCAGATGGCGCTCGAGCGGCCGGCGCGCTGCGATCGCCTGATCCTCGAGGCGTTCCACTTCTATCGCCACAAGCCGGGGTCGCGCGCGTTCTTCGCCGGCATGGCCGCCGACCCGGACACGATCGACGCGCGCGTCGCCAGGGTGCTGGCGGCGGAGCACGGCGAGGACTACTGGCGCACGCTCATCCGGCTGCACGGCCGGGCGTGGCTGGCGCTCGCGGACGAGCGTCCCGCGCCCGGCGCCGACCTCTATGACGGCCGCCTGTCCGACCTGCGCGTGCCGGTGCTGATCCTGCACGGGCGCCGCGATCCCCGGACGGAGCCGGGCGAGATCGAGGCGGTGCGGCAGGCGCTGCCGGACGCCCGCGTCGTGATGCTCGAGCAGGGAGGCCACAGCCCGCACGCCGAGGCGACCGCGGCGGACGACGCGACCCGGGCGGCGCTGGCGTTTCTGGACGAGCCGGAGGGGGAGCCGCATGGACGCACGTGATCGTCCCTCCGGCGCGTTCGCGCCGCCGCCCGCCGCGGACCGGCCGGCGATCCGGGTGCGCGGCGTCTCGCGGCGGTTCGTCACGCCGGCTGGAGGCGACTACCGGGCGCTGCAGGACGTGTCGTTCGACGTGCCGCGCCGGGCGTTCGTGTCGATCGTCGGGCCGACCGGGTGCGGCAAATCGACTCTGCTCAACCTGCTGGCCGGCCTGCTGACGCCGACCGCCGGCACCATCGAGATCGACGGCGCGCCGCTCGCCGGGCTGAACCGGCGCGCGACCTACATGTTCCAGCAGGACGCGCTGCTGCCCTGGAAGAGCGTGCTCGACAACGTCGCCCTCGGCCTGCTGTTCGCCGGCCGGCCGCGGGCGGAGGCGCGGCACGCCGCGCGCGCCTGGCTGGAGCGGATCGGACTGGCGGCGTTCGGCGACCGCTATCCGGCGCAGCTCAGCGGCGGCATGCGCAAGCGCGCGGCGATGGCGCAGAACTGGGTGCTGGAACGCGACATCCTGCTGATGGACGAGCCGTTCAGCGCCCTGGACGTGCACACCCGGCAGGCGATGGAGAGCGAGCTGCTCGCCCTGTGGACCGGCTCGGCCCGCACCGTGGTCTTCGTGACGCACGATCTGGACGAAGCGATTTCACTGGCGGACGAAGTCCTCGTGATCTCGGCGGGGCCCGCCAGCCGGGTCGTGCAGCGTCACGTCGTCCCGCTGGCGCGTCCCCGCGATCTCCTGGACCTCCGGAACCATCCCGCGTTCAACGACCTGTACGCCACGATCTGGGCCGACCTGCGCCGGGAGGTCGCGCGCAGCCGCGAGCGGGATCGGCGGCACGGCGCCGGAGGCGCGCATGACTGACGGCCGCGAGGACCTGTTCGCGCCGGCGTCCCTCGCGGCCGCGCGAACCGGCGCGAGGCTGCGGACCCTCGCGTGGCAGGTCGCCGTCGGGGCCGCGGTCCTGCTGGCGTGGCAGGCGTTGGCGACCGCGCACGTGATCGATCCCTTCTTCGTCAGCCGGCCGAGCGCCATCGCGGTCCGGATGTGGCAGTGGGCGGTGACCGGCCGCATCTGGCCGGACCTGTTCGTCACGCTCGAGGAAGCCTTCCTGGCCTTCGTCATCGGCGCCGCGCTCGGCGTCGCGTCCGGATTCGCGCTGGCCCGGCTGCCGCGCGTGTCGGGCGTGCTCAGCCCGTACATCCGCATCCTCAATGCGCTGCCGCGCGTCGTCCTGGCGCCGATCTTCCTGCTCTGGTTCGGCCTCGGGATCTGGTCGAAGGTGGCGCTCGGCGTCACGCTCGTCTTCTTCGTCGTCTTCTTCAATACGTACCAGGGCGTGCGTGACGTCGACCCGGTCCTCGTGGACAATGCCCGGATGCTCGGCGCGTCCGAGGCGGATCTCATCCGCCACGTCTTCGGGCCGAGCGCGCTGACCTGGATCTTCTCCAGCCTGCACACCAGCATCGGCTTCGCCATCGTCGGGGCGGTGGTCGGCGAATATCTTGGCGCGTCGCGGGGAATCGGCTACGTTATCTCGCAGGCGCAGGGGACCTTCGACACGACGGGGGTCTTTGCCGGCATGGCGGTGCTCAGTCTGGTCGTCGTGATCGTGGGGGAGGGCGTGGCCAGGCTCGAAGCGTGGCTGCTGCGGTGGAAGGGATGACACGCACACAGCGATGGCGGGTGGGGATCGCGGGGGCGGCGCTGCTGGCCGCGGCGGCGGCGCTGGCCTGCGGGCGGTCCGGCCGATCCGGTCCGTCGGCGCGGCCCCTGACGCCGGTGCGGATGGCGGTCGGCGGCCAGGGCCAGCTGATCTACCTGCCGGCGACGCTGGCCGGACGGCTGGGGTACTACCGCCAGGAGGGGCTCGACGTCCGCATCGACGACTTCGCCGGCGGGGCCCAGGCGCTCGAGGCGCTCATGGGCGGGAGCACGGACGTCGTCTCCGGCTTCTACGACCACACGATCCAGCTCGCGGCCGACGGACGCCACCTGACCGCGTTCGTCACCATGCTGCGCTATCCGGGCCTCGCGCTGGCCGTCTCGCCGAAGCCGTCGCGGCCGATCACGGACATCCGGGATCTCGTGGGACGCCGCGTCGGCATCACCGCGCCCGGGTCGTCGTCGCAGATGCTCGTGCAGTATCTGCTGAGCCGGCGCGGCCTGCCGGCCTCGTCCGTCAGCTTCGTCGGTATCGGGACGGGAGCGACGGCGATTGCCGCCCTCCAGTACGGGCGGGTCGATGCCGGCATCGTCACCGAGCCGGCGCTCACCCAGCTGGAGCAGCGGACCGGCCCCGTGCGCCTGCTCGCCGATCTCCGCACGGCCGCCGGCGTCCAGGAGGCGTTCGGCACCAGCGCGTATCCGGCGTCCGTGTTGTACGCGCAGACCGGCTGGATCGCCGCGCATCAGGACACCGTGCAGCGGCTGACCCGCGCCCTCGTGCGGACGCTCGGCTGGATGCAGCACCACACGCCGCAGGAGATTGCGGCCCGGATGCCGGCCTCGTACCGCGGCGGGGACACGACGCTGTACGTGAACGCGCTGACCCACCTGATGCCGATCTTCTCGCCCGACGGGCTGATGCCGGCCGACGGCGCGCGGGCCGTGGAGACGCTCCTGGCGTTCGCGCTGCCGAAGGTCCGGCAGGCGCATGTCGACCTGTCGGCCACCTATACCAACCGGTTCGTGACCGCGGCCGCCGCGCCGGCCGCCGCCGGGCACTGAGGTCCTGCATGTTCGACGCGAAGGATGCCCTGTTCGTGCTGCTGGCCGGCGTCACCGTGTTCTATCTGGGCTTCGTGTTCAAGGCCGCCCGGCGCGCGCGGGGCACCGTGCCGGTCCGTCCGACGCCCGCGCAGGGCGGCGTGGGGTTCGTCACCGGATTCTTCGACACGCTCGGGATCGGGTCGTTCGCCACGACGACCACCTTCTTCAAGCTGCGGAAGATGGTCGACGTCCGGGAGATCCCCGGCACGCTCAACGTCGGCCATACGCTGCCGACGATCACCGAGGCGTTCATCTATACGCGGATCGTGCCGGTGGACTCGCGGACGCTGGTGCTGATGATCGTCGCCGCGGTCGCCGGCGCGTGGCTGGGGGCCGGCGTGGTCGCCAGGTGGCCGCGCCGCAAGATTCAGATCGGCATGGGGCTGGCGCTCGTGGCGGCGGCCGCCCTGATGCTCATGTCGCAGCTGCACATGGTGCCGGCCGGCGGCCAGACGCTCAGCCTGACCGGCACGCGCCTCGCGATCGGGCTCGCCGGCAACTTCGCGCTCGGCGTGCTGATGACGCTCGGGATCGGCCTGTACGCGCCCTGCATGATTCTCGTCAGCCTGCTCGGCATGAACCCGATCGCGGCGTTCCCGATCATGATGGGATCGTGCGCGTTCCTGATGCCGGTCTGCTCGGCGCGCTTCATCCGCGAAAGGAGCTTCAACCTGCAGGCGGCGCTGGGGCTCGCGATCGGCGCCGTGCCGGGCGTGCTGATCGCCGCGCTGATCGTCAAGTCGCTGCCGCTCGCAGCCGTCCGCTGGCTCGTCGTCGTCGTGGTCGTCTATACCGGCCTGAACATGCTGCTGACGGTGCGGGGCGAGGCGCCGGACGTGCAGCCGGCCCCGTCTTCAGCGGTCCCGCTTCCGTGACGGCCGGGCGCGGGGCGTCGTGAAGGCGGCCGGGCGCTGCGCGCCGGATGGCACGGGCGCGGGCGCCGATGGCAGGTTGACGACCGGGCGGAGCGGCAGGTCGCGCGGCTCGCCCGGGTAGAAGACCCGCTCGAGGAACAGACCGGAGGCCGGCGCCGTCAGCCGGGCCGGCACGTCGGAGGCCTCGGCCAGGAATCGCGACGCCTCTTCCGGCGCGAGACGGCCGCAGCCGATCTCCACCAGGACGCCCACCACGCGCCGGACCATCTTCCAGAGGAAATGGGACCCTTCGACGCGGATCAGAACCAGGTCGCCGTCTTCCGCGAGGGTGATCCGCTCCAGATGCACGAGCGTCGACGTGTGCGCGGCCGGATCGGCCGCGAACGACTGGAAATCGCGCAGCCCGGTGAACAGGCCGGCCGCCTCGCGCATCCGATCGAGATCCAGCGGGTCCTTCACCCACCAGACGTACGGCTTGGCGAACGCGGTGCGGCGGCGGGAAATCTGGTAGAGGTAGCTGCGGGCCACGGCGTCGTGCCGCGCGTGAAACCGGTGCGGCACCGGATCGGCCGCCAGCACGTTGATGTCGGCCGGCAGCTCGTCGTTGAGCCGCTGGACCAGCGTCCGCGCCGGCATCGTGGAGGCGATCTCCAGATGCGCCGCCTGGCGGAGCGCGTGCACGCCGGCGTCGGTCCGGCCCGACCCGGCCAGCTCGAAGTCGTCGCGGCCCGTCACCTCGCGGACGGCGCGACCGAGCTCGCCCTGCACCGTCCGGGCGTTCGTCTGGACCTGCCAGCCGCTGTAGCGCGTGCCGGCGTACTCGATGATCAGCTTGAATCGGGACATGGACGGGACGCCGCCGGTCGCCGGGCCCCGGCGGCCGATGCCGGGAACCGGGGGCCGGCACCCGCCACGAGTGTACCCGAAAAAAACAGGATGCAACGGACGGCCGGGCTGACGCACAATCCCGCGACGGCCGCTGTGGCGCCGGGAGGCGCGCGGGCAGCCGCCGTCCGGCCGGCCGATGTCGCTCCGGGCCTGCCGCTCAGCACCCGTGGCCCGGAAGGATGACCGTCATGCGCAAACCCGCTCTGCTGATTACCGGGGCCGGCGGTGAGATCGGACATACGCTGATCACCCGACTGGCCGAGGCCCACGCGGCCCCGATCATCACGCTCGACGTGGCGCCGCTCGACGCGTCGCTCACGCCGTACGTCGCCCGTGAATTCACCGGCTCGATCACCGACGTGTCGCTGCTCGATCGCATGCTCGCCGAGTTCGACGTCGACCTCGTCTTCCACCTGGCCGCGCTGCTGTCGACGCGCGCCGAGTTCACGCCGGTCACCGCCCACCAGGTCAACGTCGAAGGGACCCTGAACTTGCTCGAATTCGCCCAGCACCAGGGCGAGGCGCACGGCCGGCCGGTGGTCTTCATGTACCCGTCGTCCATTGCCGTCTTCGGGTTGCCCGATCTGGACACGAAGGCGGCGGCCGGGCGGGTCCGCGAAGACGAATGGAACGTCCCGACGACGATGTACGGCTGCAACAAGCTGTACTGCGAACATCTCGGGCGCTACTACTCGCAGCACTACAAGCAGCTGGCCGCCGAGCCGGCGGCCGGGCACGTCGACTTCCGCTGCGTCAGGTTCCCCGGGCTGATTTCCGCCGTCACCGTGCCGTCGGGGGGGACCTCCGATTACGCGCCGGAAATGATCCATGCCGCCGCGCGCGGCGAGGCCTATCACTGCTTCGTCCGCCCCGACACGCGGATCCCCTTCATGGCGATGCCGGACGGCGTGGAGGCGCTGGTCCGGCTGGCCGCGGCGCCGCGGGCGCGCCTCACCCGCACGGCCTACAACCTCACGGCGTTCAACCCGTCGGCCGAAGAGATCCAGCGGGTCGTCCGGTCGGCGTTTCCGGCCGCGGCGATCGACTTCGCCGTCGATCGGAAACGCCAGGGGATCGTCGATTCCTGGCCGGCCGATGTCGACGACAGCGCCGCGCGCGCCGACTGGGGCTTCGCGCCGCAGTACGATTTCAGCCGGGCGTTCTCCGAGTACCTCATTCCCACCATCCGCCGCCGGTACCTCGGCGAAGGCCTCGTCACCTGAGCAGAGCCGCGCCGGACGGCCGCGCCGCCCGATCAGCCGTGCCCTCCCGCCCGGGCCTCCCGCCCGGACCGGGTGGGCAACGCCCGCAGGTCGTGCGGCGTAACTGAGAGACGGCATCGTCCGGAACGCCGGGGTGGTCCGCGCCGGACGGCTGTAACTTTCAGACGGCGACACGGTCTAACGCGGCAGATCCGCACCGCCGGACGGCCGGAAGCAGACTCAGCATGGTGACCGCTGACATCCCTCTGCGCAGACGATCGAACCTGTCGCGTTCCCAGGTTGCCGCGCTGGCGACGGCCGGGACGCGGAGCGGCAGGCGCCGGTCGCGGGCGGTGCGCGTGATCGGCGCCTGTCTGGCTGTGGCGCTGGTGCTGTCGGTGGCGGCCGTGGCAGCGCCTCGCCAGGCGTCGACGCCGGCGCCGGGCCGGCCGGGCGCCGGCACGACGCTGGTCGGACATGTCGCGGGACCGGGCGGCGTGGCGGTGCCGGGCGCGACCGTGCGGCTGACCGATCCGCGAACAGGTGTGCGCAAGGAGACCTGGACGGACGGGCGCGGCGACTATCGGCTGACCGGGGTGGCGCACGGCACGTATCGTCTCGCGATTACTTTGATCGGTCTGGCGCCGTTCGAGCGCGACGGGATTACGGTTGCGGCCGCGCCGGTCACCGTCAACGCCACGCTCGGGTTTGCGCCGCCACCGGGAGCGGTGGGACGGAACGTGCCGCGGCGGCCCGGCAGGGCCGGTGGGGCCGCCGGACGGGCCGGTGCCGGTCGGTTCGCCCGGCCCGGTGGAGGACGTCCGGCAATGCAGAGCACGGCCGGTCCGGAGGGAGCCGGCGACGACGCGGGGAGCGGCGCCGCCACGGTTCGCTTCTCAAACGAGGCGGACGCGCTGTCGGCGGCCGGAGGCGGGGCAGGTGGAGGCGAGGCGGGCGAGGTCGGCAGCGCCGCATTCGCGGGAGAGCCGGGCGGCAACGATGCGGCGGCGGCGGCGAACGCGTTTCTGCTGTCCGGCACGGTCGGTCGCGCGGCAACGCCCGGCGAGGGGTTCGGCCCAGGACGCTTCGGCGGCGGGCGGTTCGGCGGCAATCGGGTGGCCGGGGCTCCCGGCTTCGGCGGCGGTCCGGGCGGCGTCCCGGGCGGCCGGTTTGGCGGCCCCGGCGGTTTCGGGGGCGGGTTCTTGGGTTTCGGCGGGCGCCGGCCGCAGATCAACCGGATTCGCGGCAACGTGTTCGAGCAGTATTCGAACTCCGCGTTCGACGCGCGGCCGTACGCGCTGCGCGGGCCGCAGCCGGCGCAGCTGCCGGCGTACAACGAGCGGGCCGGGGTGACGTTCGGCGGCCCGTTCAGGATTCCGCACCTGTACGACGGCAGCCGCACGACCTTCTTCGTGAACGCGAACTTCGACACGAGCGTCAATCCGGTCGAGCAGTTCGCCACCGTGCCGACGGCGGCCGAGCGGGCGGGGGATTTCGCGGGCGGGCCGGTCATCTACAATCCCGCGACCGGCGCGCCCTTCCCGGGCAACACGATTCCGACGACGCAGATCAACCCGGCGGCGGCGGCGCTCCTGTCGTACATGCCGCTGCCGAATCTGCCGGGCACGGTGAACAACTACTACCTGCGCCAGACGGTGCCGCAGCAGCAGCTCCGGCTGTCCGGGCACGTGATCCAGCAGCTCACGGCGCACGACTCGCTGAACGTGAACTATTTCCTGCAGTCGTCCCATGCGGCCGCCATCGACACGTTTCCCGGCCTGACCAGCCAGAGTTCGGACCGCGGGCAGAACCTGATGGTGGGCGAGACGCACCGCTTCGGCATCGGGATGTTCAACAGCCTCCAGTTCAACTTCAACCAGCGGCGTACGTCGACGCTCAATCCCTTCGCCTACACGAACGACCTCGAAGGCGCGCTCGGCATCCAGGGGGTCTCGACCGCGCCGATCAACTGGGGCCTCCCGACGATCAGCTTCACGAACTTCGCGGGGCTGAACCTGGCCACCCCCAGTCTGGTCGACGACCGGACCTACCGGGTCATCGAGTCGCTCGTGATCGTCCGGGGGCGGCACAACCTGCGGCTGGGCGGCGAGCTGCGGCGGGTGGATCTGGGTTCGGTGAGCGAGCCGGATGCGCGCGGGACGTTCGCCTTCACCGGCGCGGCCACGAGCGCCCTCGGCGCCAACGGGCTGCCGGTGGCCGGGACCGGGCTGGACTTCGCCGACTTCCTGCTCGGACTCCCGCAGTCGACGTCGGTCGGCTTCGGGTCGGGCACCAACGACTTCCGGTCCTGGATCGCCAACGCGTTCGCCCAGGACGACTGGCGCGCGACCGCCCACCTGACGTTCGACTACGGCGTCCGCTACGATTTCTTCCAGCCGTTCAGCGAAGCGGCCGGCCACCTGTCGAACCTGATTTTCGGTCCGGATTTCTCGAGCGTCTCGCTGGTGACCGGCGTGAACCCGGGCGATCTGCCGGCGGCGCTCATCCGGAGCGACGACAACAACGTGTCGCCCCACCTCGCCCTGGCCTACCGCCCCTCCGACGCGCACAGCCTCGTGCTGCGGGGCGGCTACAGCATCTTCTACGACGGCGGCCTCTACCAGCGCCTCGTGCCGAACCTGGCGAACCAGGCGCCGTTCGCCGAAACGGCGCGGCTGCTCAGCACGCCGGCCCGGACGCTGACGCTGCAGAACGGATTGCCGGCGTCGCCGCCCGGCGTCGTCCCGAACACCTATGCCGTCGACCCGAACCTCCGGACGCCGATGGCACAGACCTGGAGCGTCGGGTTCGAGCAGGGGCTGCCGGGCTACCTGCTGCTGTCGGCCAACTACGTCGGCACGAAGGGATCGAACCTCGACCTGCTGCTCGGGCCGAACCGGTTCCTGGCGACCGGCGTGAATGGATCGCCCGAGTTGTCGCTGGCCGGCGCGGAGCAGTTCCTCTACGAGACGACCGGCGCGAGCTCGATCTTCAACGCCCTCCAGCTCGATCTGCGCCGCCAGTTCCACGACGGGTTCGGCTTCAACGTGGCCTACACGTTCTCCAAGTCGCTGGACGACGCCTCGAGCATCGGCGGCGCGGGGCAGACGGTCGCGCAGAACCCGTTCGACCTGGCGCAGGAATGGGGCCTTTCGGTGTTCGACGTGCGCCACCGCCTCGTCGCCAACGGCAATTATCAGCTGCCGTTCGGCCCGGGACGCCGGTTCCTGTCGAACGGCGGTCCGTGGGCGGCGCTGCTCGGGAACTGGCAGATCAGCGGCGTCGCGACGTACCTGTCGGGCGACCCCTTCACGGCGCAGGTGCTCGGCAACCTCGCGGCGACCGGCGGCGTCGGCAGCTATTTCGCGCTGCGCGGCAATGCGACCGGCCTGCCGGTGGCGCTGCCGGCCGACGAACGGACGATTCAGGAGTACTTCAATACGGGCGCCTTCACCGTGCCGCTGGCCGGCCTGCTCGGCAATGCCGGACGCGGCACGATTCCCGGGCCGCCGATGTTCGACGTCAACATGGCGCTCGATCGGTTCGTGACGCTGTCGGCGGAGCGCGACGTGCGGCTGGACGTCCGGCTCGCGGCCACCAACGTCCTCAATACCGTGAACTTCACGAGCCTGGGCACGGTCGTGAACGCCATCACGTTCGGACAGGTGACCGGCGTGGCGCCGATGCGCGCCCTGAATCTGTCGCTCCGGCTGCGCTTCTGACGGAGAAGACCCGATGAACCCCCGATGGTGGGCGGCGGTCGGCGTGGCGATGAGCCTGGCGGGAAGCGGCGGCCTCGCGGCCGGGCGGGCACCGGCGCCGCCGCGGGCCGTGCCGGCGGCGGCGACGCCACAACCCCTGCGTCCAACCTTCCGCAGCCAGGCCAACTACGTGCTGGTGGACGTCCGCGTCAGGAACGGGCGCGGACAGCCGGTCACCGGCCTGACGGAGAGCGAGTTCCGGGTGTTCGAGGACGGCGTGCCGCAGACGATCACCTCGTTCACGGTCGAAAACGTGGACCAGCTCGCCACGGCGGCGGCCGGTGGCGGGGCGCCGCCGACCATCGATCTTGCGACCCTGCCGCCGCAGATCAATCCCGAGCCGCTGCTGCGCAACCACCGCCTGATCGTGCTCTTCTTCGATCTGACGTCGATGCCGCCGGACGATCTGCTGCGCGTGCTGGGGGCGGCGAAGCATTTCGTGACGGCGCAGATGACGCCGGCCGACCTCGTGGCGATCGCCACCTACGCGTCGACGCTGAAGGTCGATCAGAACTTCACCAACGACCGCGCGGCGCTCGACCGGACCCTCGACGCCATCCGGACCGGCGAGGCGTCCGCGCTCTCGGCCAACGGCTCGGAAGGCGACGCTGGTGGCACGAACGCCTCTGGCGAGGAGATCGTCAACCAGGACGTGTCGGCCGCCTTCACCCCGGACGAGACGGAGTTCAACCTGTTCAACACCGACGAGAAACTGATGGCGATCGAGTCGCTGGCCGGCCTGCTGCGCAACGTGCCGGGACGCAAGGAGATCATCCACTTTTCGAGCGGCGTGACGCGGACCGGCGTGGAAAACGAGGCGCAGCTCCGTGCGGCCGTCGATGCGGCCAACCTGGCCGACGCCTCGCTGTACACGTTCGACGCGCGCGGGCTCGTCGCGCTCGCCCCCGGCGGCGATGCCTCGTCCGCGAGCCCGAGCGGCACGGCGCTCTACTCCGGTCAGGCGTTCCGCTCGGAGACCTCGTCGCTCGACGACAGCCGCGAAACGCTGGCCACCCTCGCGGCTGACACCGGCGGCCGGTCGTTCACCGACCTGAACGACTTCAGTACCGCCTTTGCCGACGTGCAGCGGGAGAACTCGACGTACTACCTGCTCGCCTATTCACCGACCAACACGACGGCCGACGGCAAATTCCGCCGGATCCGGGTCGAGGTGCTGCGCAAGGGGGTCCACGTCCAGGCGCGGCCCGGCTATTTCGCACCCAAGAGCTTCCGCCAGCTGTCCAAGGCCGACAAGGACCTGCAGCTCGCGCAGGCCCTGGCGCTCGACACGCCGTTCGTCGACCTGCCGATTGCCGTCGAAGCGGCGCCGTTCCGGGCCGGTCCCGACCGGTTCTACGTCGTGCTCGCCGCCAAGATTCCCGGGTCGGCGGTGCCGTTCCCCTCGGGCAAGTCGGCGCGCCGGACGGCGCTCGATTTCGCCTGGCGGGCGACCGACGCGAGCGGGCGCGTGGTCGCCGAGTTGCGCGACACGCTGTCCGTGCGCCTCGACCGGTCGCAGTACCAGCAGATGCAGCACAGCAGCCTCGTCTACCGCGGGGGCTTCCTGATGCCGGCCGGCGCCTATACCCTCAAGGTGGCCGTCCGCGAGAACGACACCGGCCAGATCGGCACGTTCGAGCAGCCGCTGGATCTGCCCGCGAGCCAGCCGCCGCTCTCGCTCAGCGCCATCGTCCTCGCCAACGAGCTGCAGGTGGCGCCGCCCGAGCGGGTCCAGCCGATGCCGGGAGGGCCCGGCCGGTTCGGCGGGCGGCCGGGCTTCGGACCGGGCCGGTTCGACCTGTTCGACGATCCGCTGGTGATCGGGCGGGACGTGATGGTGCCGAGCGTCACGCGGGTGTTCCGCGTCGGCCAGACGCTGTTCGTCCGCCTGGAGTCGTACGCGGCCGGCCCGCGGGCGGCGGGAGACGAGCCCCTGCCCAGCGCCGCCGTGGTCTTCTTCAGGGGGGGCGTGCAGATCTCGGAAGCAGGGCCGGTGCCCGGCCGCCGGCTGGGCGCGCCGGGGCGGACCGGCTACTTCCTGCAGATCCCGCTCGACCGGTTTCCCGCAGGACGCTATACCCTCCAGGTGAACGTGCTGGACCCGGCGATCGGGCACGCGGCGTTCGCGCGCGTGCCGCTGGTCATCCTGCCCGCGCTGCCGCCCCCCGCCGCCGGCGCTCACTGACCAGGCGCGTCGCCGCCACCCGCTTTGACAGCGATCCACCCGTCTGTTAGATTGCGCTCGAGTCCCGTGCGCCAGCCCGGATGCGGGTGAAACACCGGGGGTTCTGCCGCTGATTTGCGGAAGTCGGGGAACGCGCCGTCCGCCAGGGAATCGAACCAGACCCATGAACGTGAATCCGTCAGTGACCCCGGCCGGACGCCCCGGCACGCTCCCCTCGCCCTCGCGCCCGCCGGCCTCCGCGAACCCCGGGGCTCCGACCGCGACCTGCCGCATCGCGCTGGTCGGGTTCGGGGCGGTCGGCGACGCGGTGGCGCGCAGCCTGTGCGAGCGGCCGCGGGCCGGCCTGCGGCTCACGCACATCGTCAGCAATGACGGCGCCGGTCGACGGGCGGCCTGGATGCCGGCGACCGTCACCCGGGTCGACACGGCCGTCGAGGTCCTGATGGCCGACGTCGACGTCGTCGTCGACCTGCTCGAGGACCCACGCGAGTCGGCCGACATCATCCGGGCGGCGCTCGAGGCCGGCAAGTCCGTGGTGACGGCCGGCCGGCAAACGATGGCCCATGACGGTCCCGAGCTGCTGGCGCTGGCGCGCGCCCGCGGATGCCGGCTGCGATTCGAAGCGGCGGTCGGCGGTCCGGTTCCGATGGTGGCCGGCCTGCGGGACGGGCTGGCGGGCGACCGGCTGCAGGCGCTCGTCGGCATACTCAACGGCGCCTGCAACTACATGCTGAGCCGCATGGAGTGGACCGGCGGCGTCTTTGCCGATGCGCTCGCCGAAGCACAGCGCCTCGGGCTGGCCGGTGCGGAACCGGCCGATGATGTGGAAGGGCACGACGCCGCGGCCAAGCTGTCGGTGCTGTCGGGGATCGCGTTCGGCCGGCAGATCGTCGTCGACGAGATTCCGCGCCAGACCATTGCGGCGATCGAGCCGATCGATTTCTCCTACGCCGCCAGGCTCGACTGCACGATTCGGCCGATCGCGTATGCCGGCCGGCGTCCGGGCGGCCTGGCCGCCTGGGTCAGCCCGGCTCTGGTGCCGCGCGCGTCGATGCTGTCGCACCTGCACGGCAGCCAGAGCATTCTCGTCGCGCAGGGCGACGCGATGATGCACAGCGGCTTCTTCGGGGTCGGGGCGGGCAGCCGGGCCGCCGCCGTCGCGATTGTCTCCGACCTCCTGGCGCTGGCCGGCTCCGCGCCGGTCGGTTGTGGCTGGCTGCCGGTTCCGACCCGGACGCACCTGAGCGTGCCCGACATCGAGGTCCGCCGCTACCTTCGCTTCGTCGTCCGGGATCGGCCGGGGATCATTGCCGAGCTCGCGAAGTCGTTTGCGGCCGAGCGGGTCAGCGTCGAAGCCGTGCTGCAGGAGCCGCCGTTCCGGCGCAGCGAGCTGCCGTTCGTGGTGACGCTCGACCCGTGCCGCCAGTCAGCGCTGGATCGCGCGCTCGAGACGATCGCCGCGTGCGATTTCCACGTCAAGCCGCCGCTGAGCCTCCCCGTGCTGGATCAGTCGGTCGCCTGAGGCGATCCGCCCGCCGCCCCGGCGGGCGGCGGGCAGCCCTGCTCAGCGCCCGGGTTCCGGCGTCACGCGCAGGTACGGCTTCCGGGTCGTGAAGCCCTTCGGGAACTTTTTCTTCGCTTCCTCATCAGAGACGTTGTTCGAAATGATGACGTCCTGTCCCGGCTTCCAGTCGGCCGGCGTCGCCACCGGCTGGCGTGCGACCAGCTGCAGCGAATCGATCACGCGCAGGATCTCCTGGAAGTTGCGGCCCGTGCTCGCCGGGTAGGTCAGCGTCAGCTTGACCTTGTTGTCCGGCCCGATGATGAACACCGAGCGGACCGTCAGCGTGTCGCTGGCGTTGGGATGGATCATGTCGTAGAGCGTCGAGACCTTGCGATCGGGATCGGCGATCATCGGGAAATTGACGGCGTGGCCCGTCACGTCCTTGATGTCCCCTTCCCATTTCATGTGCGAATCGACCGGATCGACGCTGAGGCCGATCACCTTGGTGTGGCGCTTGTCGAACTCGCTTTTCAGGCCCGCCACCGTGCCCAGTTCCGTCGTGCAGACCGGCGTGAAGTCCTTCGGATGTGAGAACAGCACCACCCAGCTGTCGCCCTTCCACTTGTGAAAATCGATGCGGCCCTGGGTCGTGTCCGCGGAGAAGTTCGGTGCCTCGTCGCCAAGCCGGACGGCCATGGTGTCCCTCCTTCGACCGGCCCGTGCGGCCGGCATAAAGAAAAAAGCCCGGGAAGCGTCAGCCTCCCGGGCTCTCGATTCGTGTGCGTGTGGCCGATGCGTCAGCGCATCGTGGCCGTGGGCGCAGGCTGACAGCTGCCCCGGAGGCCCCAGACGGCCTTCCGGCGACAACAGGCGCTGTCGAACCGCCGACCCATGGAATTCATAGTCTCTCTTTGTATCCGGATTCATTCGTCGCGTCAATGCCCAGAAGCGTAAGGCGGGCCGAACTGTGCAGCGTCCGCCGGGGGGCCGGGCGGCAGGCGGCCCGGAAGGGAGAACGGTTGTCAGATGAGCAGCAAATCACGCGTTTGCAGGAATTTGGCATCAGGATGCGCAATTATTCGCATCGGGGACGGGTTCGAGACCCGTCCCCGGTGGCAGGAACTGATCGCTGTGGAGAATCCGAAGAATGGGGACGGGTCTCCTGGTCGATTTTCCGACAGGTCGGGTACACTGTCGTTTTCGGGGGACGGCGGGATTGTGACGAGCCACCATTCAGCGCATCGGAGCGCGACGGCGTTCGCGCCGGCGACCGTTGCCAACGTTGCGTGCGGGTTCGACGTGCTGGGCTTCGCGCTGACGCATCCCGGGGACGAGGTACGCGCCTGGCGGTGGGCGGGCCCCGGCGTGGTCATCGACGAGATCACCGGAGACGAGGGCCGCCTGCCCCGGGAGGCGGCGCGCAATACGGCCGGCGTTGCGGTGCGGGCGCTGCTCGACGCGCTCGGCGCGCGCCAGGGCATCGCGCTGGCGCTGCACAAGGGGCTGCCGCGGTCGAGCGGGCTCGGCGGCAGCGCGGCGAGCGCCGTGGCGGCGGTGGTCGCCGCCGACGCGGTGCTGGGGGCGGCGACGCCGCCCGATCTGCTCCTGCGATGCGCGATGGAAGGGGAGCGGCTGGCGTCCGGCGAGACGCATCCCGACAACGTGGCGCCGGCGCTGCTCGGCGGGTTCGTGCTGGCGCGGAGCGTGGATCCGCTCGATCTCGTGCAGCTGCCGGTGCCCGACGGCCTCGCCTGCGCGATCATTCATCCGCATCTCGAAGTGGAGACGGCCGCGGCGCGGCGCCTGCTGGGCGACACGGTGCCGCTGCGCGCGGCCGTCCGGCAGTGGGGGAACCTTGGCGGCCTGATCGCCGGGCTGTATCGCGCCGATCTCGATCTGATCGGCCGCTCGCTCGACGATGCGATTGCCGAGCCGAAGCGATCCGCGCTCGTACCCGGGTTCGCCGCCATGAAGCAGGCCGCCCTCGGGGCGGGCGCGCTCGGCTGCAGCCTGTCGGGATCGGGGCCGTCGCTGTTCGCGCTCTGCCGGACGATTGCCGACGCGTCGGGCGTTGCCGACGCCATGCGCCTCGCGCTGGAACGGTCCACGTCGATCGCGAGCGAGGCGTGGGTGTCTCCCGTCAGCCAGCAGGGAACCCGCGTGACCCACGTCTCGGATCCGGCATGCGCTACGTGAGCACACGCGGCGCCGCGCCGGCGGTGTCGCTGCGGACGGCGCTGTTCGACGGGCCGGCCCCGGACGGCGGCCTCTACATGCCGGAGCGGATCGATCCGCTGCCGCCGGCGTGGGTGGCGGCGCGCCGGGGCGCGCCGCTGGCCGGGACGGCCGACGGCGTCCTCGGGCCGTTTGTCGGCGGCGAGCTGGACCCGCAGGCGCTGACGGCGCTGTTGCGCGACGCGCTCGACTTTCCGATTCCGCTCGTCGCGATCGAGGACGGCGTGTGGGCGCTCGAGCTGTTCCACGGCCCGACGCTGGCGTTCAAGGATGTCGCCGCCCGCGTCATGGCCCGGCTCATGCGGGCGTTCCATCCGGCCGGCGATCCGCTCACCATCCTGGTGGCCACCTCCGGCGACACCGGCAGCGCGGTCGCCCACGCCTTCGCCGGCCTGCCCGGCACGCGCGTCGTCATCCTGTATCCGCGCGGCCAGGTCAGCCCGATCCAGGAGGCGCAGCTGACCACGTGCGAGACGGGCCGCGTCGACGCGCTGGCCGTGGACGGGACCTTCGACGACTGCCAGCGCCTCGTGAAGGAGGCGTTCGCCGACCGGGCGCTGCGCGCCGACGTCCCGCTGACCTCGGCGAATTCGATCAATATCGGCCGGCTGCTGCCGCAGATCGTCCCTTACTTCCATGCCGCCGGCCAGCTGCCTCCGGGCGCGGCGCCGATCGTCTGTTCGACTCCGAGCGGCAACTTCGGCCACCTCACCGCCGGTCTCATGGCGAAGCGGCTCGGCCTGCCGGTCGAGCGTTTCGTGGCGGCGACCAACGTCAACGACGCCGTCCCGCAGTACCTGGACTCCGGCCGCTTCGAGCCGCGCGCCTCTGTGCGGACGATCGCGAACGCCATGGACGTCGGCCATCCGAGCAACTTCGAGCGGATGCGTGCCCTCTATCACGATGACCTGGCGGCCATGCGGCGCGACGTGTTCGGGAGCCGTCATGACGACGAGGCGGTGCGCGGTGCCATCCGCGCCGTCCATCGCCGGACCGGCTACCTGCTCGATCCGCATGCGGCGATCGGCTACCTCGGGCTGCGGCAGGCGCTCGATCGGTATCCGGGGGCGTCCGGGATCGTGATGGCGACGGCGCATCCGGCCAAGTTCGCGGACGTGGTCGAGCCGGTCATCGGCGAGCCCGTGCCGGTGCCGGCGCGGCTGGCGGTTTGCCTGGCGCGGCCGAAGCGGGTCACGCCGATCCCGGCCCGCTTCGCCGTGCTGGCGGAGAGGTTGCGTGCCTGACGGCGAGGCGCGCGTGCACCACTATCGTGCCGACGTCCTCGACGCCCTCGGCCGCCACGGTGTCCGGCCGACGCCGACGACGGACCCCCGCCTGGTGTTCGAGTACGTCAACGATCTGTACCGCTATGAGATCCGGCGCCTTCGCGACCAGCTGCGCGGCGGGACGTTCCCTCGCACCGAGTACGCGCGGCGGATCGTCGAGCTGAGGCGCCGGTACCCCCTGGTGTCGCGGCGGCTCGAACAGTGGACGGAGATCAGGAACGAGCCCTGAGCCCCGAGCCCCCTCAGACCCCGAATTCCCGTCTGATCGCCGCGACCATTGCGTCCACCGGTTCTCCGATGTCGAGCGTCAGGGCGTCATCCGGCTCTTCGAGCGTCGCCAGCTGGCTGTCGAGCAGGACGGGCGGGAAGAAATGTCCGGGGCGCGCGGCCAGTCGCGGCGCGAGCCGATCCCGCGACCCCTTCAGGTAGACGACGCGCACGCCGCGCAGTTCGCCGCGCAGCAGGGTGCGGGCGTCCGCCGTCAGCGCCGAACAGGCGAGGACGGCCGATTCCCGGCGATCCGCGTGATGCTGCATCACGGCGTGGAGAGACGCCAGCCATGGCCGCCGGTCGTCTTCCGTGAGCGGCGCGCCGCGCCTCATCCGCGCGACGCTGGCGGCGGCGTGGTACGTGTCGCCCTCGTGAAACGGCCAGCCGAGCGTGTCCGCCAGCTGCCGGCCGACGGTCGTCTTGCCCGATCCGGCGACACCCATCAGGACGATGATCACGTGCCGTGCCCTCGAATGAACAGGGGCCGCCGTCAGGAAGCGCGGCGATCGATCTCGGCCAGCCGGACCCGCAGGTCGGGGCTGGAGGCGAGCGGCGCCGTCGCGGCCAGCAGCAGGTACTCCCGCGCCTCGGCCAGCTGCGCGGGCGACGGGCTGGCGGTCTCGTCCAGCTCGTTGATCCGGCACGCTTCCCGGCGCTGGCGGTCCGGATCGACCGCCGACCGCATCGCGGCCGCGATGGCGGCCGGCGCGACGCCGCCGGCCAGCCGCGTCAGTGCCTCGCGCTCGGCCTCATCCAGGCGCGTGTCCAGCTCGGCGAGACGCCGGGCGACCGCCGCGACCGCCGCCTCGTCCAGACGTCCGTACGCAATCAGATTCAGCTGCTGTGCAAATGGCATGGAGGGATGAAGTCCCGGCATCATGCTCAATTCTACACGCCGCGCCCGCGCCTCCCTTGACCCGGACCGCGCCGGCGGCATAGGTTGTGGGGCGGACGCCGTCCCGTCACCATGCCCGTGCCCGCCACGATGACCGTCGTTGAAATCGCCCGGCCGGGCGGCCCCGAAGTGCTCGTGCCGGCCACACGTCCCGTGCCGGCGCCGGGGCCCGGCGACGTGCTCATCCATGTCGCCGCGGCTGGCGTCAACCGGCCGGACGTGATGCAGCGCGAGGGCAGATATCCGCCGCCGCCGGGCGCCTCCGATCTGCCGGGGCTCGAAGTGGCGGGGACGATCGTCGCGCTCGGCCCCGGCGTCGCGCGGTGGACGACCGGCGATGCCGTCTGTGCGCTGGTCGCCGGCGGTGGATACGCGGAGTACTGCGTCGCGCCGGCGCCGCAGTGCCTGCCGATCCCGTCCGGCGTCGACATGATCGCCGCGGCCGCCCTCCCCGAGACGTGCTTCACGGTCTGGACGAACGTCTTCGAGCGCGGCCGGCTGGCGTCGGGCGAATGGCTTCTCGTGCACGGCGGCTCCAGCGGGATCGGCACGACCGCCATCCAGATGGCGCGCGCGCTGGGCGCGCGCGTGATCGCCACCGCCGGCTCGCCCGCGAAGTGCGCGGCGTGCGAACGGCTCGGCGCCGTCCGGGCGATCGGCTACCGCGACGAGGACTTCGTCACGATCACGCGGGACGTGACCGGCGGGCACGGAGCGGACGTCGTGCTCGACATGGTCGGCGGCGACTATCTGGCCCGCAACCTGGAGTGCCTGGCGGTCGATGGCCGGCTGGTGATCATCGGCCTCCTGGGCGGCGCGAAGGCGGCGATGAACCTCGTGCCGGTGCTTCAGCGCCGCCTGACGATCACCGGCTCGACGCTGCGGGCGCGCACGGTCGAGCAGAAGGGCGCGATCGCCCGGGCGCTCGAAGCGCAGATCTGGCCGCTGATCGCGCTGGGGACGATCCGGCCGGTCGTCGACCGGCGGTTTCCGCTGGTCGAGGCGGCCGCCGCTCACCGGCGGATGGAGAGCAGCGAGCACATCGGCAAGCTCGTGCTGGCGGTGGCGTGACCGTCCGGGCGGGCGCGGCGGGGAGAGTAGAATGTGGGGAGTCATGTCGCCGGCGCCTCCCTCCCAGGTGAAGCATGTCGAGCCAGTCGAGCCCGTCGAGCCCGTTGAGTCTGTCGTGCCTGTTGCGCCCTGCCGGGTGGCGGGGGCTCGTGTTGCTGCTCGCGCTGGCGGCCGCGGTCGCCGCCTGCAGTTCGCGCGCCGCCGACCAGCAGGCGCAGATGATCGTCCGGAGCCTGCTGGCGTCGGACACGACGGTCGGGTCGGGCCCGGTGGCGGATGACGGCAACATCATCACGATTGACTACACGGTCTGGCTGTACGATTCGACCAAGCCCGGCCGGAAGGGGCGGCGGCTGTACAGCACGCTCGACCACCACACGCCGGTGACCTTCACGCTCGGCAGCGGGCAGGTGATTCCGGCGTGGAACGAGGGGATCCCCGACATGCACGTCGGCGGGACGCGCGAGCTGTACGTGCCGGCGTTCCTCGCGTACGGGTCCCGCGGCTCGGGAGTCATCCCGCCGAACGCGACGCTCGTGTACGACATCACCTTGCGGGACGTGAAGAAGGCGCCGGCACCCGCGAAGAAGCCGTGAGCCGCCGGCGCGCACGATCGATCATCCACGGGCGTCATCTGTTCAGGACGGTGTATGGACTACGTCAATCTCGGGCGGAGCGGTCTCAAGGTGTCGCGGATCTGTCTGGGCACCATGACCTACGGGACGTCGGCGTGGCGCGCGTGGGTGCTGAACGAGGCCGAGAGCCGGCCGTTCATCAAGCGGGCGCTCGAGCACGGCATCAACTTCTTCGACACGGCCGACATGTATTCGCGGGGCGTCAGCGAGGAGGTCGTCGGCCGGGCGCTGAAGGACTTTGCGACGCGCGACCAGGTGGTGATCGCCACCAAGGGCTTCCACGCGATGGGCGACGGCCCGAACGATCGGGGCAACTCGCGCAAGCACCTGTTCGACGCGATTGACGCGTCGCTCCGGCGGCTGGGCGTCGACTACGTCGATCTCTACCAGATCCACCGCTGGGACTACACGACGCCGATCGAGGAAACGATCGAAGCGCTGCACGACATCGTCAAGTCGGGCCGGGCGCGGTACGTCGGCGCGTCGAGCATGTACGCGTGGCAGTTCGCGCAGGCGCTGTACAAGGCGGACCTGCTGGGGTGGACGCGGTTCGTCTCGATGCAGAACCACTACAACCTGGTGTATCGCGAAGAGGAGCGGGAGATGATCCCGCTGTGCCGGGCCGAGGGCGTCGGCCTCATTCCGTGGAGCCCGCTCGCGCGCGGCTTCCTCGCCGGCAACCGGCGCGGGGCACGGCGCGGCGACACGACGCGGGCGCAGACGGACGAGTTCGCCCACAAGCTGTACTACGCGGAGACCGATTTCGAGATCGCCGACCGGGCCGCCGATCTGGCGGGCCGGCGGGGCGTGGCGCCGACGCAGATCGCGCTCGCGTGGCTCCTGCGGCAGCCGGGCGTGACGGCGCCGATCATCGGCGCCTCGAAGATGGAGCACCTCGACCAGGCGGTGGCGGCCCTCGGCCTCACGCTGACAGACGAGGAGTGCCGCCTCCTCGAGGAGCGGTACCAGCCGCACGCCATCCTGGGACACGCCTGACGGACAGGAACCGAAGGACGGGGGCGCCGGCCTGCTGCCGGCGCCCGCTGCCGCTTCCGTGCCGCCGACAGCCCCTTCCTCCCGCTTCGTCGCCCTCCGGCACCGGAACTTCCGGCTGATCTGGGTCAGCCTGCTGATCTCGTACTCCGGCTCGAACATGCAGACGGCGGCCATCCTGTGGCAGGTCGCGCTGCTCGCCCCGGCGGGCCGCAAGGGGCTGGCCCTCGGGATGGTCGGCCTGGTCCGCGTCGTGCCGATCATCGTCTTCTCGATGCTGAGCGGCGTCGCAGCCGATGCCTTCGACCGGCGCCGCATGATGCTCGTCACGCAGAGCGTGATGACGATCCTCGCCGCCGCGCTCGCCTGGCTGACCTTCCGCGGGCTGGCGAGCCTGGGGCCGATCTACGGGCTGGCCGCCCTGACCTCGGCGGCGGGCGCGTTCGACCTGCCGGCCCGGCAGGCGCTCTATCCGAACCTCGTGCCGCGCGAGCACCTGCCGAACGCGATCAGCCTGAACACGATCATGTTCCAGATCGCCTCGGTGGCCGGTCCGTCGATGGCGGGCGTCGTCATCGCCGCGCTCGGGATCGGCTGGGCCTACGCGTTCAACGCCGCCTCCTTCCTGGCCGTCCTCGCCGCGCTCCTCATGATGCGGGACGTGCCCCGTCAGGCGTTGATCGCGCCGGACGGGGAGCGGCGCCTGAGCCTGCGGGCCGCCCTCGACGGCTTCCGGTTCGTGTTCGCGTCGCCGACCATCCGCTCGACGATGCTGCTCGACTTCTTCGCGACGTTCTTCTCGTCGGCGATGACCCTGCTGCCGATCTTCGCGCAGGACATCCTGCACGTCGGCGCCAGCGGCTACGGCTGGCTCTACGCGGCCCCCTCGGTCGGCGCACTCCTGGCCGGCGGCCTCATGGTCCGGATCGTCGACGGCATCGAGCGACGCGGCACGGTGCTCATCGGGGCCGTCGGGCTCTACGGCCTGGCGACCGTGCTGTTCGGCCTGTCGCGCGAGTTCTGGCTGACGTTCGCCTGCCTGGCGCTGGTGGGCGCCAGCGACACGGTGAGCACCGTGCTGCGGAACCTCGTGCGGCAGCTCGAGACCCCCGATCACATCCGCGGCCGGATGACCGGCGTCAACATGATCTTCTTCCTCGGCGGGCCGCAGTTCGGCGAAATGGAAGCCGGGCTCGTCGCCAACTGGCTCGGCGCCCCGTTCTCCGTCGTCAGCGGCGGCATCGGCTGCGTCGTGGCGACCGCCTGGATCGTCGCGTCCACGCCGGCGCTGCGGCGGTA
>DATLRO010000009.1:0-2245 GCA_035534615.1 Vicinamibacterales bacterium
ACCATTTCGTCCAGCATCCGCTCGCACTCGCGTCCCTCGAGGCACCAGAGTCTGCCGGCCTGGGCCACTGTCAGCCGAAGCCCGGGCATCTCCAGGAATCCGCTCCTGATCTGCTGCCGCGGCGTCAGTCCGGCCGTCAGCCTCACCGCCATGCTGCGATCTTCCGGTTTCTGGGCCATGGACGCCTGGTTTCCGCCACCGCAATCGGCGCCCGCAACGTGACCGTGACTCGAGCGGCGCCCCCGGCCGAGCAGGCGCCGCGAGCGAGTCCGGAGACCTGCTGGCGGACGAGCCGCACCGGCTCGCCGTCCATCGCGCCGATCGCCTGCCTCATGCTGTGTTTATCTGGACACCTGCCGGTCCGGCAATGGTGCGTTTGTACTCGGCGATGAAACGGCTGATTCTCCAGGCGGAGGCCGCCGATGGTCTTCATCCGGCCGAAGCCCTGCTCCACCAGCCTCCGCTCAACCATTTCTTCCCGGAGCCATCTATTTCGGGTCGATGGCGGGTCGCAGACGATGCCGTGGAGAGGCGAAAGAAAGGTGTCCGGCCTTCTCACCGCCATTGACAGTCGAGATCCGCATCAGATATTCTCCGGATCAGGAGTCCCATGGCCAGACCCCTCCGCTACCCGGCCACCCGCTACCGCCTCGAGGCGCCGCCGGCTCTCGGTGCGCGCCGCGAGCGCGAACGGCTGTCGGCACCGGCCCTCAAGGCCTTCTTCACCATCATGGCGCGGTGGAAGGTGCGCGACGAGGATGCCCGCGCCCTGCTCGGCGGCGTCAGCAACGGGCCGTTCTACGAGATGAAGCGGAACCCGGACCGCGTCCTCGACGCCGACCGGCTCACCCGCCTCTCGTACCTGATCGGCATCTTCAAGGCGCTCCAGATCCTCCACGCGCGCAGCCTGGCCGACGAGTGGGTGCACCTGCCGAACACCAATCCGATCTTCGCCGGGCGGACGCCGCTCGCGTACATGATCGGCGGCGGCCTGCCGGCCATGCAGATCGTGCGGCGGCTGCTCGACGCACGCCGCGCCGGCTAGAGACGGGCTGATGCGGCTCCCGCCGATCGCCCTGATCCGGCAGCTCGACACCCATCGTCTCGTCCCGTCGCGCCACCTGCCCCGCGGCGACAGCGTGCTGGCCGCGATTGCCGACGATGACGAGCACCTGCGGGCGATCTTCGAGCTCGACGCGGCGACCAACGACCGGCTGCTCGCGGCCCAGCAGCGGCTGCCCGGCATCGGCCTCGAGGAGCTCGTATTCGGCGTCCCGCACGCGGCCGTCGTCAACGCCGCCTTCTGTCATCCCAATCCGCTGGGCAGCCGTTTCAGCGGGCCGGAGCGCGGCGCGTGGTATGCCGCCTTCGATCTCGCCACGGCGCAGGCCGAGGCCGGTTTCCACAAGTCCGTGGAGCTGGCCGAGATCGGCCGCTTCGACGACAGCGTCACCTACGACCTCTATCTCGCCGATTTCAGCGCGAGCTTTCACGATCTGCGCGGGGCGCGCGGGTTCCCCGCTTCTCTCGCTCCCGACAGCTACGTGGCTTCGCAGGCGCTCGCCGAGCGGCTCCTGGACGCCGGTTCGCTCGGCGTCGTCTACCCGAGCGTCCGGCACGGCGGCGGGACCTGTCTCGCGTGCTTCAGGCCGGCGCTTGTGGCCAACGTCCGGCGAGGCACGCGGTACCGCTTCACGTGGACGGGCGACCCGGCACCGGTCGTCACCATCGAGCGGTGATCGTGCCCGCACGGGCCGAGGCCGCCCGACATTCAGCTGATGGTGTAGCGCGACGGAGGCGCACTGGCCGGGGCCGGCCTCGTGATCCGGAAGCGATGCTCGATGACGAGTGGCAGTCCTGATTGGTGCGCCACCGGGGGCGCTCGCTCGAGCCTCACCAGTGCGCCGGCGGTGACGGCGCGCACGGCGATGCGCGGCCTGCCGCTCAGCCGAGATCGGCAGGGGTGAACGCCGCCGAATCCGAGAGCACCCGCCGCAGATACTGGTTTTCGAAGATTCCCGCCGGATCCAACCGGCGACGGACGCGATTGAACGACTCCCATTCGGGATAGAGCGTGCGAAGACGGCCTCCGTGCAGGCCGTGTAGCTTGCCCCAGTGCGGTCGCCCCCCCGCCTGCAGGAACACGTCTTCCGACATGTCGAAGTACTCCCGGTGGTCTTCCTTCTGGTAGGTGTGGACCGCGATCCAGGCCACATCGCGGCCGGAGGAGGGGCTCAGCCAGATG
>DATLRO010000010.1:0-4935 GCA_035534615.1 Vicinamibacterales bacterium
GCCCCCCGAACGAGAAAGCGGCGCAACGTCAGGCGGCCGAGGCGTCGCGGGACGCCTATCAGCAGGCGCTCACCGCCGCCGGCCACGGCCGGATCACGACCGAGATCGCCCCGGCGTCCGCGTTCTACTATGCCGAGCCCGACCACCAGCAGTACCTGGCGAAGAACCCCTGGGGCTACTGCGGCATCGGCGGGACGGGCGTCGGGTGCCCCACGGGGGTTGTTTCGGCATAGCGAGTCTTGCTTCCCCTCCCCATCGATCCCTTCCTGCCGGAGATCGTCGACCGTGTGCGGCACGCCCGCGCCCTCGTCGTCACGGCGCCGCCCGGGGCCGGCAAGACGACGCGCGTGGCGCCGGCGCTGGCGGTAGATGGGCCGGTGCTGCTGCTGCAGCCCAGACGGATCGCCGCGCGGGCGATCGCCGCCCGCATCGCGGGCGAACGGGGCTGGACGCTCGGCGAGGAGGTCGGCTGGCAGGTCCGGTTCGAGCGCCGCTTCGGCCCGAAGACGCGGCTGCTCGTCGCCACCGAAGGCATCCTGACGGCGCGGCTCCAGCAGGATCCGCTGGCGTCGGACTTCCGCACGATCATTCTCGACGAATTTCACGAGCGCACCATCCACGCCGACCTCGGCCTCGCGCTGGCCCGCCAGGCCTGGCTCGCCCGCGGCGACCTGCGGGTCCTCGTCATGTCGGCGACGCTCGACCCGGCCGCCGTCTCAGCGTTCCTCGGTGGATGCCCGGTCGTCGACGTTCCCGGCCGCCTGCACCCGGTCGCGATCGACTACGCCCCCGCGCAGCCGCTGCCCGATGCCGTCGGTGATCTGCTCGATCTCACCCCCGGTCAGATCCTCGCGTTCCTGCCGGGCGCGGGCGAGATCCGCCGCGCCGCCGATGCGATCCGGCCGCGGCTGGCCGGGCGCGCGGTCGAGGTCGTGGCGCTGCACGGCTCGCTCGATGCCGCCGATCAGGACGAGGCGATCCGGCCGGTGCCGCACCGGCGCGTCATTCTCGCGACCAACATCGCCGAGACGTCCCTCACCGTCCCCGGCATCACGGCGGTGGTCGACAGCGGCCTCCAGAAGGTCGCGCGGTACGACGCCGACCGGGCGATCGACAGCCTCGAGACGGAGAGAATCACGCAGGACGCCGCCGATCAGCGTGCCGGCCGCGCAGGACGACTCGAGCCGGGCCGGGCGCGCCGGCTGTGGGACGAACGCGATCGTTTGCGGCCGCACCGTGTACCGGAACTGCATCGGATTGATCTCGCCGGCGTCGTTCTCGATGTTCTCGCGTGGGGAGGCGATCCGCGGCGGCTCGACTGGTTCGAGCCGCCGTCGTCCGACGCACTCGATGCGGCGTTTGCGCTCCTCGGCCGGCTCGACGCGGTGGAGGGCGAGCGCCTGACCGACACCGGCGCGCGCCTGCAGCGCCTGCCGCTCCACCCGCGACTGGGCCGCATCCTGCTCGCCGCCGGCGGCTCGCCGGCCGCCGCCCGCGCCTGCGCCCTGCTGTCGGAACGGCACTTCCTCGCGCCGCGTCGCGAGACGACCTCGAGCGATCTGCTGTCGGCCGTGGACGAGTGGGCGGGCATGCCGTGGCACGTCCGCCGCGCGGCGGAGGAAATCGCACGGCTCGCGGCCCGATTCGAGGAGCCGCCGCCGGCCGCCGCGCCGGCGGGCGAAGCGCTGTTTCGTCGAGCGGTGCTGGCCGGGTACCCCGACCGGGTCGCACGACGCCGCATGTCAGGCTCGCCGCGATGTCTCCTCGCCTCCGGACATGGGGCCGTCATCGGCTCGGAGAGCGGCGTTCGCGACGCGGAGTTTCTCGTGGCGGTCGACGTGCAGGGCGGAACCCGCGGCAACGAGCGGGAAGCGCTGATCCGGGTGGCGAGCGCCGTCGACCGCGAGTGGCTGACGCCGACCGGGAGCGAGGTGGTGCACGAGTTCAACCCGGCCTCCGGCACCGTGCGCGCTCGGCGGATCGACCGCTACGAGGCGCTGCCGCTTGCCGAGCGGCCGGTCGACGCCGATCCCGACATCGCCTCCCGGCTGCTCGCGGACGTGATCCGCGCGCGCGGCCTGGACGAGGCCCAGGCACGGCTGGTGCGGCGCCTTCGCTTCGCCGGATTTCCCGCCGCCGATCCGGACGTCGAGGATTTGATCCGGCGCGCCTGCGCCGGTGTGCGCAGCCTTCGCGACGTCGACCTCCACGCGCACCTGCCGTCTGATGCGCGCCGCGCGCTCGACCGGCTCGCGCCGGAGGCGTTGCCGGTGCCAAGCGGCCGGACGGTGACGCTCGCCTACGAGGAGGACGGCAGCGTGCGTGCGGCCGTCAAGCTGCAGGAGCTGTTCGGCCTGGCCGAAACGCCGCGGCTCGGGCCGCGGCAGGAGCCGGTGCTGTTCGCCCTGCTCGCGCCGAACGGCCGGCCCGTGCAGCTGACCCGCGACCTGCGCAGCTTCTGGGACCGTACGTATCCTGAGGTGCGGAAGGAACTGCGCGCTCGCTACCCGAAGCATCCGTGGCCCGAGGATCCGTGGCACGCCAAGCCGACGGCACGGACGCGACGGCGCTGAGGGCCGCGCGGCCGGTCCCGAATCGTCCGACCCGCGCGAGTGGGGACAGGCTTCGCGCGAATGGCTGGCGCCGTGAAGGTCAGCGGGATCGGGTGATCACCGTCCCGCCGCCTGCTCCCCGCGCAGCGTCATGCACGTGCTCGTGGCGCGCGCGATGAGCTCGGCCGCCTGATCGAACACGTCGCACTGGGTGAGGCCGATCGTCCGTCCCTGTCGGACGATGGTGCCGACCGCTTTCAGGTGAGCGGCCCGGACCGGCCGCAGGAAATTGATTTTCAGCTCGAGCGTCGTGAACGACTCGCCGTCCGCGAGCGTCGAAGCGTACGCCAACCCCATGGCGGCGTCGGCGAGGTCACACAGAATCCCGCCGTGCAGCGTCCCCATCGGGTTGGCGTGCCGCTCGTCGGCCTCCATCTCGACCGTGACCCGCCCCGGCTCGACCCGCGTGACGGTAAAGCCCACCAGCCGGGCGATCGGCGGCGGGAGCTCCTCGCCGCGGCAGATCCGCTCAATCCGTTCCAGCATCCGGGCCACGGTGTCTCCCTCCGGGTCAATCCGGTGACATGCGACACCACCTCTGTGACATAACCCGTCCCCAATCGTGACATAACCCGTCCCCATGCCGTAAAGTGCAACCCGGCAGCCGACCGCGTGCTCCACCCCAACCATTCCTGGCTCGTCGTCTGCCCGATTTCCGGGAGGCCTCTGCATGCGTCGTCTGCTCATCGTGTTGACCCTGCTGCCGCTGGCGGTGCTCGGCGCGGCGCCACAACCCGCATCCGGGCCGACCGGGACACCGGCGACCGTCACGCACCTCGAGAACGCGTTCGCCTCCGGGTGGATGCTCGCAGACAGCAACGGCAACGGCATTCCGGACGAGATCCGCGGCCGCATCGTCGTCGCCGACCAGCCGACCGCCGTCGATAACGCGGCGGCGGCCGACTTTGCGGCGCGCATGACGCACGGATCGACCGGCCTCACGCTGCCGCTCGTGGTGACGAGGAGCGAGGCGGCCGCGGAGCGCGGCCAGCCGCGGCTGTGGATCGGACAGGCGGCGGTCCCGGCATCGCTGGCGGGGGAGGTGACGCCGCTGACCGCGCGCCTCGGCGCGAACGAAGGGGGCGTGTTCGCGCTCGGCACCGACGTGGTCGTCGCCGGCCGGGACCAGGCCGGGCTGCTGGCGGCGGCGGAAGCGTACGCGGCGCGCGCGCCCTACCGATGGAAGGTGCCGGGCGAGGAACTGGCCGGCATCGCCCTGGCGGTGAACAAGACGCTGGCGTCACGCCATGTCGCGGCGCAGGCCACCCTGGCCGGTGTGACGTATGTGAAGGGGCAGGCGGGGATCTGGCGGGCGCTGCTGCGGGTCACCGGCACGGCGACGGCGGAGGCGCTGCGCCGGGCGGCGCAGGGCGTCCGTCTGGACGCGGTGCGCGAGATCGTGCTGCTGCCGGCGCGCGGCTCGGCTATCTCCGTTCGAAATCCCCAGCACCTGGCCGGGGCGCCGCTTCCGCCGATCGCCGGCGGTCCGGAGCACGAGCTCGACCTCGCCACGCTCTACACGATCAAGGGGCTGTTCGGCGGGTCGCCGAAGATGCCGGTGCCGGCGTCGCTCGACGGCCGGCTGTACGTGCCGGCGGGGCCGGCTGGCATCGCGATGGCCAACCTGGCGGCGCGCCTGGGGCTGGAATCGACCGGCATCACGATTCCGCTGGCGTTCCCGGCGGCCGGCGTCGCCGCCGACAAAGTGCCGGCGCAGGCGGTGATTGCCGGCGACTCGCCGCTGGCGCGGGGCGTCGAGGCGATGCTGGCGAAGGATGATCCCGCGTGGGCGAAGACCGCTGCGCTGCGTCCGGGCGAAGGGGAGGTGCGGGTCGTCGACCACGCGCTCGGCACGCAGGCGAAGGACGAGGACGCGCCGACGCGCAAGGATGCCGTACTGGTCCGCGGCGACGCGCAAGGGGCCGCGGCGGCCGCCGACCTGCTCGCCGGACACTTTCCGAACCTCTGGGCTCCCGGCAAGCAGTATCTGTCGCTCGCCGAGATCCGTTACGACCTCCACCGCTTTTTCTCGCTGCGCTCGGGTGCCGGCCAGGCGGCGGTCGCGCTCTACCACCTGGATCGGTGGATGAATGAGATCGACCCTCCGGGCGAAGCCCGGCCGCCCGCACCGCGGGCCCGCGAACGGAACGGAGGCGCGCGAGCGGCGTGGGGCGACGGGGCCCCACGAGCGAGGGCGCTTCGCGGGGTGCCGGGGCCCCGCGATCAAGAGGAGCCCCGCGACACGCGAGCGAGTGAAGTGAGCCGGCCAGCCTCCGCCAAGGCTCCGGCGGCCCGCCATAGCGCTTCCCGCGAAGGCGGGGGT
>DATLRO010000011.1:0-5831 GCA_035534615.1 Vicinamibacterales bacterium
GGCACTGGCCTGCTGATACCGTTCGGACGCGCGCCGGCCCAGACTGTTCGCGGAATCGGTGACCCGCTGGCGAAGCTCCGACGCCATGCGGGGGGCGAGCCACATCACCAGGCCGGCGCCGACGAGCGTGCCGGTCAACAGGCCGACCACGAAGCCGCAATCTCGACGCTCCCGAGTGTGTCCATTCATAGGCGCCTTCTCCGTCACAGCCGGCCTGCCAGCATCAGGATGATCAGCACCAGCAGGACGAGCCCGAGACCGCTGCTCGGGTAATACCCCCACCGCCGGCTGTGCGGCCAGACGGGCACCACGCCGAGCAGGATCACTACGAGGATGACGAACAGAATGGCGAGCATCGCTTCTCCTTACGAGGGAGTGGTCGTTGACGACCGAACGCCTCAACAGTAGCCGGTGAGGAGGTGATCCGTCTGTGCACAAACGCACGTGCGTCGTGCAACGGGCCCGGCGCCGGTTCAGTCGCGAAACCAGGTCGAGCGTGCCGCGCGCCGATGCGCAGCCGGGGCCGGACGCGGCTTGCGAGCCCGGCTGCGCATGGCGACGGGAGACGCGTGATTAATGCTCTTTGGGCGAGTAGCGGTGCAGCAGCGCGAGCAGTTTGTCGGCCGCCCTGGGCGGACGCACCCCGTGCATCACGATCTCGCGGGTGGTGAGCTTCTTCCCGTACAGCTGCGCGTTGTCGTCCAGATCCGCGCGGAGCGTCGCCCCTGTCAGGGCAATGCCGGCAAACAACCCTTGCGAGCGCGACCACGACAGAATGTCGGCGTGCATCTGCGCGTCGGTCTGGGCCGTCACCGTGCGGCCGACCGGGCCCGCCGCCACCGAGGCGTCCCCGCCCAGGGTGAACTTGCTCTCCAGCAGCGTGTTCGAACCCCGCTCCGTCATGACCAGCATGACCAGATCCGTCGTGGAGCCGCCGATCTGGAACCCCACGCTTCCGCCCTCGATGCGGATCGTCGCGGGCGCAGACCAGCCCGACCGGCTCTTGCTGCGACACATCAGGTACCCGACCCCGAACTTCCCGCCGACGATGAATGCCGCGGTCTTGAGGTCCGGGACAATCACGACGCAATGAGCCTTCTGGAGCAGGTCCTGCGGAATGCCCTTGTCGGGCGCCCCCATACTCGACGACAACACGTCCGCCGCGTCGTTCAGCCGCCTGACTGAATCGTTTTCAGCCGCCCGCAGGGGCCCCACCGTCACGGCTGTCGCCACAGCCGCCGCCGCAACCGTCGCTATGATGAACCTCACTTCACACCTTCCTTCTGCACGGACCCCCGGTCCGTGCGACAGCGTTCACGGATTCTCTCCACGCGCCGGTCAGCGCGTCGCCGTGCTCCCGAGCACCTCGTTGACCGTCGCCGCCGCCTGGGCGGCTATCGCGTTCGCGTCCTGATTGAGCTGGCCGGCCATGCGCTGCGCCTCGTCGATCCGCGTCAAGGCGCTCTCGAGCCGTTTGGCGTCCTCGCGGCGGCCAAGGCCGTTCAGCCGCGCATCCGCGGCGCGCAATGCACTCCGGGCCGCTTCGAGGTGGCGGCTCGCATTCCCGAAATTGACGCTGTAGATGTCCAGACGCGCATCCAGCACTGCGGCGCGCCCTTCGAGCAGGCTCTCGCGCAACTCCGCCGTCTGGAGCGCACGGTTGACGTCCGCCTTGCCCGAGGCCCCCCAGGCCCATCCAGCACCGAGCGCCACGAGCAGCGCCGCACCGACACCAAGAAGCCGTTTCATCTCATCGCATCCAGAGGCGTCGTCGCTTGCCTTGTCTTCCCTCTCAAATCGTAGTCGCGGCGGAATGGCCGGGATGTTCTGTTTGGCACACTTCGAGAGCCAGCCGCGCGCACCAGCACCGGCGCGGCACCGGTCGCGCCGGCACGTACATGGCCGCCATACCCGGGATGCGCCGGCGGCGTACGCGAGGACGCGATGGTGACGTCTCACATTGCACAGCGGCAGACTCCGGGATCAGCGATAGTGAATTGAGACGGGTCACGCCCGCCCGGGTCTGGCTCCTGAACTCTCAATGACAGGCAAAACAGGAAAGCACTGACGGCCGAAAGGAACAGGCGCGTGTCGCGATTCATGCCGCCAGCCCGGTGGGGCGACATCCTCAGGCGCACGGTGCACGCCGTCTATGAAGACGACTGCTTCGGGTTGGCCGCCGAACTGGCGTACTTCTGGTTTCTGGCCCTGTTCCCCGCCCTGCTGTTCGTCGTGGCGCTCGCCGGCTACGTGCCGGTCCAGCACCTGATTGACATCGTCGTGCGAACGCTCGAGCGGGTGGCTCCCCGCGACGTCCTGGCGATCGTCCGCGAACAGCTCGCGCAGATCACGCACCGGAGGCACGCGGGGCTGCTCGCGCTCAGCCTGCTCGGGGCGTTGTGGACCAGTTCGTCGGGAATGACGGCGATCATCGACACGCTCAATCAGGCCTATCACGTGAAGGACAGGCGCGCGTGGTGGCGGGTCCGGGCGCTGGCGATCGCGCTGACCCTCGCGCTGGCGACGCTGGCGATCATCTCCGTCGGGCTGGCGCTGGTGGGGCCGCGCGTGGCGCACCACATCGCCACGCGCGTGCATCTCGGCCCGGCGTTCGCCTGGACGTGGAAGATCGCGCAGTGGCCCCTCATCTTCGGACTGATCGTCACGGCCCTCGAGTGGATCTACTACTTCGCGCCGGACGTGACGCACCGCTGGGGGTGGATCACGCCCGGGTCGGTCACGGCCACGGCGCTCGGGTTGCTGCTCTCGCTCGGGCTCAGCTGGTACGCCGGCCATTTCGGCGATTACCAGAGAACGTACGGCACCATCGGGGGCGTCATCGTGGCCCTTCTCTGGCTGTACGGCTCGGGTCTGGCGATTCTCATCGGCGCGGAACTGAACGCCGCCATCGAGCGGGCGGCGGCCGGCGTTCCGGCCGCCTCGGATCCGAGCGTCCGACCGTGACGTCGTTCCGCCTCCCGGTACGAATGCGGCCCCTGGCCTGAATCCGCCGCGCTTCTGTCGATGCACCCGCCACGCTGCTGGCCTGTGCGGTTCAGTACAGGCCGGTCGGCCACCGGTCAGATAGCATCATTTCCGGATCGGAGAACCGTCGCCCGGATGTGTTGGTGCCGGGCAGCGGAACACGACGTCGAGATCTTCAACGGAGGAATGCATATGCGCATGCGGGCCATTGGACTACTGATGCTGATTGGACTGGTCGGGCTGCTGATCCCGCGGCCTGCGAGCGCGGACGCGTTCGTGACGCCGTTCCTCGGCGCGACGTTCGGGGGCGACACCCCATCGACCCAGCCGACCTACGGCGTCGCCGTCGGCGGCATGGGGGGGAACATCTTCGGCGTCGAGGGTGAGTTCGGATACACGCCGAATTTCTTCAACCACGGCACCGGTGTGACCAGCAGTCACGTGATGACGCTGATGGCCAACGTCCTGCTCGGCGCCCCGCTCGGCCCGATCCGCCCGTACGTCACCGCTGGGGCCGGGATGATCCGCCAGCAGCGCGACCTGAGTGTGTCAGGACTGCTGAGCCAGATCTCGTCGAGCGACTTCGGGATCAACTTCGGCGGGGGCGCTCGATTCATGCTGACGAGTCACCTCAGCCTCCGGGGCGACGTGCGGTACTTCAAGGTGGAGAAGAGCGGCGGCCTGGGTTTCTGGCGGGGATACGCCGGCCTGGCGATCGGCTTCTGACCACAGCCGCGCACAGGCGCGCGGGAGCCGGCGCGGGCTGCAGGCGCGTCGATTCCCGCTTGCTTCTCGCCGTGCCGGCCGAAGGCGGGTCCGGGACGGGCCGGGCTAGCGCCCGGCGCTGCGGCGATCGAGCGCCAGCCGCAGCGCCTCAGCCACGAGGCCCACGGCCACCTGGACGTCGCCGTCCCCCGGCACGATCACATCGGCCCACTGCCTCGACGGCTCGACGTACGCGAGGTGCATCGGGCGCACGGTCCGGGCGTACTGCTCCCGGACTGATTCGAGGCTCCTCCCCCGCTCCTGCAGATCCCGGGACAGCCGTCGCCGGATCCGCACGTCCGCGTCGGCGTCGACGAACACCTTCACATCGAACAGCGCACGCAGACGCTCGTCGGCCAGCACCAGAATGCCTTCGACGATGACCAGCCCGGCGGGGGTGAGACGGCGCGTCTGCGGCCGTCGGGTGTGGCTGGCAAAATCGTAGACCGGTGCGTCGACACCGGCGCCGGCGCGCAGCGCCTCCAGATGCTCCGCCAGCAGCGACGTCTCCAGCGCGTCGGGATGATCGAAATTGAACCGGCGCCTCGCCTCTGCCGGCAGGTGGGACAGGTCGCGATAGTAGGCGTCGTGTTCGATCACGGTGACCAGGTGCCCGGAGGACTCGGGCGCCGTGACGTCACGGGCCGGGACCGAACCAAAACGCTGCCATTCGACGCCGCGGGCCATCGTCGCGATCCGTCGCGCGATGGTGCTCTTGCCCGAACCGGTCCCGCCGCCGATACCAAGGATGAAGGTCGACATGAGCGGCTGCCGGCAGGGTCCGCACGCGCCGGGGCTGTCGGCCGCGGCATTATCGCGGCCGCGAACGGCTGAGGTCAACGTGGAACCTTCCGGCGCTGCCGGCCGTCTCCTCCTGTGACCGACCACCGGACTTCGCCGTTCACCGCTGGACAAGAGGAGCGTGAGGAGACCCATGAGCGATCACCCCGGGTACGCCGCGTCTGCGCCCGTCCCGCGCGACACTCCGCCGATGCACCGCCTGGCCGCCCTCCTGGGGCTGGTCGTCGCGTTCGGCTGGACGTACCTGCTCGCCGGCCGCAGTCAGTCGGTCGCCGACGTGCACCAGGACCTGGTGACGATCGGCGCCGAGTGGACGATCGTCCTCATCCTCGCGGCGATTGCCTTCGGCCTCCAGCGGAAGACGTTCGCGTACTTCCGCCTGCGCATGCCGGGCGCGCGGGACGTGCTGGTGGTCCTGGGGGCGTTCGTCGCGACGTTCGTCCTCGTCGGCATCGCCGGCCGGTTCGTCACGATGCCGACCTCCGGACTCGACATCTCGCAGCTCGGTCAGGTCGCCTTTCCCCTCCGGCTCGGTCTCGTGTTCACGGCGGCGGTCTGCGAAGAGTTCATGTATCGCGGCTTCGGCATCGAGGAGCTCAACGATCTGACCGGATCGTGGTGGCTCGCCGGCGCGATCTCGTGGGCGGGGTTCACGCTGGCCCACGTCGATCGCTACGGCTGGTCGCCGGCACTCGCCATTCCGGCCATTGCAGGCGCCCTGCTCACGCTGGTGTACCTGTGGCGCCGGAACCTGCCGGCCTCCATGCTCCTGCACTTCATGATCGACGGGTTCACGATCCTGCTCGCGCCGCTCTACATGCACCCGCGATAGCCGGCGGGGACGCCGGAGCGGCCCGCCGCCGATCGCCTCCGGCCGTGAACGTCCGTCAGCCCCTGCCGCCGCGCGATGGACGGCGACGAGATCATGGGGCGCGTCGCTGCGAAGAACCGCGGCGCCACACCTCATCGGTTGACCACGGCCGCCAGTCCCGTCAGCGCCCCGATGAGGCCGGGGGCGACGGCGCCGATCACGGTGAAAAGGACGACTGGACAAACGTCTTTTCATTCGTTCCCGGTTCGGGCGACAATGCCTCACTCGATACTCACGCCGCACCTGCCGCGACGCGCCGATCATCGGAACCGGCGATTGACTGGAGGAACGCATGACACGCCGACTGCTTGCCACCGCCGCGATGGCGCTTGCGATGAGCGCGCTCGTGCTCGCGCAGGGGCGCCGCCCGGCGAGCCCGCCGGGGACCGCCTCCACGCAGGTCGGCGGC
>DATLRO010000012.1:0-4471 GCA_035534615.1 Vicinamibacterales bacterium
TTTCAGCATCACGTCCAGCAGCGCCGCGCCGAGCGCCCCGGCGAGGTGGCACCGCCGCTCGCTCCAGTCCAGGCAGGCGAACGCGAAGCGGCGGCGCTGCGATCGGGCGGCGTCGACGTCGATCCCCAGCGCTTCGAACGCCTTCGTTCCCTCCCGCGTGAGGTCGTACGCCGCGTCACCCGTCGCAGCTCCAGACAGCCATCCCAGGGCCCGGAAACGATCGTGCAGCGACACGCCCAGCGTCCCCGCGAGGTGATCGTAGCAGCTGCGTGCGGCGCGCAGGTGGTGCGGCGTGTTCGGCGCGAAGGGAGCGCGGGATCCGCCGGCGAGCACGCTCAGCGCCTCGAGCGCGGTCGCCACGTCGGGTCCTTCCAGGCTGTAGTAGCGGTGCTTCCCCTGCGCGACCACCTTCACCAGCCGCTGCGTCTTCAGCCGCTGCAGGTGCACGCTCGCCGTGGACGGGGTGACGCCGGCGACGACCGCCAGCTCGGTGCTCGTGCGGGCGCGGCCGTCCAGCAGGCAGTAGAGCATCCGGGCGCGTCCCGGATCGCCGATGGCCGCGGCGATGGCGGAGACGGCGGTGTCGGCCTGTCCGACATTCATGATGTGAGTCTAGACGAAGTGTTGATGCGCCGCAACGGCCACACTACGGCGCAGGGCGCCGGCCCGGCTCGGTGGGGTCGACACGCTGACGCACGCCCTGGTTCGTCGTCAGCGTCCGTGCCCGGACGCTCGTGGTCTGGTGGGCTTCGCCGCCGGTTCCAGTGTTGGAAGCGGCGGCGCCCTGCGGGCCGGCGTTCTGGCGGGCATGACGATCCTCGTGTCCATCGCGCGCGACGGGCGATCCGAGGACGCCGCGTGTCGTCCACGACGGCAGGTCAGTCGAGCGCTTCGGAGGTCCAATAGCCCGGACGGCCGTAATGCACGTACATCCCCTGTTCGTGTTCACGATCGAGTTGCGCCGCGGCGTCGTACGCGGGCGCGTCCTTGATCGCCTGGCGAGTCAGACCGACGGACACCACGGCTTCCGGCCAGCGCACGTCTTCGATCCACCGCGGCGCGATGAGCACCTCGTGGTCGCCCCACCAGTGGCTCGTGTTCACGACCAGATAGCGGATCGCCCAGTCGGCATCATCGACGAGCAGATCCTGGACGTGGCCGATCTCGCCGTCCGTGGCGTGGATATGATGTCCGATGACCGCGCGGCAGCTGCGCAGGTGACAGTCGTCAGCGGTCTTCTTCGCTGAAGTCCGCCCGGTCTTCGGTCTCCGCTTGACTGCGCGTCCGGTCGTCGGTCTCCGCTTGACTGTGCGTCCGGTCGTCGGTTCGTCCTGGGCCGTGCCCGTGCTCGCGCCCCACAGCCCTCCGCCTCCCCAGTAGTACGGGTACCCGTAATATTGAAGGTACGCCGCTTCGTGCTGGCGTGACACCGGCTTCTGGGTGTCGATGTCGGGACTGTGTTCGACCTGCGCCTTCGTGAGGGTAACCGGCAGCTGCTGGCCCATCCAGTCCGGCTGGCCGATGGCGAGCGGAGAAATCAGGACCTTCCTGCCAGACAGCCAGTGGCCCGTGTCCACGACGAAATAGCGGACCGCCCAGTCTTCGTCATCGAAGTACAGGTCGTCCACTTCGCCGATGACGCCGTCCTTCGCATAGAGCGCGTAGCTACGAAGTTCTTTGACGTTGCGTAACATGTGTCTTCCTTCGCGGGAGCCTCTGACAGGTTCCACACGCCGAGCGTAGCACGCGGCCTTGCGACGGAGGTGTGCGCAAGAGAACACTCCCCCTGACTCGCTTCGAGAGATGCCCGCGTGTCGGCCCGGGTGTCGTCACCCCTCGCGCGGCCGCGCATCGTACGGCCCTGCCGTCTCGTCGCCTGTCCGGAATCGAACAGCGCCGGCAATATGTCGGGCGCTACTGTCTCTGGAAATCTGCGTTCAACGTGCTCTCTTCGGCCGTGTCACTCCTGGAGGAAAACCAATGATTCGAACGAGTGCCCTGCGACGACTGACAACTCGACTGCTCTTCCTTCTCCCGTTCGCCGCGTTTCTGTGCAACCCCTCCCCGGCGCTGGCCAGCGCATTCGGGCCATCACTGGGCGCGGCGTCTGGCTTTGCGGCCCTCGCGGGCGGTCCGGCGGCCGGTGCGGTCACCTGTACCGCTTCCACGGTCACCGGAGACGTGGGCGTCGTCGCCCCCGGCACTTTCACGAACACCGGTTGCACGGTGGCCGGGACGGTGAACCCGAACGCCACGGCGGCTTACGCGGATCTCCTCAACGCATACGACACGCTCGAGTTCAACGCGACTTGCGACGTCACGCTGACCGGTGCGCTCACCGGCGTCACGCTGGCTCCCGGGGTCTATTGTTTCCCCGCGGCGGCGACGCTGACCGGCACGTTGACGCTCAATGGACCTGCGGACGGCGTCTGGATTTTCAAGATCGGGACCGGCGGAACCGGCGCGCTGACGGGCACCGGCTTTTCGGTGGTCATGGCGGGCGGCGCGGCGACAGCGCCATGTCCGAACGTGTACTGGTGGGTCGCCCAGGCCGCGACGCTGACGGCTTCGAACTTCGAGGGAACCATTCTCGCGGGTGCGGACATCACGGTCACCGGTGGAACCTTCCACGGAGAAGCCCTGGCGGGCGGGGCCGGCTCGACCTCGCTGCCGGCAGGCGCCGTGACGTTGACCAACTCCACCATCACCGCCTGCCCCCCGGCCGGCGGCAACGTGGTCCACGTCAAGGAGAAGTGCAACCAGGGCGTGGGCAACGGGCCCGAGGGTTGCGATCCGGGCCACTCGGATCACCACGAGCCGTCGAATGACGAGGGGGGCGGCACGCCAGGGAATCCGGGCCGTAAGGGCGATCACAAGCGCAGCCAGCGCTTCGGCAGCGGGCCCCACAGTTGCGATCCGGGCCAATCGACGGACCACAAGTCGTCGAATGACACGTGGGGCAGGTGACTCGGACGGACGCAGTAGCCGTCACGTAGTTCGCTCTCCGGGAAGCCCGGTACGATCCTGCAGGCCGCGATTTCTGACGGCGGAGCGGGAAAGTCGCGTGGGGATGGCGATCAGCCCGGCCGGATGACGGCAGGGCAGCGCGCGCCATCTCGGATCGTACCGGGTGTCGGGCGGGTGGGACGCGGCGCGGTCACAGCCCGCCGAGGCCGATGATGCCGGCGTAGACGCCGACCCCGGCCGTCAGCAGCACGGTCAGGCCGACGACCCACGACTGCCATCCCTTCAGCCGCCAGGGATCCGGCAGCGCCTTGCGCGCCAGCAGGTACAGGAAGCCGAGGACGATCGGCAGGAGCAGGGCGTTCATCACGTTCACGCCGACGGCCAGTCCCACCAGGTTCAGGCCCGACAGGACGATGCCCGCGCCGACGAGCAGGCTGGCCACGTAGGCGCCGTAGAACCAGGGGGCTTCGAACGGATGGCAGGCGAGCGAGTGCTTGTACCCGGTCACTTCACCCAGGCCCCAGGCGGCGGTCAGCGACACGACAATCGTGGCGACCAGCGCGGCACCCGACATCCCCAGGGCGAAGACCATCCGGCCCCAGAACGAACCCAGGAAGGGGGTCAGCGCCTCGGCGATCTGTTCCACGGTGTTCAGCGGCGCGCCCGGATTCCGCGTGCCGACGGTGGCCGCGACGAGAATCAGGATGGCCGCCATGATGATCTGGGTGACCACCGCGCCGACCGCCGTGTCCCAGCGCGACGGCGTCATGTGGGAGACGTCGAGCCCCTTGTCCACCACCGCCGACTGCTGGTAGAAGACCATCCACGGCATGATGACCGCGCCGACGTTGCCGGCCACCAGGAAAAGGTAATCACGGTTCCCCAGGGGCAGGTGCGTCAGCCCGTGGAGCATCGCCGTGCCGCTGGGGTGCGAGACGAGCGCGACGGCGACGAAGGCCAGTTCGAACAGGCCAATCATCACCGCCACCAGTTCGACCCTGCGGTAGGAGCCGGTCGTCACGATGGCGACGAGGAAGGCGACGGTGGACAGGATGCTGACCGACGGTGCAATGCCGAAGAGCAGGCCGACGCCGGCGATGCCGGCGAATTCGGTGAGCATCGCGCCGATGCAGGAGACCAGCAGCGTGCCGACCGACAGCCAGGCCCAGCCCTTGCCGAAGTGCTCCGCGATCAGTTCCCCGTGACCTTTGTGCGTCGTCAGGCCGAGGCGCACCGTCAGTTCCTGCACGAGGAACAGCACCGGAATGAGCAGCAGCTGGAGCAGCAGGAGGCGATAGCCCCACTGCGCGCCGCTCTGCGCCGCGACGATGGCGCTGCCGGCGTCCGTGTCGGCGAGCATGGCCACCAGGCCCGGGCCGATGGCGAAGAGGGCGAGCTTCCACCCGAGCGGTCGCGGTCGCGGGATCGCGACCGCCATGGCGCCGGCGCGCGGCAGGTCGCACGAGGGGGGGAGCAGATCACCGTCCATCGGGCTGCCGTACGA
>DATLRO010000013.1:0-42255 GCA_035534615.1 Vicinamibacterales bacterium
GCGCCGCCGACGATCAACCTGGATCGGCCCGATCCCGCGTGCGATCTGGACTACGTGCCCTGGACCAGCCGCCCGATGGCCATCGAGTACGCCCTGTCGAACTCGTTCGGATTCGGCGGCACCAACGCCGCCCTCCTGTTCCGCCGCTACCAGGGCTGATCGGGGCTCCGCTTCGAGCCCCGGCTCGGGCGTTCGCGAGGACGCCCCTGCGCTCCGCTCTCTCCCGGGCCCGCGGTGCGAGTCGCCGGCCTTCGCCTGGAGCGATCGACGCCCGCGAATGTCTGCGTCGCAGGTCCGGCCCGCGTGACGGCCGAGCCCGTCTCGTGACACAATAAGCCGTTTGTGTCTGGCGTGGAGGCCGCGGTGGCGGACCCACGGCTCCAGGCTCCCGACGCCGAAGCGTGCGCACGAAAGTCATTTCACCAGCCTCGACACCCGACGGCGCGCGCCGCGCGCCCGCTGTGCGGCACGCTCCAGGCGCCCTGAGGCCATCGACGGGCGCGAACGGAACGGAGCGAGCCGGATCGCGAGCGAGTGGAGTGAGCCGGGGTTCGGGGCAGAGCCCCGAGTGAATATGAAGATTGCCGTCTGTATCAAGCAGGTGCCGACCCGCGAGTGGCAGCCGCGCCTGAACGAGGCGAAGACCTGGATCCGCGACCAGGACGCCAGTTACGAGATGAACGAGCCGGACGCCTACGCCCTCGAAGAGGGGCTGCGGCTGAAGGAGAAGCACGGCGGCGAGGTCGTCGTCTGCAGCGCCGGCCCGGCGCGCGCGGCGCAGGTGCTGCGCGAGGCGCTGGCCCGCGGCGCGGACCGCGCGATCCACGTCGAGGACGATCAGCTGGGGGCGGCCGACGCGTTCGTCGTGACCGACGCGCTGGCGGCCGCCATGACAGCCGAGCAGTTCGACCTGGTGCTGACCGGCCTGCAGTCCGACGATCAGGGCTTCGCGCAGACCGGGGTCATCCTGGCGGAGCGGCTCGGCATGCCGCACGCGACGATCATCATGGAAGTGCAGGCGGCCGACGGCACGCTGCGCGTGAAGCGCGAGCTGGAGGGCGGCTGGTTCCAGTGGATCGCGATGGCGCTGCCGGCGGTGCTGACGATCCAGAGCGGCATCAACCAGCTGCGGTACGCCACGCTCAAGGGGATCATGGCGGCCAAGAAGAAGGAGATCCGGAAGGTCGCCGCGCCGGCCGGCCTGACCGGCCGGCAGCGGATCGTGAAGCTCGATTTCCCGGAGAAGGGGAAGAAGACGCAGATGATCGCCGGCAGCCCGGCCGACGCCGCCCGGGAGCTGATTCGCCGCCTGCGGGAGGACGCCCGCGCGCTGTAGCGCCGGCGCCCCGCGCCCGTTGTCCTGACCGATGGTGTTCATTGCCGGGGGCTGCTGAATCATGATGCTCGTTATTGCCGAACAGCGGAACGGAGTCCTCAACCGCGCGAGCTGGGAGACCATCGCGGCCGCGCAGCAGATGGCCGGTGACCAGCCGGTGACCGTCGCGGTGCTCGGGGCCTCGGTCGGCGCCGTGGCCGCGGAGCTGGCCGCCGCGAAGGTGGCCGGGGTCGTGGCGGTCGAAGACGCCGCGCTGGAGCCGTACACGCCCGACGGCTTCACGCTGGCGCTCGAAGCGGTCGTCACGCAGATCGCCCCGCGCTACGTCCTGCTGCCGCACACGTACCAGACCCGCGACTTCGTCCCGAAGCTGGCGGCCCGCCTGGGGCGCGCGCTCGTCACCGACTGCACGATGTGGAAGCGGGCGGGCGACACGTTCTCCTTCACCAGGCCGATGTTCCAGGGGAAGCTGGTGGCGGAAGTCGTGCCGGAAGGCGCGGCGCCGCACTTCGTCACGTTCCAGATCGGCGCCGTGCGCGCCGACACGGTCGTGAAGGGGGACGCGCCGGCCGCGGTGACCCCGCTCCGGGTCGCGGTCGACGCGGCGGCGATCCGGCAGCGGCCGGAGCCGCCGTTCCAGGAAGCCAAGCAGGCGGTCGACCTGTCGCAGGCCGAGCGGATCGTCGCGGTGGGCCGCGGCATCAAGAGCCAGGAGAACCTCGAGCTGGCGAGGAAGGTGGCCGCGGCGTTCGGCGCCGAACTGGCCGCCTCGCGGCCGATCTGCGACGCCGGCTGGCTGCCGATGGAGCGGCAGATCGGCAGCTCCGGGCAGACCGTCGCGCCCAAGCTCTACGTCGCGCTCGGCATCTCCGGCGCCATTCAGCACCTGGTCGGGATGAAGGGATCCCGGACGATCGTGGCGGTCAACAAGGACGCCGAGGCGCCGATCTTCGAAGTGGCCGATTACGGCATCGCCGGCGACCTGTTCGAGATCGCCCCGGCCCTGATCGCGGAGCTGCAGAAATAAGCGCCGCGCGTCCGTCGCCCGTGGTCTGTCGTCCGTGACGAGCCACCATGAGTCCGTCCAGTCCCATGGAACGCGAAACCCTCGATGTCGATGTCCTGATTGTCGGCGGCGGGCCGTCCGGCCTGTCGGCCGCCCTGCGGCTGGCCCAGCTCCAGAAGCGGACCGGCGGCGAGCCGCTGTCGATCGCCGTCCTCGAAAAGGCGCGCGAGGCGGGGGCGCACATGCTGTCGGGCGCCGTGCTCGACCCCCGGGTGCTGCGCGAGCTGGTGCCTGATTTCAAGGACCGCGGCGCGCCGCTGGCGTCGGAGGTCCACCAGGACGCCATCTACTTCCTCACCAGGGGCGGCAAGCTGCGCTTTCCCGTCACCCCTCCGCCCTTCAGGAATCACGGCAACTACATCATTTCGCTGAACCGGTTCGTGAAGTGGCTGTGGGACCTGGTCGAGGCCGAGGGGATCGATCTCTTCTCGGGCTTCGCCGGCCAGGAGGTCCTGTACGACGGCGACCGGGTGATCGGCGTCAGGACGGGCGATCGCGGCATCGACAAGCACGGCCAGCCGCGCGAGAATTTCGAGGCGGGGGTCGACATCCACGCGAAGGTGACGATCTTCGCCGACGGCGTCCGGGGCAATCTCACCAAGCAGCTGCAGCGCCGGTTCCAGCTCGGCGCCGGCAGGGAGCCGCAGAGCTTCGCGATCGGCATCAAGGAGCTGTGGGAGGTCCCGGCGGGGCGGATCGCGCCGGGCACGGTGATCCATACGATGGGCTATCCGCTGAACACCGAGGAGTTCGGCGGCGGCTTCATCTATTCGATGCCGGACAACCGGGTCTTCGTCGGCTTCGTGAGCGGGCTGGACTACCCGGATCCGATGTTCGACCCGCACGTCGCCTTCCAGCGCTTCAAGCTCCATCCGCTGGTCCGGGGGATCCTCGACGGCGGCCAGATGATCCGCTACGGGGCGAAGGCGCTGCCGGAGGGCGGCTGGAACACGATTCCGCGGACGTACCTCGACGGCGCGCTGATCGTCGGCGACGCGGCCGGGTTCATGAACTCGATGCGCCTCAAGGGGATTCATCTGGCGATGAAGACCGGCATGCTGGCCGCCGAAGCGGCCTTCGAGGCGGTGCAGGCGAACGATCCGTCCGCCGCCCGGCTGCAGCGGTACGAGGCGCTGGTCAACGAGAGCCCGGTGCGGCGGGAGCTGTACCCGGTGCGCAACGTCCACCAGGCCTTCGGCCACGGCTTCCTCGCCGGCTTCCTCTACGCCGGCATCGCGCTCGTCACCGGCGGCTGGTGGTTCGACCGGATGAAGGGCGAAGCGGGGCAGGACCGGATCGAGACGCTCACCGGCTACTACACGCGGCGCGGCCGTGCGGTGCCGGCCGAGCCGACCGACGCGGTCAAGCCCGATCGCGCGCTGACGTTCGACAAGCTGACGAACGTCCATTTCTCCGGCACGCGCCACGACGAGGACCAGCCGGTCCACCTGCTCGTGCAGACCGACGTCTGCACGACGATCTGCGGCGACGAGTACGGGTATCCGTGCGAGCGTTTCTGTCCCGCCAACGTCTACGAGATGATCGTGACCGAGGCGGCCGGCAAGCGGCTGCAGATCAACGCGTCGAACTGCGTGCACTGCAAGACCTGCGACATCATGGACCCGTACCAGGTCATCACCTGGGTGCCGCCCGAAGGCGGCGGCGGCCCCCAGTACGACGGCATGTGACGACCCGGCCCGACTGGCGCTCGTCGCGCGTGAAGCGTGTCGAGGCGGTGCTCATCGCGGCCGTCGGCTACCGGGCGATCGCCTGGCTGGGGCGCACCCTGCGCTGGCGCGTCGACGGCGCCGGTCACCTGTCGGACATCGCCGCCTCCGGACGCCGGCCGATCATGGCCTTCTGGCACGGCCGGATCCTCACCGCCACCTACTACTTCCGCCGCCGCGGCATCGTCGTCATCACGAGCGCGAACTTCGACGGCGAGTGGATCGCCGGCATCATCCGCCGCTTCGGCTACGGGACCGCCCGCGGCTCCACGTCGCGCGGCGCCGCGCGCGCCCTGCTGGAACTCAGACGCGAGATGGCCGCCGGCCACGCCGCCGGCTTCACGGTCGACGGTCCGCGCGGGCCGGCCTGTTCGGTCCAGCCGGGCGCCGTCTGGCTCGCCAAGGCGACCGGTCATCCGGTGCTGCCGTTTCACCTGGAGGCGGCCCGGTTCTGGTCGGCGCGCAGCTGGGACCGGACGCAGATCCCGAAGCCGTTCTCGACCGTGGCGCTGGCCATCGGCCCCCCGATCGACGTGCCGCCCGACGCGGACGACGCGGTCATCGAGCGGAAGCGCCAGGAACTCGAACGGGCCCTGCACGCCTGCCGGACACGGGCGATGGAGATGGCGGGGAGGAGCGGGGAATGAGGAGCGAGGAATGAGGAGCAAGGAATGAGGAATGAGGAATGAGGAATGAGGGGCCGAGCTGCCTGCCGGCCTTGGCGCTCGGGGCTGTGATAGATTGACTCACGGAATGTCCTATGCCTTCCCGTCTGTCGCTCGTTGACGAGACCATCGGCCGTCATCCCAGCCTGCCGCGCGAAGCGATCGTCAAGGAGGACATCCTCCGCACCGGCATCGCGTTCAGCCCGGAGGCGCTCGCCCTGGCCGGCCAGGCGAAGGCGAAGGCCTACTTCATCTTCTCGTTCGACCTCGTGCCGCTGGCCGAGATGCCGCAGGGCGAGCACTGGAAGGCGCCGGAGGAGATCTGGCTGGAGGGCGGCCCGTGGGGGTTCCGGCCGACCGTGATCTCGGTCCGTCTCAACCCGCACTCCCCCTACCGCGTCGACGTGGACGAGGGGCAGCCGGTCCTCCGCGTCGATGGCACGACGACGATCTGCGCCATCGCGTTCCCGCCGGTGCCGGAGTACTACACGCGCGCGCTGTCGAACGGCAAGCGCGTCATCGAAATCGCGCCGACGATCGAGTGGGGCTATCTCGTCTACCTGACCGTGTTCCGGATCTGTCAGTACTTCGGCAAGGCGGAGGAGTGCCAGTTCTGCGACATCAACAACAACTACCGCCAGCAGCTGCAGGCCGGCCGGCCGTACACGGCCGTGAAGTCGATCGACGAGATTCTCGAGGCGCTGCAGATCATCGCGGACACCGACACGGTCAGCCACGCGTACACCATCACCGGCGGCAGCGTGACGACGCGGCTGAAGGGGCTGTCGGAGGTCGACTTCTACGCGCAGTACGCCGAGGCCATCGAGCGGAAGTTCCCGGGGCGCTGGATCAGCAAGATGGTCACGCAGGCGCTGCCGAAGGAGGAGGCGCGCCGGTTCAAGGAGGCCGGCGTGCAGATCTACCACCCGAACTTCGAGGTCTGGGACGAGCGGCTGTTCTCCCTCATCTGTCCCGGCAAGGAGCGGTACGTCGGCCGCGGCGAGTGGCACCGCCGCATCCTCGACGCCGCCGGCATCTTCGGGCCCTCCCACGTGATTCCGAACATGGTCGGCGGCATCGAGATGTCCCGGCCGCACGGCTTCACCGACGTCGAGGCGGCGATCCGCTCCACGGCCGAGGGGCTCGACTTCTTCATGTCGCACGGCGTCTGCCCGCGGTTCACGACCTGGTGCGCCGAGCCGCTGACGACGCTGGGCAGGACGACGCCCGGCGGGGCGCCGCTCGAGTATCACGCCCGGCTGCTGGAGACCTGGCGCGACACCCACGCGAAATACCGGCTGCCCGTGCCGCCCGGCTACGGCGACCCCGGCCGCGGCCGCGCCGTCTTCTCGGTCAGTGCGTTCATGGACGTCATCGCCGCCGATGCCCCGCCGGCGCCCGCGGCCCCCGGCCTGTCGGCGGTGTCGTGACGGCCCGGCTTGAGTGCGTCGGTCCGAACGGACCATAATCCGCTCATCATGACGCGCGTCACCGTCTTCGGCGCCGGTCTGGTCGGCCGGGCGATCGTCCACGACCTCTGTCGCGAGTACGACGTGACGGCGGTCGATCGCTCGAGCGCGACCCTGGCCGCCCTGAACCCGCCGGCTCCCGTCCGGACGCGGGTGGTCGATCTGCAGACGCCCGGCGCGATTCCCGATGCGGCCGGGCAGGCCGACCTGGTCGTGTCGGCCGTGCCGGGCCACATCGGCTGCCAGACGCTCGAAGCGCTCATCCGCGCCGGCCGGAACGTCGTCGACATCTCCTTCTTTCCGGAAGAATCGCTGGAGCTGGATCAGCTGGCGCGCGACCATGGCGTGACCGCCGCGGTCGATTGCGGCGTCGCTCCCGGCATGAGCCACATGCTGGCCGGGGCGGTCGGGCGGGAGATGACGATCGACCGCTATGAGTGCCTGGTCGGCGGGCTGCCGAAGGCCCGGACGTCGTTCGCCCAGTACAAGGCCCCGTTTTCCCCGCGCGACGTGATCGAGGAGTATCTGCGGCCCGCTCGCTACGTGTCCGGCGGCCGGCTCGTGACCATGCCGGCGCTGTCGGATCTCGAGACGGTCGAGATCGACGGCGTGGGGACGCTCGAGGCGTTCGATACGGATGGCCTGCGGACCCTGCTCCGGACGATGCCGATTCCCGAGATGCGGGAGAAGACGCTCCGCTACCCGGGCCACGCCCGGGTCATCCAGGCGCTCATCGACGAGGGCGCGTTCCTGCCGGCCCGGCTCGACGAGACCTGTGCCCGCCTGTTTCCGGAGTGGGCGCTCCAGCCGGGCGACGAGGAGTTCACCGTCATGCGGGTCACGATGACCGGCCGCCGCGACGGGACCGGCCGGAAGGTCGTCTACAGCCTCTACGACGAGACCGACACCGCGACGGGCCTGACCTCCATGGCCCGCACCACCGGCTTCACGGCGACCGCCGTGGCGCACCTGGTGCTCTCCGGGCGGCTCGCCCGGCCCGGCGTCTGGCCGCCCGAGCGGGTGGGGATGGAACCATACTGCCTCGACCTCGTGCTCGCGGACCTGGCCGCGCGGGGCGTCGTCTACCGCCGCACGGACAGCCTCCTGTAGCCGGCGGGCCGGCGGGCGGGGGCGCGTCACCAGCTCCGCGCGCGCCTGCGCCCGCGGCCGCCCGCCGGCCCCGTCGCCCTCCGGTCCGTGCCCGGGAACCGCGGGCGGCCGGCGGCCGTCTTTACTTAAATCTGCAAATAGTTTATAAAACAAATGATTGTGTCGACGTATCGAATGAAGGAGCGGACGCGATGACGCGCAGGCGGATTCTCGCGGGGCTGGTGCTGCTCGCGGCCATCGGCGGGGCGGCGTACTACTCCCTGCACCGGCGGTCGGACACGCTGGTGTTGACCGGCATCGTCGACGGCAACGACGTGGTGGTGTCGTCGAAGATCACCGGCCGGATCGAGTCGCTCCCGCTGCGGGAGGGCGACGAGGTGAAGGCCGGGACCGTCGTGGCCGTGCTCGATCACCAGGAGCTCAGGGCGGCGCTGGAGGCGGCGACGGCCGCGACCTTCCAGGCGCGGCAAATGGCCGCGCAGGCGGCCGACCAGGTCAGGCTGACGCGCGCATCGGTGGCCGCCCGCATCAGCCAGGCCCGGGCACAGGTCCAGCAGGCGGCCGCGCAGCGGGACCAGGCGCAGGCGGTGCTCGACCAGGCGGCCTCGAACGATCGGCGGATTCAGGCGCTGTTCACGCAGGGCCTCGAAACCGCCCAGGACCGGGACAACGCCCAGGCGACCCGGGAAGGGGCGCAGGCCGGCCTGATGGCGGCCACGCGCGGCCTGGCCGCCACCCAGGCGGCCCTGCGCGACGCCGAGGCACAGCAGCAGCAGGTGTCGGTGCAGGAGCGGCAGGTCGAGGCCCTGCGGGCTGCGGCGGCCCAGGTCCGGGCGGCGCGGCTGGAGAGCCAGGCCAAGCTGGCCCAGTCCGAGGTCCTGGCGCCGGTGAGCGGGATCGTCAGCCTCCGCGCGGCCCGCGAGGGGGAAGTCGTGAACCCGGGCGATCCGATCATCACGATCTTCCAGCTCAGCGACACCTGGATACAGGCCGACGTCCAGGAGACCTACGCCGATCTCGTCCGTCTCGGCCAGGTCCTGACCGTGCGGCTGCCGTCCGGGGCCGAGGTGTCGGGGCCGGTCATCTACAAGGCGGTCGAGGCCAGTTTCGCGACGCAGCGGGACGTGAGTCAGACCAAGCGCGACATCAGGACGGTCGCGATCCGCATCCGGGTGGCGAACGCCCACGGGCGGCTGGTCCGCGGCATGACGGCGTACGTGCTGCTGCCGATCGGCGGGAAGGGGCGCGCATGACGGGGACGGCGCCGCGCGCCGTGGAGGCGCCGGACGACGGCGCGCGGTCGATCGTCGAGGTGGACCGGATCTCGAAGCGGTTCGGGACGCTGCTGGCGGTCGACCAGGTGTCGTTTTCGGTCCGGACGGGGGAGATCTTCGGCCTGCTCGGGCCCAACGGCGCCGGCAAGTCGACGCTCATCCGCATGCTGACGACGCTGGTGCCGCCCACGAGCGGCACGGCCCGCGTGGCCGGCCACGACATCATCCGGGACCAGGAAGCGGTCCGCATGTCAATCGGTGTCATTCCGCAGGCGATGACGAGCGACAAGGATCTGACCTGCGAAGAGAACCTGCTCATCCACGCCAGGCTGTACGGCGTGCCGGCGAACCGGCGCAAGGCGGTGGCCCGGGAGCTGCTGGAATCGGTCGATCTGCAGGACTGGCGCACGGCCTTCGCCCGCACGCTGTCCGGCGGGATGCGGCGGCGGCTCGAGGTGGCGCGCGGGCTCGTCCACAACCCGAAGATCCTGTTCCTCGACGAGCCGTCGACCGGGCTCGATCCGACGTCGCGCATGTCGGTCTGGGAGCTCATCACGAAGCTGCGGGAGACGCAGGGGCTGACGCTCTTCCTGACCACGCACTACATGGACGAAGCCGACCGCCTCTGCGATCGGCTGGCGATCGTCGACCACGGGAAGATCGTGGCGCTGGACACGCCGGCGGCGCTCAAGGCGTCGGTGCCGGGCGCCGCGGTGATCGAAGCGCGGCTCGATCCCGACCTGCCCGATGCGCTCGAACAGCTCGAGCGGCTCGACGGCGTGCGGAGCGTCATGCAGCAGGGGAACGCGCTGTACCGCATCATCAGCGACCGCGGGCCCCGCACGGCCGAGACGCTGGTCGAGCTGGCGCGCGCCCGCGACATCGAGCTGAAGAGCCTGTCGGTGCAGAGCACCAGCCTGGACGACGTGTTCGCGCATTTCACGGGCCGGGGCCTGGCGGAGAGCGAGGCCGCCCGGGCGGCCGAAGCGGCCGCCGCACCGGCGCCGCGCGCCGCGCACTGAGCGCCTGAACGGAGTGAGTCATGGATCGCGCACTCGCGATTGTCGAACGGGACCTGCGGAAGTTCATGCGCAGCCCGATGCTGCTGTTCGCCTCGCTGATCCTGCCGCTGGTGCAGCTCGTCATCCTCGGAAACGCCTTCGGCGGCAACATCCGGAACGTCCGCATCGGCGTCGTCAACGAGGACCGCGGCCCGGAGGCGATCGGCGTGGAGGAACGCCTGCTCGCGGTGGCCGCCAACGCCCGCACGTTCCTGCCGACGACCTACGTCAATCGCGGCGCGGCGCTCCACGACCTGCGCGAGGGAGACATCGGCGCCGTGCTGATCATTCCGGCCTCGTACTCCCGCGATCTGCTCCTGCACCACGCGCCGAAGCTGGCGCTCGTGACCGACAACACCGACCGGTTCATCAGCGGCAGCGTCGCGGGGACCATGGGCGAGGTGGTCAGCGCCATCAACCTGCCCGACGTCGCGGCCCGGGAGCCGCGGCAGCTGGCGCTGGACGTCGTCGAGCTGTACCCGTACGTCAGCTACATGAAATATCTGCTGCCGGGCTCGATCACGCTGGCGATCTTCATCACCGCGATGATCGGCGGCGGCATCATCTACCTGGACGACAAGGCGCTGGGCGTGCACGAGGGCTATCTCGTGACGCCGATCACGAAGTTCGAGCTGATTCTCGGATTCAACCTCGCCGGCGTGATCAAGGGGATCATGGCCGGGCTCGTGGTGCTGATCGTCGGGTCCATGATCGCCGGCATTTCCGGCCTGTTCCAGCCGGCGCGATTCCTCAGCCTGCTGCTGCTCACCGCCGTGTCGGCCACCGCGCTGATCGCGATGATGTTCTTCTTCGTCGCCCGGGTGAACGATCCGCTGGTGCCGCGCTCCATCTTCGGCGTGCTCAATACGCTGCTGTTCTTCCCGAGCGGCGCCGTCTATCCGATCGCGGCGTTTCCCGCCTGGATGCGCCGGATTGCCGCCGTCGACCCGTTCGCGTACGCCGTGCACGGCTACCGCGCGCTGCTGCTCACGCACGCCGGGCTCGCCGGCGTGTACGGCGACATCATCACGCTGGCGGTGTTCTCGGTCGCCATGCTCGGCGGCGCAACGGTGCTGTTCAGGAGGACCCTCTGATGGCCGAGGCGAAGGGGCCGGCGGCGGGGACTTCGGGGGCCGGAAATGGCCCGGCGGCCGGCCGGCGCCGGCGCGCCCGGGCCGGGGCGCCGCGCGGGCAGACCGCCGAAGCGGTCATCTTCGGCGCGCTGCCGCCCCTGCTGTCGGAACGGCCGGCCTACCTGCTGTGGCGGATCGCCTTCCGGTCGCGCGAACTCCTGGACCGGGCGCTCGAGCCGCTCGGCATCCGGGCACGGACCTTCGGCCTGCTGGCGTTCCTGGCGCACGTCGGCCCCGTCTCGCAGCAGGCGCTCGGCCAGTACGCCGGGGTCGACGCCAGCACGATGGTGGCGCTCATCGACGACCTGGAGGCGCTCGGTGTCGCGGAGCGAAGGCGCGACCCCAGGGACCGCCGTGCCTACCTGCTGCAGATCACGCAGGCCGGGCGGCGCCTGCTCGAGACGGCCGGCCGCCTGACCGGCGACATCGAGCCCGAGCTGCTGACACCCCTGAGTCCCGCCGAACAGCGCCGCCTCGTGACGCTGCTCAAGAAACTGAGCGACTGGGACGGGGCCGGTCAGGGGGGAGCACGAGGAGCCAGGCGATAGCCGCCGCTGGCGTCGCGCGGCCCGGGCGACGTACGATGGCGCGCACGATATGAACGCACCTGCCACCACAGCTGCCGTGGCGGTCGTCACGAGCGACCGGTTCGTCGACCACGTGACCCCGCCCGGTCATCCCGAGCGCCCGGAACGGGCGGAGACCATGCAGGCGGTCGCCGCGCAGTGGCAGGCGCTGGGCGGCCTGGTGCTGCCGCCGCGGCCGGCGACACGCGACGAGCTGGCGCGGGTGCACGACGCGCGCTACCTGGATCGCATCGCGGCCACGGCCGGTCGGGCGATGGCGCTCGATCCGGACACCGTGACGTCGCCCGACTCGCACGAGGTCGCCTGCCTGGCCGCCGGCGCGGCGCTGACGGCGGTCGACTGGGTCATGGAGCCGGCCGCCCCGGGGCCCCGCACGGCCTATGCGTTCGTCCGGCCGCCGGGACACCACGCCGAGCGCGATCGGGCGATGGGGTTCTGTCTGTACAACAATGTCGCGGTCGCGGCGGCGCACGCGCTCGCCCGCGGCGCCGCCCGCGTCGCCATCGTCGACTACGACGTCCATCACGGCAACGGCACCCAGGCGATATTCTATGAGGACCCGCGCGTCCTGTACGTGTCGACGCACCAGTGGCCCTACTACCCGGGGACCGGCGCGGCGGAGGAAACCGGCGCCGGCCGGGGGGCGGGATTCACGCTGAACGTCCCGCTCGAGGCGGGCGCCACCGATGCCGACTACGATCTGGTGTTCGCGACGGCCGTGATCCCGGTGCTCCGGCGGTTCGAGCCGGAGATCCTGCTGATCTCCGCCGGCTTCGACGCGCACGAACGCGACCCGCTGGCCGGCATGCGGATGTCGACCGGCGGCTACGCGCGGCTGACGGCCTCCCTGCGGCAGGTGGCGGACGCCTGCTGCGGCGGACGGCTGGTGCTGGTGACCGAAGGGGGCTACGACCTGCAGGCGCTGGGCGAGTGCCTCGAGGCGACGCTGCGCGTGGTGGCCGCGCCGGCCGGCGGCGGGGAGCCCGGGATGGCGGGGAGGGCGCCGGCGCCGCGCGCCGAGGCGGCGCTCGCCGCCGTTCGCGCGGCCCAGCGGCCGTTCTGGGGTGAACTATAATCAAATCGGCCGCAGGCCACGTCCGCGGAAGCGCCGGCCGCCGGACCTTTCCGCCCGAACCCGGAGCCTGAGCGATCGTGTCGGATTACCAACCACAGCAGCTCGACAGCAAGTGGCAGCAGCGCTGGACCGCGCGCCGCGCCTTCGAGGTCGAGGTCGATGCCGCGCGCCCGAAGTTCTACGCGCTGGAGATGTTCGCCTACCCGTCCGGGCACGCGCACGTCGGACACGTCCGCAACTACATCATCGGCGACGTCGTCGCGCGGACGAAGCGGATGCGCGGCTTCAACGTCCTGCATCCGTTCGGCTGGGACGCGTTCGGCCTGCCGGCCGAGAACGCCGCCATCAAGGGGGGGATCCACCCGGAGACGTCGACACTGGCGAACATCGCCCACATGAAGGGGCAGCTCCAGCGGCTCGGGATCAGCTACGCGTGGGAGCGCGAGATCGCGACCTGCCTGCCGGAGTACTACAAGTTCAACCAGTGGATCTTCCTCAGGATGTTCGAGCGCGGCCTGGCCTACCGCAGGCGTTCGACCGTCAACTGGTGCCCGAGCTGCCAGACCGTGCTCGCCAACGAGCAGGTCGTGGACGGCGCCTGCTGGCGGTGCGGCTCGATCATCACCACGCGGGATCTCGAGCAGTGGTTCTTCCGGATCACCGCGTACGCCGACGAGCTGCTGCAGGGGCTCGACACGCTGGCGGCCTGGCCCGAGAAGGTCGTCGTGATGCAGCGGAACTGGATCGGCCGGTCGGAAGGGGCGCGGGTGAGGTTCGCGCTGGCCGCCTCGGACGCCGGGATCGACGTCTTCACGACCCGCATCGACACCATCTTCGGCGCCACCTTCGTCGTGCTCGCGCCCGAGCATCCGCTGGTCGAGCGGTTCGCGGCCGAGGCGCCCGATCCGGCGGCGTTCCGCGCCAGGGTGCAGGCCTTCCGCGCGCAGGATCGCGAGGCCCGGATGAGCGGCAAGGAGGGGTTCGACACGGGGCGGCAGGCCGTCAATCCCTTCACCGGGGAGCCGGTGCCGGTCTGGATCGCCAACTTCGTGCTGGGGGAGTACGGCACCGGCGCCATCATGGCCGTGCCGGCGCACGACGAGCGCGATTTCGAGTTCGCCCGCAAGTACGACCTGCCGATCCGGGTGGTCATCCGGCCCGCCGGCGGCGCCGCGGCCGACGTGGTCGCGGAGACCGGGGCGGTCTCGAGCGACGGCGTGCTGGTGCACTCCGGGCCGTACGACGGCCTGCCGTCCGACCAGGCGCGCCGGGCGCTGACGGCCGAGGTGGGGCGGCGCGGCCTCGGCGAAGGGTCCGTGCAGTACCGCCTGAAGGACTGGGGCATCTCCCGCCAGCGGTACTGGGGGACGCCGATCCCCGTCATTCACTGCCCGACGGACGGGGTGGTGCCGGTGCCCGAGGATCAGCTCCCCGTCGAGCTGCCGAAGGTGGCCCAGTTCACCGGCCGCGGCGATTCGCCGCTCGCGCAGGTGCCCGGGTTCGTCAACGTGACCTGTCCGGCCTGCGGCGGACCGGCGCGGCGCGAAACCGACACGATGGACACGTTCGTCGATTCCTCGTGGTACTTCCTCCGGTTCTGCGATCCGCGGAACGCCGCGCTGCCGTTCGATCCGGCCAGCGCGGCGTACTGGATGCCGGTCGATTTCTACAGCGGCGGCGTCGAGCACGCCATCCTGCACCTGCTCTATTCGCGCTTCTTCACGCGGGTCCTGCGCGACGTCGGCCTGGTGACGTTCGACGAGCCGTTCACGCGCCTCCTCACGCAGGGGATGGTGCTGAAGGACGGCGCCGTCATGTCGAAGTCGAAGGGGAACGTCGTCGACCCGGACGACATGCTCCAGCGCTACGGCGCCGACGCGCTGCGGCTGTACGTCATGTTCGTCGCGCCACCCGAGAAGGAAGTCGAGTGGAACGACGCCGGTCTGGACGGGAGCTACCGCTTCCTGGCGCGGGTCTGGCGGCTCGCGGAACACTGGCTCGACAGCGTCCGGCACGGCGCCGCCCATGAGGTCCCGGGGACGCTGACGGAGGCCGAGCGGGCGCTCCGGCGGAAGACCCACGACACCATCCGCCGGACGACGATCGACATCGACGAGCGGATCCACCTGAACACCGCCGTGTCGTCGCTGATGGAGCTGGTCAACGAACTGTACGCCTTCAGCGAGCAGACGGCGATCGGCGCGCCGGGCGCGCGGACGGCCGACCGCGACGGGGACGGGGCCGCCGTGACGGTCGCCGACCGGGCCGAGACCTGTTTCGTCGTCCGGGAAGCGATCGAGGCGCTCGTGCTCATGCTGTCGCCGTTCGCACCGCACACGGCCGAGGAGCTGTGGGAGCGGCTGGGCCACCACGACGGCCTGGTAACCGCCCCGTGGCCGGCGTTCGACGCGGATCTGGCGCGGCCGGACGAGATCGTGATCCCGGTGCAGGTCAACGGCAAGGTGCGCGGCCGGCTCACCGTGCCGATCGACGTGCCGGACGAGCGGCTGCGCGAGCTCGCCCTCGCCGACCCGGCCGTGCAGGCGCACGTCGCCGGCCGGACGGTCCGCAAGGTGATTGTCGCGCACGGCAAGCTCGTCAGCGTGGTGGTACAGTGACCAGAACCCGAACACGATCGCAGCACGACCGGACCGCCGGGCTCCGCCCGCGGCCGGGGCAGGGGCGCGTGGCGCGCCTGCTGGTGGCCGCCCTCCTGGCGGCCGGCAGTTTCGGCCTGACGGCCTGCGGCTACTCGCTGGCGGGGCGCGGATCGTTCCTGCCGTCGTACATCCGGACGATCGGCATTCCGCCGTTCGGCAACCATACGAGCTTCTTCGACGTCGGACAGGTCTTCACCCAGAAGGTCCGGTCGGAGTTCATCGGGCGCGGCAAGTTCGTCGTCAGACCCGACACGACCGGCGTCGACGCCGTCCTGACGGGCGACGTGACCTCGATCAGCATTGCGCCGGCCAGCTTCACCGCGCAGCAGCAGGCCTCGCGCTACGTCATCACCGTGGTGGCGAAGATCTCGCTGTACGACAATCACGCGAAGAAGGTGCTCTGGCAGAACCCGTCGATGGTGTTCCAGGAGGATTACGAGGCCTCGAGCGGCACGAGCGCCCTCGATCCGACCGCCTTCTTCGGGCAGCAGACGCAGGCGCTGGACCGCGTGAGCACCGACTTCGCCAAGACCGTGGTCAGCTCCATTCTCGAAGCGTTCTGACCGGGCGGGCGCCCGCGGGCGTCCCGGCCGGCCTTCATGACACCCATGCCCGTGCTGTCCCCTGCCGCCGTCCGACAGCAGCTCGCGCGCGGCGCGCCGGCGCCGCTCTACCTGATCACGGGCGACGACGAGGTCGAGAAGACGCAGCTGGCGGCGGCGTTCGCCGATCTGGTGGACGAAGGCATCCGCGCGTTCAACGTCGAGCGGCTCCACGGCGGCGAGACCAGCGTGGCCGCGCTGCTCGATGCCGTGCAGACGCTGCCGCTCATGGCCGAGCGCCGCGTGGTCATCGTGCTCGACGCCGAGCGGCTGCTCGTCCCGCGCCGGGAGACCGAGCTGGCGGCTCGCGCCGCCGAGGATCTGGAGAGGCTGTTCGAGGCGCCGCCCGCGCATGCGGTGATCGCCCTGGTGGCCGGGAAGCTCGACGGCCGGAGCCGCGTCGTCAAGCAGCTGATGAAGCAGGCGGCCGTCGTGCAGTGCGGCGGCCTCGAATCGGTCGCCGATGCCCGCCAGTGGATCAAGGCGCGCGCCGCCGCGGCCGGCGTGCGGATGGAAGCGGCCGCGATCAACCTGCTCGCCGAGCAGGCCGGGCCGGACGTCGCCCGCCTCCGGGGCGAAATGGATCGGGTCCTGCTGTTCGCCGGCGGCGCCGGGACGGTGACGGCCAGCGACGTGCGGCAGACCGTCGGGGCGGCGAGCCTGCAGGACGAGTGGGCGATGGCGCGGGCGATCGAGCGCGGCGACGCGGCGGCGGCGCTGCGCGAACTGGCGCTGATGCTGGATGCCGGCCTGGTGCCGCCGATGATCCTCGGGCAGCTCGCCTGGGTCGTGCGCGCCAGGCTGCCGGCGCCGCGCGTGCGCCGCGCCGTCGAGGCGGTCTTCCGCACCGATCTGGACCTGAAACGGTCCGCCGGCGAGCCGCGCGTTCTGCTGGAACGGCTGGTGGTGGAGCTGTGCGGAGGCTGAGGTCGTTACGCGGTCGGCTTGAGCCGCTTCGCGATCCGCGACTTGTAGCGTCCCGCGGTGTTCTTGTGGATGATGCCCTTGGCCGCCATCCGGTCGACGAGCGATGTCGTCTGGTTCAGCGCCCCGCGGGCCGCCTCGAGATCCTGCTGATCGAGCGCCGTGCGGATCGCCTTGAGGCCGGTGCGCAGGCGGCTGCGCAGCTGCCGGTTGTGCTCACGGTTCTTGACGCTCTGGCGGTGCGCCTTGGTCGCGGAAGCGTGTGAAGCCACGGTCTGACGTCTCCTCCCGGCTGGCTCCCGGGCTCACCCGGAGCGGGCACCCGGACCCAGCGCGAAACCTCGATTTTAGCACAGCCGGCCGCCGCCCGGACGTCAGCGCCCGCCGGCCGGGCTGGCGCCACCCTCACCGGGCGTGCCATACTCCACGCCATGGTGAAACGCTCAGATCTCCCACCGGTGTCGGAAGAACCGATTGACCTCGTCTTCGACCAGTTCGAAGGCGGCGCGCCGCCGGAACCGCCGCCCATGCCTGAACCCGCGCCGGTCGCGCCGGCCCGCCTCCGCAGGCGACCGGCCGCGCCGAAGCGGGCGGCTGTCAGGAAGGCTGTCGGGGGAGCCCGAAAGGGCTCAGCCAGACGGGCTCGAAAGGGCGCCGGGAAGACGACCCGCAAAGCGGCCCCGAAGCGGAAGGTGGTCGCACGGAAGAAGCGGCCGGCGGGCCGGCTGAAGAAGTAGCACCATCGCCCGGCGCGTGCCGGGCGGTGACGGACGTGGCTATGGCTGGCCGATGATTTGGTACGGACCCGAGGCCGGTTTCGTGTCCGAGTAGCGCGGAATCGGCCGCCCGTCGATGAGGTCGACCGTCTTGTAGATCACCTGCCGCGAGCCGGTCGCGCGCGCCGCCGGCCCAGCGGCTGCCCGGACCCGGCGCACGTACCGGCGCGTCTCCGGATAGGGCGGCACGATGCCGCCGAACCGATCCACGGCGCCCGGCCCTGCGTTGTACGCCGCGAGCGCCAGGCGCTGGTTGCCGTGGTAGCGATCGAGCAGCTGCCGGAGATACGCGGTGCCGCCGCGGATGTTGTCGGCCGGGTTGTACGGGTTCCGGACGCCGAGTTCCGCCGCCGTCGCCGGCATCAGCTGCATCAGCCCCAACGCCCCCTTCGGCGACCGCGCCTCCGGATCGAAGCCCGATTCCACCTGAATGACGGCGCGGACGAGCGCCGGGTCGAGACCCTGCTGCCGCGCGCGCCGGCTGATCAGCCGCTGGTACCGGTCGGGAAACGCCGCCGCGGACGGCCGCGTCGTCCGGATCGTCTGCGCCTGCGCCACGGCGAAGGTCTGGCCGGCACCCGCCGGGGGATGGTCCGACAGCACGAGCGTCCCGCTGGCGTCGCGCCAGCTGTAGATCTGCGCGCGGGCGGGGGCTGCGATTCCCGCCAGCATCAGCAGGCCCAGCAGCAGCGGCGTGAGGGTTCGTCTCATTCGCGCTCCAGGCGGGCGCAGGGGGCCGCGACCGGGTGCGGCGGCGCCGGCCGCACGTCGGCGGACGGCTCCATGGTCACGGGAGCCGCGGCCCGGGCCTCAGACCCTGATACCACGGATCCTTTATCGGCACGAGGGGCCTCCCGCTGCAGTGGGCCGATTCTCAGTTCCTTGCGAGCAGTTCCCCGACCACCTGCTGACTCGCCTCCAGCATCTCGTCGATTCTCCCCGGCTCCCGGCCGCCGGCTTCGGCGAAATCGGGGCGTCCGCCTCCCCCGCCTCCGACAATCGGGGCAATCTGCCTGACAATCTGGCCGGCCGGCACGCGCTGCGTCAGGTCGGCGGTCACCGACACGACGACGGCCACCTTGCCCTCGTTCTCCGAGGCAATCACCACGACGCCGCTGCCGATCTGGTCCTTCAGCGAATCGGCCAGCTGGCGCAGGGCGTTCTTGTCGAGGCCGCTCACCCGGCGCCGGGCCAGCTTCACGCCGGCGATTTCGACGACGTGCTCCGTGGCGGCCGCCTGGCCGCCGCCCATGGCGAGCTTCGTCTTGAGGTCGGTCGCTTCGCGGGCCAGGCGCCGGTGGTCGGCCTGCAGGCGCTCAATCGCCTCGACCGCCTGATCGGCCGGCACGCGCAGCGACTGCAGGATCCGGTCGAGCGCCGCCCGCTGGTCGCGCGCCCACTGCCGGGCACCGAGTCCGGTCAGCGCCTCGATCCGGCGGACACCGGCCGCCACGCCGGCTTCCTGCGTGATCGCGAACAGGCCGATCTCGCCGGTGGCGCGGACGTGCGTGCCGCCGCACAGCTCCAGGCTGAAGCCGGGAACCGACACGACCCGCACCTGGTCGCCGTATTTCTCGCCGAACAGCGCCATCGCGCCGGCCGCGATCGCCTCCTGGGTCGCGCGCACCTCGGTCTGCACCGGCGTGTCTCTCACGACCTGCTCGTTGACGATCTGTTCGACCCGCTCCAGCTCCTCGGCCGACACCGGCTGGAAGTGGACGAAGTCGAACCGCAGCCGGTCCGGCGCGACGAGCGAGCCGGCCTGCTTGACGTGGGCGCCGAGCACCTGGCGCAGCGCCGCGTGCAGCAGGTGGGTGGCCGTGTGGTTGCGGCGCGTCGCGTCGCGCACCGCCTCGTCCACTTCGGCGGTCACAGGATCACGGACGGTCAGCCGGCCGTCGGTCACCCGCACGTGGTGCGCGCGCGGCAGCCCCGGGCCGGTCCGCACCACCCCGGCCACCGTCGCGGTCCCCGCGGGGCCGGCGAGCCGGCCGGCGTCGGAGACCTGACCGCCCGATTCGACGTAGAACGGCGTCCGGTCGAGCAGCACGTAGCCGGACGTGCCGGCGGCGAGGGTGCCGACCTGGTGCCGCTCCTCGTCGAACAGCGCGAGCACGAGCGCGCCGTTCAGGCGGGTGGTCGCATAGCCCTCGAACCGGTCGCCGGCGTTCGCGAGCGCCGCCCGCTCGGTGTTGGCGCCGAGGGCGAAGGCGTCGGCCTTCCGGCCGGTTTCGAACGCGCTGCCGGCCCGCGCCTTCTCGCGCTGGCCCTCCATCGCCCGCTCGTAGCCCGCGCGGTCGACCCGCACGTCCTGCGTTTCGGCGGTGTCCTCGATGAAATCGTACGGCAGGCCGTAGGTGTCGTACAGCCGGAAGGCCGCCTCGCCCGGCAGGATGCGCTCCGGCGTCTCGAGCGCCTTCGCGAGCTCCACTTCGAGCCGCGGCAGACCGTCGTTCAGCACGGTGTCGAACCGCTTCTCCTCCGCGAAGATCGTCCGCTCGATCATCTCGCGGTGCGTGCGCAGCTCCGGGTAGGCGTCGCCCATCTCCCGCACCAGGACGTCGACCAGCTCGTGGAGGAACGGCTCCCGCACGCCGAGCCGGTTGCCGTGCCGCATGGCGCGCCGCATGATCTTGCGCAGCACGTAGCCGCGCCATTCGTTCGACGGCATCACGCCGTCGGCGATCAGGAACGTGGTGGCGCGGACGTGGTCGGCGACGACCCGCATCGAGACGTCGGACGGCCGGTTCGCGCTCGCGGCGTACTGGATGCCGGCGATCTCGCCGATCCGCGCGAGCAGCGGCATGAAGAGGTCCGTGTCGTAGTTCGAGTCCTTCTGCTGCAGGACCGCCGTGATGCGCTCCAGGCCCATCCCCGTGTCGATCGACGGCGCCGGCAGCGGCGTCAGCGTCCCGTCGACGGTGCGGTCGAACTCCATGAACACGTTGTTCCACACCTCGATTTCCGGATCGGTCCCCGTGCCGCGGACGTAATAGACCTCCGAACAGCGGCCGCACGGGCCGGTCTCGCCCATCTGCCAGAAGTTGTCCTCGTGGCCGAGCTGCAGAATCCGGTCGGGCGGGACGAACCTGCGCCAGATCGCGTACGCCTCCTCGTCGCGCGGAATGCCGGCCTCGCCCTTGAAGATCGACACGACCAGCCGCTCGGGCGGCATCTTCCAGACGCCGGTCAGCATCTCCCACGCGAACGAGATCGCCTGTTCCTTGAAATAGTCGCCGAACGAGAAGTTGCCGAGCATCTCGAAGAAGGTGTGATGGCGGAGCGAGGGCCCCACGTTGTCGAGGTCGTTGTGCTTGCCGCTGACCCGCATCACCTTCTGGCACGTCGTCGCGCGCGTGTAGTCGCGCTTCTCGCGGCCGAGGAAGACGTCCTTGAACTGGTTCATGCCCGCGTTGGTGAACAGCAGCGTCGGATCGTCCTGCGGCACGAGCGGCGAGCTCGGGACGATGCGATGGCCGTGGCGTTCGAAGTACCTGAGGAAGGACTGCCGGATCTCGTTCGCGGTCATGACGGACATTGTACTAGGCGACAGGCGGCGGGCGGTAGGCGTGAGGGGGCGGCGGTGCGTCAGGGGGCCGGCGCGGCGCGCTGTCTCTTCCTCAACACACTCGCCACCCGATCGGACGGAAACCCCTGGCCGACGAGGAAGCGGTAGAGGCGGGCGAACGTGGCGCGGTCGGGGATCGAGGCGCCGGGCGGCAGGCGCCGGGCCAGGGCCGACTCCAGCAGACCGGCGGTGTCGAGCGTGGCGGCGACCTCCGCGACCGCCTGGCGGGCGAGGTCGCGCGCGATGCCGAGCTGTTCGATGCGCTGGACGGCCCGCGCCGGACCGCGATGCCTCAGCTCCAGCTCCAGGCGCGCGCAGGCCCGCGCCACGCGCGCGTCGTCCAGCGCGTGGTCGTCCTTCAGGCGGGCGATCGCTCCGTCGACCGCGTCGGGCGGGAACCCCCGCTGCTCGAGCCGCTCGCGGGCCTGGGCTTCCGACAGCTCGCGCCGGGCGAGCGCGCGCAGCAGGATCAGCCGGGCGGTGTCCGCGTCCTGCCGGTCGGACGGCGTCGGGGTCGGCCGCAGGCGCGGTCGCGGCAGGGCGCTATCCTCCGAAGCGGGTGATTTCGGGCGGACCCGCCGGCCGGGTCTGCTGGCGCGTGGTGCGCGCCACGTCGTCGCGCGTGAGGTCGGACGTCGTGCCGATCCCCTGCACCTTCAGCTTGAACTCGTCGACGTTCGACGCCCACCGCAGCGCCTCATCGTACGTGATGAGCCCCTGCTCGAACAGGCCGAAGATCGACTGGTCGAAGGTCTGCATGCCGTACTGCGACGTCCCCGAGGCGATTGCCCCCTGGATCAGGTTGGTCTTTTCCTTGTCGACGATGCAGTCGCGGATGAACGCCGTGCCGACGAGGATCTCGACGGCGGGGCAGCGGCCCTGGCCGTCGGCCCGGGGAATGAGCCGCTGCGAGATGACGGCGCGCAGCACGCTCGCCAGCTGGAGCCGGATCTGCTTCTGCTGGTGGGGCGGGAAGACGGCGATGATGCGGTTGATGGTCTCGACCGCGTCGAGGGTGTGGAGCGTCGAGAGGACGAGATGGCCGGTCTCGGCCGCCAGCAGGGCCGTCTCGATCGTCTCGAAATCGCGCATCTCGCCGACCAGGATGACGTCCGGATCCTGCCGCAGCGCGCTGCGGAGCGCGTGCGCGAACGACCGGGTGTCGACGGCGACCTCGCGCTGGTTGATGAGCGCCTGGTCGTCGCGGTGCAGGAACTCGATCGGGTCCTCGATCGTGATCACGTGCGCCGGCCGGGTGTGGTTGACGTGATCCACCATGGCGGCGAGGGTCGTGCTCTTGCCGCTCCCGGTGGTCCCGGTCACGAGCACGAGGCCGCGCTCCTCGCCGGCGATCCGCTTGAGCGAGGCCGGCAGGCCGAGCTCGTCGATCGTGCCGATGCGGATCGGGATGATGCGGAAGACCAGGCCGACCGCTCCGCGCTGCTGAAAGATGCTGCAGCGGAAGCGGCCGAGCCCGGCCACGCTGTAGGCGAGATCGATCTCCTGGTCGTCCTTGAACTTCTGGCGCTGGGCCGTCGACATCACGGCCGCCGCCATCGCCATGACGTCGTCCAGCGCGAGCTGGCGGTCGCGCGCGGCCGGGACGAGCGTCCCGCCGACGCGCAGCATGGGGTAGCTGCCGACCTTCAGGTGGAGGTCGGACGCTCCCTGGTCGACGGCGATCTTCAGCAGGTCGTTGACGTGCATCGACCGTGGCCGCCCGTGGCCCGCCTCACCGCGCCCTGGCGGCCGACGGGGCCGCCGGCTGATGCCGGGCGGCGTCCTCCGGGTACGCGTAGGTGAGCCAGCCCCACGTGTCGGGCATCTCGCCGTTGATCACGTCGAAGAACGCCCGCTGGATCGCGGCGGTGACCGGCCCCCGCTTGCCGCTGCCGATCGTCAGGCGATCGACGCTGCGGATCGGCGTGATCTCGGCCGCCGTCCCGACGAAGAAGAGCTCGTCGGCCGTGTAGAGCGTCTCGCGCGGGATGGTCTCCTCGCGGACCTCGTAGCCGAGATGGCGCGCCAGCGTGATGATCGAGTCGCGCGTGATGCCCTGGAGCACGGAGGAGTCGAGCGACGGCGTCTGGATGACGTTGTCCCGCACCCGGAACACGTTGGCGCCGCTCGCCTCGCTGACGAAGCCGTTGACGTCGAGGGCGATCCCCTCGGCGTACCCGTCCGCGAGCGCCTCCATCTTGATGAGCGCCGAGTTCGCGTAGTTGGCGCTCGCCTTCGACGTCGCCGGAAACGTGTTCGGCGCCATGCGCGTCCACGAGCTCACGCGCGCGTCGACCCCGTTCTCGAGCGCGTCGGCGCCGAGATAGCGGCCCATCTCCCAGACGAGGATCGCCAGGTCGACCGGACAGGTGGCCGGGTTGACGCCCAGCGACTCGTAGCCGCGGTACATGAGCGGCCGGATGTAGCAGCCCTTCAGCCCGTTGGCGCGGATGGTCTCCAGCACGGCCGCCTCGACCTGGACCGGCGTCAGCGGATAGGCCATCCGGTAGGTCCGCGAGGAATCGAACAGCCGGCGGATATGCGCGCCCAGCCGGAAGCAGGCGGCGCCCTTCGGCGTGTCGTAGCAGCGGGCGCCCTCGAAGACGCCGCTGCCGTAGTGCACGACGTGCGACGCCACGTGAATCTTCGCGTCGGCCCAGTCGACCAGCTTGCCGTTCATCCAGATTTTGCCGGTGCCCGCGAAAGCCATGAGCAGCTCCTGTATGAAGAACCGTGCGGAATCACCCGGATCTTAGCACTACTGCGCTTCGCCGCAAAAAGGACAGCGATCCGATCGCGCGTGCAGCGGCTTGCGGCAGTGCCAGCAGAAACGGGGCGACGGCGCCTCGCGCGCCCGCAGGCGGCTGTGGATGTCCTGCAGGTCGCCGGCCGGCGTCGCCGGCGGCCCGCTGCCGGCGCCGGCCGGCTCGCCGGCCGACGGCGTCCGGCGGGCGCGCCCGCCGCCCGCCGTCAGCCGCAGCGCGAGGACGTCCTCCAGCAGATCGCCCGCCCGCTGGTAGCGGCCGGCGATCTCCGGCGCCATCGCCTTCAGCACGATGTCGTTGAGCGCGCGCGGAATCTTCGGGTTCTTCAGCCGCGGCGGCGAGACCAGCTCACCCCGCATCAGGCGGTCGAGATCGCCCGGCGTCGGCGTCTGATACGGCAGATCGCCCGTGAGCATCTGGTACATCGTCACGCCCAGCGAGTAGAGGTCGGAGGCGAACACCGCCTTGCCCTGGAACTGTTCCGGCGCCATGTAGGGCGGGCTGCCGATCACCGTCGTGCCGTGCGCCGCGATTTCGAGGAAGCGGGACGTGCCGAAATCGGCCACCTTGACCAGGCCGGCCTCCGACACCAGCACGTTTGACGGCCGGAGGTCGCGGTGCAGGACGCCCTGCGTGTGCGCGTGGTCGACGGCGTTGCAGATCTGGCAGGTGTAGTCGAGCGCCTGCGACAGCTCGAGCGCGCCGTCGCGGCTGATGACGCTCTCCAGCGTCTCGCCCGGCACGTACTCCATCACGATGAAGAAGACGTTCTGCTGCTTCTCGGCCGTCAGGATCGCGACGATATTGGGGTGGCTCAGGCTCGCCAGCAGGCGGGGCTCCCGGAGCAGCTCGCTGAGGTCCGCGCTCTGCCGGTGCGGCACCTTGAGCGCGACCTTCTTGTCGATCAAGGTGTCCGTCGCGAGGTACACGGCCCCGAATCCGCCGCTGCCGAGCGGCGAGATGATCTTGTACTTCCCGATGGTCTGCCCGCGGAAGAACATGAAGTGGGTCGAGTATAGCGCAGCGCGCGCCGGCCCGCGGCCGGCGGCGCCGGCCGGCCCGCTATAATGCCCGGCATGCCGCACCGGTTCTACGCGCCCGACATCCACGCCGGCGGCGACGTGGCCACGCTCCCCGCGGACGAAGCGGCCCACCTGACCCGCGTGCTGCGGCTCGGCGCCGGCGCCGCCATCCACGTCTTCGACGGCCGCGGCCGTGAGTGCGCGGCGGTCGTCGACGCGGTCCGGCCGGCCGTGCGCGTCCGGGCGACGGCGGCGGTCGCCGCTGCGCCGGAGCCGCGCGTGGCCCTGGCGCTCGCCCAGGCGATCCTCAAGGGGGACGGCATGGACGGCGTCATCCGCGACGCCGTGATGCTCGGCGTCAGCCGGATTCAGCCGCTCGTGACCGCGCACGCCGAGATCGCCCGCCCCGGCCGGACCGGACGCTGGCGGCGCGTCGCGCTGGCGTCCGCCAAGCAGTGCGGCCGGGCCGTGCTGCCCGAGATCGCCGAGCCGGTCGGCCTGGCGCACGGCCTGGCGCAGGCGACCGGCGATCTGCGCCTGATCCTGGTCGAGCCGGGCGCCGCGCCGGCGGCGCAGGCCGAATCGCTCGCCGTGCTGAAGGACCGCCCGGTCCCCGCGTCGGCCACGCTGCTCGTCGGTCCCGAGGGCGGCTGGGCCGCGGACGAACTCGCGGCCGCCCGGCTGGGCGCCTGGCTGCCGCTGACGCTCGGCGCGCGCACGCTGCGCGCCGAGGCCGCGCCGCTCGTCGCCATCAGCGCGCTATGGGCGATCTGGGGGGAGCTGTAGACGCCGGTCCGTACCGCAGGCCGACCCATTCCTCCTCCTGCCGTCGTTCGGCGAGCGGCAGCGCGGCGAAGGCCCGGCGGACGTCCTGCTCTTCCTCGACGAGGATGCCGCTCAGGATGCACGAACCGCCCGGCGCCAGGCGGTCCATGAGCACGCCCGCGTGGCGCGTGAGAAACGCGCCCGTGAGGTTCGCCAGTACCACGGCCGAACGCGGGCCGGTCATCGTCCGGATGTCGCCCGACTCGAACACGACGTGGCGGAGGCCGGGATTGAGCGCCAGGTTCCGCCTGGCCGACTCGATGGCATCGGCGTCATGGTCGATGCCGGTCGCCTGTGCCGCCCCCAGTCCCGCCGCCGCGATCGACAGGATGCCGGATCCGCAGCCGACGTCCAGCACGGTGGAGCCGCGGAGATCGATCTGCTGGAGCAGTGCGAGGCACAGCCGGGTGGTCGCGTGGTGGCCCGTCCCGAAACCCATCGACGGCTCGATCACGATCGTGAGACCGGCGGATGTGGACGACGCGGAGCGGACCGGACCGATGCCTGTCTCCACCGCGGTCTCCGTGAGAGGCGGCGGGGCCGAGGGGAGCACGCGCACCGATCCGACCTGGATCGGGGGCAGTCCTTCCTGCGAGCGCCGGGCCCAGTCCTCGTCCGGCTCGTCCACGGGCGCCAGCCGGAGACCGTCGGCGCCGAACAGGCGCGCCATCGCTTCGGCCGCACGATCCCGGGCCGCAGGCGTCTGAAAGTACGCGCGCCAGGCCGCGTCGGAGTCGGTCAGGGCCGTCGGCTGGAAGTCATCGAGCGCGGCGAGCGCCCGGTTCCGGAGACTCGTGGTCTCCCGGTCGGTCGGGAAGTGCAGGTCGAGGGCGGGCCAGGCGCGGCTCACGGGGACGGGCTGGTCCGGTTAACCGAAGATGTCCTTGACGCGCTCGAAGAGATTCCGGTCGTCGTGCGCGTCACCATGCTCGCGCGGCTCGTACTCCTCCTTCGGGAGCGCCCTGGCGAGCTGGTCGAGCAGCTGCCGCTGATCGCGGGTCAGCTTGCGCGGCGTGATCGCCTGCACGGTCACCATCAGGTCGCCGTGCCCGCGGCCGCCGACATCCGGCATCCCCTTGCTCCGCAGCCGGAACGTGCTGCCGGTCTGCGTCCCTTCGGGAACCGTCAGACGCTCCTTGGCGCCGGCCGGCGTCGGCACGTGAATCTCGCCGCCGAGCGCGAGGGTGGTGAAGTTCACCGGCACCTCGCAGTAGAGATCGTCGCCGTCGCGGCGGAAGAACCGGTGCTGCTGCACGTGAACGACGACGAAGAGATGGCCGGCCGGGCCACCGCCCGTGCCGCCTTCGCCTTCGCCGGCGAGCCGGAGCTGCTGTCCCTCGGCAATGCCGGCCGGAATCTTCACCGTCAGCTTCTTCTCGCGCGGCACCAGCCCGCCGCCGTGGCAGGTGAGACACGGCTTGCTGATGACCCGGCCGGTGCCGCGGCACTGGCTGCACGTGCGGGCCACGGTGAAGAAGCCCTGCTGGTAGCGCAGCTGGCCGGTCCCACGGCACTGCGGGCAGGCGGTGGGCCCGCTGCCGGCCGCCGCACCCGAGCCGTGGCACGCGCCGCACGCTTCCTGCCGTGGAATCTGGATCGTCGTTTCGACGCCGGCGTACGACTCTTCGAACGAGATTTCCAGGTCGTAGCGCAGATCCGCGCCGCGGGTCGGACCGCCGCGCCGCCGGCCGGCCCCGAAGATGTCGCCGAACCCGAAGATGTCGCCGAGCCCGCCGAGGATGTCGTTGAAGTCGGCGAAGATTGTCGGATCGAAGCCGCCCGGGCCGCCGCCGGCGCCGCCGACGCCGGCGTGGCCGAACCGATCGTACGCGCTCCGCTTGTCCGCGTCGGCCAGGACGGCGTACGCCTCGGCCCCTTCCTTGAATTTCTCTTCGGCGTTCTTGTCGCCCGGATTCCGGTCCGGGTGGTACTTCATGGCCAGCTTGCGATAGGCGCTCTTGATGTCCGTCTCGCTCGCCGTCCGCGACACGCCGAGAACTTCGTAATAGTCGCGCTTGCTCACGCCTTCGCCACCTTCACCAGCGCCGGCCGCAGCAGGCGGTTCCCGAGCATATAGCCCCGTCGCAGTTCCTGGATGACCGCCCCGTCCGGATGATCCGGGCTCGGCTCGTGCATGACCGCCTGGTGGAGGTGCGGATCGAACGTGACGCCGGTCGTTTCGATCGGGCGGACGCCGCGCTTCTCCAGCAGGTCCAGGAGCTGCCGGTAGATGAGATCGACCCCCTTGCGGTAGGCTTCCGCCTCCGACGGCGTCTCCACGCGGAGGGCGCGCTCGAAGTCGTCCACCAGCGGGAGCAGATCACCGAGCAGATCGGCCGCCGCCCGGTCGCGCAGGTCCTGCCGCTCCCGCTCGACGCGCTTGCGATAATTCTCGAATTCCGCCGTCTTGCGCAACAGGCGATCGTAGAGATCGTCGCGGTCGGCCTTGATCGCAATCAGCTCGGCGGAGGCGTCGGCCGGCGGTGCTGCGGCTGCGCCCTCGGCCGGCGCGCCGGGCGCATCGTCGGGCGGAGGAGTCTCGTGTGGCGTCATGTGAATGGATCTGGGTGACTAGTTGGATTCCCGGAGCACGCGCGAGATCGCCTGCGCGACGCCGTCGACCACGGTGATCGCGCGCGAGTAGCGCATGCGCGTCGGGCCGATCACGCCGACCGTCCCGGTCCGGCCGCCTTCCGAATAGGTCGACAGGACCAGGCTGAAGGGCCGCAGGTGCGGTTCGGCATGCTCGGCGCCGATGACGACCGTCAGGCCCGGGCCTTCGATGTATTCGCTGAGCAGCCGGACGAGCCGCTGCTTTTCCTCGATCATCTGCAGCAGCGTGCGCAGCATCTCGATCGACGCCTCGCTGTGCATGGTCTCGCTGCCGAGCAGCGACGCCGTCCCTTCGACGAACACCCGCGGGCTGCCGCCGCCCAGCCCCTCGAAGGTCGACTGTGCCAGCGCCAGCGTGCGGCCGAACCACCGGTCGCACAGCGCCCGCTCCTCCTGCAGCCGCGCCACGACCCGGGCGCGCGCGTCGTTCAACGGCAGGTTCGCGAACTCGCTGTTGAGATAGTTCGCCGCCTGCCGCAGTTCGGGCGGCCGCCAGGGCTCGTCCAGATCCACCACCTTCTGCAGCGCCCGGCCGCTGCCGGTCACCACGACGACGAGGACCCGGGTGGACGTCAGTGAGACGAACTCGATCTGCCGGAAGACCGCCTCTTCGGCGGCCGGCGCCAGCGCGAAGCCGACGTGCCGCGACGCCCGCGACAGCATGTGCGACACGCTGGCGAGAAAGACGTCGAACTGGCCCGCCCCGGCTTCCCGCAGCCGCGCCGCTACGTGCTCCACGGACCGCGCGGGCCGCGGTTCCTCGAGCAGCAGGTCGACGTAGAACCGATAGCCCCGATCGGTCGGAATCCGCCCGGCCGAGGTGTGGGGCTGGTGGACGAACCCCTCGTCCTCGAGCTGCGCCAGCAGGTTCCGGACGGTGGCCGACGACACTTCGAGCCCCGCCGCCGCGACGAGGGCCGACGACGGCACCGGTTCGCCCGTGACGATGTATTCCCGGACCAGCGCGGCCAGGAGACGACGGGAGCGTGCGGAAAGGGTCGAAGACACGGTTACTTAGCAGTCTCAGAAAGAGAGTGCTAACGCCATTATACACCAGCCTTTGGGCTGGATCGCCGGCCCGGCGCAGTCCGGCCGGCCGGTGGCGGGGTCACGCTGGGCCGACCGGGTTCCACCGCATGGACATCGCCGCCACCTGCGGTTGCTCGAGGCGGCCATACCGGACGGCGATCATCTCGGCGAGGATGCTCACGGCGATTTCGGCCGGGCTCACGGCGCCGATGTCGAGGCCGATCGGCGCGTGCACGCGCCGCAGGCATTCGGGCGGCGTGGCCTCGGCCAGCAGGGCGTCGGCGATGCGCGCCACTTTCGCGCGGCTCCCGATGAGGCCCAGGTAGCGCAGATCGCGCGGCGCGAGGCTGCGGAGGGCGTCCAGGTCGTGGCGGTGGCCGCGGGTCACGACGACGGCATAGGCGCTGTCCGGCAGCGTGACGCGATCCAGCCAGGCGGAAATGTCGTCCACGATGACCTCGTCCGCGGTCGGGAAGCGCTCGCGGCTGGCGAACTTTTCGCGGTCGTCGATCACGTGGACGCGGAAGCCGACCTCGTGCGCCATTCGGGCCAGGTGAAACCCGACGTGTCCCGCGCCGACGATATACAGCGAGGGGGCCGGCTCAATCGGATCGATGTAGACCTCCATCTGTCCCCCGCAGATCAACCCGGATTCTTCCGCGAAGTCGTCGTTCAGCTCGTACCGGACCAGTTTCGGCTGTCGGGTCTTGAGGATGTCCCGGGCTTTCCAGAAGGCGTCGTTCTCGTAGCAGCCCCCGCCGATTGTGCCGACCGTCCGGCCGTCGGCGTGGACGAGCATCTTCGCCCCGACGCGCTGCGGCGTCGAGCCGCTGGCCTTGACGATCGTCACGAGCGCGACCGTTTCGCCGCGGGCCAGCGAGGCGGCCAGCTCGGCGAAGACGTCCTGATTCATGGACATTGGGGACGGGTTATGTCTCTGGATGTCAGCGCCCGAGCGCCCCCTACACCGTCAGCACCCAGTGGCGCCCGAGCTCGAGCGGCAGCGCGTCGCGCAGGCGGTCGACGAGCGCCGGGCCGTACTGGTTCAGGAAGTACACGAAACCGACCGTCCGCTCCTGCGGGTGGCCGCCGGGGAAGGCGAGATGCTGGGCGTGGGTGAACTGGCGGCGCAGCGTCTCGTCGCGCCGTTTGGCGGCCTGAATCAGCTTGTTGTGCAGCGTCTTCAGGTCGTGCTGCATGCGGCCGAGCGTCGACCGCGCGGCCCCTTCGAGCGTCGGGTCGACGGCCGGCAGGGCGGCGATCAACGCGGTCATCCGCTCCGTGACGGCCCGCTCGGCGTCGTGCAGCGTGGCTTCGACGTGCGCCGGCAGCTGCGCTTCGAGCAGGCGGTTCAGCGTCGACTCGTCCTGCGCCTGCAAGGCGGTGAGCGGGATGTCGTACCGCTGCAGGAACCGCAGCGCCGCCGAGTCGAGCAGCGTCGCCGTCGCGCGCGGGTACATCAGCGGCATCGGCACGTCGAAACGCTCGTAGACGCCACGCAGCTGCGCCAGGTAGGCGAGCTCGTTGGGACCGGCCACGTAGCAGGCGGTCGGAAAGATGACGTCCTGGACGATCGGACGCAGCAGGACGTTCGGGCTGAACCGCGCCGGCTCCGCGGCCGCCAGCCCGGCGAGGTCCGCGGTGGTGAACGTCTGCTCGCCGGCCGCCAGCCGGCCGTCCTGCGCGCGAATGGCCCGGCGGGCGCCGTCGAGGTAGAACAGCGCCGGACTGTCCTCGTGCGCCTGCACCTGCGAGTGATAGCCGTGGCGCACGAGCTCGGCACCCGCCACGGCGGCGAGCCTGGCCGTCCGGCCCACGTCCTGCAGCTCGCGAACGAACAGATCCCGGACGAGTGGCTTGGCGGCCGGGTCGGACGCGTCGTAGACGACCAGCCCGTGCGGCCCGAGCACCGACTCCAGCCAGCGGCCGAAGGCATCGGCCATGCCGCGGCCCGGTGCGTAGATCCGTGTCAGGCTGTCGATGATGGGCCCGGTGAACTCGGTCGGGGGAAGGATCTGTGCGAGCCGGGCGATCGCCTCAGTCACCGCGTCGGGCAGGGCGACCCGTGCCACCGGCTCGGGATCGGCCTTGTCGATCGGCGGCAGCTCGATCGCGTGCGCCGCCAGATCGCCGTCGAGGATCGTACACTCCCGGACCTCGTCCCAGTCGTGATCCTCCGCCTCGATCCAGAAGACCGGCACCGCCGGGACGCCCTGTTCGCGCGTCACGCGATGGGCGAGCTGAATCGCCGTCAGCGCCTTCAGCAGGGTGTACAACGGCCCGCCGAACAGGCCGGCCTGCTGCCCGGTGACGATTGCCACGCTCCGCTCGTCGGTCAGGCGCGCCGCCGCCTCCATGGCCGCCGCGGGGGCGTCCCGCCGCCGCTGCTGGGCCAGCAGCAGTTGTGAGATGTCGGTCCGGCGCCGCGCGTGGGCCACCGTCCGCCGGATGACCGCCGCCCAGTCGTCCGGCGTCGCCGGATTGCCGGCAAAGAAAGGGGCGACCGCCTCGAAGCGATACGCGTAGTCGGCGGCCAGCGGCCGCAGACCGGGCAGCCGGCGGATGTCGACCCCCAGCAGGGAAAGGGTTTCAGCAGGCACAGCAGGTTTTGTCGACACCGTCCGGTTACTTTTGCAGACGGGTACCAGCCCTGTCAACTCTCGGAGGACCGCCGGCCGGCGCCCGGTTTCCGGCGGCCGGCCGGTGTCTCCACCGGATCCCGCGGGCCCGTCCGCAGGGCGCGCGGCGGCACCGGGTGAGACGCCGCCCCGCGCGCCGGCGTTCCCGCGGCCCCGGTGCCGCTCCCGACCGGGTCCGGGATCGGCCGCCGGGCATGACGCCGGCGTCACACGATGCAGATTCCCGCGCGCGAATCGTCGACGCGGCTGGACGAATCTGTTAAACTGTTGCGCCAGAAACCGTTCCGCTATCCGCGTCGTTCCCGAGGAGTCCCGACCCTGACTGCGGAAGCCTCCAGCTATTCACTGCCGGACGCCTTCGGCGCGTTTCGAGTCCTCCATCAGATTGGTGCTGGCCGCCTCGGACCGGTGTTTCGTGCGTACCAGCCCGAGCGCGATCGTCTGGTCGCGGTCAAGATGTTCCGGCTCGATCTGCTGCCCGAGCAGGTCTACGCACTCGCTGGCGAGCTGCAGCAGCTGGTCGATCGGCATCTGGCGCATCCGCACATCGTGGCGCCGCTGGCTGCCGGCGTGCAGGGCACGTCGGTGTACCTCGTGCAGGAGTTCTGCGGCGGCGACTCGCTGGATGTCGTCATGCGCCAGCCGGCGCGGCTGGACGGCGCCGCGAGCCGGGAGCTGATCGCGGCCCTGGCCGCCGCCATCGACGTGGTGTCCGCCCAGGGCGTCCACCACGGCGCGCTGCACCCGCGCGACGTGCTGCTGTCGGATGGCGCCGTGCGGCTGACCGGCTTCGGCGTCACCGAAGCGCTCGAGCGGGTCGGCGTGCGGGTCCTGGGACGGCATCCCTATGGCGCGCCGGAACGCACGACGGGGCAGCGCTGGGGAGCCCCGGCCGACGTCTTCGCGCTGGCCGTCATGGCCTACGAGCTGCTCGCAGGCCGGCGCGTGAGCGGCATCGGCGAGCAGGGGCTCGACCAGCTCGCCGCGGCGCAGAACGCCGACCGCCCGGCGCTGCGCCATGTGTTCACGACGGCGCTGGCGGCCGAGCCGGACGCCCGCTACCAGACGGCGCGTGGATTCGCCGCGGCGCTGGAGGCGGCGCTGTCCACCGTCGGGCAGCCGGCCGACGGGAGCCCGAAATCGGTGCCGCTCCCGCTCGACGAGCCGGCGCGGCCGGCGGCGCCGGCGGACGCCGGCCCTGCCGTGCCGGTCGCGGTGCCCGGACCGGAGCGCCGTGCCGCCAAGGCCAGGAGAACGCCGCTTCGCGCGGTCGTCATTCCCCCCGTCGCATCGGAGGAGGAGGAGGAGGAGTCGCGCACCCAGCCGGTGGACCGGAGTACCGGGGGGGCGGACGAGCGCGGAGCCGAGGCTGAGGCCGCACCCGACCTGGATCTGGCGCCGGCCGGTGCCGTGCCGTCGGACGTGGGCGAATGGCCGTTGTCGACCGACCCGGTTTCGGGGGCCGGCCCGGGCGATGCAGGTGCCATCCCTGTCGAACGCGCCGACCTCGCCGGCACGGAGGAGGAGCGCCCGGCGGCCGAGTCGCGCGCGGACGAGGCCGCAGGGCCGCCGGTGGCGCCGGGGGAGTTCGATATCGGGGCGGCGACGCCGGCCGTCATGCCCGGCCTGGAGTTCGACCTGCCGGTCGAGGTCGAGCCGGCCGATGCGACGGGAGCCGTCGAGTCTCCGGCGTCACGCGTGCCGGAGCGTTCGAGGCCGGCGCCGCGCATGCCGTTCGAGGCCTCGCCGTCCGTGACGGTGCCCGGCTCGGAAGGACTGAACCGGGCGCGCACCGCCGTGTGGCCGCTGGCGCTCGCGCTGGGGGTCGGCGTGCTCGTCGGCTTTGCGGCCGGGTACGGTGTCGGGCGGGGTGGCACGACGACGACAGCCGCACAGGTGACCGCGGCGCCGGTCGCCGGTGCCGCGCGCCCGGCGGCGCCCGCGGCGGTGGCATCCGCGCCGGCCTCGGCTCCCGCGCCGGCTGCCGCGGAAGTCGTGGCGCCGCCGCCGGCGCCGACCGGCCGGCTGGCCATCCGCTCGGTGCCGCCGGGCGCCCAGGTCATACTGGATGGTCGCGGCCGTGGCGTGACGCCGCTCGTCCTGGACGGACTCGGCCTGCGCGTGCATCGGGTGCAGCTGGAACGCCCGGGCTTCGTGACCGAGGCGCGTCGCCTGGCGCTGTCCGCGTCGCGCGCCGACCGGACGCTGGCTGTCAGGCTGCGGCCCGAGCCGCCGCCGGTCGCCGGCCGCGTGACGTTCGCGTCGCGCCCGTCGGGGGCCGCCGTGTTTCTCGACGGGCGCCGCGTCGGTGTGACGCCCCTGGAGATGCCGGACGTCAGGTCGGGGACGCATCAGATCCGGCTGGCGCTGCCGGGGTATCAGGCATGGGTCACCTCGATCGAGGTGGCGGGAGGCGAGGCGAGCCGCGTGACGGCGTCGCTCGAGCAGGGAAGCGGACGATGAACGCAGTGCTGGCGCTGGAAGACGGGACCTGGTTCCGGGGGATCTCGGTAGGAGCGGCCGCTGAGACGGGCGGCGAGGTCGTGTTCAACACGAGCATGAGCGGGTACCAGGAAGTGCTGACCGATCCGTCCTACGCCGGGCAGATCGTCACGATGACCTGTCCCGAGATCGGCAACTACGGCGTCACGGACCACGACGTCGAATCGCGGCGGCCGCAGGTGGCCGGCTTCGTCGTGCGCGAGTCGTCGCCGATGGCGAGCAGCTGGCGGGCGCAGGGCGGCCTGCGGGAGTACCTGGCGGCGAGCGGGATCGTGGCGATCGCCGGCCTCGACACCCGCGCGCTGACGCGGCGGCTCCGGTCGGTCGGCGTCCTGCGCGGCGCCATCGTGGCCGGCGATGTCGACCCGGCCGACGTCGTCGAACGGGCCCGCCGCGTGCGGCCGATGGAGGGGGCGGATCTGGTCGTCGACGTGACGACCGCCTCGGTGTACGACTGGCCGGCCGGGCCGGCCGGTGAGTTCACCGTACCGCCGGAGCGGACGGCGACGACGCGCCGCCGCGTCGCGGCCTACGATTTCGGGATGAAGCAGAACATCCTGCGGCGGCTGAACGCCTACGGGTGCGACGTCCGCGTGTTTCCGGCGACCGCACCGGCGTCCGACCTGCTCGCGTACCGCCCGGACGGCATCTTTCTCAGCAACGGCCCGGGCGATCCGGCGCCGCTCGACTATGCCGTCCGCAACGTGCAGCGGCTCGTCGAGAGCGGGGTGCCGACCTTCGGCATCTGTCTCGGCCACCAGGTGCTCGGCCTCGCGCTCGGCGGCCGGACGTTCAAGCTGAAGTTCGGACACCGGGGCGCGAACCATCCCGTGAAGCACCTGGCGACCGGCCAGGTCGAGATCACGTCGCAGAACCACGGGTTCGCCGTCGATCCGGCGTCGCTGCCGGCCGACGTCGAGGTGACGCACCTGAACCTGTACGACGGCACCGTCGAGGGGCTGCGGCACCGGACGCGCCCGGTCTTCTCGGTGCAGTATCATCCCGAAGCGTCGCCCGGCCCGCACGACGCCGACTATCTGTTCCGGATGTTCCTGGACGAAATCGAGCGGACATCCGAGCGCCCGAACGCCTGAGCGCCCTGAGCACTGAGCCCTGAGCACTGAGCCTTTCCATGCCCCGTCGCACCGACCTCAAGCGCATCCTCGTCATCGGATCCGGCCCGATCGTGATCGGCCAGGCCTGTGAGTTCGACTACTCCGGCACCCAGGCGTGCAAGGCGCTGCGCGCCGAGGGGCTCGAGGTCGTGCTCGTCAACAGCAATCCGGCCACCATCATGACCGACCCGCAGATGGCGGACCGGACGTACATCGAGCCGCTGACGCCGGAGATCCTCGCGGCGATCATCGAGCGCGAGAAGCCCGACGCGCTGCTGCCGACCGTCGGCGGGCAGACGGCGCTCAACCTCGCCGTGCAGCTCGGCGAGCGGGGGATTCTCGCGCGGGCGGGCGTCGAACTGATCGGCGCGTCCGTCGAGGCGATTCAGATCGCCGAAGACCGGCTGAAGTTCAAGCAGGCGATGCGGTCGATCGGCATCGAGATGCCGCGCAGCGGCTACGTGCGGTCGCTGGACGAGGGGCTGGCGCAGATCGAGCTCCTGCAGCGCGACGGGTACGCCGGCTTCCCGATCGTCATCCGCCCGTCGTTCACGCTCGGCGGAGTGGGCGGCGGCATCGCGTACAACATCGAGGAGTTCCGGGATCTCGTCGGGCGCGGCCTCGAGCTGAGCCCGGTGCACGAGATCCTCGTCGAGGAATCGGTCATCGGCTGGAAGGAATTCGAGCTCGAGGTGATGCGCGACGTCGCCGACAACTTCGTCGTCATCTGCTCGATCGAGAACATCGACCCGATGGGCGTCCACACCGGCGACAGCATCACCGTCGCGCCGATCCTGACGCTGAGCGACAAGGAATACCAGCGGATGCGCGACGCGGCGCGGCGGATCATCCGGCGCGTCGGCGTCGAGACCGGCGGATCGAACATCCAGTTCGCCGTGAACCCGCACGACGGCCGGATGGTCGTCATCGAGATGAACCCGCGCGTGTCGCGGTCGTCGGCGCTCGCGTCGAAGGCGACCGGCTTCCCGATCGCCAAGATCGCCGCCAAGCTCGCGCTCGGCTACCACCTCGACGAGATCCCGAACGACATCACGCGCCTCACGCCGGCGTCGTTCGAGCCGACCATCGACTACGTCGTCACCAAGATTCCGCGCTGGAATTTCGAGAAGTTCCCCCAGGCCGACCGCACCCTGACGACCCAGATGAAGTCGGTCGGCGAGGTGATGGCGATCGGCCGGACCTTCAAGGAGTCGTTCCTCAAGGCCATCCGGTCGCTCGAGATGGGGCGCGAAGGCCGGTTGTGGCCGGACCACCGCCGGGAGGACGAGCCGGTGGACGACGCGACGCTCCGCCGCGACCTGGTCGTCCCGAACGACCGCCGGATCTTCGCGCTGTTCCAGGCGCTCGACCGGGGCTGGACGGCCGACGAAATCCACGATCTGACGCGGATCGACCCGTGGTTCCTCCGGCAGTTCGCCGAGATCGCCGAGCTGCGCCGCCAGATCGTCCCGGGCGGCCTGCCGGGCATGTCGACCGACCTGCTGCGCACGCTGAAGCGGAGCGGCTTCGGCGACGGCCAGATCGGGGCGCTCACGGAGACGACGGAGGCGGCCGTCCGCGCCAGGCGCGCCGCCTCGTCGCTGGAGACCGCCTACAAGCGGGTCGACACGTGCGCCGCCGAGTTCGAGTCGTTCACGCCCTACCTCTACGGCAGCTACGAGGACAGCTGCGAGGCCGATCCGAACGGCAGGCCGAAAGTCGTCATCCTCGGCAGCGGGCCGAACCGGATCGGGCAGGGGATCGAGTTCGACTACTGCTGCTGCCACGCCGCCTTCGCGCTGCGCGAGGAAGGCTTCGAGACGGTGATGGTCAATTGCAACCCCGAAACCGTGTCGACCGACTACGACACGGCCGACCGGCTGTACTTCGAGCCGCTGGCGTTCGAGGACGTCATGGGGGTGATCGCGCGCGAGCAGTCGGCCGGCGCCGACGTGTCGTGCCTCGTCCAGTTCGGCGGCCAGACGCCGCTCAAGCTGGCACTGCCGCTGCAGGCGGCCGGCGTGAAGATTCTCGGCACCTCGCCCGATTCCATCGACCTGGCCGAGGACCGCCAGCGGTTCGCCCGGCTGCTGCGGGAGCTCGGGATCCCCCAGCCCGAGAGCGGCACCGCGACCTCGAAGGCCGAGGCGCAGGCGGTCGCGGCGTCGATCGGCTTTCCGGTCGTCGTCCGCCCCTCGTACGTGCTCGGCGGCCGCGCGATGGCCATCGTGTACGACGCCGCCACGCTGGACCGCTACATGACGAACGCCGTGAACGCCTCCTCCGAGCGTCCGGTGCTGGTCGACCGGTTCCTCGAGGACGCGTTCGAATTCGACGTCGACGCGGTGGCGGACGCCGAAGGCGCGGTCGTCATCGGCGGCATCATGGAGCACATCGAGAAGGCCGGCATCCACTCCGGCGACAGCTCCTGCGTCGTCCCGCCGTTCCATACGCCGGCGCACCATCTGGAGACCATGCGCGACTGCACGCGACGGATTGCGCGGGCGCTGAAGGTGGTCGGCCTGATGAACGTGCAGTTCGCCATCAAGGACGACACCGTCTACGTGCTCGAGGTGAACCCGCGCGCCTCCCGCACCGTGCCGTATCTGTCGAAGGCGACCGGCGTGTCGCTCGCGAAGGTCGCCGCGAAGGTGATGGGCGGCCGGACGCTCGCCTCGCTCGGCCTCACGCGCGATCTCGAGGTGGCCGGCGTGTTCGTGAAGAGTCCGGTGTTCCCGTTCGTCCGGTTCCCGGGCGTCGACACGATTCTCGGGCCCGAGATGCGGTCGACCGGGGAAGCGATGGGCGGCGCCGCCGAGTTCGGCGTGGCGTTCGCGAAGGCGCAGCTCGCCGTCGGCCAGCGGCTCCCGCAGCAGGGGACGGCGTTCGTCAGCGTCAACAACGACGACAAGCCGCACCTCGTGCCGATCGCCCGCGACCTGGCGGACCTCGGCTTCGCGCTCGTCGCGACGCGCGGCACCGCCGCGTATCTGCGCGCCCACGGCCTCGACGTCCGCGTCGTCTTCAAGGTGAACGAGGGGCGGCCGAACGTGGCGGACGAACTCGTCAGCCGCAAGATCGACCTCGTCGTCAATACGCCGCTCGGCCGGGAGTCGTTCTTCGACGAGCGGGCCGTCCGCCGCGCCGCGACGATGCATGGTGTGCCCTGTATCACGACGCTGACCGGCGCCGCCGCCACCGTGAGCGCGATCCGCGCCCTGCGATCGCAGGTGCTCGGCGTCCGGGCGCTGCAGGACTACTACACGGAGATCGAAGCCGGACAGGCCTAGAAGACTCGGGCGCTCGGGCGCTCACACACTCGCACGCCGGAGCGGACCGACGTGTCCGCCCCGGAGCGCAGATCCTTCCACGTCCGCCCCCTCTGCTCGTTGCAGCATCTGCCCTCATCCGAGCGTCGGAGAGAGGCCGAGCTGACCGCCTTCGCCCCTTCGATTGCCCTCAGGGACGCCCTGAGCGTGTTGTCGAAGGGCGCCAAGACTACGGCGAGTCCGCCGAAGCTTCAGCGGCGGCGGAAACTCGGCGCTACAAAAACCGCCCGAGCCCCGAGCACTGAGCCCCGAGAGGCGCCACTCTTGCACGCGGTTCTCCGTGCCTGCTCCCGCGCTGCTGCCGGCGATCGGCGTGCTGGCCGGCTGCCTGCTTGGCGTGAGCCTGCCCGGCTGGGCGGCGCCGCCGCTTCTGGCCGCGGCCGTCCTCGGCCTGCTGGCGGGGTGGGAGACGTGGCGGAGAGGGCGGAGTGCGTGGTGCCTGGCGGCCGTCGGACTCGCGTTCGTCTGCGCGAGCGGGGCGCTGGGGGCCCGTGCCCGGCAGGATGCGCTCCGGCCGCCGCTTCGGCAGCTCGCGGAGCGGCTCACCGGAGAGACGTCGGAGGATCCGGCCGCCACCCTGTCGCTCTTCGCCACGGCCGAAGGCCGGCTGCGCGAGGACGCGAGCCCGGGCGAGCGGGGCGTGACGATCGATCTCGACGTCGAGCGGCTCACCGTCGGCTCCGCGACGTACGCCACGGCCGGCGGCGTGCGCGCCACCATCGTCGGCACGCTGGCGCCCGATCGAGCGGTCGCCTGGACCACCGGCCGCCGGATCCGCGTCCCGGTGCAGCTGCACCGGCCGGCGCGGTACCTCGATCCCGGCGTCCCCGACGCCGAGCTCGCGATGGCCCGGCGCGGGACGACGCTCGTCGGCATCGTGAAGAGCGGGGCGCTGGTGGACGTGGTGGGGAAGGGGTCGTGGCCGATGGAGGTGGCGGCCGCCGCCCGCCGCGACGCCCGACGCGCGATCGCGCGATCCGTGGGGCGCTGGAGTGCCGGTTCGGCCGCCATCGTGGCGGCGATCGTCCTCGGCGACCGCGCCGGCCTCGACCAGGAGATGCGGCGCCGGCTGCAGGAGGCCGGCACGTATCACGTGATCGCGATCTCGGGCGGCAACATCGCGATTCTCGCCGGTCTGACGCTCGCGCTGTTCACCTGGGCGGGCCTCGCGTCCCGGGTGGCCAGCCTCGCGGCGATCGCCGTGCTCGCCGGATACGCCCTCCTCGTCGGCGGCGGCGCGTCGGTGACCCGCGCGACGCTGATGGCGGTGATCTATCTCGCCGCGCGGGCGCTCGATCACCGCAGCTCGCCGGTCAACGCCCTCTGTGTCGCCGGCACGCTGCTGCTCATCGTCTCGCCGCTCGCGTTGTACGATGCCGGCTTCGTCCTCACGTTCGGGGCCACCGCCGGCATCCTGCTCGGCGGCGCGTGGCTGCGGCCGCGGCTGCCGCGCCCGACATGGCTGCGCGCGCCCGCGACCCTCTTTCTGGCGTCGCTGTGCGCGGAAGTGGCGCTGCTCCCGGTCGGTGCGCTCGTCTTCTGGCGCGTCACCTTTGCCGGCCTGCTGCTGAACTTCTTCGCCATTCCCCTGATGGGGCTCGCGCAGCTCGCCGGCATGGCGGTGCTGCCGGCGGCTGCCCTGTCCACCCGGCTGGCGGATGCCGCCGGCTGGCTGGCGCACGTCGGCGCGTCGGGGCTCCTGTGGACCGCCGGCTTCGTCGACATCGCGCCGTGGCTCGCCCGGCGGGTCCCGCCGCCACCCGCCGCCGTCGTGGTCATCTACTACGGGGCGATGGCCGGCCTCCTGGCGGTCGCCTGGTGGCGCCTCGGCGGCGACCGCCACCGGCCGCTGTCGATGGCCCTGGCCGGGTTGAGTGTGCTGTCCGCCATCTGGATTGTCGCCTCGCCCGACACGCTCGTGCGGCAGCCGGGGCGTGACCGGCTGCAGGTCGTGTTTCTGGACGTCGGGCAGGGAGATGCGATCCTCGTCCGGTTTCCCGGCGGGCACACGCTGCTCGTCGATGCCGGAGGCCTGCCGGGCGCCGGGACGTTCGACGTCGGCGACCGGGTCGTCGGCCCGGCGTTGCGCGCCCTGGCCGTCCGGCGCCTCGACTACCTCCTGGTGACCCATGGCGACGCCGACCATGTCGGTGGCGCCCCGGCGGTCGTCCGGGACTTCGCGCCGCGCGAAGTCTGGGAGGGGGTGCCGGTGCCGAGACTCGAGGCGCTGCAGCAGCTCCGTGCGCAGACCGACCGCGCCGGCATCGCCTGGCGCGACCTGCAGCGGGGCGACCGACTGTCGGTGGACGGCGTCGATCTCGTCGTGAGGCATCCGCCCCCGCCCGACTGGGAGCGCCAGAAGGTGCGCAACGACGACTCCGTCGTCATCGAGCTGCGGTTCGGAGAGGTGTCGGTGCTGCTGACCGGCGACATCGGTCGCGAGGTCGAGCCGGCCGTGGCGGCCGGGCTGCTGCCTGCCGGCCTGCGCATCCTCAAGGTGCCGCACCACGGCAGCGGCTCATCCAGCTCCTTCCCGTTTCTGCGTCTCGTCCATCCAGCCGTCGCCATCGTGAGCGCCGGCCGGGGCAACCCGTTCGGCCACCCGACGCCGCAGGTGCTCCAGCGCTATCGCAGCATCGGCGCCCGCGTGTTTCGCACGGACCAGGATGGGGCCGTGACACTGGAGACGGACGGGAAACGGGTGACGGTGCGAGGGTGGACGGGAAGGGGGTGGGGGCAGGTCAGGAATGAGGAATGAGGAACGAGGAACGAGGAATTAGGAATGAGGAATGAGGAATGAGGGGTGAAAAATGAGAGGAGTGGAACAGTGGCTGTTCAGCGGTTCGAGGATCTGATCGCCTGGCAGAAAGCGAGGCTGTTGGCGAAGTCCATTTACTTCCTGACGGGCACTGGTCGGCTCGGCGGGGATCTCCGGCTGACGGGTCAGATGCGCTCGAGCGCTGTGTCCGTCATGGCCAATATTGCGGAAGGCTTCGAGCGCCAGAGCATCCGCGACTTTCACCGTGTTCTTGGAATCGCGAAGGCGTCTTGCGCCGAGCTTCGTGCTGAATTGTACGTGGCGGCGGACGCCGGACTGGTCGGTACGGACGAGTTCACACAAGCGCTCCGTCAGGCCGAGGAGGTCGGACGGATCATCGGCGGCCTCCGACGCTCGCTGGCAAGCCGGATCGAAAGCCGCAAGCCCTGACCCCTCTCCCTCATCCCTACACTATTCCTCATTCCTAGTGGACTGTAACAGCTGAACCGGTAGTAATCCGGTGCGCCGGATTGCTGTAGGTCCAGCGGATCGGCTTCGGGTCTTCGTTGTAGCGCTTGATGTAGCGTCGGATCTTGCGCGCGAGGTCGGGGAGCGACGTGAAAAT
>DATLRO010000014.1:0-30045 GCA_035534615.1 Vicinamibacterales bacterium
CAGCAGGATCGACCCGAACAGGATCGACAGGATCTGCGGATTGACCCACCGCGTCAGCACCGCGGCGCCGAACAGCGCCCCGGCCGCCGTCGACAGCTCCAGGAACATCGCGATCCGGATGTTCGTGATCCGGTCCTTCACGTACACCGAGCCGGCCCCGCTCGACACCGCGATGACCGACACGATGCTCGCCGCGATCGCGTCCTGGATCGGAATCCCCAGGAACAGCGTCAGCACCGGCACGATGACGATGCCGCCGCCCAGCCCGCTGATCGATCCGACCACGCCGCCGGCCACCGACGCGCCCGCGATCTTGAACAGCCACAGCAGAGATGCCGTTTGACTATACATATGAAGGTGAAGTGGAAACCGATCGCCGCGAGCGGCGGCGCGGTCACGCCAAAAACCGGGGAGTCAGCGTATCACATCGCTTCGTTCGAGCAAGGGCGGCCGTGCCGCGGCTTTTGCAGGCGCAGGGTGGACACTGATGAGTTGCTGCGAAGCCTGACACGATTGTCTCCTTTGCGCGGGCGCCGAGGCCGGGATGCTGGGAGCGTGCCGGCCCGCGTGCCGGGGCCGGCGCCGGGGCCGGTTCCGCGTGATCCGGCGAGCGCCTGGTGGGGCGTGCCACCGTCGTGATCGTGATCAGCGACGGACTCGACGTCGGCGAGCCGGAGCTGCTGCGCGGCGCCATGCGGGAACTCTCGCGCCGATCGGCGGCCGTCGTCTGGCTGAACCCGCTGCTCGAGACGCCCGGCTACGAACCGACCGCCCGCGGCATGCGGGCCGCCCGGCCCTATGTCACGACGTTCGGCAGCGTGAACGACGCGGAGGGGCTCGCGCGACTCTCGCGGCTCGTGCGCGTGCGCGCCTGACGCCGGGTGCGCGAGGGTCCGCGTCCGCCCGCGCGCCCTCAGTCCTTGATCAGGATGAAGTCGAGCGCCGTCCAGGTATCTGGGGCCGGCTGGCGCCGGTCGGTCTGGCGCCGCTGCGGCCCGCCGGCCGGCGCCGGCTGACGCGTGCTCCGGCGACGCTCACCATGACGGCGATCCCAGATGATCTGAACGTCCGGGTCGCCGGCGAACACTTCCTTCAGCCGGTTACGGGTCTCGGTACAACCCCTGCGAACGATGATCCGCGGCATACGACTTTCCTGGTCCGGATGACGCTACAGCCCGACCCGGAGCAGGCCTCTTGTGCGGCCGCCCGGGTGAAGTCCCACGCCGGGCGCGCCAGCATCCCGTGAGAGTGCAGGAAGTGCGCCACGCCGGGCAGGTGCCCGGCGACCACCCCGTTGTGCGCAACGTGCTTATTTGTCAGGTAGATAGGGAGAGACGACGACGTCAGGGAGCGGCCGCCAGCCGTGCGCCTGCCGCCCGCGGTGGGCTCATTCGCACGCGCACGCACGCGGCGGCCGAACGAGGCTCGTCGTCCGACGAGCGGAGACCGGGCGCCGCGGCCCGGTCTCCCTGTCGAGGTGGTTCGGTCGCTGCCGGCGGTCCTACTGATTCCCCGGGCCTTCCGGCGGTTCGGCACCCTGCGGTAGATCGCCGGGAGCGAAGCGCCGGAAGGGGGGCGCATAGCGGATCGCCGACGCCGGCGGCACCGAGATGCCCGCGAGCTGGTGCTCGCGCATCAGCTTGTTGAACGCCGCGACGTCGCGGTCGATCAGCTGAGTGAAGCTGGTCTGAATCTGCTCGAGCCGTCCGGAGAACTGCTGCAGGACCGCGCGCTGCTGGGTGGTCGGCGCGAAGTCGGCGCTGTCCTCGGTGATCTCGCGGTTGAGCGCGCCGAGCTGGCCCCACAGGCGTATCGGGTTGCGGAACTGATCCTCCCGGGCGCCGGTCAGATGGACGTCGAACATGGCCGACTCGACCGCCAGCGCCTTGTCCTCGAGGCTCCGCACGGCGTCGACCACCGCATGCGGCTGCGGCGACTTCTCGAGCATGATCGACAGCTCGGCCAGCTGGCGGCGGATCCACTCGGTGCGGCCGATGAGACCGGCGAGCCGGTTCATCGCGTCGCGGATCTGCAGGGAGAACGCCACCTGTGCCTGGATGTCCTGCAGCGTGCCGGTCGAGCGCGGGTCCTTGACGACCTGGAGCGGCTGCTGGAACGTCTGCCCGCCGACCGTCAGCTTCACGGTGTACGTGCCGGGCGGGGCGAGCGGGGGCGCGTACGACAGGTCGAGGTCCCACGTCCGGATGGGGCGTCCCTTCGTCGTCGTTTCCACCCACGGCGCGCCGACCGGCGGTGTCAGCAGCAGCGGCCGGCGGGCGGACTCTTCGCGCAGGTCCCAGTCCACGCGGTTGAGACCCTGCCGGCTGGTCCCGTCGATCGTCCGGATGATGTGCCCGCCGGCGTCGACGATGGCGATCGAGACCGGCTCGCCGCCGGTCTTGAGGAAGTAGTTGATGTCGGCGCCGTACGGCGGCGGCTGCAGGCCACCCGGGCCGAATCCGTTGCCGCCGTATCCGCCTTCCGCGCGCCATCGGTAGGCGGGACGCGGCGTGAAGAGGTGGGCGGCGGAGGCCAGGACCTGGGGCGTCAGCTGGCGCAGCGGGCTGATGTCGTCCATCACCCAGATGCCGCGGCCGTACGTCGAGACGAGCAGGTCGCCGAAGCGCGGCTGAATCGCGAGCCACGAGGCCGGGGCGTGCGGCAGGTTGCTCTGCAGCGGCATCCAGTGCTGGCCGTCGTCCAGCGTGACGTAGACCGCATTCTGCGTGGCGGCGAACAGCAGACCCGGCCGGACCGGATCCTCCTTGACGCACGCGACGTAGCTGAAGACCGACTTCGGGATGCCGGCGCTGATGAGGCGCCAGGTCTTCCCGTAATCGGCGGTCTCGTAGATCAGCGGCGCGTTGTCGCCCTGCATGTGATCGTCGACCGCGATGTAGGCGGTGCCGGCGTCGAAGTGGGACGGCTCGATGTTGCTGATGGTCGCCCAGTGCGGCAGGCCGGGAATGTTGGCGCTGACGTCGGTCCAGTGCGCGCCGCCGTCCCGCGTGACGTGGAGCAGGCCGTCGTTGCTGCCGGCCCAGATGAGCCCCTTCGCCTTCGGCGACTCCGCGATCGACCACAGCGTGTCGCCGTCGAACGTGTAGAGGTTGTCGCGGCCGGGCCCGCCGGAGTCCTGCTGGTGGCTCTTGTCGTTGCGCGTCAGATCCGGGCTGATCACCTTCCAGGTCGCGCCGCCGTCGGTCGTTTCGTGGACGTACTGGCTGCCGACGTAGACGACGCCGGGGTCGTGCGGGGAGACGGCGATCGGGAACGTCCAGTTCCACCGGTACTTCACCCCGGCCGGCGCCCAGCCGTACGTCGCCTCCGGCCACACCTTGACGTCGCGCGTCTGCATCGTCTTCACGTCGAAGCGATCCAGGCCGCCGTCGTAGCAGCCGGAGTAGATGATGTCGTCGGTCGCCGGCACCGTGAAGCCGCTCTCGCAGCCACCAACCTTGATCTCCGCCTTGGCGCCGATCCCGCCGGCCCACGGATCGCTCGAAATGCGCCAGCTGCCGTTGTCCTGCTCGTTCCCGTACACGAAGTAGGGCACGGCGTCATCGGCGTACACGTGATAGATCTGCGCGATCGGCAGGTTGACGTTCTGCCAGGATCGGCCGCGGGTGAGCGTGATCTCCGCGCCGCCGTCGGACGCAATCATCATCCGGTCGTGGTTCGTCGGATCGATCCAGAAGTCGTGGTTGTCGCCGCCGCCGGGAATGACGTGCTCGGTGGCCCCTCCGTCCTTCGACAGCGTGATGAACACCGACACGAAATAGATGCGGTTCTCGTCCGTCGGATCGATGACGAACCGCGTGTAATAGGGCGCCCGCTCGTCGATGTCGTGGTGCTGGTTCACGAGCCGCCACGTCCGGCCGCCGTCGTCTGAACGGTAGAAGCCGGGGCTCGCGTCCTGGACGAGGGCGTACATCCGCTGGCCGTCGCTCGGGGCGATGCCGACCGCCACCTTGCCGATCGGATGGGTCGGCAGGCCGTGCCCGACGATCCGCGTCCACGTCGTGCCGCCGTCGTGCGAGATGTACACCCCGCTGCCGGGCCCGCCGCTGTCGAGGTTCCACGTGTGAATCGCCAGCTGCCACGTGCCCGCCAGGAGCGTCTGCGGGTTGTGCGGATCGATGGCCACGTCCGACGCGCCCGTGTTGTCGTCGACGAACAGCACCCGCTTCCACGTCCGCCCGCCGTCGGTCGTCCGGAAGATGCCGCGGTCCTGCGACGGCGTGAAGCCGCTGCCGACCGCCGCGGCGAACACGATGTCCGGGTTCGTCGGGTCGATGACGATGCGCGCGATCCGGCCCGTCTGGTCCAGCCCCATGTGCGTCCAGGTCAGCCCGCCGTCGACCGACTTGTACACGCCGTTGCCGATCGAGGTCGCGTTCCGGATATAGAACGCTTCGCCGGTGCCGGCCCAGACGACGTTGTGCGCCGACGGCGCCACGGCCAGCGCGCCGATCGACATGACGTCCTGCCGGTCGAACACCGGCTTCCAGTGCACGCCGCCATCCGTCGTCTTGAAGATGCCGCCGGAGGCGGCCCCGACCCAGGCTACGAGCGGGTTGCCCGGCTCCCCGACGATCGCGTCGGCGCGGTTGCCCGCCGGGCCGAGCGTCCGGTACTGCAGCGCGCCGAGCCAGGCGGGATCGAGCTGCTGCGCGGAAGCCGGGGCCGCCAGAAGGGCGACGCACAGCAGGACGCCCGGAATGCACCGTGTGAAGGCCTTCGACATCGATTTCGTCTCCTTGCAGACGGCAAGCTGAGCCGCAACGGCGGAACGCGCGCGCATCCGTCCAACCCGTCATTCTATCGGACGCAGCCCCCCCGGGAAGGACGATGTCGCGCAGGGCCGTGCAAGGGGAAAGGCAGAGATGGCGGTTACCGCCCCTCTTCCGCGCGCGCCGCGAACAGCGAGAGCAGACCACCCCAGCCGCTCTCGGCCCCGACGGCCTGCCGCATGCTGTCGCTGCCGGCACCGTGACGCTCGAAGTACCGGTGCTCCAGGTCCACGCGCGTGGTGCCGTCGGCCAGCGGCGTGAAACGGATGTCGACCTCGCTCGACTTCGCCAGATCAGGCTCGTACTGCCAGTTCGGCGTAATCTGCCACGCCATTACGAAGCGGTGCGGCGGGTCCCAGACGAGGACCGTGCCCCAGTCGGCCGCCGCCCCGTCGGCCTGCTCGCTGTAGCAGCGGCCGCCGACCTTCCCTTCGACGACGGCCTTCTTCATCGGCGCGCTGCCGATGTGATGGCTGCGCGGCCACCAGGTGTCGATCCCCTCGGTGAAGACCTGGAACGCACGCTCCGCAGGAACCTTCACCGTGACGGTTCTGCGCACCGGAACATCCGTCGTCTGGGTCGTCGTGTTCGTCATCGTCTCTTCTCCCTCGTGTTCGCCTCCGCCGCGGCCTTGAATGCGGCCAGGGCCTGGGTCCAGAACTGGTCGAAGTACTGCCGCAGCGAATCGATCCCCTCGGGGTTGAGTTCGTACAGCCGCCGGTTGCCCGCCGGCCGATCGACGACCAGACGGGCGTTTTTGAGAACCCGAAGATGCTGCGAGATGGCCGGCCGGCTCACCGGAAAGTCCCGGGCGAGCTCGCCGACAGGCAGGGGACCACTAATCAGGCGCGCCAGGATGGCCCGACGGGTTGGGTCGCCGAGCGCATCCAGTTGAGCCGATTGGTAAGTATTCACTAACGGTAAGAATATACTTACATATAGAGGTTGTCAATGAGCGGTCGACCTTTGCCAGCTCATCTGGCGCATGTCGATTCTGCCCGCGAACGCCCAGGCGAGTTGTCTGCCGTGGATCTTCAGGTGAGCGGGGCGGACCTGTGTGTCCGCCCCTGGCGCCAGACTGCCGCGGCTACCGCGGCGGACCGAAGGGGGAGGCTTCCTTCGTGAAGCCGGCCGGCACTTCGAACGCGGAGGCCGGGAAGCTCTGGCGGCCGACATCCGTCAGCTCGGTCACCGTCTGGCTGCCGCCGGCATAGTAGACGCTCCGGACCGGCACGCCCGCGAAGCCTTCCTCGCCTCCGCCGACGCTGAACATCCGGTCGGCATCCTTGGGCATGATCTTCCGGAAGAACTCCGCGAGCTGGCGCGACACGTCGAAATCGGCCGTGGAGAACCCGAGGGCGGCCGGGGGAACCGTGCAGAGCTCCGAGACCTTCTCGGTGCCGCGGTAGCCTTCGTATGTCTGGCACGTCCATCTGCCGACCGTCGCGGTGCCGCCCTTCCGGTATTCCGTTTTCGCCACCGGCGCCGCCGCCCCCGGCATGTTCTTCATCATCTCCTGCATCTTCTCGCGCTGCTCGGGCGGCAGGTTCTTGAGCTGCTCCTGCATCTGCGCCATGGCGCCGGACATCTGCTGGCCGAGGCGATCGAGGTCCGCTTTCGTGATTTCCCGGTAGGTCTTGTGCGTGAGGTCGATAATCCACATGACCTGTTTGGCGCCGTCGAACACGAACGCCTGCGGCCCGTTCGGGCCACCGGTCGAGTCGACACGCATGCGGCTGGGCTCGATCTGGACGCGGCTTGTCTGCGTCATGGTGCCGCTGGTTGTTTTTTCGACGATCAGGATGCCGTCGGCGGCCTGAACCGGCCATGCCAGCAGACACAGAACCGCCACGAGGAGAAGGTGCCTCAGAACTGCTTTCACGGCTGTACTCCTTGTGAGACGGGTGAATGACGCGCGTGAATGACAACGCCAACGCTCGCCAGTCCGGGCGTCCGGAGCGGCCGCTGCCGGACGAGGCAGGGGGAGGAAACCGGCCGAGACACAGCCTGGCCGCGACGTTCGGCGCGCCCAGCGCGCACGGGTCTCTTGCGCGCGAGCCGGCGCGTGGCCTACTCGTGGACGCCGGTCCGCGAGTTGCGCAGCTCGCGCTCGGCTTCCAGCCAGTCGTCCAGGTCGTGGCCGTTCGTGCGGCCGTGCTGGATGAACAGCTCGTACGCCCGCTGCGCGACAGCCTCGTGAAGCACGACTACCGCCTCTCCGTCCGGCGCCCGGCCATGCCGGTGGCCTCCTGCGTCACGGTTCCTTCTGTGGGACGTCATTGAATCCTCCCTGGCGGGCAGATGGTCGTCTGCGAAGCGTACGCAGGCTTGCCGCGGCCCCGGCGACCGTACCAGACCAAACCTCCCGCTGCGGTCTGCGCGCTGAACGGTTGTTGCCGCGGCGCGGCTCCGACCGCCCGGTCTATTCCTGTTCGGGCCGCTCGGTTGCCGTGTCTTCGGCGACTTCGGTCCCTTCGCCCGCGCCTCCCATGTCGGCGCTCGTGAAGCCGGACCCTTGACGGAGCTCGTCGGTCCCGGTCGTTCGGGGGCGAACGTCGATGCCGCGCGGATTCCCACCGGTGTCCTTCGCCGCCCGGGGAAGCTTCTTCTGCGGATCGGAATCGATGACGCCAAGGATGCTGCCGTACGGCTCGGTCTCGGTCTCGGCTGGCGTCCCGGCCGGCGCCTCTTTCTTCGTGGTTGGCTTGATGGGTTCCATGAGTGTGCTCCTGTGTGTCTCGAGAGTGCAAGATGGATACCGGTGCGGTCTGAACCGTCCGGCGTGCGACGGCTCGAGGGCGAGTACACGCGATCAGGCCTGTTGCCAGCCGGGGACGGCCGGCCGCGCACCGCACCTTCCCCATTTCCGGTCGCTCCTTCGCCGACGGCCCGCAGGCGTCAGAAATTTCTCTCGGACATCTGGAGATTTTTCGCCGAAACGGCCGGCGCCGGCTGTGGTTCGGATCTGAACGACACTGGACCGCGGCACGGAATGTGCAACGCGGAGGCTGCATCCCGCCTGACGGTTTCCGTTCAACGACCGCGTGGAGCTCGTCACCTATCGCGTGCTCGATTCACGACAGGCACGCATACTGGCAGGAACACGCGGGCGTAAGCGCGGATCGCGGCCCAGGGGCGGGCGCGCGTCCCCCGGGGATCGAGGAAGGCCGTTGCGCGCGTCGAGGAGGCGGCAGCATGGACCAGCGCGCCGGAACGTGGCGGACGGGCGAAGGCGAGGATATTGACGCGCTGGTCGAGCTCTCGCTGGACCTGCGCTGGTCGTGGAACCATGCGACCGACGAGATCTGGGGCGCGCTGGAGCCGGAGCTGTGGGCGCGCGCGCAGAACCCCTGGGTCATCCTGCAGACGGTCTCGCACCGGAAGCTGCAGGCTGCGGTGGCGGATCCGGAATTCCGCCGGCGGGTCGCCGCCCTGCTGCAGCGGCAGCGCGAGATGGAACAGGGCGTCGGCTGGTTCCAGACGGCCTGGCCGAACGCGCCGTTGAGCCTCGTCGCCTACTTCAGCATGGAATACATGCTCAGCGAGGCGCTGCCGATCTATTCCGGCGGGCTCGGTCACGTGGCGGGAGATCAGCTCAAGTCGGCCAGCGATCTGGGGGTGCCGGTCGTCGGCGTCGGCCTCCTGTACCAGCAGGGATATTTCCGCCAGGAGATCGACGCGAACGGCGCCCAGCTGGCGCTGTTTCCCTACAACGATCCAGGGCAGCTGCCGATCGTGCCGCTGCGTGACGCGAACGGGGAGTGGCTGCGGCTGACCCTGGCGCTCCCCGGCTTCACGCTGCGAATCCGGACCTGGCAGGTCAAGGTCGGCCGGACGATGCTGTACCTGCTCGACACCAACGACCCGGCCAATCCCCCGGCCTTGCGCGGGATCACCAGCGAGCTGTACGGCGGCGGACCGGAACTGCGGCTGCGCCAGGAAATGATCCTGGGCATCGGCGGCTGGCGCCTGCTGCGCGCGATCGGCCTGCAGCCGGACGTGTGTCACCTCAATGAAGGTCATGCCGCGCTCGTCGTGCTCGAGCGCGCGCGCGATTTCATGGCCCAGGCGGCGCAGCCGTTCGACGTGGCCCTCGCGGTCACCCGTGCGGGCAACCTCTTCACCACGCATACGCCCGTGGACGCCGGCTTCGATCGGTTCACGCCCGAGCTGATGGACCAGTACCTCGGGCGCTACGCGGAAGCGCAGCTGGGCATCTCGTTCGACGACCTGCTGGCGCTGGGCCGGCAGGACCGCGCCGGCCGGTCCGAGCTCTTCAACATGGCGTACCTCGCCGTGCACGGCAGCCGCGCCGTCAACGGCGTCAGCCGACTTCACGGAAGCGTCAGCCGCCGCATCTTCCGTGGACTGTTCCCGCAGTGGCCGGAGCACGAGATCCCCGTCGGCCACGTGACGAACGGCGTTCACGTGCCCACCTGGGACTCCGCCGCGGCCGATGCCGTGTGGACCGAGGCCTGCGGCAAGCAGCGGTGGCTCGGGTCGCTGGACAGCGTGGCGCAGGAGATCGGATGCGTAACCGACGCCGACCTGTGGCGGCTGCGCACCGACTCGCGGCACGCGCTCGTGGCGTACGCGCGCGCACGTCTGGCCCTTCAGCTGGAAGGGCGGGGGGCGTCCGCCGAGGCGGTGGCGGACGCGGACCGCCTGCTCGACCCGGACGCGCTCACGCTCGGCTTCGCCAGGCGCTTCGCCGGGTACAAGCGGCCCAACCTGCTGTTGCAGGATCGCGAGCGGCTGATCCGGATTCTGAACGACCCGCAGCGTCCGGTGCAGCTGTTGCTCGCCGGAAAGGCGCACCCGCAGGACGCGGCGGGGCAGGCGCTGATCCAGGCGTGGACCGATTTCCTCCGGCGGCCCGAGGTGCGCCGGCACGTCATCTTCCTCAGCGATTACGACATGCTGCTGACGCAGCGCCTGGTGCAGGGGGTCGATGTCTGGATCAACACGCCGCGGCGTCCCTGGGAAGCCTGCGGGACGAGCGGCATGAAAGTGCTGGTCAACGGCGGCCTCAACCTCTCGGAGCTGGACGGCTGGTGGGCGGAGGCGTACACGCCGGAGGTCGGATGGGCGATCGGCGACGGGCGCGAACACGGCGAGGATCCGGCCTGGGACGCGGCCGACGCCGACGCGCTCTACCGGATTCTCGAGCAGGAGGTCGTGCCGGGGTTCTACACGCGCGACGCCCGCGGCATCCCGACCGACTGGATCGCCCGCATCCGGCACAGCATGTCCCGCCTGACGCCCCAATACTCGGCCAACCGCACGGTGCGTCAGTACACCGAGGAACATTATCTGCCGGCCGCCGAGGCCTACCGGGCGCGCAGCGCCGACGGCGGCCGCCAGGGGGTCGCCCTGGTCGACTGGCAGCGGACGATTGCGGCCGGCTGGACCGCGGTCCGGTTCGGCACGCTGCGGACCGAGACGCGCGAGAGCCGGCACTCTTTCGAGGTTGAAGTCTTTCCGGGCGGACTCGACCCGGAAGGGCTGCGGGTGGAACTGTACGCAGAGCCGGCGGCCGGCGATGGGCCGGTCCATGCGGCGCTGGCGCGGTCGGTGGAGCAGGGCCGTACCGCGACCGCCAGCCTGCTCTACCGAGGAGACGTGCCGGCGACCCGCCCGGCGGCCGACTATACGCTGCGGATCGTGCCGTACCGGCCTGGCGTTGCCGTGCCGCTCGAGGCGGCCCAGATCCTGTGGCAGCACTGACCGCGTCGAGGCCTCAGCGCGGACACACCCAGGTCCGCCCCTGCGGCCCGAGGCGCCCGAGCTGAGCGGCCCGAGCGCCCGTGTCCGGTCAGCCGCGCTCCCGGGAGGTGCCGTATCCCTGCAGGATCCGGAGGTAGTTGGCCCGCTCGAAGGCGACGGGGTCTGCCAGATTCCGGTGGCTCATGCGTCCGCGGATGGTCTCGAGCGAATCGAGATCGCGTTCCGACAGCCAGTCCTCGAGGCCGTTCAGCAGGGTTCGCATGTGTCCCAGGCCGTGTCGCAGGAGCGCTGACGTCGTCATGACGACGTCGGCGCCCGCCAGCAGGTACTTCAGCACCTCGTCCGCGGTCTCGACCCCGGAGCTGGCCGCCAGCGACGCTTTCACCCTCCCGGCGAGCACGCCGATCCAGAGCAGCGGCAGCCGGATCTCGGGCGGCCGGCTCAGTTCCAGGTCGGACACCATCGCGAGACGGGCGAGATCGATGTCCGGCTGATAGAAGCGGTTGAACAGCACCAGGCCGTTCGCTCCCGCCTCGTCCAGCTGCGCGGCCATGTGACCAACGGCGCTGAAGGCTGGACCGATCTTGACCGCAATCGGGAGGCTGGTCGCGTGCCGGACGGCGCGCAGAATCTCGAGATACCGCTCTTCGACTGCCCGCCCGGACAGCGAGAGGTCGGAGGGAATGAAATAGATGTTCAGCTCGATCGCGTCCGCGCCCGCCTCCTGCAGCTGCCGTGCGTACTCGACCCAGCCGTTGTTCGTCATGCCGTTGAGGCTGGCCACGATCGGAATATCGACGGCGGCGGTCGCGCGGCGGACCAGGTCGAGGTAGCGCTCCGGGCCGAGGGCGTAGGTCACCTGGGCGGGAAAGTAGGTGAGGGCCTCCGGATAGGCGTCGACGCTGGCCGCCATCATGCGCTCCACCGCCTGCTGCTCGCCCGCGACCTGTTCCTCGAAGAGCGACGGCAGCACGATGGCGGCGGCACCGGACTCCTCCAGGCGCCGGATGCTGTCGAGGTCGCGGCCGAACGGCCCGGCCCCCGCCACGAGCGGGTTCTTGAGCGTGAGTCCCAGATAGCGCGTCGTCAGATCCATGGCCGTGTCGTGCCTCCGGCTGGCGTCATGACCGCGTCACACCTTGCGGCCGGCCGTCGCGGCCTGCGCCGGCGCCGGCCCGTGCTCGAGGCGCGCGAAGCCTTCGTAGTTGCGGTACTTCTCTTCGACGTCCGCCTGCGCCTGGTGCAGCAGGCGGTCGGCGTCGGCGGGGCGCGTCACGGCGAGCGCGCGGTACCGCAGCTCGTTGTAGGCGTAGGTCCGCAGCGGAATCGTCGGCCGCGGGGAGTCGAGCCGGAACGGGTTGTCGCCCACCTGGCGCATGGCGGGGTTGTAGCGGAGCAGCGGCCAGTAGCCGCTGGCGACGGCGAGGTCCTGCTGGTGCATCCCCTGCCGCATCTCGATGCCGTGGGCGATGCAATGGCAGTAGGCGAGGATGATCGAGGTCCCCTCGTACGCCTCGGCTTCGCGGAACGCTTCCAGCGTCTGCTGGGGGTTGGCGCCCATGGCCACCTGCGCCACGTAGACGTTGCCGTAAGCGATCGCCTGCAGCGCCAGGTCCTTGCGCGCGACCCGCTTGCCGGCGGCGGCGAACTTCGCGATCGCGCCGAGCGGCGTCGCCTTCGAGGCCTGCCCGCCGGTGTTCGAATAGACCTCCGTGTCGAGCACCAGGATGTTCACGTTCCGACCGCTGGCCAGGACGTGGTCGAGGCCGCCGTAGCCGATGTCGTACGCCCACCCGTCGCCGCCGACGATCCAGATGCTGCGCCGCACGAGGTGGTCGACGACCGACAGCAGGTCGCGGGCCCTGACATCCTGCTCGGCCAGCCCGCGCAGCGTCGTCTTGAGCCCGGCCACGCGGAGGCGCTGCGCGCGGATCTCGGATTCCCGGATCTGGGGAGCCGTCAGGATGGAGCTGACGACCTCCTCGTCCAGCCGACCCGCCAGCGACGTGAGCAGTGTCGTCGCCAGCGCGAGGTGCGTATCGGCGGCGAGGCGGAAGCCGAGGCCGAATTCCGCGTTGTCCTCGAACAGCGAGTTCGACCAGGCCGGGCCGCGCCCCTCGTGGTTCCGCGTCCAGGGGGTCGCCGGCAGATTGGCGCCGTAGATCGACGAGCAGCCGGTCGCGTTGGCGACCATCAGGCGGTCGCCGAACAGCTGCGAGAGCAGCTTGAGATACGGCGTTTCCCCGCACCCGGCGCAGGCGCCCGAGAACTCGAAGAGCGGCTCCAGGAACTGGACGCCGCGCGTGTTCGCGAAATCCACGCGCGCGCGATCGTTGATCGGCAGCTGCGCGAAGAACGCGATGTTCGCCCGCTCGGCGGCCACCAGCGGCGCCTTGGCGCCGAGGTTGATCGCCTTGACGCCCGGATCGACCGGGCTGGCGGCGGGACAGGCTTCGATGCACAGGGCGCACCCCGTGCAGTCTTCGACGTAGAACTGCAGGCTGAAGCGCACCCCCGGATAGCCGCGCGCGTTGACCGGCGCGGACTTGAAGGAGGCCGGCGCCCCGGCCAGCCGCGCCTGGTCGTAATACCTGGCGCGGATGACGCTGTGCGGGCAGACGAAGCTGCACTGTCCGCACTGGATGCAGAGGTCCGGCTCCCAGACGGGCACCTCGTCCGCGATGTTCCGCTTCTCCCACGCCGACGTGCCGGACGGGTACGTGCCGTCCGGCGGCATCAGGCTGACCGGAATCTGCTCGCCCAGGCCCTCGAACATCCGGGCCGTCACCGTCCGCACGAACTCGGGCGCGTCGGCCGGGACGACCGGCGGCCGCTCGACCGTGCTGGTCGCTGAGGCCGGCACGGCGACCGCGTGCAGCCGCGACAGCGTCCGGTCCACGGCCTCGAAGTTCCGCTGCACGACCTGTTCGCCCTTCCCGCCGTACGTCCTGCGGATCGACTGCTTGATCCGCGCGATCGCGTCCTCTCGGGGCAGCACGCCGGAAATGGCGAAGAAACAGGTCTGCAGCACCGTGTTCGTCCGACTCCCGAGTCCGACGTCCTGCGCGACCGCGGTCGCGTCGATGACGAAGAATTTCAGCCGCTTGTCGATGATCTGCTGCTGGACGGGGCGGGGCAGCCGGTCCCAGACCTCGTCCGGTCCGTACGGGCTGTTGAGCAGGAACGTCGCGCCGGGCGCCGCGAGCCGCAGGAGGTCCTGTCGCTGCAGGAAGTGGAACTGGTGGCAGCCGACGAAGTTGGCCGACGCGATCAGGTACGGGGAACGGATCGGCGCCGGTCCGAAGCGCAGGTGCGACACCGTCTGCGCGCCCGACTTGTGCGAATCGTAGACGAAGTAGCCCTGCGCGTGCAGCCCGGCGTCCTCCGCGATGATCTTGACGGTGTTCTTGTTGGCGCCGACCGTGCCGTCCGCGCCCAGCCCGTAGAACACCGCCCGCACGACCTCGTCCGCCTCGATCGAGTACTCGGGGTCGACGTCGAGGCTCGTGTGCGAGACGTCGTCGATGATGCCGACGGTGAAGCCGTGCGCCGGCGCCGGCTTCGCGAGCTCGTCGAAGACCGCCTTGACCATCGCCGGGGTGAAGTCCCGGGACGAGAGCCCGTACCGCCCCCCCACGACGGCCGGCATCGTCCGGCGCCGGCCCCGGGCCACGGCGTCCGCGAGCGTCGCGACGACATCCAGGTACAGCGGCTCGCCGGGGGCGCCCGGCTCCTTCGTCCGATCGAGGACCGCCACCGCCCGGCACCCCTCGGGCAGCGCCGCGAGGAAGTGTTCGGCGGAGAACGGGCGGAAGAGACGGACCTGCAGGACGCCGACCCGCTCGCCGCCGCGCCGCAGCGCCCGGACCGTCTCCCGCGCGACTTCGGCGCCCGACCCCATCACGATCACGACGCGGTCCGCGTCCGGCGCGCCGTCGTACTCGAACAGCCGGTACGACCGGCCGGTCCGTGCCGCGATTGCCTCCATCACCGACTGGACGATGCCGGGGACGGCCGAGACGAACGGGTTCACCGTTTCGCGCGCCTGAAAGAACGTGTCGGGATTGTGCGCCGTGCCGCGCACGAACGGGTGCTCGGGATTGAGCGCGCGCGCCCGGTGGGCGCGGACCAGGTCGTCGTCGATCAGCGCGCGGAGATCGTCGTCGGCCAGCAGGGTCAGCGTGTTGATTTCGTGCGACGTGCGGAACCCGTCGAAGAAGTGGACGAACGGCACGCGCGACCGCAGCGTCGCGGCGTGCGCGATCAGCGCCGAATCGTGCGCCTCCTGGACCGACCCCGAGGAGAGGAAGGCGAAGCCGGTCATGCGCACCGCCATCACGTCGGAGTGGTCGCCGAAGATCGACAGCGCCTGCGTGGCCACCGTGCGGGCCGCCACGTGAAAGACCGTCGGCGTCAGCTCGCCCGCGATCTTGAACATGTTCGGCATCATCAGCAGCAGCCCCTGCGACGCCGTGAACGTCGTCGTCAGCGCCCCGGCCTGCAGGGCGCCGTGGACCGCGCCGGCCGCACCCCCCTCGCTCTGCATCTCCTGCACCACCGGGACGTGGCCCCAGAGGTTCGTGGCCCCGTTCGACGCCCATTCGTCGGCGAGCTCGGCCATCGTCGAGGCCGGCGTGATCGGATAGATCGCGCACACCTCGTTGACCCGGTAGGCCACGTGGGCCACTGCCGTGTTGCCGTCCATCACTGCCACCGGTCTGGCCATGTCAGTTGCCCCCTTCCGGCTCGGAGACCATGTCGATGGCGTGGCACGGGCACTGCTCGAAGCAGACCGCGCAACCCGTGCAGCTGGCGTAGTCGAACCGGTAGCGACGGCCGGGCCCGAGCTTGAGGATCGCCAGCTCGGGACAGGCGGCATAACAGTTGTCGCACTCGTAGCAGTTGCCGCACGAGAAGCAGCGCTGGGCCTCGTAGCGCGCCGGCGCTTCGGTCAGCCCGCTCACCACCTCTTCGAAGCCGGTCACCCGCTCGGCGGCCAGCAGCGTCTTCTGCGCACTCGGGTCGGCGTCGCTGTACACCGGCAGGTGCAGCATGTCGAACGTCACGATCGGCGGATGCGCCGGCGGCGGGAGGCGCACCCCTTGGAGCCAGGCGCCGATGTGCTGCGCCGCCCGTTTGCCCTCCCCGACCGACACCGTCACGGACTGCTCGCCCGGCACCATGTCGCCGCCGGCGAAGATGCCGGGGTGGCCGGTCATCATGTCGCCGCCGATCCTGACCGCGCCGTCCGCCCCGAACTCGAGGCCCGGCACCTGGCGCAGGAAGCCGCTGTCGGTTTCCTGGCCGAGCGCCAGCACGATCGCGTCGGCTTCGAGCGTCTCGAACCGCCCGGTCGGCCGCGGGTGGCCGTGGGCGTCGAGATCCATGATCTCGACGGTCAGGTCAGATCCGGCGACCTGCCTGATGGTGCTCAGCCACTTGAACCGGACCCCTTCTTCCTGGGCTTCGTCGGCTTCGAAGGCCCGCGCCGGCATGTGGGCGCGGTCCCGCCGATAGACGATGAGCGCCTCGTCTGCGCCCAGGCGCTTGGCCGTGCGGGCCGCGTCCATCGCCGTGTTGCCGCCGCCGTACACCACGACCCGGCGCCCGAGGCGCGGCGCGCCGTCGGTCTGCGCGGCGTGGAGCAGCGACACGGCGTCGAGCACCCGCGTGGCGTCGCGCGCCGGAATGTCGACGTGCTTGCCGACGCCGGCGCCGATGGCGAGGTACACCGCATCGAAGCGGCCATCCGCCTTCTCGGCCATGATGTCCGTGATCCGGTGGCCGGTGACGATCGTCACGCCCATGGCCTCGATGCGCGCGATCTCGCGCCGGAGGTCCTCGCGGGGCAGCCGGTACGCGGGAATGCCGAACTGCATCATGCCGCCCGGCAGCGGCGCCGCGTCGCGGATCTCGACCGTGTGGCCCGCCCGGGCGAGGTGGTACGCGGCCGACAGGCCGCTCGGCCCGGCGCCGACGACCAGCACGCGCCGGCCGCTCGGCGGCGCGTCGATCGGCAGCGGCCATCCCTCGCGAGAGGCCAGATCACCGAGAAAGCGCTCGACGGCGTGGATGCTCACCGGCGCGTCGAGCTCGCCGCGGTTGCAAACCTGCTCGCACGGGTGGTAGCAGACCCGGCCGTGGACGGCCGGCATCGGGTTGTCGCGCACCAGCGTGTCCCACGCCTCGTGATGCCGCCCCGCCTGGGCCAGCGCGAGCCACGCCTGCACCTGCTCGCCGGCCGGGCAGCCGTGGTTGCAGGGCGGCCGCAGATCCACGTACACGGGACGCCGGGTCCGGACGGGGCCGGTCCCCTTCCCGCGGGTCAGATCGACGACCGGTGTCATGTCGCGCGGCTTGGTGATCATCGGCAGGGGCTCCCTCGAGTCGGCCCGACCCGGAGGCCGGACCGCACGCACCACGGCAGCCGCACGCCCGCGGGCCGCACGGCGCGGCCGGCGATTGGCCGTCCGCACCGGCGTACCGGTGTGGACGGCCAATCGCCGGCTGTCTTCAAAGGGGATCGTGACGACCGTCGCGGCACGGGGCTGGTGACGTGCGGATCGCACCTGGCCGTGTGGCAGGATCGGCTCGCGGGCCGGACCCGCCGCGGACGCGCCCGGCGACCCTCAGCGGCCGACCTGACGGACGTCTTCGGCTCTGGGCCCCTTGTCCGAGCGCCCCGGCTGAAATTCGACCTGCTCTCCCTCGCGCAGAGTATCGAACGCCTCGCCCTGCACCGAGCTGCGGTGGAAGAAGTATTCGACCCCCGCACCGTCGCGGATGAATCCAAAGCCCTTGTCCCGCATCAATCGGGTAATCGTCCCTGTCGTCATGATCGGCCCTCACGCTGTCGCGGCGAACATTCCTGCCGTCTGGCTGACGAGCGCCCGCGCCGCACCCGGCAGCACCGCCACGGTCGTCGCAGGTCCGTGGCGCGGGGACGGCTGTGTCCCCCACGCCAGCCCCCTGGCACGGACGCACCTGCGTCCGCACGGTTCAACCGTGCTTGCAGAAGTCGTGCCCCCGAGGCAGCGGCCGGGGGCCGGCGAAACCGCCGGAAAGGGTTGGAGGGGCGCCAGCCACCGGACCGGGGTGGCTTCTTTTGGCGCGGATCCGGGGAATATTCCGCAAGAAGGCCGGACGAGAGGCGTCGGGCGCCAGCGTCAGAAGGTCCCGTCGAGCTCGAACTTCTCGATGCGGTAGCGGATCTGGTCGCGATTCAGTCCGAGCAGCGCCGCCGCCTGCGTCCGGTTCCCGCCCGTGCGCGTCAGCGCCTGGACCACGAGATGGCGCTCGAGCTCGTCCAGCTTGATGCCGGCCGGAGGCAGATCGAAGGCGTCGCTGATCTCCGTGCGGGCCGGATGTACCGGAAAATCGGCCGCTTCGAGTGTGTCCCCCTCGGCGAGGAGCACGGCGCGCTCGACCGCGTTGCGCAGCTCGCGGACGTTGCCCGGCCACGGATGCTGCTGCAGCGCCTCGAGCGCGCGCGGCGACACCGCGCTGATCGGCTTGCGGAACTCCCGGCTGAACGTGTCGACCAGCGCATGCACGAGCAGCGGCACGTCCGCCGCGTGCTCGCGCAACGCCGGCATCTGCACGCGCAGCACGTTGAGCCGGTAGAACAGGTCTTCGCGGAACGTGCCGGCCTTGACCGTCTGTTCGAGGTTCTGGTTCGTCGCGGCAATGACGCGGACGTCGACGTGGACGTCCGCCGTGCCTCCGACGCGCCTGAACGCCTTCTCCTCGAGAAAGCGCAGCAGCTTCGCCTGCAGGCCGGGCGCCATTTCGCCGATCTCGTCCAGGAACACCGTGCCGCCGTGCGCCGACTCGAACAGCCCCCGCTTCTGCTGCCGGGCGTCGGTGAACGCGCCGCGCTCGTGGCCGAACAGCTCGCTCTCCAGCAGCGCCTCCGGCAGCGCCGAACAGGTGATGTTCATGAAGGGCGAGCCGACGCGCGCGCTGTTGTAGTGGATGATCTTGGCCGCCAGGTCCTTGCCCGAGCCGCTCTCGCCCGTCACCAGCACCGTCGACGCCGGGCTCTGCGCCACCTTCGCGAGCAGCTGCCGCATCTTGGCCATCACCGGCGCCCGGCCGAGCAGGCTGTCGAAGTGGTACGGCTGCGCCTCCCGCGCCCGCAGCGTGGCGAGCTCGCGCCGCAGGTGCGTCGTCTCGAGGGCCTTCGCCGCCAGGTGCGCGACTTCGTCCAGATCGAACGGCTTGGTGACGTAGTGAAACGCGCCCTGCTTGATTGCGTCCACGGCGGTGTGCACGCTCGACAACGCCGTCACGAGAATGATCGGCAGGTCCGGCGCCCCTCTCCGGATCTCCTTCATCACGGACAATCCGTCCGCGTCCGGCAGTTTGACATCCAGCAGGACGAGGTCGATGTCGTCGGTGGCGCGCTGCACGGCCTCGCGCCCGCTCTCGGCCTCCACGACGCGATACCCGTCCTGGGTCAGGCGCTCGCGGAGCGACCACCGAATCAGCTGATCGTCGTCAACAAGCAGAATCGTCGCAGGCGGTGCTGGTGCCATGAGAATCGTTGATCCAAGGTTGAGCGGACGTGCAGGGGCAGACGACGTCCGCCGGGTGGACCGGACGCCTGCAAAGCACTTTTACCACGTGGCTCGCTGCAATCTCAAGCAGTTGTGGTGAACCGCCGGCCGGAACGCAAGGGGAAACGCCGGGCGCGAGCGCGCCGGGGCCGCGGGGAGACCGTGCGCCGCCGGCTCAGGCCGGGGGATGGAGGTCGAGCATCCGCCCCATCGCGTCGAGATCGAACGGCTTGTCGATGACCGCGCTCGCGCCCGCCGCCATCGCCTCCTCAATCATCTCCGGCGTGGCGAACGCCGTCATCACGACCGCATGCGCGGCGGGATCGTGCGCCTTGAGGACGCGCAGAATCTCCAGGCCCTTGCGGTCGCCGTCGGGCAGCCGCAGATCCACGAAACCGAGCACGATTTTGCCGTCATGCCGCTCGAGCTGCGCGAGTGCGCTGGATCCGTCCCCCGCTTCGAGGACTTCGAACCGATCCTCGAAGTAGCGCCTGAGCGCCCACCGGATGAGCACCTCGTCGTCGACGATCAGTACCGCGGCCATGCCCGACTCTCCGCGTCGCCGCCGGTGTTGTTCACGCTGGACCGGTGGATGCACACCGCGCGGCGGGCGCGCGGCGCATCGACGTCGACAACCGAGAATGCAAGTCCTCGGCCAGACGCGAGGGGCACAAAACAGGGCCAACTGGCCCTCCGCCCGCCCGTCGTCGGACCTCGGACCGCCCGGGCATCGGATTATTCCGTTGTCTGCCGGCCAGAGTGCGCGGTCTCCGGTACCGGGGGCATCGTCGAACCGCCCTCGGTGCGCCGACGGGGGAGGGGGGAGCGCCTGTCCGGTGGCAGGGGGATCAGGCCGCGGACGTGGATGAGGTGGACAGACCGGCGGCGCCTCAGGCGCGCATCGGATTCGACGAGACCGGTGGCGCGCCGGCCGCGTCGCGCGCCGGTTCCGGCTCCGGCTCCGACTCGGACGTCCGCGCGCGCGCGGTCACCCGCCGATTGGCAACGGTGTACGAGCCGAGCACGAGCAGGGCGGCGACGCCCTGCGCGGTCAACGTCTCGACGGTCGGAAAGACGGAGAACCAGAGTCCCGCCCACGACGGGATGACGCCGGTCAGCCAGGCGATCGTGGTGGTCGGCAGCCATCCGGCGAGCTGCATCTCCTGCGCCTGCTCGCCGACCATCACCAGCAGCACGAGTCCGAGCAGGACGCCCGTGAGAATCAGCATCCTGCGATACGGCAGGTGACGATGTGCCACGAAGGTCAGAACGGCCACGATGGAGGCGAGGCTCAATCCGATCAGCACGCCATACAGCACGGGCGTATCCCCGAGCTTCAGCCGGTAGCTCTGGAGGAACAGCACGACCTCGAAGCCTTCGCGATACAGCGAAGAGAAGCCGAGCAGCGCAAGTCCCCACCAGAGGCGGGCCTTCGACCGCCGGGACCGGCCCGACTCCCCGAGCAGCGCGCGCTTTCTGCGGGTGTGGAGTGAAATCCAGCCGGTCCAGTACACCTTGTGAAAGAACCAGTTCATGACGACGAGCAGCACGAGAATCGCCAGCAGGCCGGTCAGCACCTGAACGTCGAGCGCCGGGATGCTCCGGGTCAGGTCGCTGATGATGCCGACGGCGATGCGCCAGGTGATGAGCGTCGCGATGAACGCCAGGGCTGCGCCGGCGGCCACCGGACGCGGCGAGGCATCCCCGGACCCGGCCAGGCCGGCGGTGACCGCCGCCAGCACGAGGATGCACTCGAGCCCCTCCCGGAAGACCAGGACGCCGATGTCGAGCACTGCGGCCGTCGCGGTGACGTGAGGGGCGGTGGGATCAGGGGTGCCGCCGGAATGGAAGGCCTGCCAGAATACCACCCCGGCGACCGCCACGATGGCCATGCCGACGATGGCGCGGAGGAGGAGCCGCGTGTCGTGCGTGAGGCTGTGGTGGTTGCGGGGGGCGGCCGCGGGCCGCGCATCCGCATTATTGAGATTGAGTCTCACTTTCGCGATCGTAGCCCGCCGATCGCCTGCGGGTCAAGCCCCTTGCCGCCCACCCGCGAGGCGGCCGCATCCCCGTATCGGTGACCGGCCGCGCCAGCCAGTCTACAGCCGAATTGCCGGCTGCCGGCAGACCGTCCGCGCGCAGACGGCGCGTGGCGGACAGATGCGGCGGTCGGCGTGTGTGGTGTCGGACAAACACTGACAGACGACGCCTGCTGCCGGGCGATCGCTTAAGATCGGCGCGCACCACGCCGATAAAGGGCGCGCGGGCATCCCGCACACCTGGCTGTCAGCTCTGACGTCGATGCGCCGCAAAGCTCATCCACCCACGCCCGCCCCGCTGCGTCCGAAGACGTCGCGGCGACGAACCATGAGCAACGCCAAGGAGCGGGCGATCTTCGTCGCGGACGCGAGCCGGGCGCTCGCCTCGTCGCTCGACTACGAACGGACGTTGAGCACGGTGGCCCGCCTCGCCATTCCGCGGTTCGCCGACTGGACCGCGGTGCATCTGCGCCAGCCGGATGGAATCATCCGCTGGACGGCGGCCGCGCACCGCGACCCCGCCCTGGAGCGCCTGCTGATCGACTGGTACGAGCGGCATCCGTTCCGGCCGGACAGCGGCGCCCTGATCCCGCAGGTGCTCCGCGAGGGCCGGGCGGCCTTTCATCCCGCGATCACCCGGCGGCAGCTTCGGGCCTGGGCGGAGAGCGCGGAGGCCCTCGAGCGGATGGACTCGATCGGCGTGCAGTCCCTCATCTGCGTCCCGCTCGAGGTCGACGGCCAGGTGTTCGGCGCCATGCTGTTCACCCGCACGGCCACGCGGGGGCGGTTCGGCGGCGCCGACCTGACTCTGGCCGAGGACCTCGGCCGGCGGGCGGCGCGGGCCATCGAGCACGCCCGCCTGCACCAGGCGCTGCAGCAGCGCGAGGAAATCTATGAGATGACCTTCGAGCAGGCGCCGGTCGGCGTGTCGCATCAGCAGCCGGACGGGCGCTGGCTTCGCGTGAACGACCGGCTCTGCGAGCTGCTCGGCTATACGAAGGACGAACTGCTGGCGCTGAGCTTTCAGGATCTCACGCACCCCGACGACCTGCCGTCCGAACTCGAGGTGCGTGACCGCGTGCTGTCGGGCGAACTGGCGCGGGCGCGGTTCGAGAAGCGATTCATCCGGAAGGACGGCGCCATCGTCACCGCGTCGATCACGCTCGCCATCGTCCGCGACCGGGCCGGCGCGCCCGACTATTTCCTGGCCGTCGCCGAAGATCTCGGCCCGCTCCGCCAGGCCGAACGCGCGCTGCACACGCAGCAGGCCCGGACCGCCTTCGCGCTGCAGGCGGCCGGGGTGGGCGCCTGGGAACTCGATCTGCACACCGGGCGGCTCGCCTCGAGCGGCTCGATGGCCGAGGCTCACGGGCTGGCGCCGGAGGCGTTTCCCGCGTCGGTCGACGGCTACCTCGCGCTGGTGCATCCGGAGGATCGCGGCGCGATTGCCTCGCGTCTCGAGCGCGCCAGGGCGAGCGCGCGCGGGCGGAGCTTCGATCGCCAGCTCCGCATCGTCCGGCCGGACGGCGGGGTCCGCTGGCTGGAAGCCCGGGGACAGGTCTTCGACCAGAGCCTGGTGCGCGGCGTGGCGCTCGACATCACCGCACGGAAGGAGTTCGAGGAGCGCCTTCAGCACACGCAGAAGCTCGAGGCGATCGGGCGCCTGGCGAGCGGCATGGCCCACGACTTCAGCAACGTGCTGGCGGCCATCATGGGGTACACCGAGGTGATTCTCCAGCAGGTGGCGGAATCCGATCCCGTCCGTGCGGACCTGCACGAGGTCCAGGCCGCGGCCGAGCGGGCGGTCCACCTCACACGGCAGCTGCTGGCGTTCGGACGCCAGCGGCCGTGGCAGCCCCAGATCACCAGTCTCAACGTGGTCGTGTCGAAGATGGCGGCGCTCCTGGCCCGGCTGCTCGGCGAGGAAGTGGAGCTGCGCATCGTGCTGGATCCGGAGATCGCCCGGGTCCGGATCGATCCGGGCCAGTTCGAACAGGTGCTGATGAACCTGGCGATCAACGCCCGCGATGCGATGCCGGACGGCGGGGTGCTGACCGTGACGACCGCGCGGTCCGGGACCGGCGGCCCCGATCGGGCCGTACTCCTGTCGGTCCGCGACACCGGAATCGGCATGGAGCCGACCACGCGCCGCAGGATCTTCGAGCCGTTCTTCACGACGAAGGGCGAGGAGGGAACCGGGCTCGGACTGTCGACCGTCTACGGCATCGTGCAGCAGAGCGGCGGGGACATCGCGGTCTCGAGCGAGCCGGGGCGCGGCACGACGTTCGAGATCTGGCTGCCGGCCGCCGCGGTCCCCGCGCCGCCGGCCGGCGGTCCGGACCCGCGTCCGGTCCGGTCGGTGCTGGTGGTCGACGATGACGAATCGGTCCGGAAGCTGCTGGTCCGCCTGCTGGCGCAGCGGGGCTTGAAGGTCATGGAGGCCGGCACCGCGGCGCGCGCGCTCTCGATGGCCGCCGAACCGGGGGCCGGATCGGTCGACCTGCTGATGACCGACGCGGCGATGCCCCATGCCTCCGGCTTCGACCTGGCGGCGAACGTCCGCGCGATTGCGCCGGGAATTCCGGTCATCTTCATGACGGCGGAGGAGGACGGCCCGGAAATCGACCGGCTCCGGCTCCAGCCCGGCGCCATCCTGCTCCAGAAGCCGTTCAGCGCCGCGGTCGTCCACGCGGTGATCGCGCGCATCGCGGGCGTGCCGGCGGAGCGCGACGAGCCGGAGCCCGGCGCCGCCGTGCGCTGACGGCGTTCGCCAGCGGCCCCCCGCGGCCGCGTTCCCTCACGGTTCGGCCGGAACCGGCCGAGCGCGGATCCAGGCCCGGTGCGCGGCGGACGGCGGGGCCGCGACGGCGCGTCCTACAGCTGGATCTTCGAGAACAGATAGCTGCCGACCGACAGCATCACGGCGGTGAGCGCGCCGAGGATCACGAGGTCTTCGCCGAGCCCGAACGCGAAGCCGTGGGTGAGCGCGCCCCGCAGCCCGTCGACGCCGTACGTCACCGGATTGAGGCGGAGGACGATCCGGAGCGCCGTCGGCAGACCATGAATCGGGAACAGCGCGTCCGAGAAGAAGAACAGCGGCAGGACCATGAAGTTCATGATCAGCTGGAACCCCTGCAGGTCCTGGAGCACGGAGGCGATGGCGGTGCCGACCGCGGTGAACAGCAGGGCCAGCAGGAACAGGAACACGAGCGCCAGCGGGAGCAGCAGGGCGCTGGTGGCGAATCGGAAGCCGGCGGCGAGGCAGATCGCGAAGACGATGAGCCCCTGGATCGAGGCGACGGTGGCCCCTCCGAGCGTCCGGCCCATCACGATCGCCAGGCGCGGCACCGGGGCGACGAGCGTTTCCTTCAGGAATCCGAACTGCCGGTCCCAGATGATCTCGATGCCCGAAAAGACCGCCGTGAACAGGACGCTCATGGCGACGATGCCCGGGGTCAGGAACTGGAGGTAGTTGCCGCCGCCCGCCTTCTGGAACGTCGGGCCGAATCCGAACCCGAGGGCGAACAGGAAAATGATCGGCTGCCCGAGCGAGCCGACCATGCGCGACTTGGAGCGGACGTACCGCTTGAGCTGGCGCAGCCACAGGATGTAGACGGCCTTCATCGGCGCCTCCATATCCGGCTCATCATTCTCAGGCGATCGGTGGACGAGGCATCCTCGTCGCGGATGGTGTGGCCGGTCAGACTGATGAAGGCGTCTTCGAGGGACCCGGTGCCGGTCTGGGCCTTCAGCGCGGCCGGCGAGCTCTGCGCCACGATCTTGCCGTGATCGATCACGGCGACCTCGTCCGCCACCCGGTCGGCCTCCTCCATGTAGTGCGTCGTGAAGAAGACGGTCACCTGCTGCTCCCGGCTCATGCGCTGGATGTAGCCCCAGATGTGGTTGCGGGTCTGCGGGTCGAGCCCGATCGTCGGCTCGTCGAGGAACAGCAGGGGCGGGTGGTGCAGCAGCGCGCGCGCCACCTCCAGGCGGCGCTTCATGCCGCCGGAGTACTGCTTGACGTAGTCGTGCCCGCGGTCCGACAGCTCGACGAACGCGAGCAGATCGGCGATCCGTGCCGCCCGCGTCGCCGACGGCACGCCGTACAGCACGCCGTGCAGCTCCATGTTCTCGATCGCGGTCAGCTCGTCGTCCAGGCTCGGATCCTGAAAGACGATGCCGAACGCGCGGCGGACGGCGAGCGGCTCGCGCCGGGGATCGTGGCCGTCGATCACGATGGTGCCGCTGGTCGGCGTCAGGGTCGTCGTCAGCATCTTGATCGTGGTCGTCTTGCCGGCGCCGTTCGGGCCGAGAAACCCGAAGATTCGGCCTTTCGGGACCGTGAACGAGATGTGGTCGACGGCGCAGAAGTCCCCGAAGGTCTTGACGAGATCACGCACCTCGATCATCGCGAGCCCTCTCTCTTCGCCGCCGGCGGCCGCCTCGGGAGGCCGGCCGGCCGCACGCCGGCCCGTGACGCGCGCCCCGACCGGGCGCCGACGGGCCCTGCCCATTGTCGGCGATCCGCCGCCGGAGGTCCATGAGACCGGGTCCCGTCGATTTTCGGCGAAATCGCGGGAGGACTGTCGCTACAATGAGCTCTCGCGGGGCGACGGTCCACGCATGATCTACTTCACGGAACTCGACCACCTCCCGGCCTTCGACGTCAAGGGCGTCTTCCTCGGGCAGCTGGTCGATCTGGGCATCAATCCGATCAGGAACTCGTCGAGGGTCGAGGAATATCTGATCGAGACGCCCGGCCGGGAACGGCTGGTGATTCCGCACGTGCAGATGCAGGCGATCTCCAACCGCGCGCTGCAGGCCGGACAGGTCGCACGCGAGGTGCTCGGGACGCCGAACGACGCGCTCATCCGGGTCAAGAAGGACGTGCTCGACCAGCAGATCATCGACGTCAACAGCCGGAAGGTCGTCCGTGTGACCGACGTCGTGTTCGAGATCGAGCCGAGCGAACGCCACTCGCACCTGCGGCTGGTGGCGGTCGACGTCGGCGCCGCCGCCGGCGTGCGGCGCCTCCTGCAGGGGCTGCTCGCCAAGCACCGCATCCGGGTCGTGTCCGGGATCTTCCAGGCGCGCGTGATTCCGTGGGAATTCGTGAACCTGATCGAGCCGGACCCGGCCCGCCGTCTCCGGCTCCGCATCTCGTACGATCGCCTGGCCGCGCTCCATCCGGCGGATCTGGCCGACATCCTCGAGGAACTGAGCCCCGACGAGCAGCGCGCCGTGATCGAGTCGCTGGACGACGAGACGGCGGCGCATGCGCTGGCGGAGGTGCCCGACAAGGTCCGCATGGCGCTGCTGGAACAGTTTCCGGCGGACAAGGCGGCCGACCTCATCGAGGAGATGCCGCCGGACGAGGCGGCGGATGCGCTGCAGTCGCTCGCGCCGGCCAAGAGCGCCGAGGTGCTCGCCGGCATGGAGCGCGAGGAGGCGCAGGAGATGCGCGGCCTGCTCGGGTTCGATGCCAAGACGGCCGGCGGCATGATGACGACCGAGTGCGTGATCGTGCGACCCGAGGCCACCGTCGCCGACGGCGTCGAGGCGCTGCGCGCGTTCGAGGGCGATCTCGACGAGGTCGACCGGCTGTTCCTGACCGACGCCGAGGGGATCCTCAGGGGGATGGTCCGGCTCGCCCGGCTGCTGCTCGCCCGGCCGGAGGAGGCGCTCGAGTCCCTCGCCACGCCTCCCGTGGCGACGGTGCCGGCCCATGCGGACATCAGGACGGTGCTCGGGCTCTTCTACAAGTACAGCCTCCTGGTGCTGCCGGTGACCGACGACCACGACCGTCTGCTCGGAGTGATTACCGCCGATGACGCGATCGAACACACCCAGTAAGTGGCCGAGCCGGTTCTGGGTCACGGCGGTGCTCTTCCTCAGCGTCGTCGGCCCCGGGATCATCACCGCCAACGTCGACAACGACGCCGGCGGCATCTATACCTATTCACTGGCCGGCGCGCGGTTCGGCTACACCCTGCTGTGGACGCTGGTGCCGATCACGGTGGCGCTCGTCGTGACGCAGGAGATGGTGGCGCGGATGGGCGCCGTCACCGGCAAGGGGCTGGCCGACCTCATCCGCGAGGAGTACGGCTTCCGGATCACGTTTCTGCTGATGACGTGTCTGCTGGTCGCCGACCTCGGGAACACCGTCGCCGAGTTCGCCGGCCTGGCCTCGGGGGCGGCGGCGCTGCACATCAGCCGCTTCATCTCCGTGCCGCTCGGGGCGCTGTTCGTCTGGCTGCTCGTCGTGCGGGGCACGTACCGGATCGTCGAGCGGGTATTCCTGGTCGCCTGCTTCTTCTACGTGTCCTATCTCCTGTCCGGCTTTCTGGCGCACCCGGACTGGAGCCTGGCGCTGGTCAGCACCGTCAAGCCGACCGTGTCGTTCGACCGCGCGTCGATCTACATGATCATCGGCCTGGTCGGCACGACGATCGCGCCGTGGATGCAGTTCTACCTGCAGTCGGCGGTGGTCGAAAAGCGGGTCACGGTGAGCCAGTACGCCTATTCCCGCTGGGACGTCATCATCGGCTGCATCATCACGGACGTCGTCGCGTTCTTCATCATCGTGGCGTGCGCGGCGACGCTGTACGTGACCGGGCATCACGACGTCCGCAACGCCGCCGACGCGGCGGTCGCCCTGCGCCCGCTGGCCGGACGGGCCGCCAGCATCCTGTTCGCGTTCGGGCTGTGCAACGCCTCGCTCTTCTCCGCCAGCATTCTGCCGCTGGCGACGGCGTACTACGTCTGCGAAGGGCTGGGCTTCGAGGCGGGCATCGACCAGCGGGTCCACGAGGCGCCGGTGTTCTACACGCTGTACACCGGCCTGATCGCCTGCGGCGCGCTGACCGTGCTGCTGATCCCCGAGCGGATGCAGGTGCCGATCATCCTCCTCTCGCAGGTGGCCAACGGCGTGCTGCTGCCGTTCGTGCTGATCTTCATGCTGCGCCTGTGCAACCGCGAGGACCTGATGGGGGCCCATCGCAACACGAAGCCGCTCAACATCATCGCCTGGACCTCCAGCGTCCTGATGATCGGCATGACGCTGGTGCTCGTCTTCCTCAGCTTCGGTCCGACGCCGTGAGGAGCGGCCGCGAGGGCGCGCGGCGCGCGGCGCGGGCATCCGCCGCCGGCGCCGGGATCGCGCCGGTCGCGGACGCCCCCCGGCCGGCCCGCGCTCACCCGCGCGGCGGCCGGCCGCGCACGGTGAGCACCGGGCACGGGGCGCCGGCAATCACGCGCGTGGCCACGCTGCCGAGAATCAGCTTCGCGACCCCGGACCGGCCGTGGGTCCCGAGCACCAGCAGGTCGGCGCGCTCCCGGCGGGCGGTCCGCAGGATCGTTCCGGCGACGTCGCCCCACAACAGCAGCGGCGTCGCGCGGACACCGGCCCGCCGCGCTCTGGCGACGACCGCCGCGATCCGCCGCCGGCCCGCCTTCTGCCGCTCGGCTTCGATCCGTTCCCAGACCGATGGCGGCACGTATTCCGCGTCGACGGCGGTCGTCGCGGGCTCCAGTACATGCAGCACGATCAGCCGCGCGTTGAGGGTGCGCGCCAGCGAGATGGCGTGCGCGAAGGCCTTCGTGGAGACTCGCGAGAAATCCGACGCGAGCAGGATCCGGCGCGTTGCGGGCATGGGCGACTCCTTCCGCCGAGACGCACCGCCGGCCGGCTGCGCGCCGCGGCGTGGCCTCGGTCACCATCGTGGCATCCAGGCGAACCGGCGTGAAGAGGCGCCGTGCGCGGACCGCCTCCCGGCCGGCGCCGGCTACGGCCGCGCGCCGGGCAGTCCGAACGCGTCGGCTATCAGGGCGTACGACCGGCAGCGGGCCTCGTGATCGTACGTGATCGTCACCACCATCACCTCGTCCGCGGCATATTCGGCCGCCACCGCCTCGAGGCCGCGCCGCACGGTGTCCGGCGTGCCGATGACCGCCCGCCGTCGCCGCGGAACCCCGTCCTCCCGCGCCTCCCGCGCCGCCAGAAAACGCTGCGCCGTCTCGACCGGCGGCACCGGGATCAGCTCGCCCTGGTGCAGGAGCGCGAACGCCATCCGCCCGCTCGCCGCGAGGCGGTCGGCCTCCTGGTCGGTCTCGGCGCAGATCGCCGACACGCACGCGATGACCTGCGGGGTCGCGCCAAGCCAGGAGGGGGTGAACGTGTCGCGGTACCGCCTGGCGATCTCCGCGCCGGCCGGGTTGATGAAGTCGGCGAAGGCGTAGGGCAGGCCGGCTTCGGCCGCCCAGAGTCCGCTCTGCGGCGACGAGCCCAGCAGCCACGGCTCCGGACGGTGCGGCCGGCCGGGCAGCGCCGCGAGACGGGCGAACCGGTGCCCCGGCGGCATGCGGTCGAACAGGTAGGCCAGCAGCTCGGCGATCTGCTGCGGGAAGTCGTCCGGCGCCGCCTGCCGGCGGTCCCGCTGCAGGGCAAAGGCGGTCAGCGGGTCCGAGCCTGGCGCGCGGCCGACCCCGAGGTCGATCCGATCCGGATAGAGCGCGCTCAGGAGGCTGAAGACCTCCGCGACCTTCAAGGGGCTGTAGTGCGGGAGCATGACGCCGCCGCTGCCGACGCGGATCCGCGACGTGACGGCGGCGATGGCGCCCATGAGGACTTCGGGGCTCGTGCAGGCGAGCATCGGCGTCGCATGGTGCTCGGCCACCCAGTACCGGTGGTAGCCGAGCGCCTCCGCGCGCCGCGCCAGATCGATCGAGTGCCGCAGCGCATCGCGCCCGGTCGATCCCTCGGAGATCGGCGACTGATCGAGCACACTCAACCGGAAATCCAACGACGGCTCCTTGGCGCCTCTTCAGGGGGCGGCGGCCAGGCAGGCTCCGGGGAAGCCGGCCGGCGGCGCGCCGCGCGCCGCCCCGGCTCGGAAGACCGCCTCTGGTTATAGCACGGGGACGTCGCGG
>DATLRO010000015.1:0-8101 GCA_035534615.1 Vicinamibacterales bacterium
TCTCAAACCCGTCATGCTCCTGGCGTGTTGATCGAAACGAAGGATAGGAATCCAGCGTCCTCAGCGTCGTATCAGGGGACCTCGACGCCACGGCAGACATTTGGGACCGTCGGTCTCCATTGACACCTCGAGTATACTTAAAGGGGGCTTGCGCGCATCAGGGGGTCGCGCCGCCCGCTGAACGGACCTTGGCCACGGACGCATCGAGCCAGGTCGTGCCGGGTCGCTGTGGACTCGGCGACGGTGCGTGGCGCCGCCGCGGACGCCAGGCGCTGAGGCTGCGCCGGCGCGAATAGGCCCTGGCCCGAGAGTCGCATCAGCGGTACGCCTTTATTTCGTCGCACGCAACACAATCGAACTAGAGAAGAATTCGCGCTGGAGCCGACGGCCCAGCAAAGTGATCAAGCGGTACGTCAGGAATTTCCGCCCCCACCCACGCCACTGTGAACGTTCCAATCCGCAAAGTTAAATTCTTCTACGTGCCTAAATCCTGCATGTTGCATAAGTTCCCGAACATCCCTGTAGGTGAAGTAATGCAGATGCCCGCCATCGTATCCTGTCGGATCCCCAGAAGTACATGGATAGTGGCCACACGCCAGCGTCCACAGATACGGCAAATAGCGGATATTGGGTGTCACGAGAATCAGCAGTTATCGGCTTTCCCTGACACAAAGACGTTCTGGGCTGAGCAATGGAAGGCAGCAGAGGAAGGATCGACGGGTCGGTCAGCTGGGAATGCGCTTCACGCTCACTGCGAATCGAGACGATTCTCGGCAATCCAGTGCTGACTCACGGAACCAAGGTCCTCAGCGTCGTCGGGATGCTTGGCGAGGATGACCACCATCAGCCCGATGATACCAGCCGCCGACATCAGCGCCGTTCCTATCCAGAGCATTCGGCACACTCCGTAAACAGACGACGGGTTCCCGTGTCGGCACGATTCACGAGGCCCTTGGGCACGCTGCTCGGTTCTGCGGTCTCCAGTCGATGGGCAGAGGAAGACCCTCTGCCCACTCTCGTGCGAACGTACTGTCAGCCGACCTATACCTTCGCCTTCGGCTCGCAATACCCATCCGCGTGATGCTCGTCCTTCTTCTGTTCAGGTTTCGGCTGGGCCTTGATGGGCTGCGGCGGATTCTTCTGAGGCTCAACGATTCTCTTGGTGGTGTCCATGTTCGGTCTCCCTTGCAACGTGCGTATCCAGACTCCGCCAGCATGGGCCAGTCGGCTGCGAGATACTGTGCTCTTCGGAACACTGACTCGCCGCGAACGCTCCCGCTGTCCCTTTCGTTTGCAACCAGTCGTCCACGTCGTGCGCCTGTTCGCCGCCACGGGCACGTAGAGGTTGTAGACGCGATAGGCGATGTCATGCTCGGTCGGCGTCTCATCGCTCGGCTGCGGCGCGAGTGTGGAGTTCATGTTGCATCGCCCACATCTGGATGGACGGCTGGCGGCCTAACTATGAACGATGAGGCCCAATGCCAGGTCCGCTGGTACACAGGGAGAGAGTTGAGCACGGAGGACAGACTCGGCGTGTCCCGCTGCTCTGGCACGTTGGCTGCGGATAGCGACCGAGCGGGGCTGCGCCGTTGCGATGGCGCCGTCCGACCGCCGTTCGCGAGACGAGACTAGCGCTTCACGGGTTGACTCAAGCTCGCGACGGCCGCGCCGACTTTCCTTTGCGCGCCTCCGAACGCCGCCTTCGCGTTCCCCCTGGTCTCGTCGATCTTACCTTCGGTCTTCAGCTGGTCATTGCCGGTCAGGTCGCCGACGGCCTGCTTGGCCTTGCCTTTGGCCTGATCGATTTTTCCATCGCGTTCATTCAGATTCCACATGGCATCTCCCATCGTTGTTGGCGTTCCGACATTGACTAACACAGCATGCGGCCGACCACCAGCGAGCGTCTGTGCATTTCGGAACACCGACCATTCGGTAGGTGGGTGCCGTGTGCAGTACGAGACATTCGACCCAGCATGGATGGGGGTAGCATCATGACTGGGTCATTCGCAGAGTCGCGCAGACACGAGGGACGACGCATTCACATGGATGAGATCACGCTACTCGTTCATTGCATGCACACCTGCCGACGATACACGGGTGCACGTCGCCTCTGCTAAGACCTTCAATCGAGCGTGAATCGGTGCTGGCCGATCAATTGTGGAGGAGTGGACGATGAGTATCGTACTCGTGCTGATCATTCTACTGTTGCTGTTCGGTGGTGGTGGCTTCTACTTGGGTGGGCCACTTGTAGGGGGAGGTCTTGGCGGGCTCATTCTGCTCGTGCTGATCGTAATGTTAGTGACGGGCAGATTGGGTAGCCGGGCATAGCCACCCAACGCGACTGAACGCCGACGACCGCCACGTAATGACCGTTATCGGCCTTCCCTGACACAACAAATCAGCCGGGCTGGACCTTGGTCACCGCATCGACTGGACCACGGCGTACCAGGCGAAGAAGATGACGGCATGGAAGACGGACATTGCCACCAAGCCGACGCTCCAATGCTCTCATGTCATTGTCTCCAGATGCCCAGCGATGGCGGGGGGCAGGCGCTTCGCGCACTGCCTCCCGCGATTGAGGTCTCTAAACCGCGCACGCGACCCAAGAACTCTTGGATCTGGGTGTGCTGAGGGGCGGAGTGGGAGACCAGATGCCATAGCACGGCAGATCCGGCCAGATCGCACGACAGGCCGCCGCCATCTCAACTTCGTAGGTCTCCGACGACAGCACGATCGCATCGACGGCACCCGGCTCCAGTGCCGCAAGACTGCACACCGGCAAATCGAGGGACATCGCCTCCTGCGGTGTTCCGGACACCACGAATCCCGCCACGGTCGGACCGCCGAGGCCGCGCCAGAGCGGCAACAGCAGAGCGCTGTGGCTGCCTGCGCCGAAGATCGCGACACGCCGGACACCAGCAGCCGAGCATCGGGCAATCGTCCTTGGAACCAGACGGCGGAGGAGCGCCGCGACGTCGCGCACCCGCACCGGCCTTTCACCGGCCCACGCGCGGACGCGCCGAACCAGTGCCTCACGGCAGGCCGAGGCACCGTGCGCCCGACGCAGGTAGCCGGCGCCCGCCCGCGAGAGCCGTTCTCGCAACGGTTGGGATGCCAGGAGCCCAGCGACTGCGGCTGCATACGCTTCGGCCTCAGTCTCGACCAGCAGGTGCTCCCCCGCGACGATTCGCAAGTTCGATAGCCCCAGCGGGGTGGTGGCGACCGGCAGGCCCCGCGCCAGCGACTCGATTACCTTCGTCTTCACACCGTCACCGTACAGATACGGAGCGATGAACACGTCAGCAGCGTCGTACAACGGCTCGAGGTCGTCGACCAACCCCTTGATGTCCACGGCCACGTCGGCTCCCAACCCGAGCGCGCGCGCCGTCTCCGAAATACGGCCGGCGACGGTCAGCTTCACATCGGGTCGACGCTCGCGGATGAGAGGCCAGACACGCTCGCAGAACCAGGCGAACGACAGGTCCAGGAACGGCGCGCTCGCCGACACAATCAGCAGACGATCGGCGTCGGCCCGCTGAGGCCTCGCCCGCGGCTCGATGGACGGACAGTACGGCGCTTCAACGACGGGCAGGTAGGGAGCGGCCGACGCAAGGCGGCTGGCATCGTCAGGTCCCACGGTGGTGATCAGATCGAAGTCCTGCATCAGGTCCACTTCGTCGGCAAGCTCGAACGCGGCCCGAGTGCCGAGAAGGCGTTCCTCCTGCACGGCGACGACCGAATCAAGATCGTAAGTGAACAGGATTGTCCGGACGGAATCCGGCAGATAAGTCCGGATCGGCGCATATCGCGTGTAGCTCACGGCGACGACGTCGTAGCCGCCCGAGGCCCCGACCGCGGCGGCAGTCAATGCCATCTGCTGCTGTTCGGGCGAGACGAGCGCACAGCAGGCCGGGTTCTTGAACGTCTCCGGAGACGCCAGCAGCCGCTGCTGCCGAGGCCCGGCCGACGGCGTGAAGAGCCGATCAAACAGCTGATCGCCGCGGCCCGGGACCTCACCCGACCGCGAAGGAGCAAAGCAATCGAGGCGCAGCCCGGCCTGCCGAAGCGCTCTCGCGTACTCGAAAAAGACGAGGCGGGCGCCGCATTCCGCCTCGATGAGCCACGGGTAGAACAGGAGCGCGCGTCCCCAGCAGGCCTGACCGTCCATCGGTCAACTCACCAGATCAGGCGATGTCGACGACTCGCCCGTCGCCCTCGTGCGCCGACGCGGCGTGGACCATGGTCGGGGCCGCGATCTGCCGCGCTTCGCGGCTCGGCTCGAAGTCCCGCACGGCGGCACACAGGTCGGTGATCGCCGACAGCGGGTCGTGCCGCCGGACAGTCGTCGATGGCCCGCTGCCGGGCGACCCAGATCCGCCGGTGCTCCGTCCGGCTCAGCTCGAGCCCCTGCGGCGTGAGATCCTCGCGCAGCTTCTCCCTCCTGGCCGGCAATCACGGCATCGAGCTCATAGGTGAACAGCACGGTTCCTAGCCGCCCACCGTGCAAGCCAGAGGCCAGCCGTGCCGGGTCGTGCAGGGCTGAACAACCAGGAATTTCAAGGAATCTCTGGTGTCCGGCCGCCGCCCTGCCGACTGGGCAGCCGGCGCACCGACATCAGGGCGGCGGCGGGCAGCCGGGCGCTGCCATGTGCCCCGTCCTGGCGGCGCTCGGCGTGACGGAGCGCGGGCAGAAACAGCTGGTCACGTTGCAGCTGGCGGCGGCCGACGCGACCACCTCCGGCTGCCGTGGTGCGAGCACAGGGAAGACTGAGGCGCGGCCGCACCCGTGTCAACCGGAATTCAGCCGGAGGTCGGGAAAGGCGTGCAGAGGACGGTTGGCGTGGCGCGAGCGGACCGGGCGGCCCGCGCGTGGCTGCGGCGATCGGGAAGTTGACTCGGATATCGCGACAGGGACAGACTGCCGCGATGCGTCGATGGGTGTTCCTGTGCGCGGTCCTGCTGGCCGCGACCGCCTGCCAGCGTGCGCCGATCAGCCGGTCGGCGTCCACATTCGTTCCCGCGCAGACGCTTCACTTCCAGGACGCGGCCGGCGTCGATTTCGGGACGCTCACGCAGGGGACCGACGGCAGCTCGAGGCTGTCGTGGCACGTCGCGCCGCAGGCCGTGGAGCTCACCGTCTACCTGCTCCCGACCGGCCAGCTCTCCGCGTCGCTGGGCGCGCCGCCGATCGGACGCCCCGGCATCTCCGTCGGCGTGGCCTCCGAGCTGAGCTTCGGCTTCGTCGAGGCGAACGGTCGTTGCGAGACCGTGCGGGGGCGCCACCTGCCGTTCCGCGCCGACCTGGCGACCATGCGGCGGCTGCTGGCGCGCCTCTATCACCTGGTGGTGCCGTGGACGCCGACCGTCTCGATTGACAATGCGATTCCGGATCAGGATCGCCAGTTCATCGACAAGGACGGGCGGACGTTCGCGGTGCTGGGACTGTCGGCGGCGGCGGAGCCGAGCCTGGGGCTGCTCGACGCGCGCGGCCGGCTGCGCGTGTGGGCCGCGCTCGCCGAGAAGCAGTGGTTGTCGGTGAACCTGCTGGACCGGCGCGGCGACGTCCACCTGGCGCTCCGGTTCGGTCCGCAACCGATGCCGCACGCGACCGTCTGGGACTACGCCGATCCCGACAGCCCGGATCGGCTGGCGCCGTACGCGCTCGATCCGGCCGCACGACTGGAAGTGGCGAGCGACAGTGGCGGCTGGCTGCCGTGGTTCCAGCACGACCTGTTCAAGGCCACGCTGCCCATCCGCCTGATCGATCAGCGCGGGCGGGTGGTGTGGACAGAGCGCTGAGTCCCCCGCGTCCCGCAGACGCATCCGCCTGCCTGTTCGTGCGACGCTGACGATAGTACTCATGCCCAACACCGACAGCCGCGCCCCTCTGCCGTTTCACGAGCGCCCCTTCCAGCGCTTCTTCTCGAACCTTGGTCCCGGCCTGATCACCGGCGCGGCGGACGACGACCCGTCAGGCATTTCGACCTATTCGGTGGCGGGCGCGGCGTTCGGATACCTGCCGCTCTGGACCGCCCTGTTTTCGTTCCCGCTCATGACGGCGGTGCAGTTCATGTGCGCCCGTCTGGGCCTCGTGACGGGTCTGGGCCTCGCCGGCGTGATCCGCAGGCGCTATGCGCCGTGGGTGCTCTGGAGTGCGTGCACGCTGCTGGTCGTGGCGAACGTGATCAACATCGCGGCGGATCTCGGAGGCATGGCCGAAGCGACCAGGATGGTGACCGGCGCGCCCGTCGCCCTGATGGTGCCGGTGTACGGTGTCGTGATCGTCCTGCTGCTCATGTGGTCGTCGTACCGGTCGATCGCGCGGGTGTTCAAGTGGTTGACCCTCGTACTCCTCGCGTACGTCCTCACCGTGTTCGTGGCCCACGTCGATTGGCGGGTCGCACTCCAGGCGACGGTCGTGCCGCACCTGGAGTGGTCGCGGGCCTTCTTCTCCGTCCTGGTGGCGATTTTCGGCACGACGATCTCTCCGTACCTGTTCTTCTGGCAGGCGGCGCAGGAAGTCGAAGAAGAGCGCGCCAGGGGCCGCAATCTGCATCACCGTGGCGCGACGCGCGAGGCGCTCGACGCCTGTCGCACGGACGTCACGACCGGCATGTTCGCCTCGAATGCGATCATGTACTTCATCATCATGACCACGGCGGCCACGCTGCACGCGCACGGCAGGACGAATATCGCCACCGCGCAGGAGGCCGCTGAAGCCCTGCGGCCGCTGGCCGGCGCCGGCGCCTACTGGCTCTTCACGCTGGGGCTGATTGGCACGGGCATGCTGGCCGTGCCCGTGCTCGCGGGATCGTGTGCGTATGCGATCGCTGAAGCGTCGGCCTGGCGCGGGTCCCTGGATCGCCGGCCGAGTCGAGCGAAGAACTTCTACATCGTGCTCGCCGTGGCGATGGCGCTCGGGATCGCGTTGAACTACGCGGGGCTGGACGCCATCAAGCTGCTCTTCACCGCGGCGGTCGTCAATGGCGTCCTCGCCCCTCCGCTCATCCTGATCGTTCTCCTGCTGACCCGCGATCGAACGGTGATGGGCGACGCCGTCAATTCACGCACCCTCGGGCTCCTGGGCTGGCTCGCGTTGGTGGTCATGGTCCTGGCCGGTCTCGGGCTCTTCGTGGCTTCCTGACCCCGGCGTCACCTGCGAAGCCATCCAAAGAGTACCCGGCCGACGAGCGCCCCGATCTTCCGCTGCCGGCCGCTACGCGTGAGCGGGATCCCGATGCGCCGGTGAAGCCGAAGCACGACGGCGTGCCCATGGTGGCCGACTTCCTCGACCAGTACTTCACGAACTATGTGGAGGCAGAAGGGCTCAAGAGCAGCCACACCATCCGCGGCCACCTCACACAACTCAAGCAGGGCCACGGGGAGCTGCCGGTAGCCGTACTCGAGAAGCCCGGGGAGATCGCCCGCTTCAAGGGACAGTATCGCAAGGGGCGGGCGGTCGCGACCGTCAATCGCGTGCTTGCCGTCCTGCGCGCGGCGGTCAACTGGGGACGCTTCCAGGACCAATCGTCAAATTCCTTCGGGAATTTTGGCGCGCCCTGCCCGCCTTCGCTCCTTTGGAGCTTCGGCGAGACTGGGCGCCGATCCCGCCGTAGCTCGGCGTGGGAAAGTCTAGCCGAGCGAAGGCGGATGGCGCGCCCTGCCCCCTTCGCTCCTTCGGAGCTTCGGCGAGGCTGGACGATCGCCCGCAGAGGCGCGAACGGAACGGAGCGAGCCGGATCGCGAGCGGAGTGAAGTGAGCGTGGCGGGGTAGGGGTCCCCGCCATTCAAGAGATGGCGCGCCCTGCCCGCCTTCGCGCCTTCGGAGCTTCGGCGAGACTGGGCGCCGATCCCGCCGCAGCTCGGCGTGGGAAAGTCTAGCCGAGCGAAGGCGGATGGCGCGCCCTGCCCGCCTTCGCGCCTTCTGAGCTTCGGCGAGACTGGGCGCCGATCCCGCCGTAGCTCGGCGTGGGAAAGTCTAGCCGAGCGAAGGCGGATGGCGCGCCCTGCAGGACTCGAACCTGCGACCTCCTGGTTCGTAGCCAGACGCTCTATCCAACTGAGCTAAGGGCGCGTCGGAGGTCTATGCGGTGACGGCCCG
>DATLRO010000016.1:0-6927 GCA_035534615.1 Vicinamibacterales bacterium
GCTGTTCAACCGGCAGGACTCCGCGTCGGCGGCGCGTGTGACCATCATCAGCGAGGCGCTGGCGCGGCGGTTCTTTCCGAACGAGAATCCGCTCGGGCGCCACCTCGTCTTCGGGTTTCCTCCCGACATCAACGTCTCGCGCGAAATCGTCGGCGTCGTCGGAGATGTGCGCGATGTGTCGCTCGCCAGGGAGCCCGGGCCGATGATGTACGTCCCTTACGATCAGGCGCCGTTCTGGGGCGCGGTGGTCGTCATGAGGAGCGGCCTGGGTCCAGCCGCCGTCGCGGCGGCGATTCGCGGGCAGGTGAAGCGGATCGATCCGGATCTGCCGATCACCCATTTCCAGCGGCTGTCGACAGGCATCGATGAGACGGCCGCGCAGCCGCGCTTCCGGGCGGGCCTGCTCGCGCTGTTCGGGCTGATCGCGCTCCTGCTCGCGTCGGCCGGCATCTTCGGCGTGATGTCCTATTCCGTGTCGCGCCGGACGCGTGAGCTCGGCATCCGGACGGCGCTGGGGGCGACGCCGGGCAGGCTTCTGGGCCTGGTGCTGGGCGAGGGCGGCGCGCTCACGGCGGCGGGGCTCGCGATCGGCATGGCCGCCGCGATCCCGCTGACGCAGGTCCTCGAGAGCGAACTGCACGGCATCGCCGCCGCCGATCCGCTGGCCTATGCCGGCACCGCGGTGCTCCTGGCCGGCGTGGCGCTGGTGGCCGTCTACATTCCCGCGCGGCGGGCCACGCGCGTCGACCCGACGGTGGCGCTGCGGTCCGAGTGAGGTGCCGCGCTCTCTCGTCTTCGCCTCCCGGGCGCCTTCCTTCCGGCGCCGCAGCGGCGCCCCCAGAGCTCGTTACTTTAGAGGGGCAAGGGTGTCCCTGCGATGCGGTAAGCTGGCGGCACTCGTCGGTTGCGCGATTCCGGGCCGGCTCGGTTTGGCCGGAAGACACACCAGATGACACGACGATTCGCCCTGGCACTGCTCGCCGCGATTGCGCTCGCCGGCTGCTTCCCCCGCGCCCGGGTGAACGCCGACTGCCGCTGGACGGGTGATGCCGCCACGCCGCTCGGCCTGACGCGCGCAGCCGACCGGCGGGAACTGACCGACGATGTGGCCCTTGCCGAGGATTTCGCGATCCGTTATGCGGATCGGACCCGCGGTCTCCGGTCGGGACACTACGCAGGAGCCGACGCGTACCATGCCGCCCGCGAGCGCTGCATGGCGATGCTGCTCGCCGACATCGGCCGACTGCACGGCGTGGCCCCTCAGCGTCTGGCCGCCCTGCGCGGCCGGCGTCCGCTGATGGTGGACGTGGCGGTCGGCCTGTCGTTCGCCGTCATCTATCTGCTGGTCGCGACGCTCCTGGCCGGTGGCCTCGTCCACCGTTTTCCTCCCGACGACCCGTTGCCTGCCGTCGTCGCTTCGTGTCTGGTCGCCATCGGGCTCAGCGCCGCAGTCATGTTCACCCTGCCGGTCTGGGCCGGCGCGATCGAGGTGATCCGGGTCGGCAACGTGCATCTGAGCTACCGGGCGCTCCGGCTGCCCTGGAGCCGTCACCGGGCGGCGGTGTTCCTCACCGCGCTTCTGCTGTTTCTGGCCGTCGCCGGCGCCCGCTATCAACGCGCGCAGCAGCTGTCGACGCGCGCGGCAACCGACTCGTAGGCGACCGGGCGTCTCGAGCGGGAGGAGCGGGAGCCGCGCAGGGAGATCGACCATGCCGGTGGCGAGTCACCGCAACGCTGCCAACGCCGCGTCCATCAATGCGCGGCGCATCATGCGTGTCGAACGGGCCGGAGGGACTGCTCGGGCCCGCGTCCGGCAGGAATAGTGCCGATATGAGTGCTTCGGGAATGAGCGCGTTGCATTGGGTGCGATACGTGTTGGGCTGGGATGATCCGGCGACGCAGACCACCTCGCTCGAACAGCGCGCGCTGGCGCAGCACGCTGCCGGAAGGAAGCGGCTGGTAGAAATTGGCGTCCATGAAGGCTTCACCACGCGTCGGCTGGCCGAGGCCATGGCGGCGGATGGGGTGCTCTACGCGATAGATCCGTTCTTTGGCGGGCGACTCGGCGTGCGTTGGAGCCAACGGATTGCCCGCCGCGAGGCCCACAAGGTGCCCTCGCCGCGCAAGATTGTCTTTCTGCAAATGCTCAGTTGGGAAGCCTGGCCGTTGATCCGGGAAGACCTCGATTTTCTCTTCATTGACGGTGACCACTCGCTGGAAGGGATTCGACGCGACTGGGCGGATTGGTCGCAACGGATTTCTCCCGGCGGAATCATCGCGCTACACGACACGCGTGTGCCGGCCCACGATCCCAAGGTCGCCGATCTGGGTTCCTGTCAGTATTTCGAGTCCCACATCAAACAGGACCCGCGCTTCGAGCTCCTGGAACAGGTGGATTCGCTGAGTGTCTTGCGACGCCGCGCATGACTGGTGACGATCATCGTGGCCTGCCAGCGCGCGAACCGGACGCCACCCGAGGAGATCACCCGCCGACGGTACGCGCGAGTGCGTTTCAGAATGAGCACTCGCGGGTGGCGCCGAGAGGCTGTGAAGGGAGCGCCGCCTCTGCTGATTCGACCGGCCCGATAAGTCTGGCGAACTGTGCGGCCAGGATGATCGCGACGGCCCGGGTCGATTCGGTCTGGATGCTGCCGCGCGGAAACTCGAACGCGAGCCCCCCGACACACCCGGCCAGGGTCAGCAGGGGCACGACGAGGGCACCGGTCGCCCGGTCGGTGGCGTCGACCGCAGTCCACTGGGCTGACCGGAACGCGCGCGCGGTCGCATGGTCGGCGTCGGGGTGCACGCCGGGCAGGTGTGCGAGCACGTGATCCGGGTATCCGTACGCCAGGGCCGGTCGAAGCCCGGCCGTCCCGCCATCCCGCACCCAGACGATCAGCCCGATGGCACCCAGCACCGTGACCGCCTCGGACAGGAACGGTGCCGCACCGGTGAGGCAATCGATCTGACCGAGCCGCGTGCAGAGCCGCGCAGCCGCCGGCAGGTCGAGCGAAGAGCCAACGGCGACCCTGGCCGGAGGGGGCTCGATCGCCGGACGGTCAGCGTCGGGACCGCGCCTCGACGCCAGATGGAACCGCACGCGAGCCAGGAGACCGGTCGCACTCCCGACAAGAGAGCGCAGCCGTTCTGTCGGTTCCGCCGCGGCTTCGACGGGATCGTCAGGTCCGGTTGGCGCAACAGCCGAGAGCGAGCCTTGCGCGGGATCCGGGTGGAGCGCCAGAAACTCCTGAAGAACGACGTCAGGCTCAAGGCCGATCGCCTGGGCGTAGTCGCGAACGAACGCTCGCCGGAAGATGCCGCCCGGCCAGTGGGACACATCGTCTCGCTCCAGGTCCGCCAGCAACGCGACGCTAATCTTCGTCCGGTCCGCGATCGAGACCAGCGCCACCTGCTGGCGCTCCCGCTGCAGCCGCAGGCGCGTGCCGAAGCTGTCTGGCATGAAGTGCACCTCGAGTAAAGCCGGTCGAGCCGGGGCGTCTATGCAAAGTCGTCACCAGCCTGCCGGCCAGAGCAAGTGCGTGGCTCGCTGCAGAATCGACGGCTTCGGTGCGGGTCGCGCGCTCCAGCCCCGAGCGACCAGGCAGCTTCTGCCGCGCTGCAATGTAACAAGGAATCTGGCATTGGAAGGCGCACGTCCCGGCTCCAGCTCATCCGTTCCATAAACTTGCAGCGGCTCTCTCTCGTCTAAGTCCGTGCCGACGGGAGTTCTACTCGATGGCACGGGACCGGACGGGACCGCCCGGCGCCAGAGCCCCCGGGCCGGCCGCGCAGGAGGAGTCGTGGAGGTACTGCTGCAGGACATTCGCTACGGCTGTCGCACGATTGCGAAGTCGCCCGGGTTCGCGGCCATTGCCACGCTGACGCTGGCGCTCGGGATCGGCGCCAGCACGGCGCTCTTCTCGGTGGTGAATGGCGTGCTCCTCAACCCTCTCCCCTATGCCCAGCCGAACCGCCTGGTCGCGATCTACACGCGCTCGAAGGAGTTCAAGCGCTCGTCGATTTCCTATCCGAATTTTCTCGACTGGGCACGGGACCAGCAGGCGTTCACGGGGATTGCCGCGTTCCGGCAGGACGACTTCACCCTGACGGAGATGGGCGAGCCGGAGCGCCTGAAAGTGGAGATGGTCTCGGCGAATTTCTTCTCGCTGCTGGGTATCAAACCGGTGATCGGCCGGCTGTTCCGGTCGGACGAGGATGTCGTGGGCGCGCAACCCGTCGTCCTGATCAGCGGCGGCCTGTGGGCGAGACAATTCGCTTCTTCGCCGGACGTGCTGGGCAGGACGCTGGTGCTCGACGGCACCGGGTATACGGTCGCGGGGGTGATTCCGGGCGATTTTCAGTATCAGAGCGGCAACTTCCACGAGAACGCCGACCTGTACGTGCCGATCGGGCAGTGGAACGATCCGACGTTCCGCCGGCGCGACACGGGCATGGGCATGGATGCGGTCGGGCGGTTGAAGCCGGGGGTCACGCTCGAACAGGCGCAATCCGCGATGAACGCCATTGCGGCTCATCTGGCCCAGACGTATCCGGATGCCGACAAAGGTTCAGGCATCACGCTGATCCCGCTGAAACAGGACGTGGTCGGCAGGATCAGGCCCTTCCTGCTGGTGCTGCTCGCGGCGGTGGGGTTCGTGCTGCTGATTGCCTGCGTCAACGTGGCGAATCTGCTGCTGGCGCGCTCGACGGGCCGTACGCGGGAATTCGCGATCCGGGCGGCGCTGGGTGCCGGTCGTGGGCGCGTGATTCGTCAACTCCTCACGGAAAGCGCGCTGCTGGCCTGTGCGGGAGGTGTACTGGGCATCCTGCTGGCGGCGTGGGGAACCCGGACAGCCATTCGCCTGCTTCCCGAGGCCCTGCCACGGACGCAGGGTGTCCAGATTGACGGGCGCGTGCTGCTCTTCTCGCTGGGCGCGTCGCTGCTGGCGGGCATCCTGTTCGGCCTGGCGCCGGCGCTCAAGACCTCCCGCACCGACGTCCACGACACGCTCAAGGAAGGCGGGCGCGGCGGGAGCGGCGTGCGCCACCGGACGCAGACGACCTTCGTGATCGTGGAGGTGGCGCTGGCGCTCGTGCTGCTGGTGGGCGCGGGACTGATGATCCGCACGCTGGCGAAGCTCTGGAGCGTGAATCCCGGCTTCGACCCCCACGACGTGGTGACCTTTGCGGTGTCATACCCGGCCGGCATGGGGTCGACGCCGGATGCCATCCGCGCCTCCATGCGCCAGCTCCAGAGCAAGATCGCGAGTGTGCCGGGCGTCGAGGCGGCCTCGCTCTCGGGCGGCGCGATGCCAATGGCCGGAGACTCGGAGATGCCGTTCTGGATCGAGGGGCAGCCCAAACCGTCGACGGAGGCGGAGATGAAGACCGCGCTCTTCTACGGGGTCAGCCCCTCGTACTTCAAAGCCATGGGCATTCCGCTCGAGCGCGGCCGCTTCCTGACGTCGCAGGATGACGAACACGGGCCGTTCGTCATCGACATCGATCAGGAGTTCGCGAGACTGTACTTCCCCGGCCGGAATCCGATCGGCCAGCACGTGCATTTCGCGATCCTGAATCAGACGGCGACGATTGTCGGGGTCGTGGGGCACGTGAAGCAGTGGGGACTCGACGAGAATGCGGCCTCGCCCGTTCTGGCGCAATTCTATTTTCCCGTCGTACAGATGCCGGACAGGTTCTTGCCGCTGATGGCGCGCGGGTCAGGCGTGGTGGTGAGGACGCGGAACGCGCCCGCGGCCGAGATGGGTGCGATCCGCCATGCGATCGACGGCCTGCACGATCAGGTCGTGATGTACGGCGCCGAGACGATGGACGCGATCATCGCCCGCTCGCTGGCGGCGCGGCGCTTCTCGATGATGCTGCTGGGCGTGTTTGCGGCCCTGGCGCTCGTACTGGCCTCGATCGGACTCTACGGCGTCATTTCGTATCTGGTCGGCCAGCGGACCCACGAGATCGGGATTCGCCTGGCGCTCGGCGCGCAGAAGCGGGACATCCTGCGGCTCATCCTGGGCCAGGGCACGAGAATGGCGCTCATCGGAGTGGGCGTGGGCCTCGCGGGTTCACTCGCGCTCATGCGGCTGATGGGCACCCTGCTGTACGGCGTCAGCGCGTCCGACCCGCTCACGTTCGCGGCCGTGGCCGGTCTCCTGATCCTCGTGGCGGTGGCGGCATGCTACGTGCCGGCACGCCGGGCGATGCGGGTGGATCAGATGGTGGCCTTGCGATACGAGTAGCTCGTGGCGCGCGCGCGGGAGGCTCAGGCACGAGTAGAATCAGTCGTGACCTTCGTCCGCTGTTGTGCTCTACACTTGTCAAGGACCCGTTCGCGAGCGCACGCGCAGCCGACACCAACTCGGCGAAGGAGATTCACATGGACGTGCAGGTCTACAAGCAACGTCTGCTCGACCTCGAAACCAGCCTGTCGAATCGCCTGGCGCGCGACGCCGCCCGCGGGCGCGGACAGGCAAGCGACACCGCGGAAGACGAAGCTGACGCCAGCGTCGCCGACGAATCGAAGAGCGAGAACTTCACCGAAGTCGAGCTCGAGGCGACCCTTCTCGGAGAAATCCGGGACGCCCTCCAGCGCGTCGAGAACGGCACCTACGGGCGCTGCGCGGTCGACGGCGGTCTCATGGACCCGAAGCGGCTCGACGCCGTGCCGTGGGCACGCTACTGCATCAAGCACCAGAAGCTGCTCGAGGCCGCTTCGCGCCCCCGACCGACGCTCTAACGATTTCGAGACGAACCCGCCGTCCCAGGCTCGCTCCGGCAGGGGGATGGTGTGTCTCGCCAGGCCGGAATCGAGGCCCGGTCGGGACGCTCGCCGCCCGGCGTCTTTATCTTGCCAATCGCCGGCGGTCCGACACATACTCGGGCGGGCATTTCCCGCGGATTTGAGGATTCTGG
>DATLRO010000017.1:0-35284 GCA_035534615.1 Vicinamibacterales bacterium
TGCCCGGCCGAAGCCGGGCCGGCAAGACGACGTTCGTGACGGCGCTGATTCAAGCGGGCGCCGAGTACTATTCCGATGAATTCGCCGTCATCGATTGCGACGGCCGGGTTCACCCGTACGCGCTGCCGCTGTCGCTGCGGCGAGGCGGTCCCGGCCTGCGGGAGCGGAAGCGCGCGGAAGAACTCGGCGCGCGCGCCGGCACGGTCCCCGTTCCCGTCGATCTCATCGTCGTCACGCAGTATCGACGCGGCGCCCGCTGGCGGCCCCGCGTGCTGTCGAACGGCGAAGCGCTGCTGGCGCTGATGGAGAATACCGTCGCGGCGCGACGCCCGCCCGAACAGACGATGCCGATCCTGCGGCGGACGGTGGTCGGCGCGAGGGCGATCCAGAGCGCCCGCGGCAACGCGGCCGCCGCGGCGCCACGGCTCCTCGCGGAGTTCCTGTGACGCCGGACGAGCAGATCTTCCGGTTCCTGGCCCTCTGCACCCAACGGCCCGGGCATCCCGAGGTCGTCGCACGGCTGCCCGCGGCCGTGGCGGCCGTGCCCCCCGGCGCCGGCCTCGTCGAGCGCGCCGAGCAGCACGGCCTGGCGCCGCTGCTCCTGGCCCACCTTCGCGAGGCGAGAGCCGCCGTCGCCCCGTCGGTCAGCGTGAATCTGTTCGCCCGCCACGTTCAGCACGCCCATGCCGCCGCCGTCCGGACGCGCCTTGTTCGAGACGCGGTGCAGGCACTGACGCGGGCGGACATTCCCCTTCTCGTGTTGAAAGGCGCCGCGCTGGCGCGGCTCGTCTACGCCAGTCCGACGCTCCGCCCGATGCGCGATGTCGATCTGCTCATCCGCCGGCAGGATGCCCGGCGGGCGTACGAGACCCTCCTGGAGTCCGGGTTCGCGCCGATCGGGGCGGCGATTGCGCCGGAGCATCATCATCTGCAGGGCGTCTCGAAGAGCGAAGACGGGGCGACGATCACCGTCGAACTGCACCACGAACTGTTCGCGCGCACGCCGTTCGTCGCGCCGCTGGCGTACGACGATCTCCGTCCGGGCTCGCAGTCGTTCGAGTGGGACGGACTGACGCTGCAGACGCTCGGACGCGAGGACATGCTGTGGCACGTATACGCGCACGCGTTCGTCATCAACACGCTCTGCCCGGGCGCGCGGCTGATCTCGATCGCCGACCTGGTGCACGCGACCGAAGCCTGGGCCGACCTGCTCGACTGGGACGCCCTGCGGCGCCGGTACGGCCGCCTGGTCCGCGCGCTTCCTCTGGTGGAGCAACTGACGCCGTGGTCGGCCCGCGTGCACGAGGCCGTGCCCGTCCGGACGCGCCGCCCGGTGTCCGGCATGCTTCCGGTCTCGTCCTCGGTGCACTGGTCCGGGGCCTTGAGCCGCGACGCGCTCTGGCCGCCCGAGTGGTGGTTCCGCATGCGCTACGGCATCGACGGACCGGGCCGCTGGATTTGGTACCGGTTCGCCGGCCATCCTCTGCGCGTGGCCGGCGCGGCCGCCGGCACGGTGCGGAGGCGGGTCTCGAAGCACTTTCATCCGCTCCGTCCCCATCGCCTGCTGGACATGCCGTCGTAGCCGGCCGCCTGCGACGGTTTCCTCCCGGCGCCGGTTCCGGGATAAGCTGGAGGCCGAACCGTCGCGATGAGTCATTCCCCCGTCCTCGCTTCCTCCCCTCCTGTCCAGCCGGTCACCCGGGGCATCCACCTGCTCTGGCTCGGACTCTTCCGCGCCTCACGCAGCGTGGCGGCGGGACTGATCACCATCGCCTTTCCGTACCTCGTGCTGCAACAGGCCGGGTACGGCGCCTGGGAGCTGGGGCTGCTCTACACGGCGGCAGCCATCTCCACGGCCGGGCTTGGCCTGGCGGTCGGTTTTCTGTCGGATCTGTGGGGCAAGAAGCGCACGCTGCTGCTGGTGGGCGCGATGCTGCCGGTCAGCTCGCTGATCGCCTACGAGCTGCACTCCCTGTTCTGGCTGTTCATGGCGGCGATCGTCGGCGGCTACTCGGCCACCGGATCGCTCATGGGCGGCGGCGTGGGCGGCGCCGCGCAGCCGATTCAGACCGCCATCGTCGCGTCGCTCGCCGACGTGAGCCGCCGCACCTACTACTTCTCGCTGTTCGCGTTTCTGAGCGGCATCCTGGCGGCCGGCGGCGCCCTGCTGGCGAAGGTGCTGACGGTGCACGCCGCCTTTGCGGTCGCCACCGTCGTGTCGCTGGTCGGCCTGCTCCCGCTGTGGCCCCTGGCCGTCGCGGAAACCCGCGGCCAGTTCAGCCGCATGCCCAGCTTTCGCGTCATCGGCCAGTTCTCGGTGACCGGCGCGCTCAACGGCTTCTCGCAGGGGCTGCTGATGCCGTTCCTCATCCCCTTCTTCGTGCTGGTCTACCACCTGCCGGAGGCCCGCATGGCCACGTACGCCTTCTGGGGCGGGACGCTGGCCTCGCTGGCGCTGTTCGCCGCCCCGATGCTGGAGCGGCGCCTCGGCTTCGTGCGCGCCATCGCGCTGACGCGCGGCGTGGGAGCGGCGCTGATCCTCGTGCTGCCGTTCTGGCACAATCTCGCGATCGCGCTCGCCATCTACATCGTCACGCCGGCGCTGCGGGTGGCCGCGCTGCCGGCTCAGCAGACCGCGCTCACCGAGCTGGTGTCCCCGCAGGAAACCGGGCGGGCGCTCGGCCTCAACCAGGTGACACGCCTCACCGCGTCGGCCGGGGCCGTCAGCCTGACCGGCTACAGCTTTGCGGCCAGCGACTTCGCGCTGCCCTTCGTGCTCTACGCCGGCCTCATGGCGGTGAACATCGCGCTGTACTTCCGCTTCTTCGGCAGCGCCCGCCCGATCCTCCAGGGCAAGCCGGACGCGACCGCCTCCTGAGCCGGGTCGCCCCCGGGCGCCGGACGCGCCCGCCTCACAGCATCATCGCCCCCGGGAAGACCCGGGAGAACAGCAGCGCGATCAGAATCAGATAGCCGAGCATGATGAAGGTCCAGCCCATGTTGTGGCGGATCACCTGGCCCTCGCTGCGGCAGTACGACGTCGTCGCGACGCCGATGCTGGCGGTCTGGGGGGCGATCGGCTTGCCGACCTCCGCGCCGACGGAATTGAACGACGGCAGCAGCAGGACCGGCAGGTTCAGCAGCCGGCCGGTCACCGCCTGCACCGGACCGAACATGGCGTTCGTCGACGTGTTGCTGCCCGACAGCGCAACGCCGATCCAGCCGAGGATCGGCGCCAGGACGACGAACCAGGGCCCGATCTTCGACAGGCCGTAGGCGAGCGAGTTCGCCATGCCGGCGTAGACGAACACGTAGGCGACGCCGAAGATGAAGAAGCCGACGAGCAGCGCGCCCCACATCTGGTGGAACGTCTTCGAGAACACCGTCTTCAGCATCGCGCCGGTCGGGCGCAGCACCAGCAGGATGACGAGCCAGGCGGCGAAGATCGACGTCCCGCCGCCGAACGGCGTGAAATTGAACGTGGAATAGATCGGCTGGTGCGTCACCGACGAGACGGCGGCCGCCTTGAGCTGCAGCAGGCTGATGCCGGGCAGGTGCGACCAGGGCCCGGTCCAGGCGACGACGACGCCGATCAGCACGAGGTACGGGAGCCAGATCGCCAGCCCTTCGCCGACCGTGGCGTGCGGGGCGTATCCGTCGGCGGCGGTCACGGCCGACGCCTCGAGCGGGCGGCCGCCGAACCCGCGGATGGTCTTCGGCCGCCACATCTTCACGAAGAAGAACAGCACCCAGAACGACACGAGCGCGCCGCTCAGATCGGGAAGGTACGGGCCCAGGTAAGTGGCCACGGGCCATTGCCCGGCGATGTACGACAGCGACGCGACGATCGCGAGCGGCCACGCTTCGGCGACCCCCTGCCAGTCGGTCACCAGGTAGATCAGCACCCACGGCGGCAGCAGCGCCAGGACGGCCACGATGTGGCCGACCGAGGCCGACAGCGCCATCAGCGGCAATCCGGTCACCGCCGCCAGCGCGAGGATCGGCGCGCCGAGCGCGCCGTAGGAGACCGGCGCGTTGTTGGCCAGCGCCGCCACGCGGATCGCGTCCAGATCCACGATGCCCAGCCCGACGAGGATCGGCACGACGACGGCCCAGGGATAGCCGAAGCCGACGAGCCCCTCCAGCAGCGCGCCGAACGCCCAGGCGAGCATGATCGTCTGAATCCTGACGTCAGCCGTCGCCTGGTGCACCATCCAGCGCTTGAATCGCTCGAAGTCCCCGGTCACCACCAGGGTGTTGAAGATGATGAGCCCCCAGAACGTGATCCAGTCGATGGCCCACACGCCCTGCAGGCCGCCGTACAGGTACGCGCGGACCGTCCCGCCGGCCGGGGCGCCCCACACGGCGATCGCCAGCGGGACCGACACCGCACTGACGATGAGCGTCGCCAGCCAGGCGCTCATCCGCAGCACGGCCAGCAGACACAGCAGCGCCACGAGTGGCACGAGCGCCCACAACACGGTCGCGAGCAGACTGCCGCCGGGAACCAGCGTCTGAGTGAACACGTCACGGTCCTTTTTCAAACCGCGTGGGGCCCCACCCCCACGCGCTGCCGTCGCTCACGCTCCGGATCTTGATTGCACCGTCTTGGCCTGTCGTCCATCCGCGTGGGGCTCGCCCCCACGCGCTGCCGTCGGTCTTCGACTTCGCTCAGGCCGACCCTGAGCCTGTTGAAGGGTCGCTCACGCTCCGGATCTTGATTGCACCGTCTTTGCCTGTCGTCCATCCGCGTGGGGCTCGCCCGCACGCGCTGCCGTCGGTCTTCGACTTCGCTCAGGCCGACCCTGAGCCTGTCGAAGGGTCGCTCACGCTCCGGATCCTGATTCCTCCGTCTTGGCCGGTCGTCCATCCGCGCGGGGCTCGCCCGCACGCGTTCCGCGGACAGAGGGCCGACACCGCGCTTTTCCGGCCCGCGGAGCGGCTATTCGGAGCGAAGGTCCGGCCCGTACGTCGTCGCGCCGATCTTCGACTCGGCCTGCAGGCCCGCGCCGCCCCGGCCGGGCTGAAGCCGGGCGCTACGCACGCGGCGCAGGTCATCAACAGGCCACCCCAACGGCACGGAGGCGGCCACATCATACACTCGGGGCCCGGAACCTGGCGCCGGGCATGGGAGAAGGATCGGGCAGACGGACAGGGGCTGGCCTACTGTCCCGATTCCGGGAACCGGTAGCGCACGGTCTCCATCGACTCGACGGCGGTCCGCACCATCTCGGCGATCGGGAGGTCCTGTTCGGCCTGCTCGACGTCGCGCAGGCGGGCTTTCGTGGCAGGGTGGCGTGGCGTGAACAGCTGGCAGCAGTCCTGGTCGGGAATGATCGAAATCGGATAGGTGCCGATCCGCTCCGCTTCCGCCGAAATCTCGTCCTTGTCCATGCCGATGAGCGGCCGGAAGATCGGCAGCGCGGCGACGGAGGCGATGACCGACAGATTCTCGAGCGTCTGCGAGGCGACCTGGCCGACGACCTCGCCGGTCACCAGCGCCTGCGCCCGGCCCCGCCCGGCGATCTGCTCAGCGATCCGCACCATGAGCCGCCGGTACAGGACCACGCGCAGGGGCGGCGGCACCGACAGGACGATCTGCCGCTGAATCTCGCCGAACGCCACGAGGTGCAGCGTCGTGCGCAGCTGGTACTGCGTGAGGAGCTGGGCCAGCTCGCGCACCTTGTCCTGGGACGCGCGCGACAGGATCGGATAGCTGTGGAAGTGCACGAGCTGCACGGCGCAGCCGCGACGCATCATCCGGAAGGCGGCCACCGGCGAATCGATGCCGCCCGACAGCAGGCACGCCACCCGTCCGCTGACGCCGGACGGCAGGCCGCCGGCCCCCGGCTCCTTGCCGAAGAAATAGAAGGCCTCGTCCGTCAGCATCTCCAGATGCACGGTCAGGGCGGGTTCATCGAGATCGACGCGCCAGCCGCGTGCCTGCTTGATCCGCCCGCCGACCTCCCGCTCGATCTGCGGCGACGTCAGCGGAAACCGCTTGTCGGCGCGGCGCGCCGACACGCGGAACGACGGGGTGTCGCGGCCGGCCAGATCGGCCAGGATGGCGGCCGCGATGGCGTCGAGGTCGAGCGGCGCGCGGCCGGCGTACGAGTAGTTCGCGACGCCGAACACTTTCTGCAGCCGATCCCGCACGGCGTCCCAGGGGGCGTCCGGCCCGAGCACGACTTCAATCCGGCCCATCAGGGCCCGGACCTCCGTCACCGGCAGATCGGCGGTCGCGGCGCGCAGGTTCCGCACCAGCCGTCCGATGAACCACGGACGGTTGCGGCCCTTCAGCGCGATTTCCTTGTAATGCACGATCACCGATGACATTCATTCACCTGACGGCGCGCGTCAGCGCGCCGGGTCGGGGGTGGCGAGCGAAGACGAAGCCGCGCCGCGGCAGAGAGACGCGGCCGCATGGCCGCTGACGACGGCGCTCTCGATCGTACCCGGCAGGCCGGTCTCGATCCAATCCCCCGCGAGGTACAGTCCGGCGATCGGCGTCCGCGTGCCGGGCCTCGGCGGCCCGCCTGGGGCGAGCGAGAAGGTCGCCCGGCGTTCACGCACGACCTGCGTCCGCTTCAGCTGCGCCGCGGCGGCAGCCGGCAGCGCGTCCCGGATCTCGTCGACCGCGAGGCGGGCAATCTCGTCGTTCGACCGCGCCACGATCTCGGACGCGCCGCTCGCCACCAGCGACAGGTGCGACGCCTGGCGGCCGAACACCAGCCGCTTCTCGAACACCCACTGCATCGTCCGGCCCGGCAGCCCGAGCAGCGGCACGTCCAGCACCGGCCGGTCGAACCACAGATTGACGGTGACGATGGGCGACGAGGCCAGGCGGCTCGCGTCACGGAGGAGGCCGGCCAGCGCCTGGGGCGGCTCCGGCAGGAGCTCCTCCATCGCGAACCACGGCACGGCCGCGATCACCTCCGGCGCGTCGATCCGCTCCTGCCGCACGGTCACGTGCGACACCCGCTCGCCGTCGCACCACACGCGCGCCGGGGCGTTCGTGCGGACGGCGCCGCCGTGCGCCTCGATGAACCGCTGCGCCGGCTCGGCGTACAGGCGGTCCAGCGGCTTATCGGGCAGGCCGATCGCCGCCGCCGCCGGATCGCGGCCGAACATCTCGGCCAGCACGCGGACGAACGGCGCGGCCGCCGCGTCGCGCGGCGACTGGTTCAGCGCCGCGAGGGCCAGCGGCTCCCACAGCATCTCGCGCACGCGCGCGTTCTGGCCGCGGGCGATCAGCCACTGCTCGACCGTCTCGTCGGGCGCGATGCCCGGGTCGGCGGTGCCGAGGCGCAGGTGCCGCTGCGCGGCCCGCAGCGCCGGCGCAATCCGGAGCGTGGCCAGCCGATCGCCCGGGCCGAGGGCGTCCCAGCCGAGCAGACCGACCAGCAGGTGCCACGGCGCCGGCAGCGCGGGGCATTTCAACCGCGACCGCCGCCCCCGGCGGTCGATCATGTCGACCGCCAGCCGCGGCTGCAGGCGGACGTCCTGCGCGGCCCCGATCGTGCGGAGGAACCGGAACGTCTCCCGGTAGCAGCCGATCAGGACGTGCTGGCCGTTGTCGACCGGCTCACCGGTCTCCGGGTCGGTGAACGCGGTCGCGCGCCCGCCGAGGCCCGGCCGCGCTTCGAGCACGAGGACGCGCCGGCCGGCTCCGCTCAGCTGCACGCCGGCGCTGAGGCCGGCGAATCCGCCGCCGATGACGATGACGTCGTACATGCGGGTTCCTGGTGGCGCGGCCATCACGCGCCGGCCATCGTGCGGGCCCAGGTCGCCAGGGCGATGAGCGCCTGCCGGGGCCGGGAGACGCGGATGCGGCGCGAGAAGACATCGTAGCCCGAACGCTCGACCTGCCGCAGGATCGCGAAGTAGATCGCCCCCATGATTTCGGCCGCCACGAGCCCGCGCCGATCCGACGCCGGCCTCTCGCGGCGCGCCCGCTCATAGTACGTGCGGGCCCGTTGACACTCGAACTGCAGGAGATCCCGCACGCGGTCGGTGAGCCGGCCGGCCCGCAGGTCCTCGTCCGTGCATCCGAACCGTTTCAGGTCCTCGAGCGGCAGGTACACGCGCCCGCGCGCCAGATCGCCCTTCACGTCGCGGATGATGTTGGTGAGCTGCAGCGCGATGCCGAGGTCGAGCGCGTACGTCCGGGTCGCCGGGTCCCGGTAGCCGAACACCTCGATGCAGATCAGCCCGACGGCCGACGCCACGCGCCGGCAGTATTCGAACAGGTGGTCGAAGTCGGCGTACCGCGGCGGGTCGATGTCCATCTCGACGCCGTCGATGACGTCCTCGAACGCCTCCCGCGGCAGCGTGAACTCCCGGACGAACGGCTGCAGCGCCCGCCCTTCGGGCGTGAGCGGCGGCTGGCCGTCGTAGCAGCACGCGAGCTCGCGCCGCCACGCGGCGAGCGCCTCCCGGATCCGCCCCTCGCGACCGGGCGTCCCCTCCGCCGGCGCCTCGTCCACCGCATCGTCCACTGCGCGGCAGAAATCCCAGACGGCGATGATCGCGTCGCGCTTGCGCGGCGGCAGGACGAGGAACGAATAGTAGAAGCTGGTGTTGCGGCTCATCGTCTTCTGAACGTCACGACCGCCACCGGAACGCCCGCCACAGCAGCACCGGCGCATCGGCCGCGCCCAGCGTCGGCCGGTGGCGCAGCACGTCGAAGCCGCCCGCCTCGACCCGCTCGAGCACGCGGGCGCCGCCGAGCCAGGTGAGCCGCAGTTCCAGCCGCAGCCGGCCGCGGACGCCGTCACAGACGGCCCGGCCGTCCGTGAACAGCACCTGGGTGCGATCGGCGACGAGGCGCATCGCCGCGCGCCATCCGGGGGTCATCTGTCCCGTCTCGAGGTCCGCCTCACGGGCGCCGCAGGCGTCGCAGTCGTCCAAAGGCACGTAGAGGCGGCCGGCGTGCCAGTCGCGGCCGAAGTCCTGCCAGAAGTTCGCCAGCTGCAGCGCGGTGCACAGTGCGTCGGACGACCGGTCCAGCGCGGGATCCTCGTAGCCCGCGATCCGCAGCACCAGGCGGCCGACCGGATTCGCCGATCGCCGGCAGTAGTCGAGCACGTCCGCCCACGTGCGGTAGCGCCGCGTCTCGACATCCTGCCGGAAGGCGCTCAGCAGATCGTCGAACAGTCCGACCGGCAGCTGCAGCGTCCGGATGGAGGCGGCGAGGGCGGTGAAGATCAACGCGTCCCGGTCGTCGCCGCCGGCGGGCGCGCCGGCCATGCTGGCGTGGAGCCGCGCCCCCCAGTCGTCCAGCAGCCGGTAGCGCTCGCCGACCGGACGGCTTCCCTCGTCTGCGAAGTCGTCCGCCACGCGGGCGAACGCGTACACCGCGGCGACATGCGGCCGCATCCGCTTCGGCAGCAGCCGCGACGCGACCGGGAAGTTCTCGTAATGGCTGCGCGCCATCGCCTCGCAGGCGGCGTACGCACGCGCCAGCACGTCCGGATCGGTCGGCACGACGGCGGGCGGTTTCTGAAGCACAACCGGATATTGTAGGCGAGACGACGGGCGGGACGGAACGCCCGGCCCTTCCACCGGCCGATCCCCTGCTCCCGTTATCGTCCTGGCCGGGTTACCATTCCACCTCGGCGACGCCGGCACGATGATTGACGGCGCGCGCGAACATGAAGAGCAGGTCGGAGAGGCGGTTGACGTACTTGAGCAGGTCCGGATCGACCGGCGGATCGAGCTCGACCATCCTCCGTTCGGCGCGCCGGCAGACCGTCCGGGCGAAGTGCAGCGCGGCGCCGGCCGGGCAGCCGCCGGCGAGGATGAAGTGGCGCAGCGGCGGGAGCCCGGTCTCGAGCCGGTCGATCCACTGCTCGAGGCGGGTGATGTCGTCCGGCCCGAGCGTCGCCTTGGCGACGCGGCCGGCGATCTTGTGCGACGGGTCGGCCAGTCGCGCGCCGAGCGCGAACAGATCGCGCTGAAGCTGTACGATCAGGTCGCGGCCGGCCTCGTCCAGGCCCTCGCCGGCCCGCGCGAGGCCGAGCAGCGCGGCCAGTTCGTCGACGTCGCCGTACGCCGCGACGCGCGGATCGGCCTTGGACACGCGGGTGCCGTCGAACAGCGAGGTTTCGCCCGCGTCGCCGGTGCGCGTATAGATCTTCACGCGGCCGATTATACGGGAGCGGGTTGCCGGATGTCGAAGAAGACACGGGCGCGCGGGCGGAGCCGGAAGCGCGCGGAGGTCGTGCCGGCGCCGCCCGAGCGGCGGCGGTTCCGCGCGATCCTGCTCAAGTGGTATCGGCAGTACGGCCGCGACCTGCCGTGGCGCCGGACGGACGACCCGTATCACATCCTCGTCTCCGAGATCATGCTGCAGCAGACGCAGGTCGACCGCGTGCTGCCGAAGTACGGCGAGTGGCTGACGAGATACCCGACGCTCAGCGCGCTCGCCGCCGCCCCGGAAGACGAGGTAACCCGCGCGTGGTACCCGCTCGGCTACAACATCCGGCCGAAGCGGCTGCACGCGATCGCGCGCGAGTCGGTGGCGCGGTACGGCGGCACGCTGCCGTCGGACGAAGACACGCTCCGGTCGTTCAAGGGGATCGGCGCGTACACGGCGGGCGCCATCCGCAGCTTCGCCTTCCGCGAGCGCGCCGCCATCCTCGACACGAACGTCGCGCGCGTCCTGTTCCGCGTGTTCGTCGGCCGCGGGGCGCCGAAGAGCCACGCCATGACGCGGCGGCTGTGGGCGATCTCCGAAGCGCTCGTCCCGATCAAGCACGCCTTCGATTTCAACCAGGCGCTGATGGACTTCGGCGCCACGGTCTGCGTCGCGCGCAAGCCGCGCTGCCTCGTCTGCCCGATGGCCGCCGCCTGCCGCGCCTTCCCGTTCAACCCGGACCATGAGAAAGCCTGACCTGCCCATCCTCGTCGTGGTCGCCGGCGTGATCGAACACGACGGCCGGTTCCTCGTGACCCGCCGGCCGCCGGGCGTGCACCTGGAGGGGTTCTGGGAATTTCCGGGCGGCAAGTGCGGCCCGGAAGAGTCGCTCGAAGAAGGCCTGCGGCGCGAGGTGCGCGAGGAACTGGACGCGCCGGTCGACGTCGGGCCGCTGATCCTGTCGACGCGCCACGAGTACCCCGACCGGATCGTCGAGCTCCACTTCTACGCGTGCCGACTGACCGGCGCCGCCCGTCCCCTGCTCGGCCAGGAGATGCGGTGGGTGGCGCGCGGCGAGCTGACGGCCCTTCCGTTCCCCCCGGCCGACCGCGAGCTCATCGCGCAGCTGACGGGGCCGGACGCCCCGGCTCCTGCCGGACGAACGGCAGCGCCGTGACGACGGCCGGCAGCCGGGCGTCGGCACGGACGATCTCGACCGCCGTTCCCGGCTCCAGGCAGTCGCGGTGGACGTACCCGAGCGCGATCGGACGCCCGAGCGCCGGCGACCGGACGGCGCTCGTCACGCGGCCGGCGTCACGATCGCCCACCCGGATCGGATCGCCGGGGACCGGCACGACCTCCCCGTCGACGGCCAGCCCGACCAGCTTGCGCGCCACGCGGCCGTGCCCGCGGTGCATCACGCGGACGATCACCTCCTGGCCGACGTAGCAGCCTTTCGTGAAGCTGATCGCGCGCGCCTCCACCCCCGTCTCCAGCGGAATCGTGGTCTCGTCGATGTCGCGATGGAACGCCGGCACGCCGGCCTCGACGCGCAGCGTCTCCACGACCTCCGGCGACAGCTCGACCGCGCCGGCGGCCACCAGCGTCCGGTGCACGAACGTCCCGTGCGCCGCGTCGACGAACAGGCTGAAGCCGTCCAGGCCGGTCGGGCTCAGCCGCGCCACACGGACATCCCCGGCGCCGATCCGGACCGGCAGGCTCCCGTACTCCGGCAGGGCCGCCAGCCGCGCGGGCGCCAGCCGGCCTTCGCTCACCTCCGCCAGGGACGCCACGAGGACGGCCGCCTCCGGCCCGCAGACATGCCACTCCGCCAGCGCGTCCGTGCCGTCGGCGATGCGCACGTCCTCGGTGAAGACGAGCTGATCGAGCCGGGCGCACAGCGCGGCCGTCACGTCGGCATGCACGCCGAGCAGGAAGGCGTCGCCGGTGTTCAGCACGTCCATGTCGGCGATCACCCGCCCCTGGACCGTCAGGTACATCGCATAGCAGCCCTGACCCGGCGCCAGCGCCGCAATGTCGTTGGTCAGGATGCCGTGCAGGAACGCCGCGCGATCGCCGCCGGAAACGAGCAGGCGGCCGCGGGCCGTTCGATCGAACAGGCCGGCCCGCTCCCGGGCGGCGTGATACTGGTCGGCTGGAACCGTCATGATATTCTGACCGTCGATGCGTCCCCTCCATCTTACCGTGGCCTTGACCGCCCTCCTGCTGGCCGCTCCCGCCGCCCGGCCGCAGCCGGCGCCTGCGCCGGCGACGCCGATGGAGGCCGAATCGGCCAGCTTCACGGTCTTCGTGCGCTCGGTCCCGGTGGGCACCGTCGAGACGACGATCACGGCCGACGCCAGCGGCTGGACGATCGACAGCACCGGGCGCCTCGGGGCGCCGCTCGATATCCTGCTCCGCCGGATGGTGATCCGGTACGACGCCACCTGGCACCCGAAGGAACTGATGCTGCTGGCGACGGTGCACGGCCAGGCCGTCTCCCAGGAGACGACGTTTGCGAACGGCACGGCCACCGTGCGGGAGGGGGGGACGGGAGCGCCGGCCACCGAAGCGGTGCCGGCCGACGCGATCATCCTCCCGAACCCGTTCTTCGGCGCGTACGAGGCGCTGGCCGAGCGGCTCGTCAGCGCGGCGCCCGGCTCGACGCTGCACATCTACGCGGCGCCGCACATCCAGTACGACGCGCACGTCGGTCCCTCGTCCACCGAAGAGCTGCAGACGGCCGAGCGTCGGATTTCCGCGCGCCTGACGCCGGTCACGTTCCTGCCGGCCAACCAGCCGCCCGTGGCGACCACGATTCTCGCCGACGCCAGCGGCCGGCTGCTCCGCTTCGACAGCCCCCAGCAGTCGCTGCAGGTCGTGCGCGAGGACATCGCGTCGGTCTCGACGCGGCGCCTGCTCATCTCGCGGCCCAACGACCGGGACGTGAACATTCCGGCCAACGGCTTCAGCCTCGCCGGCACCCTGTCCACGCCGATGGCCGCGGCCGGACATCCGGCGCCCGCGGGGAAGCTGCCGGCCGTGATCCTCGTCGGCCCGCCGGCGCAGAGCGACCGTGACGCGGTGACGGCCGGCATCCCGGTGTTCGGCCAGCTCGCGGGCGCGCTCGCGGACGCCGGCTTCGCCGTGCTGCGCTACGACAACCGCGGCACCGGCCAGAGCGGCGGGCGGCCGGACGCGGCGACGCTGGAGGACTACGCCTCCGACGCGCGGGCCGCGGTCAAGTACATGGCCGGCCTGAAGGACGTGGATCACGATCGGATCGCGATGCTCGGCGACGGCGAAGGGGGAGACATCGCCATGCTCGCGGCGGCGAAGGAGAAGAAGATCGCCGCGCTCATTCTGGTCGGAACCGCCTCGACCACCGGCGCCGCCGCGCTCCTGGAGCGCCAGGAGCATCTCCTGGGCCTGATGACGCTGCCGGCCGCCGAGAAGGAGAAGCGGATCGCGATGCAGAAGAAGATCCAGAAGGCGGTCGTCTCGGGCAAGGGCTGGGAGGGCATTTCGCCCGTCGTGCGGCAGCAGAGCGACACGCCGCTGTTCAAGAGCCTCCTCACCTTCGACCCGGCAAAGGTGATGGCGCACGTGGAGCAGCCGATCCTCATCGTCCAGGGTGCGCTGGATCGGGAAGTGCCGGCGGCCGACGCCGCCAGGCTCGAGCAGCTGGCGAAGGCGCGCAAGCACGGCGGCGCCGCCGTCGGGCTGATCGAGGTGCCAGGCGTCAACCACCTGCTGGTGCCGGCCACGACCGGCGAGGTGGACGAGTACCCGCAACTGCCCGACAAGCACGTCAGCGGCGTTGCGACATCCGGGATCGCCGCCTGGCTTCGGAAGACGTTCGCGGCCAGGCACTGAGATCAGCCGCCAGCCGATGCCGACGCCCACCGACCCCGATCTGCTGCGGCAGGCCGTCGACCTGGCGGCGTCGTACCTCGAGCGGCTCCCGGAGCGCCCGGTCGGCGCCCGCGGCACGCTCGAGGAGCTCCGGGCGGCGCTCGGCGGTCCGCTCTCCGATTCCCCTCGCGATCCGCACCAGGTACTCGCCGATCTCGCACGCGCGGCCGATCCCGGCATCGTCGCGACCGCCGGCCCGCGCTTCTTCGGCTTCGTCGTCGGCGGGGCCTTTCCCGTGTCGGTCGCCGCCGACTGGCTCACGTCGGTGTGGGATCAGCCGGCGACCGCCTACGTGCTGTCTCCCGCGGCGGCGGTCGTCGAGGAGATCGCGGCCGGCTGGCTGACCGCGCTGCTCGGCCTGCCGGCCGGCGTCAGCACGGGGTTCGTCACCGGCTGCCACACGGCGAATTTCACCGCGCTCGCAGCCGCCCGGCACGAGGTGCTGCGTCGTGCCGGCTGGGACGTGGAAGCGGACGGCCTGCAGGGGGCGCCGGCGGTCACGATCCTGGTCGGCGAGGAGGCGCACGTCTCGATTTTCGGCTCGCTGCGGATGCTCGGCCTGGGGGCCGCACGGGCAGGGCGCGTGGCGGCCGACGCGCAGGGACGGATGATTCCAGAGGCGCTCGAGCGGGCGCTGGCCGCGGCCCGTCCGCCGATCATCGTCTGCGCCCAGGCCGGCAACGTGAATACCGGCGCCTTCGACCCGCTCGCCTCGATCGCCGCCATCACGCGGAAGCACGGCGCCTGGCTGCACGTGGACGGCGCGTTCGGACTCTGGGCCGCCGCGAGCCCCGCCCTGCGCCACCACCTGGCGGGCGTCGAACAGGCCGATTCATGGTCGACCGACGCGCACAAATGGCTGAACGTGCCGTACGACTCGGGCCTGGTGTTCGTCGCGCACCCGGGCGCCCATCAGGCGGCGATGAGCCTCACCGCCTCCTACCTGGTGCGCGGTGCCGGTGAAGAACGTCACGCCATGGACTGGGTGCCCGAATCGTCGCGGCGGGCGCGGGGCTTCCCGATTTACGTCACGCTGAAGACCCTGGGGCGCGAAGGCGTGGCCGCTCTGGTCGACCGCTGCTGTCGCCTCGCCGCCCGCATGGCGGACCGGCTCGCGCAGCGCACCGGCATCACGATCCTCAACGACGTCGTCCTGAACCAGGTGCTGGTGGGGCTGCAGCCGCCGGCCGGCGTCGGAGTCGACCCGTTCACGCGTGACGTCATCGCCCGGGTTCAGCGCGACGGCACGTGCTGGCTCGGCGGCACGACGTGGCAGGGACGTCCCGCCATCCGCATCTCCGTCTCCAACTGGTCGACGACGGAACAGGACATCGATCGGTCGGCGGAGGCGATTCTGAGAGCAGTCGATTCCGCCGGCCGGCCCTAGCACGAACACGGCGGGGCTGAAGCCCCGCGCTGCGACACGCGCGGCGCCCCGCCCGTCACCTGTCGTGTCTCACTCGTACCGCAGCGACTCGATCGGGTCCATGCGCGACGCACGGAGCGCCGGCAGGAGGCCGCTGACGAGCCCGACGATGATGAGGATGCCGGAGCAGACGGCGAGCAGGTCGAACGACAGGATGAGATGGATGTCGGTCACGCGGCTGCGGTCGTCGAGCAGCTCGGCGAGGAACGGCCGCGGGCTGAACAGCCAGACGAGGACGTAGGACACCAGGACCCCGACCAGGCCGCCGGCGAAGGTCGTCACGAGCCCTTCGAGCAGGAACTGGAAGAGGATTTCGCTGCGGCGCGCGCCGAGCGCCTTCCGGACGCCGATCTCGCGCGTCCGTTCGGTGACCGACACGAACATGATGTTCATGATCCCGACGCCGCCGATCATCAGGGTCAGGACGCCGATGAAGCCGAGTACCAGCTTCAGGCCGTTCGTGATTCCGCTGACCGCCTGCATGCTCTGCTCGGAGCCGTTCATCGTGACCGCCCGCCTGTCGGCCGCGTTGTAGCGGTAGCGCCGCGCCAGCAGTTCGCGGACCTGCTTGGTCGCCTGCGGCTCCAGCAGGGCGCTGTCGGCCTGGAAGACGAACGTCGACACGTACTGGGTGTCCGTCAGCTGGTTCATCGTCGTGTAGGGGACGAAGACCGACTGCGTATCGGGCGAGAAGTACGTCGACAGCTGCACCTTGTCGGCCAGGACGCCGACGACATCGAACGGCTGGCCGGCGATGCGGATCGTCTGGCCGACCGAGGGCATCCCGCCGAACAGCTTCTTCTGGACGTCGGTCCCGATGAACGCCACCCGCCGGTGCAGCCGGATGTCGTCGGCCGACAGGAAGCGGCCGCCGAGCTGCGGCTTCTCGGCACGCATCGGGCCGTAGCTCGCGCTGACGCCGCGGATCGCGTAGGTCCCCATCCGCTCGCCGAAGGCGACCGGAAACCGCTTCACGATTTCCGGGCTGGCCGCCCGGACGAACGGCAGCTCGCGCATGGCCAGCACGTCGTCGGGGGTCACCCGCACGCGCTGGCCGGCCCGCTCGCCGCCCGCCTGCAGGCTCGTCTGCCCCGGCCAGCCGACGACGACGCCGTCGCCGAACGCGCCATGGAAGCCGGCCACGAGCGCTCCCCGGAAGCCGTTGCCGTAGGCGAGCAGCATGACGACGCTGACGACGCCCCAGGAGATCCCGAGCATCGACAGCCCGGCGCGGATGCGATGCTGGTAGAGGCCGTCCAGGGCCTCGCGGACGATCTCCCGCAGCATGTACCACGAGAACAGGCTGGCGCGGCGCCGCACCGGCGCGCTGGCCGCGCGGATCGGCCACACGGCGGCGTCTGTCTGCGTTCCGTTCGGTGCCATCGCTACATCTCGAACCGCAGCGCCTCGACCGGCGGCAGCTGCGCCGCCCGCCGGGCCGGGTACGTGGCGGTCACCACGCCGATCAGCGCGAGCGTGCCGACCGCCATGGCGCCGCTCTGCCAGGAGACGATCATGCCGGCGAACCGTTCCGGCATCGGCAGCAGGTTGATCAGGTGGCAGATGAGCAGCGCCACCCCCATGCCAATGCCGCCGCTCAGCATCGTGAGGAAGAACCCTTCGAGGAAGAACTGCCGCTCGACCGCCCAGGTGGTCGCGCCGAGCGCCTTGCGGACGCCGATTTCGCGGGTCCGCTCCTTGACGGCCACCAGCATGATGTTCATGACGCCGATGCCGCCGAGCGCCAGCGTGATGAAGCCGACGATCATGAAGAACTGGCGCATGTTGTCGATCATCCTGGCGAACAGGAGGGTCTCGAGCGACGTGTCCCAGACCGGCACGGCGTCCTTGTCGTCGGGGTTGAAGCCGTGCCGCCGCGCCAGCACGTGGCGGATCTCCCTGGCGAGCGGCCAGTCGACCTCCTCGATGCTGCCGGTCCGGGCCGCCAGGATCTTCGGCAGCTCCGCCACGACCCACGGCTTCGGCGCCACGATGATGTCCGACAGCTGTCCGGGCTGGCCGTCGGGAATCGGCAGGTCCTGCTCCATGGCCGAGAAGGGGACGAAGATCTTCCGGTTGTCCGGACCGCTGTAGTTGCTGTCCTGGTCCTTCTTCCGGATCTTGCCGACGACCGTGTACGGGATGCCGTTGAGCGAAATCGTCTGGCCGAGCGCGTTGCGCCTGCCGAACAGCTGCTCGAGCATGTCGGCGCCGATGATGGCGACGCGGTGGACCTGCTGTTCGTCCTGCCAGTTCAGCGGCCGGCCGTACTCGAGGTCGAGCGTCCGGATCTGCTGATACGCCGGCTCCACGCCCTGGACCGATGCCGACGCCGAGTTGTACCGGCTCTTGACGCTGACATCGTCGCGCTCGATCTCGGGGCTGACGACGGCAACCATGGGCGACTGGGTCGCGAGCGCGCGGGCGTCGCCGGCCGTCAGGATCACCCGGCGCCCCGCCCGCTGCCCGCCGGCCTGCATGCTCGTCCGCCCGGGGAAGACGATGGCGATGTTCTCGCCGAGCTGCTCCAGCACGTGCTGGTTGCCCAGCTGGAACCCCTCGCCGGTCGCCGACAGAATGACGATGGAAATGACCCCCCAGAGGATCCCGAACATCGTCAGGAAGCTGCGGAGCTTGTTCGCTCTCAGATTCTGCAGCGACTGGACCAGCGCTTCACGCATGGCACGACCTCGTGTCGCGGACGATCGGCAGGCTAGCTGGGCAGCACGAGCTGGTCGCCCTGCTTCACGCCGGTCAGCACCTGCGTGTTCGTGCCGTTGCCGACGCCGAGCTTGACCGCCACGCGGCGGTAGCCCTGCCTGGTCCCCGGCGCCACGACGTCGACGAACGTCTGCCGCTTCGCGTCGTAGACGACCGCCGACTCCGGGATGATGAGCGAGTCCGGATACTGGGCCAGCACGATCTCGGCGTTCGCGGTCATGTTCGCCTTGAGCTCGCCGCCGGGATTGTCGATCGAGACCTTCACCTCGAACGTCGTGACGTTGTCCTTCTCCGCGCCCATCGGCGAGATCTGCGTCACCTTGCCGTTGAAGATCCGCCCCTTGAACGTCTCCACGCGGATCCGCGCCGGCTGGCCCAGCCGCACCTGGCCGATGTCGGCTTCGTCGACCTTGCCGCGCACGAAGACCTGATGGATGTTGCCGAGCGTCATGACCAGCGTCGCGTTCGCGCCCAGGTTCAGGATCGAGGAGACCGGGCTGCCGACCTGCACGTCGCGCGACAGCACCGTGCCGTCGATCGGCGCCCGGATCGTCGCGTTGGCGAGATCCTCGGCCGCCCGGTCGGCCGCCGCCTGCGCCTGCGTCACCTGGGCCGCCGCCTGCGCGACCTTCGCCTGACTGATCGCCAGCTGCGCCTTCGCGGCCTGCTGCCGGTTCACCGCGAGATCCATCGTGCTGTGCGCCTGGTCCAGGTCCGACTGGGCGATCAGCTTCTGCCCGTACAGCCGGTCGGCCCGCTGGTACGCGCGGCGCGCGAACTCGACGTCCGGCCCCTCGGCTTCCACGACGTTCTTCCTCAGCTCGGCCCTGGCCGCCTCGAGGTTCGCCCGGGCGGCCTGCAGATTCGCCTGGGCCTCGCGCAGGCTCGCCTCGAGATTCTCGCGATCCAGCTCCGCCAGGATGTCGCCCGTCTTCACGGTGTCGCCGATGTCCACCGGCAGGTACTTGATGATGCCGTTCGCCTTCGACTTGATCTCAACTTTCGTGATCGGCTCGATCTTGCCGGTTGCCACGACGGAGCTGACCATCGTACCGCGCGTCACCGTGACCAGCTTCGACGCGTCGAATGTTTTGCCGGTCCCGTCGATCGCCGCGAATCCGTACACGCCGGCCAGCAGGACCACCAGCACGACACCGCCGATTGCCAGTTTGCGCGACCTCTTCATTCGTCCCTCGATGGCCCGGACGGTAACCGGGCGTTGCACTTACATGCCTTCAGACGATGAAACGGCCCCGGAAGTTCATCGAAACCGGCCGGCCCCCGCTCGGCCGCCGGCTTCGCCCGTCGCCAGGCCTCCCGCCCGGCACCGTCCCACGGAACGGACAGCCCGGTCCGCCTCCGGCCGCCGGACCGGCCGGAGGCGGTACAATAGGCCTCCGGCCGGCGACTTCGGCTGACCGCTGCCGGCCGTTCATCCCTGCTTATGTGGATTCTGCAGACTATTGAAGAGACCGGCGCGCCGCCGCACACCTTCCGGCTCTCGGCGGGCGCCATCAAGACCATCGGCCGGGCCACGCGCGCCGACTTCATCGTCGATCGGGTCACCGTGTCACGGCTGCATTGCCGGTTGACCGCCGACGGCGATCAGATGCAGGTGGTCGATCTGGACAGTACGAACGGCACGTTCGTGAACGGCGCGAGGATTTCGCAGGGGACGCTGGCGGCCGGCGACCGGCTGCGCGTCGGCCGCGTGGAGTTCTCGGTGACGCGCGGGAGCCGGGCGGACGACGCCTGAGCGCGTCACTGGAGAAACGGATTGGTCCGCCGCTCCTCGCCGATGGTCGTCGCCGGGCCGTGGCCCGGATACACGACCGCCGCGTCGCCGAACGCGAACAGGACCTCCTTGATCGACCGAATCAGCGTCGCGTAGTCGCCGCCAGGCAGATCCGTGCGGCCGATCGATCCGGCGAACAGGGTGTCCCCGACGAACAGCTGCTGGCCGGCGGCCCCCTCGGGCCCGACCTGGAGGCAGACGCCGCCGGGGCAGTGGCCAGGGGTGTGGTGCGGCCGCACCGTGTAGCCGCCGAACGGGATGACCTGGCCCGGCTCGTAGAACCGGTCGACCGGCGGCTGCGGTTCGACGTGCAGGCCGAACATCAGTCCCTGCTGGACGACCGACTCGTAAAGCGGCAGATCGTCCCGGTGCAGGTAGACGGGCGCCTGCAGCTCCCTCTTCGCCTTCGCCACGCCGGTGATGTGATCGAGATGGGCGTGCGTCAGCAGAATATGCATCACCGTGAGCTGCCTGGCGCGCACGATGTCGAGCAGTTCGTCCACCTCGTCGCCGGGATCGATCACGACGCCTTCCCGGGTCCGTTCACACCCCAGCACGAAGCCGTTCTTGAAGAACGGCTGCACCGCGCGTATGTCGAGCATCATAGACGTCTATGATAATTGAATAACCGCGAGCGCCCGAGCGCCCGAGCGCCAGATGAAGGAACCCCAATGATTCTCGCCGCCGTCGACGACCTGATGTTCGCGTCGAAGATCCGGGCAGCCGCCGGGCCGCTCGGCGTCGAGGTCGCCTTCGCCCGCTCGCCGGCCGACGTGCTGGACCTCGCGCGGACCGGCCAGCCGGCGCTCGTGCTGGTCGACCTGAACAGCCGCCGGCTCGACCCGATCGCGACGGTGGCCGCCTTGAAGGCGGATGCCGCCTGCCGCGACATCCGCACCATCGGATTCGTGTCGCACGTGCAGACCGACACCATCCGGGCGGCGCGCGCGGCGGGCGTGGACGAGGTGATGGCGCGCTCGGCGTTCAGCAGGAATCTCGCGGAGATCCTGACGTCCGCCGGCGCGGCCCGGGACACGGACCGGCCGTGAGCCTGCTGGCCCTTGCGGACGTCTTCGTCGCCCGGCGGCGGATCCGCGATTTCGTGCGGCGCACGCCGCTCGTCCGCTCCGACTGGCTGTCGGCCGCGACCGGGGCGAACGTCCACCTGAAGCTGGAGTCGCTGCAGATCACCGGCTCGTTCAAGGCCCGCGGCGCGTTCAACGCGGGACTCGCGCTGATCGAGCGGACCGGCGCTCCGCGCCCGCCGGTCGTCACGGCCTCGGCCGGCAACCACGGCCGGGCGCTCGCGTACGCCGCGGACCAGCTCGGCCTGCCGCTGACGGTGTTCGTCCCGCGGAACGCACCGCGCTCCAAGATCGACGCGATCCGTCACCACGGCGCGGTCCTGCAGTCCGACGCGAAGGACTACGACCACGCCGAACGTGCGGCGAAGGCGCTGGCGGCCCGGACGGGCGCCACGTTCATCTCTCCGTACAGCCATCCTGACGTGATTGCGGGCGCCGGCACGGTCGCGCTGGAGATCCTGGAAGATCTGCCGGGCGTGGACCTGCTGATCGTCCCGGTCGGCGGCGGCGGGCTCATCAGCGGGGCGGCGGTCGCGGCCCGCGCCATCAGCCCGCACGGCGAGGTCGCCGGCGTGGAAGTCGAGGCCTCGCCGGTCTTCTGCACGAGTCTCAGGGCCGGACGCCTGATCGAGATTGAAGTCGGGCCATCGCTGGCCGACGGCCTCGTGGGCAACGCGGATCCCGAGACCCTCACCTTCGCGTATATCCAGCAGCTCGTCAGCCGGATCGCGCTGGTCGGCGAGGACGACCTGCAGACCGCCATCCGCGGGCTCGCGGCGTTCGAGCACCTGATCGTCGAAGGGGCGGGGGCGGTCGGGGTCGCGGCCCTGGCGTCGCGGCGGCTGGAGGTCCGGGGACGCACGGTCGCGGTGGTCGTCTCCGGCGCCAACATCGACCTGGGCAGCCTGTCGGACGTGCTCGGCCTGTCCTAGTGTCGCGCGTACCGCGCGACGTCGATCCCGGGCACCGCGCTGGCCGGCCGATCAGCCGGACAGCCACCACCACAGCCCTGCGGCGAGGGCCAGGATCACCAGCAGCGCCAGCACCACCGGCCACCACGAACGCTGCGCGACGGCAGGCACGAGCGACGGCGGCGCGCTGTCGCCGCTGCGGATGTCGAGCACGGCCGCCACGCTCCGCAGATCGGCGGCCATCGCGGCCGCGCTGGCATAGCGGGCATCCGGCGTCTTCGCGAGCGCCCGCTCGACGATCGGATCGAGTTCGGCCGGCACCCCGGGATTCAGCCGGCCCGGCGGCGGCGCCGGCGCCTGCATCACGCCCAGCGCCTGGTCGGTCGGCGTCGCGCCGGCGAACGCCGGGCGCCCGGTCAGCATCTCGAACAGCACGGCGCCGAGCGAGAACAGATCGCTCCGGTCGTCCACCGTGCCGCCGAGTGCCTGTTCCGGTGACAGATAGGACGCGGTCGTGAGTTCCGTCTGCCCTTCGCTGGCCAGCCGCACGGCCGCGGCCGTGCGGGCCCGCCCGCCGGCCGTCCAGGCGGAGAGCCCGAGATCGAGCAGCTTCGCGGTTCCTTTCGGCGTGAGGACGATGGTGTCGGGGGAAAGATCGAGGTGACGCACACCGGCGGCGTGCGCTTCGGCGAGGGCGTCGGCGATCTGGACCGCGATCTCGACCGCCCGCCGCGGATGCAGCGGGCGGCCGCCGATCACCTGCCGGAGCGGCTCGCCCGGCACGAACTCGATGGCGAGGAACAGATGACCCTGATCCTCGCCGACCTCGAACAGGGTCGCCACGTTCGGATGCGACACCGACGCGGCCAGCCGGGCGTCGGCGACGAGTCGCGCGCGGGCGTCCGGGTCGCCGGCGATCGCGTCCGGCACGATCTTGATCGCCACCGTCCGGCCGACCTTCGTGTCGCGCGCGCGGAACACGTCACCCAGGCCGCCGGCGCCGATTTGCTCGAGGAGTCGATAGTGGGCCAGTGTGTCCATCGTCGCCGCGCGAATTATACCCGGCGCCCGCACGGCCGGACGGGGTCCTGCGCACCGCGGAATTCTGACGCGCGCAGCCGCCTGGCGGCGCCCGGGCCGGCTTGGTTGCACACTGACTGACCGGTCATCGGGCCGGCCGGGGATTTGCCGGCGATTCAGCGCGATCCGCCGGTTGCCGCGCGCTGTCCGCGGCAGGCGCGCGGCTTGGCGCGACGGCCGGCCGCGTCGTAAGATGCCTTTCTGAGCGGGGTGCGCGCGTCTTGCTGCGTCTCTCTTCCGGAGGCCACGGGGATGTCAGAGTTCCGCCTCGCGTTCCGCGTCCTCGCGAAATCGCGAGCGTTCAGTCTCATCACCATCGCCGTCCTGGCGCTGGGCATCGGAGCGACGACCGCCGTCTTCACCGTCGTGAACGGCGTCCTCCTCCGGCCGCTCTCCTACCAGAAGCCGCAACAGCTGTACCTGATTCGCGAGGGCGTCTCGGTCGTCAGCCGCCTCGGATTTCCCTGGGTGCCGGCCAATCCCCGGCATTTCCAGCTGTGGCAGCAGCGCTGCCCCGCGTTCGCCGACATGGCCATCGGCGGCGTGAAGCCGGCCGACCTGACGGACGGCGGGCGTGCGCCCCGGCTCGTGAGGATGGCGACCGTCTCGGCCCGCTTCTTCCCGCTCCTCGGCGTCCGGGCGAACCTGGGGCGGGCGTTCCTCGCGTCCGACGATCGTGCCGGCCACAACGACGTCGTGCTCCTGAGTCATGCGCTCTGGGAGACCCGCTACGGCGGCGACCCGCACGTCATCGGTCGCAGCGTGACGATCGACGGCGCGCCGCTGACGGTCGTCGGCGTGCTGCCGGCGTCGTTCCAGTGGCCGTTTCCGAAGGGCCAGCTGTTCGGATCGCAGACGGAAGTGAATCAGGCCCCGGATCTGTACAAGCCGCTGGCGCTCGACACGTCCGGCGTGGGCCTGATGAGCGATTTCAACTACGACGTGATCGCCCGGCTCGCCCCGGGCGTCCGGCCGGCGCAGGCGCTCGCGCAACTGGACGCCGTCGAGCAGGACGTCCGGCGGCAGGCGCACACGCCGATCGGGCTCTGGGCCGTCCTGCAGCCGCTCCAGGCGACCATGACCGGCCCGGTGCACGCCGGCCTCCTGCTGCTGCTGACCGCCATCCTCGCGGTGCTGCTGATCGCCTGCTTCAACCTGGCGAACCTCGCGCTGGCCCGCGCGGCCGGCCGGGCGCGCGAAGCGGCGATCCGCTCCGCCCTCGGCGCCAGCCGGCGGCAGCTGCTGTGGAGCGTCCTGGCGGAGCATCTGCTGCTGGCGGCCATCGGCGGCGCGCTCGGCCTGCTGCTCGCGGTCGGCGGCGTGAAGGCGCTGCTGGCGGTGGCACCCGCCGGCCTGCCCCGGGTCCGCAGCGTGCACATCGATCTGACCGTGCTGGCGGTGGCCGTCGGCCTGACGGTGCTGAGCGGCATTTTTTTCGGACTGCTGCCGGCCTGGCGCCTGAGCCGGACCGCCCCGCAGGAAACGCTGCAGAGCGGCGGGCGCAGCCTGTCGGACGGCCCGCGCGCGCGCAGGGTCGGCAACACCGTCATCGGGCTCGAGGCGGCCGTCACCGTCGTCCTGCTCATGGTGGCGGGGCTGCTGGCGACGAGCTTCATGCGGCTGCTCCGCGTGCCGACCGGGCTCGACACCGGCAACGTGCTGACGGTGAACGTGCGGCTGCCGAACTCCACGTATGCGACGCCGGCCAGCATCGACCGCTTCTTCACCGACGCGCTGACGAAGATCCGCGCCCTGCCGGGCGTCGAACGGGCCAGCATGATCAGCGCCCTCCCCGTGACCGGCAGCTCGTGGTTCGACGTCGTGGCCATCCCGGGCGATACGCACCCTCCGAACGAGCAGCCGCTCGCCCAGTACCGGTTCGTGAGCCCGGGCTATTTCGCCAGCCTCGGCATTCCGCTCCGGCAGGGCCGTGATTTTTCGTCGATCGATCAGGCGGCGCAGGCGCCGGTCGGCGTCATCTCCGCCGCCGCGGCCAGCCAGTTGTGGCACGGCCGATCGCCGCTCGGCCTGACGTTCAAGCGCGGCGACGGCACGACCGTCCGTGTCGTCGGCGTCGCCGGCGACGTCCCGACCCAGCTGGATCAGCAGGCGAGCCCCACCGTCTATCTTCCGTACTGGCTCGAATCCGACCGCGTGACGACGCTGGTGGTCCGGACGGCCATGGATCCGAACGCGGCCCGGACGGCGGTGCAGCAGGCGCTGTGGAGTCTGGACCCGACGATTCCGGTCCCCAGGTTCCTGACGATGACGCAGATCATCGCCGGATCGGTCGCCGAACGGCGGTTCGAGATGTGGCTGACGCTGCTGTTTGCCGGGGTCGCCCTCGGCCTGGCGGCGCTCGGGCTGTACGGCGTGATCTCGTACTGGGTGACCCGCCGCTCCGGCGAGCTGGGCGTCCGGATGGCGCTGGGAGCATCGCCGGCGGCGGTCGTCAAGCTGGTGCTGCGAGAGGGACTGACGCCGGTCGGGGTCGGCGCCCTCATCGGGCTGGTTGCCGCGATCTGGGCGGGCCGCGCCATTGCGAGCCTGCTGTTTCAGGTCCGCGCCGACGATCCGCTGACGATGGTCATGGTGCTGGTGACGCTGGCGCTGGTCACCACCGTGGCCTGCTGCCTGCCCGCCTGGCGCGCCGCGCGCATCGATCCGAAGACGGCGCTGCGCAGCGAATAGCGGCCGCTCACCTCCGCGGCCGGGATGGCCGGATCTCGACCCGGCTCGGCAGGCTCCGTGCCGGGTGGCGGATCAGATCCACGACGACTTCGGCGACATCTTCCGGATCCAGCTTCCAGTCGGCCCCGTCCTCGTCGTCGTTCCCCCCGAAGCCGGTCCGGACCGAGCCGGGCATGACGTAGCTGACGCGGATGTTGTCGTAGCGGACTTCCTGCATCAGCGCTTCGCTGAAGGCGTTGAGCCCCGCCTTCGACGCGCAGTACGCCGCAGCCATCTTGAATGAGTTCCTGCCGGCCAGGCTGCTGATGTTGATGATCCAGCCGCCGCCGCGGCGCCGCAGGTGCGGGATGGCGGTGCGGCAGCAGAAGAAGACCCCGCTCAGGTTGGTCTCGATGACGGCCTGCCAGTCGTCGATCGACTGGTCCGCGACGTCGCTGAACCGGCCGACGCCGGCGTTGTTCACGAGAATGTCGAGGCCGCCGAAGGTCGCCACGGCGGCCGCCATGAGGTGATCCACCGCGTCCGGACGGCGGACGTCAGCCTGAACCGCCGCGATGCGGTCCGGGCCGGCCATCCCGGCCAGCCGCTCCCGCCCCTGCTCCAGCGCCCCGGAATCCCGCCCGCTGATGACGACCCCCGCCCCCTGCGCCGCGAGCGCCGCCGCGATGGCGAAGCCGATGCCCTTCGAGCCTCCGGTGACGACCGCCACTTTGCCGTGCAGTTCCGTGCTCATCAATCCTCCGAATCCCCAATCCCGGGGTCGACAGCGGCGGGAGCGCCCCGGGAACGCCCGGCGGGCCGGTCCCTCGACGCCCCATATACAATAGCGCACGCATGTTGAAGGTGGTCATCATCGGCGCCGGCGATCTGGGGGGCGCGCTGGCATTCACCCTGGCGCGGCACGACCGCGTAGGCGAGGTGCGGCTGGTCGACGCCCAGGCCGGCATCGCCGCCGGCAAGGCGCTCGACATCCTGCAGTCGGGACCGATCGAACGCTTCGGCACGCGCGTCACGGCGTCGGACGATGTCGGCGACGTGGTCGGGTCGGATCTGGTGGTGATCGCGGATCGCGCCGGGGCCGCGGGCGGCGAGTGGACCGGTGATGAGGCGGTGGCGCTGCTGGACCGGCTGGCGCCGCTCGTGCCGCGCGCGCCGATCGTCTGCGCCGGGGCCGCGGCCGCGCCGCTCATCGAACAGGGTGTGAGCGCGGGGACCGTGCGCCGGGGCCGCCTGTTCGGCTCGGCGCCGGAGGCGCTCGCGGCGTCCGTGCGGGCGATGGTCGCGCTGGAAATCAACGGGTCGCCGGACGAAGTGTCCCTGGCGGTCGCCGGCGTGCCGCCGGCCGGATTCGTCGTCGGCTGGAGCGACGCGACCATCGGCGGCGCGAACGTCGCGCGCGTCCTCACGCCGCCGGCGCTCGCGCGACTCACCGCGCTCGTCCCGCGGCTCTGGCCGCCGGGGCCGGTCGCCCTGGCGTCGGCCGCCGCGCGCGTGGCCGACGCCATCGCCGTCGGGTCGCGGCGTCAGGTGTCCTGCTTCGTGGTGCTCGACGGCGAGCTCGGCGCGCGGCGCGGACTGGCGGCGCTGTCCGTCAGGCTCGGGCCGCGAGGCCTCGAAGCGGTCGCGCTTCCCGCGCTCAGCGCCCACGAACGGACGCAGCTCGACAACGCAATCGTCGCGGAGTGAAATCCGGAGCCGGGGTCCGGCCGCCTTCGCGCGGACGCGCTTCGGCGGCCCTGCCCGCAGCCTGCGGGGGAAGCGACGGGCGAAGGTCCGGGGCGGAGCCCCGGTTTAGGAAGCCGCGCTCAGCGGGTGATGCAGTGAGAGTCCGCCCGCGAAGTCGGCGAGCTGATTGCGCAGGATCAGCCGGCCGCGGTGGAGCCGCGACTTCAGCGTCTGATCCTTCACCTTGAGAATGGCGCTGGCCTCTTCGGTCGACAGCCCCTGGATGTCCCGCAGCAGCACCGGCGCGCGGTAGATCGCCGGCAGGCGCACAATCGCCTCCCACAGGCGCCGCCGCATCTGCGACCGCATCACTTCCTCGTCGGCGAGCGCCGACCAGTCCGCCACGTCCTTGCGCTGGCGGGAGCCCTCGGCCCCTTCACCGTCCGACACGAGGGCCGTCTGCTCCGGCACTTCATTCGGCCGGCTGAATCGTCCGTTGCGCAGCCGCGACATGGCCGCGTTGAACGTAATCCGGTAAATCCAGGACGACAGCGCCGACTCGCCGCGGAACGCGTCGATCTTGCGGTAGACCTTGTACAGCACGTCCTGCATGACCTCTTCCGCGTCCTCCCGGTTCCGGAGATGGCGGAAAGCCAGCTGGTAGATCTTCGTCCCGTACGCCGCGGCCAGGTCGGCCACGGCTGCTTCGTCACCCGCCTTGAGGCGCTCGACCAGGACCTTCTCAACAATAGGTGTCCGCATAGTGCTAATAAGAACACCGGCGCCCCGGCCCTTATTCCACATCTCTGAACTTATCTGTAAGACGCTGTAAATGAATAGGTTACAGATCTTTACAGCCCGCGTCTACCGGCCGGCGCACCCGGAACCGGCTCAGGCGTGGGTCGCCGCCGGGGCGTCAACGGGCGTCCGTTCGAAGAGCTCGCAGAACCGGTGAATCAGGCGGTCTTCGACCTCGTGCCGCTCGACCGGGCGGCCGAGCAGCGTCGCGAGCGACGTCACGCCGTGGTCGCTGATGCCGCACGGGACGATGAGGTTGAAGTAGCGCAGATCGGTCGTGACGTTGAACGCGAAGCCGTGGCTCGTGATCCAGCGGGAGATCCGGATGCCGATCGCGGCGAGCTTGCTGTCGCCGACCCAGACGCCGGTGAGGCCGGGAATCCGGCCCGCAACGACGCCGAAGTCACCGGCCGTGCGGATGAGGATCTCTTCGACGTCCCGGACGTACCGATGGACGTCGCACCGGTCCGGCTTGAGATCGAGGATCGGATAGCCGACGAGCTGGCCGGGACCGTGATACGTCACGTCGCCGCCCCGGCCGGTCTCGTGCACCTCGATCCGTTCGGCGGCCAGCCGCTGCGGCGTGGCGAGGATGTGCGATCGGCCGCCGTCCCCTTTCACCCCCAGCGTGACGACGTGCGGGTGCTCGAGCAGCAGCAGCTGATCGGGGATCCGGCCCGCCCGGCGCTCCTCGACCAGCGTCCGCTGGAGCGCCAGCCCCTCGGCGTAGCTGATCGACGGAATGCGCCGGACGTGCAGAGCCTTCATGGGGCGGCGCTGTTACACGGATGCCGGGTCGAAATGCTCGATCGTCTGCTTGACGAGCGCCATGTACTGATCCGCCACGGCGCCGTCGACCAGGCGGTGGTCGTAGCCGAGCGTCAGGTAGCCCATCAGGCGGATGGCAATGGCATCGTCGATGATGACCGGCTTCTTCTCGATCGCGCCGACGCCCAGGATCGCGACCTGCGGCTGATTGATGATCGGCAGGCCGAACTGGGCGCCGAAGTTGCCCGGATTGGTGATCGTGAACGTGCCGCCCTGCACCTCGTCGGGCTTCAGCTGCTTCGTGCGGGCACGGCCCGCCAGGTCGGCGATCGACCGGCTCAGGCCGAGGATGTTCCTCTCGTCGGCCCCTTTCACCACCGGCACGATCAGCCCCCAGTCGAGGGCGACGGCGACGCCGAGGTTGATGCTGCGGTGGTAGACGACGTTGTCGCCGTCGATCGACGCGTTGATCACCGGCCACGAGCGCAGCGCGTCGACGGACGCCTTGGCAATGAACGAGAGGAAGGTGAGCTTCGCGCCCAGCCGCTCGTACTCCGCCTTCTTCGCCTGGCGGATCCGGTCGACGTGGGTGAAGTCGATCTGGAACACCGAATAGACGTGGGCCGAGGTGCGCTTGCTCAGCACCATGTGTTCCGCGATCTTCTTCCGCATCACCGACATCGGCTCGATCTCGACCGCTTCGCCCGGCTGGAACGCCGGCACGTGTCCGGTGGCCGCCTTCGCGGGCGCCAGCGCAGGCGCCGCCTGGGCCGGCCGCGACTCCAGGTAGCCGAGGATGTCGTGCTTCGTCACGCGGCCGCCGATGCCGGAGCCGGCGATCTGCTGGATGTCGACCTGGTGCTCCTGCGCGATCCGCCGCACGAGCGGCGACGAGCGCTGCCGCCGGATGTCTTCCGTTGACGCCGGGGCGACAGGCGCCGCCGCCGGGGCGGGCGCGGGGGCGGCCGCCGGAGCGGGCGCGGCGGCCGGCGCGGCAGCGGCCGGCGCGGCAGCGGCCGCCGACACAGCGGGGGCCGGCGCGGCGGCCGCTTCACCGGCGGCGCCGATCACGGCGACGACGCTGTTGACCGGTACGGTCTCGCCTTCCTTGACCTTGATCTCCACGATCGTGCCGGCGGCAGGCGACGGGATCTCGGCATCCACCTTGTCCGTGGAAATCTCGAACAGCGGCTCGTCGCGCTCGATGTGGTCGCCCACCTTCTTGATCCAGCGGACGATGGTTCCCTCGGCGATCGACTCGCCCATTTGCGGCATGACGACGGGAGTAGGCATGACGGCTACCTCAGCGACACCAGAAAATAAGGACGTGCTCTGTGTTCAGATGTGAATGGCGGCGCCGTGCGTCGCGTGCGCCGCCTCGCCCACCGCTTCCGACATCGTCGGATGCGCGTGAATCGTCCGGATGAGCTCCTCGACCGTGCATTCCAGCTGCAGCGCCAGGGTGGCCTCTGCCACGAGTTCGGTCGACCGCAGCCCGATCATGTGCACGCCGAGAATCTCGTCGTACCGCTTGTCCGCGACGATCTTCACGAAGCCTTCGGTCTCGCCCGCCATCTTGGCGCGGCCGAGCACCCCGAACGGGAAGCTGCCGATGCGCACGTCGTAACCGCGCTGCTTCGCCGCCTCCTCGGTCAGGCCGACGCTGCCGATCTCCGGATCGCAGTACGTGCAGGCCGGCACGTGATCGTAGTTGATCGGCCGCACCTCCTGGCCCGCGATCCGCTCCGCCGTGATGATCCCTTCCATCGACGACACGTGCGCCAGCTGCGGATGCGGGCCGCCCAGCGTGATGACGTCGCCGATGGCCGAAATGCCCGGCACGCTCGTCCGGTACAGATTGTCGACCCGGACGTAGCCCTTCTCCATCGCCAGCCCGACGCCCTCCATCCCGGCCGTCACCGGCCCGCGGCCGGTCGCCACCAGCAGGTAGTCGGCCTTGAATTTCTCCGTCTTGCCGCCGGGCAGCGTCGCGTCGACGGTGACGCCGGTCGCCGACGCCTGGGCCTTGCCGACCTTCGTCCCGGTGAACACCTTGATGCCCTGCTTCTTGAACGACTTCTCGAGCTCGGCCGAGACGGCCGCATCCTCGTTCGGCACGAGCCGCGGCAGCAGCTCGATGATCGTCACGTCGCTGCCGAAGCGGCGGTAGATCGAGGCGAACTCGACCCCGACGGCGCCGCTCCCCAGGATCACCATCGACTTCGGCACTTCCTTCAGGCCGATCGCCTCGTCGCTCGTGATGATCCGCTTGCGATCGATCTCCACGCCGGGGACGCTGCGCGGCGTCGACCCGGTGGCGATGATAATCTCCTTGCGGGCCTGCAGCGCCTGCGCCTGGCCGTCGGTCACCTCGACCTGCCCCTTGCCGGTCAGCCGGGCCGTCCCCTTGATCCAGTCGATCTGGTTCTTCTTGAAGAGGTACTCGATCCCCTTGGTGAGGCCGGTGACGATCTTGTCCTTCCGCGTCTGGACCTGCCCCATCTCGATGGCCGGCGTCGCCGAGCCGATGGCGAGCCCCCATTCCTTCGCGTTCTGGACGACCTTCAGGGCATGGGCGTGCTCGAGCAGGGCCTTGGTGGGAATGCAGCCCCAGATGAGGCAGGTGCCGCCGAGCGCCTTCTGCTTCTCGACGACGGCCGTCTTGAGGCCCAGCTGGGCGGCGCGGATGGCGGCGACGTACCCGCCCGTGCCGGCCCCGACGACCACGACATCATACTCATTCGCCACGTACGTCTCTCCTTCACGGACTCGCGTCGAGAGCCGAGGCCCGACGTTCCCCGGATGTCATATGAATGCTGCGAACGCTGACTGGCATGCGGGCCGATCGGTCGGCCGGTTCGCTGGCAAGGGCTCGACCGCGACGTCTTGCATCCTCAGGCGGGTGCCCGGTCAGGCGCATCGTACCTTATCGGACGGATCCGGCACTGTCAAGACACGCGGCCGGGGCCTCCCGGCTCCATTTTATAGGGATCCGGCCCGCCGTGGCGGCCGGCCGGCCGGGACCCGGCGGCGGCGCAAAGCTTGCACCGGAGGGTTCGATTTGCTTGAATGCAGGACGGACGGCTCCGGAACGGCCGCCCGTGTTCCGGGATGCCCATGACCGCCAAAGCCAAGACCCTGCTCATCGTCGACGACGACGAAGGCATGCGCGACACGCTGACCGCCATCCTGAAGCGCGACTACCGCGTGCTGCGGGCGTCGAGCGGCGAAGCCGCGCTGCCGCTGCTCAACCGCGAGGACGTCGACCTGATGCTGCTGGACGTCCGGCTGCCCGGCATCAGCGGCTTCGAGCTGCTCCGGATCGTCAAGGAGAACTTCAGCCTGATCGAAGTGATCATGATCTCGGCGATCAACGAGGTCGAGACCGCCGTGCAGGCGATGAAGCATGGCGCGTATCACTACATCGCCAAGGAGTTCGATTACGACGGGCTGCGATCGCTCGTCCGCAACGCCAGCGAGCGGCAGGATCTCAACCGGCAGGTCATGACCCTCAGCGCGCAGGTCGCCGATCAGACCGAGCGCGAGTTCGTCGTCGGGCCGAGCAAGGCCGGGCGGGACATCCTGGATCTGGTGCAGAAGGTCGCGAAGCTGTCGGCGACGATCCTGATCCTCGGCGAGAGCGGCACCGGCAAGGAGCTGCTCGCCCGGCTGATCCATCGGGAGGCGGGCGACCCCGAGGCGCCGTTCATCGCCGTCAACCTGGCGGCCGTGCCGCGGGAACTGGTGGAAAGCACGCTGTTCGGCCACGAACGGGGCAGTTTCACCGGCGCCGTCCGCCAGCAGCTCGGCAAGTTCGAGCTGGCGTCGGGCGGCACCCTGTTCCTGGACGAGATCGGCGATCTCCAGCTCGACCTGCAGGCCAAGCTGCTGCGGGCGATTCAGGAAGGGGAGATCGAGCGGGTCGGCGGGACCAAGCCGATCAAGACCGAGTTCCGGCTGATCGCCGCGACCAACATCGACCTCGAGAAGGCGGTGAAGGACGGGCGCTTCCGCGAGGACCTCTACTACCGGATCAACGTGATCCCCATCAAGCTGCCGCCGCTGCGCGATCGGATGGACGACCTGCCGGTGCTGGCGCGCTTCTTCCTGCAGCGCTACACGGCGAAGTTCAGGAAGCACATCCAGGGCATCTCCGATTCCACGCTCAAGATCCTGTCGAAGTACTGGTGGCCGGGCAACATCCGCGAGCTGGAGAACCTGATCGAGCGGCTCGTGGCCATGAGCGACAAGGACTGGATCAGCGACGAGGACCTGCCGTTCGAGTTCCACTTCGCGCAGCTCGACACGGCGCCGCCGGCCAGCGGCAGCCTCCTGCAGGAGGCGACGAACACCTTCGAGCGGAACTTCATCCTGCGCGCGCTCGAACGGTCGCGCTGGAACGTGACCGCCACCGCCCGCTACCTGGGCATCCCGCTGAGCACCCTGAAGTTCAAGATGGATCGGCTGGAGATCCGGGAGATTGCGAAGCGGCTGCGCGGAGCCTGAGCCGCGCAACATATTGATTTCAAGTATTTTATGTCCGCGCCTTGCCGGGACAAGCAGTTGGCCCTGTCGGCCAGCCGCTTGGCCGGTTCATCCATCCTGCTGATCCCCAAGCAGTAAGCGTTCCTGCCGGCGCCCTGGCCGCCCGTGGCGGGCCAGCCGGTTGGCCGGCCCGGCCAGCGATCCGCGGTCGGTCTGACGTCCTTCTTCACGGAATTCCTCGACATTTCACGATTCAGCCCGCGCCCGCGCGGCCGGAACGCGCGTTGCTCTGCGAGCGCGCGACGGGAACACGGCGGGTCTGAGAAGCGCCGTCAGGGCCGGCTCGGCCGTGGTGGGTCGGCGGGCCGCCCCCGCAGGAAACCGGAATCGTCGCGCCAACGGGAGACCCTCGATGCAGCCTTCGATTTTCAACGTGAGCGTGCCGCTGCCCGAGCGGAACGAGGTGTTCCTGATGAACACCTTCTCGGACGCGCAGCTGGTCGTCTCGCCCGATGTGGCCGATCTGCTCCAGAGCTTTCCCTCCCGGGCGGCAGTCGCCGGCGGTCTCACGCCGGACGAGCGGGACACGCTGGCCGAGCTCACCGAGCACGGCTTCATCGTCGAGGACCGCGAGAGCGAGCGGCGCCGGCTGAACGAGTACTTCCACGAAGTGCGCGAGGACACGAGCCAGCTGCGCGTCACCGTGATGACGACGCTGCAGTGCAATTTCGCGTGCGACTACTGTTTTCAGGGCGATCACGGCGACCACAACACGCACGCAGCGAAGATGTCGCTCGGCGCCGCGCGCGAGGTCGGCGACTGGATCGAAGAGCGGCTGGACACGCTGAAGTCGGAGAAGCTGTCGCTGACCTTCTTCGGCGGCGAGCCGCTGCTGAACATGCCGGTCGTCTACTACCTGGCGGAGCGGGCGTCGGCGATGGCGGGCGCGCGCGGCATCCGGCTGTTCATCAGCATCATCACGAACGGCCTGCTGCTCACACCGGAGGTGGTGGATCGGCTGCTGCCGTGGGGGCTGGGCAGCGTGAAGATCACGCTCGACGGCGACCGCGACACGCACAACCGGATGCGGCCGCTGCGCGGCGGGCAGGGGACGTTCGACAAGATCATCAACAACCTCAAGCGCATCGCCGGCAAGGTGCCGATCGCGATCGGCGGCAACTTCGACATGTCCTCGGCGGACAGCTATCCGGCGCTCCTGGACTTCCTCAAGGAGCAGGAGTTCGCCGGCTCCATCGGCAAGATCTCGTTCAAGCCGATCATCCGCACCGAGTCGGCACCGGCGGCGCCGAAAGGGTTCCTGCCGCTGACGGCGGTGGACGCGAACGGCCGGCCGATGGGCGGGAGCACCTGCATGACGTCGGCCGGCGCCGGCGGCTCGGTGTGCGACACCTGCCACTTCGTGGACGAGAAGATGTCGTTCCTGCGGGAAGAGACGAAGCAGCGCGGGTTTCCGACCATCGATGGCGTCCACATGGGCCCCTGCGAGATTCACCGGCGGCACGCCTACACCGTCGGGCCGGAGGGCTCGCTGTACGCCTGTCCGGGATTCACGGGCGAGCTCGGCCAGGCGGTCGGGCACATCAGCGGGCGGCGTGAGACCCGGCGCGAGCAGACGGCGGAACGCTTCGATCACCTGGCGGCGTGGAAGAACTGCGGGGACTGTTCGTTCATTCCGGTGTGTGCCGGCGGGTGTTCCGTCGCGTCGCACGCCGAACTTGGCGACATGGATACGCCGGCCTGTCACAAGTCCAGCTTCGAATCGGCGTTAATCTCGCTGGCGCATGA
>DATLRO010000018.1:0-29913 GCA_035534615.1 Vicinamibacterales bacterium
CGGGGCGCCGGCGCCCCGCGCTACCGCGGCGCGCCCGGCGGCGTCGCGTGCCCCTGCGCCGCCTCGAGGGTGGCCAGGCTCGGCTGTCCGGGCGTGACCGGCTGATTCACGTACACCGTGTTGTCCCCGCTCTTCGCCAGCACGTAGGTGGAGGCGGCCGGCAGGCGCATCCGCGCCGCCTTCTGCTGGTGCTCCGGCACGACCAGGAAGGTCCGCGTCGGGCTCTTCCAGACGGCCGGGAAGTCGGCGTCGGTCAGGAAGATGTGCGGCGCATCCGGATAGTTCGAGCCGTACGCCAGGCCGTTGTAGCGGCCGTTGTAGATGAGCGCCTGCTTGTTCGTGTAGAAGCCGACGCTGCAGGCCGCCTCGAACTCGCCGTACACGACGAGCCGATCGTGCGGCTGCCAGTACCTCAGGATGTCCTCGGCGAGCGGCCACGACGACATCTGCGGCGAGAAGGCGGCGAACGCGACGTTCGCCGCGTAGAAGAACACGACCATCGTCAGCGCCACGGTCAGGTTGGCACCCCACGCCCGGCCGCGGCGCCGCAGCCACCACGCGAGGCCGAAGCCGGCGAGGAACGCGATCGCCGCCTCGGCCGCCGGTGCGCGCAGCACGGCGAACGTGTCGGGCGTCAGGTCGAAGGCCGTCGCCATGGCGACGCGGTAGAAGCTGGTGGGATGCCGGGTGAGCAGGTTGGAGATGTCGGACCTCGACGAGATGTCCCGCGACACCCAGAGCATGGCCGCCAGCAGGGCCGCGATCGCGGCGCCGAGCAGCGCCAGCCCGGCCTGCAGGCGCGGCAGCCATCGCGCGCGCTCCGCCTCCGCGCGGGCGAGCCCCAGGCCGATCAGCAGCGCCACGGCCGGCCAGGCCCCGAACGCGTAGTACTCCATGCGCGACCCGGTGATCGCCGAGAAGAACAGGAAGATGAACGCCGCCCAGATGAACAGCAGCAGCTTCGCCGCGTCGGCGTCGCTCATCCGCGCCCGCCACTGCTTCGGTCGCGGGCATCCCCGCAGGGCGAACGGCAGGAACACGACCCACGGGAAGAACCACACGAGGTGCTCGGCCCACCACAGCAGCAGCGGGACGGCGGTGTAGTCGCGCGGGATGCGCCGGCCCAGGGCCCGCAGCACCTGCTCGTTGATGAAGTAGAACCAGAAGAAGCCCGGCGTCCGCAGGATCGCGATGAGGTGCCACGGCAGCGCGATCACGAGAAACACGATCGCGCCGAGGATCCAGGGGATCTTCCGCCACCGATCGTGGTTGGCGTGGCTCTGCCGCCATCCGCCCACCGCCAGCAGGAACACGCCCGCGATCCCGAACGGGAACACGACGCCGATCCCGGCGCGCGTGATGATGGCCAGCCCGGTCATCGCCGCGAAGCCCAGGTACCCGGCGCGCGCCGACAGGCTGCCGGTCCAGGCCCGCAGGAACAGGTAGAACCCGATCGTGAACTGGAGCGCGTACAGCGCCTCCGGGATCATGATGCGGGTGAACAGGAACACCCCGAAGCTCGTGCCGATGACCAGCGCCCCGTAGAACCCGGATCGCTCGTCGAAGAACCGGCGCCCGAACTCGTACAGCATGAGCATCAGGCCGATGACCGACAGGGCCAGCGGCAGGCGGGTCGCAAAGGCGGTCTGGCCGAAGATCAGGTAGCTGACGGCGACGAGCCAGTAGTGCAGCGGCGGCTTCTCGAGCCAGCGGATCCCGTTGATGTGCAGCACCGCCCAGTCGCCGTTGCGGATCATGGCGACCGACGCCAGCGCGTGGCAGCTGTCGGCGTCGTCGAGCAGCGGCGGGTGCGCCGCGTTGACGATGTAGATGCCGATGCCGATGGCGAGCAGCAGCAGGATGGACAGGCGGCGCCGCGGCGCCGAAGGAGCATCGGTCGACACAGTCATGATGTCACTCGCCGTCACGCCGGCCGGCGACCGGCACGAGGCGGCCGCGGCGGAGATGGAACACGCGCCCGCGCCACTCGATCCGGTTCCGGAACAGGCTCACACCCCAGATGACACACGCGATCGCGTCGTACACCGGCACGAGCCACCAGCGATCGAGGAGCCCGCGATCCCCCAGCCCCCGGACGCCGACCTCCCGGGCCATCGCCAGGCGCAGCGCCAGATACGCCGCCGGATACGCCACGGCAACCGCCACGGACGGCGCCACGGCCGCCGCGGCGACCGCCCACGGCAGCCCCTGCGTCACGACCAGGCCGGCGTGCCCGCCCGGCCGGCAGTGCCGCCGCGTGATCGCCCACCGCAGGGCATGGCGCACGAACGCGCCGGTCGTGGTCACGCATTCCGACTGCACCACGTACGGCGCCAGCTCGACGCGATGGCCGCCCGCCGCGATGCGGGCCCCCAGCTCGAAGTCCTCGGCGCAATAGTCGACGAGCGCCTCGAACCCGCCGATCTCCGCCAGCCTGGCACGCGGGACCGCCATCGTGGCGCCGAGCGCGAAGCGCACGCCCTCGATCCACCACGCGACCAGCACGGCCGCGGCGAAGTCGGTCGCGATGGCCAGCGACTCCAGCGCGGCCCCGAGGCTCCCGTCGCGCAGGCCCGTGTACAGGCACGTGACCAGCCCCACCTGCGGATCCTCGAACGGCCCGACGACGGCGCGGAGGTAGTCGGGGCCGACGCGGATGTCGCTGTCGTTGATCACCAGCAGGTCGTGCCGCGCCTCCTGCGCCAGACGGCACAGCTTGTTCACCTTGCTGCTCTCGCCCAGCTGCGGCGCCCCGACGAGCAGGCGGATGGGCCGACCGGGAAACTCGGCGATCACCCGCTGGATCACCGGCACCGCCGGATCGTCGTCGTCGGCCACGGCGAACAGGATCTCGTACTCCGGGTAGTCCTGGCGGCAGAAACTCGCGAAATTTCCGTACGAGTCGCGGTCGAGCCCGCGGACCGGCTTCAGCAGGCTCACCGGCGGCGTCGCCGCGCCCCCGGGCGGCCGGCGCCTGCTGAACCGGCGGACCGCCGCGATCGCCACCAGGTCGTACGCCAGCGGCAGCACGGCGCCCGCCAGCACGACCCACCGGACGGCTTCTGCCAGCATCGCGGCGGCGATCCTCCTATCCCATCCAGACGAGGGCGACGCCGAGACAGACCAGCGTCACGCCGAGCCAGCGGGCCCCGCTCACCTGTTCGCCCAGCAGGAAGCGCGCGCCGACGGCCCCGACCGCGTAGCTCAGCGCGGTGGCCGGCACGGCGAAGCTGACGGGCGACCACGACAGCACGGCCAGCAGGGCGAAGAACGCGAGCGCCATCAGCGCGACGCCGATCCACATCCAGCCGATCCGGGCCGCGCGGACGATGGTCCGCGCGAGCGCCGCCGGCCGGAAGCTGGTGACCTCGCCGACCTGCTTCATGGCGTGGCTCACGGCGATTTCACCGCCGGTGCCCGCCAGCACGATGACCGCAATCCCGAGGACCGTCTGCAGCATCAGGAGGGCCCGGTGGTGCTCGGCGGCGTGCGGCTGATCAGCAGCACGCCGCCGCAGATGCAGGCGATCCCGCTCCAGCGCAGATCACTGACGCTCTCACCGAGCAGCGCCCAGCCGAGCAGGGGCACGACGGCGTAGCCGATCGCCGACACCGGCGTCACGAAGCTGTAGTCGGCCCAGGACAGCAGGGCGAGATAGCAGATGAAGAAGGCCAGCAGGCTGCCGATGCCGAGCCAGATGAACGGATTGGTGAACGTGTCGAGGAACACGCGGGCGAGCGCGTCGACCGACCAGGCGTCGATCGCCCCGACCCGCTTCATGCCGACACTCAGCAGGACGTTGCCGATCGAGCTGAGCAGCACGACCAGCACGATCAGGACGAAGGTCTTCGTGTGCAGCGATCGGGACGACGACATGGTGACCGGCGCCGGCGGAGCCGGATCAGAGCTCGGCCTGGCTGCCGGCCAGCGGCCGCTGCCCGGCGTATTTCCGCCGATCGGCGCGCAGCCGCATGAACTCGACCGCCTCGCGGTAGAGCCGCTTGCGCTCGTGGGCGTTCCACAGGGACTCGCGCACGATCCGCCAGGCGACTCTCGGCCGGAAGTAGTAGGAATCGTAGAAGCGGTTCACGGCATCCATCATCTCCTCGCGTCCCAGATTCTGGTACTGGATGTGCGGGAGCTGGTGGCCGTGCTCGTCGGTCATCGGCGTCGCGGTCAGCGAGCCGGTCTGCTGGAGGTGCTGGTAGAGCTCCGTGCCGGGGTAGGCATGGGCGATCGACACCTGGATCGTCTCGCAGTCGAGCTCCTTGGCGAAGTCGATCGTCTTCTGGATCGTCTCGCGGGTTTCGCCCGGCAGGCCGATGATGAAGTCGCCGTGGATCCGGATGCCGACCTTCTTGCAGTTCTGCACGAACCGGCGCGCCATCTCGACCGTCGCGCCCTTCTTGATGTTCTTCAGGATCTGGTCGTCGCCCGACTCGAACCCGACGATGAACAGCCGCGCGCCGCCGTCGGCCATCGCCTTCAGCGTCTCGTAATCGCTGTGGACGCGCGCCGTGCACGACCACTGGAGCTTCAGCGGCTTGAACTTCGCCGCCAGTTCCAGCATCCGGTCCTTCCGGATGTTGAACGTGTCGTCGTCGAAGAAGAACTCCCGGGCCTGCGGGAACAGCTCGATGGCGTGCGCCATCTCCCGCGCCACCTGGTCCGCGGAGCGCACGCGCCACTGGTGCCCCGAGAGCGTCTGCGGCCACTGGCAGAAGGTGCACATGGCCGGGCAGCCGCGCGAGCTGTACAGGGCGACGTAGGGATGCAGGAGGAACGGCACGTTGTACCGCTCGATCGTCAGGTCCCGCTTGTAGACGTCGGTGGCGAACGGCAGGGCGTCGAGCTCGGCGGTCTGCAGCGCCGGCCGGGCGGGGTTGTGCACGATCCGTCCGTCCTCGCGGTAGCTGGCGCCGGCGATCGTCGACAGCGGCCGTCCCTCCGCGAATTCGACGACGGCGTAGTCGAACTCCCCGCGGACGACGAAGTCGATGTCGGCGCTGGCCTTCAGGCTCTCCTCCGGCTGCACCTGCACCTGCGGGCCGACGAACGCCACCTTCAGGTCCGGCTTGCGCTCCTTCATCGCGCGGATGAGCCGCAGGTCGCTCTGGAAGCCGGCCGTCGAGGTGAAGAGCACGACGAACTCGTAGTCCTGCGCGATGTCGACCGTCTCGAGCGCGGAGATCTTGTGAGGGCAGGCATCGAGCAGGCGGCTGCCCGGCAGCATGCCCGCCGGATAGGCCAGCCAGACCGGATACCAGTACGACTCGATTTCCCGCGTGGCCGGCCACCGCGAGCCGGCGCCCCCGTCGTAGCCGTCGAAGCTCGGGGGATTCAGCAGGAGCGTTTTCATCACCGAAGCCATACGCGCGTCGTCTCCTCACTCACGAACGGTCGATGCAGGGCTCGCAGCCCGCGCCGCCGGATCATCCACGGCGCTAGTGCGCCAGATCGCCCAGTTGCCCCGTCGTCGTCCACAGCGCCAGCTGGGCCTGCTCTGCGGCCAGCCGGGCGTCCAGGAGCGCCACCTCCGCGTCGCTCTGCCGGATGCGGGCGCGGGCCACGTCGCGCAGGCTCACGAAGCCGGCCTGGTACCGCGCATTCAGCTCCCGGAGCGTTTCGTCCGCCAGCTTCGCCTGCAGCCGCGCCACGTCGAGCGCCGCGGCCCGCTCGCGCGCCCGTTCCGCCTGCTGCCGCACGTCGAGCGTGAGTGCGGCACGCTTCTGCTGCAGTTCCCCGTCGGCCTCCGCCACCTGACTGGCCGCGAGCGCCGCCGCCGCCGAGGTCTGGGCACTGAAGATCGGGACCTGCACCTCGATGCCGACGTTCACGTTGTTGCGCTGAAACTTCTGGAAGTACTGGTCGAAATTGTTGTACCGGCTGAACAGCCCGTACTGCCCCACCAGATCGACCGACGGCCAATACGCGCCCTGCGCCCCTTTGAGCGCCGCCTGGCGGGCCTGCCGCTCATCCTCGGCCTCGCGCAGCCCCGGATTGTTGTGCAGCGCCTTCGCGACCAGGGCGCTGAGAGTTTCCGGCGGTCGCGCCGGCAGCACCGCCTGCTCGAGCTGGATCGGCCGTCCCGGCGGCAGGCCGATCAGCGTGCGGAGCTGTTCTTCCACTATACCTTCCCGGCCCCCCAGTTGCACGAGGCTTTGCGCGATCTGCGCGGCTTCGATCTCGGCGCGGATGGCCGCCGCCGGCAGGTCCCGCCCCGCCGCCACCAGGTCCCGGGTGATGGCGACGATCCGATTCGCGCTCGCCTGAGCCGTCCGCCGCGAGGCGACCGCCTGACGGACCGACGCCAGCTCGAAGTAGTCCCCCGCCGTCTGTGCAATCACCGCGTCGCGGGTCTGGTCCACCCCCGCGCCGCGCCCGTGCAGCCGGGCTTCGGCCGCGTTGAGCTGGCCGCGCGACGACCGGTTGAACAGCGTCTGCACGTAGGACAGGTTCAGGACCGAGGGCGCCCCGCCGCCCGGCGTCTGCGGAAAGCCGTAGGTGTAGACGGCGCCGGTCCCGGTGTAGACGTTCGGGCCGAACACGGACCGCTGGCTCCGGACCTCGGCGGCGCTCACGCGCTGCTGAGCTTCCGCCAGCGCCACGTCCTGGCTGTGGAGGAGGGCCAGATCGATCGCCTGCTTGAACGTCAGCACCGCCGGCGGATCGGCCGCCGCCGCCACCGGCGGGACGGAAAGGCCGACGGCCAGCAGGAGGGTGCAGATCGACAGGGTGTGCTTCATGGCTCACTCGTGACGGAGAGATTCGACCGGCTGGAGGGAGGAGGCGCGGCGCGCCGGCAGATAGCCGAACAGGATGCCGGTGGCGGCCGACGCGGTGAGCGCCACGACCACCGACAGCCAGGAGATCGGCACGGACAGCTGGCCCGGCAGCAGGGGACGGATGAGCAGCGGCACGCTCACGGCGAGCAGGATGCCGATGATCGCCCCCGACCCGCTGATGAACGTCGCCTCGAGCAGGAACTGTTCGAGGATCTCCATTCGCTGGGCGCCGACCGCCATCCGGATGCCGATCTCGCGCGTCCGCTCCGAGACGGTCACCAGCATGATGTTCATGATGCCGATGCCGCTGATGACGAGCGCGATGACGGCCACCAGGAGCAGTGTGAGGGTGAGCGCGGTGCCGATCCGCTGCGCCGCCGCCAGAATCGACGTCAGGTTCTGGACGCGGTACCGCGCCCCGACGCGGTGCCGGCTCTGCAGCAGCCGCTGCACGTCCCGGGTCACCAGCGGCACCGCCGCGGCCGAGCTCGCCTGCGCGTAGAGCGTCTTCACGAAGTTGACGCCGGTGTAGTAGCTGAGGAGCGAGAACGGGATGAGGACCGATTCCTCCTGGATCTCCGACTGCCCGAACGTCGACACGCGCTCGCGGAACACGCCGATGACCGTGAAGCTCAGCTCCCCGACCCGCGCCGTGTGGCCGACGGCATCCCCCGCCGGAAACATCAGCTTCGCCAGCGCCTGCGTCAGCAGGCAGACCTTGCTGTGCGACGTCATGTCGTCGGCGTCGAAGAACCGGCCCGACAGGATCTCGAGGTTGCGGATCGTCTCGAAGCCTTCGGTGACGCCGACCAGCGTGATCGGCCGCTCGGCGCCGTTGACGACCACCGTCATGGGGATTTCGCGCGTGCCGGCGACGTGGATGACCTGCGGGATGTCGTTCCGGACGGCCTGGAGATCGCCGAGCGTCATCTCGTCGGTCAGCGCCGTCCCCTGGTCGGCGTTCGCGCTGACATGCTCGGCATAGACCAGGTTCGCGCCGACCGCCTCGATCTGCCCGATGATGTAGCGCTTGCCGGTGAGCGCCACCGTCACCACCAGCACGATGCAGGCCGTGCCGATGATGACGCCCAGCATGGCCAGCAGGGCGCGCACCTTGTTGAGGCGCAGGGCCTCGAGCGCCACCCACCAGCTCTCACTCACCATGATCGAAACGTCTGCCGAGCGCGGCGCCGCCGGCGTCTCACGACGTCGGCCGCAGCCGCCGCAGCGCGTCCCGCGCCGCGCGGCGGCCGGGATCCAGCTTGAGGACGGTCAGATACTCGGCGACCGCGGCCGACGGCCGGTCGGCCCGCTCGTACAGCCGCCCCAGCCACAGGTGCGCCGACGCGGCCGACGGCATGTCATCGGCGTCCGGCGCCCGGTGCAGATACGCGCGGAGGGCCGCTTCGCCCGACGCCAGCTGGCGTCCCGACAGCGCGGCCTCCACGCCCCGATAGTAGTCGATCCGGGGATCGGCCGGCACCGCCCCTTCCGCCGCGCTGACGACCAACGCCAGCGCCGCCCCGTTGTTCCGGCCGGCGTAGAAGGCCGCCGCCTCGAAATACGGGGCCGGCTGCGACGGCTTCAGCGCCAGCGCCCGCTGGTACGCCACCGCGGCCTCCTGCGGACGATCCTGCGCCAGGTACTCCGCGCGCGCCAGATCGCCCTCGACCGGATTCAACGCGGCGATCGCCTTCACCTCCGCCTGCGCCTTGTCGCGTCCGCCGCCGACGATCCACGGCGCGTTCAGATAGAAATCCAGCGCGTCGCGGCGCGCCGCGATGTTGGACGGATCCAGGCGGATCGCATCTTCGAACTCGCTCTTCACTTTCCGCGCCAGCCAGAAACTCCGGGTACGGTCGGCCTTCTCGCCGTACGCCCGGCCGAGCCACCGATGATACTCGGAACTGCCCGGCGCCAGCGCGACCGCCTCCTGCGCCTCGTCGATCGCCGCGTCGTCGTTGCCGAGCTGCAGATCGCAGCGCGCCAGCCACTGATACAGCGCCGCGTCGCGCGGCGCCTGAGCGACCGCCCTCTCGAACGTCGCCCGCGCCACCCGGTACTGCCCGGCCTTGAACTGCCGGACCGCCGTCGGCAGCATGCCGTCCACCCGCGCCGCCGCCCACGCGGGCGCCGCCGGCAGCACGAGCAGCAGCCCCGCCAGCCCGAATGCGCCGACCAGTCCCGGCCCGCTTCCCGTCCTCACCGTTCCTCGCACTTCAGCTCCCACCTGACTCCGGCGCCTGCCTGGTTTCCCAGAGCCACCTCAAGACGGTTCCATCGTGCTCACTGAGACATGCATGCCGGCGCGGAGCTCTTTGTCGCCCAGCACCGCGACCAGTTGCCCGTCCCGCAGTCCGCCCAGCACCTCGTAGGTTGTGACGCTTCCCACCCCGACCTGGATCGCCTGCCGCTTCAGGACACCGTCCTCGATCACGAGGACGTAGCGGTCGGGGCCATCACCCCGCACGGCTCCCCGGGGCACCTGTAACACGTTACGTCTTTCGTGAATCTGTATCCGCACATCGACATTGACGTTCGGCAACAGGGCCGGCGACCGATCGTTATCCACCGTGCACAGCACCTGGCCGACGTTCCGGTTCCCGCGCGCCACGACCGTCTTCGGCAGGCGCTCGGTCCGACCGGGCCAGATCTGGCCAGGTGCCGCATCCCACGTGATTTGAACGGGTTGCCCGACCGCCAACGAGCCGAGATCCGGCTCGTCGACATAGGCGTCAATCTGCATCTGCCGCAGGTCGGCCACCGCCGCCAGCTCGTCGCCCACCTGCACGTAGGCGCCGGCCCGCACCGGCAACAGGTACACCGTGCCGTCAGCCGGTGACCGGACTTCCGACGCCTCGACCTGAGCCCCGAGCGTCTGGATGAGCGCCTGCGCGTGAGCGATCCGCAACTGAGCCGCCTCGGCGTCGAGCCCGGCCACCCGCTTCAAATCGGTCAGTTTGGCCTCCAGCACCCGCTCGGTCGCCTGCGCCCGGGCCAGGGCGAGGGCGTTCTGCTGCACCTCGTCCCGGGTCGCGGCCTGCTCGGCCAGCAGCTTCTGGAGCGCGTCATGATCCTGACGCAGCTTCGTCAGCTCCGCGCGTGTCTTCTGCAAGTCTCCTTCCACCTGAGCCACCTGGTCAGGGGGTCCCCCGGCTCTGGCAATTCTCAGTTGTTCCCGCGCCTGCAGCAGATCTTCGCGAGCCTGCGCGAGCTGGGCCTGCGCGGAAGTGTCATCCAGCGAGAGCAGCCGCTGGCTCCGTTTCACCTGCTGGCCGTCGATCACGTCGACCGAGGTCACGAAGGTCGCCAGCCGCGCACGCAGGATGTGGGGCTGGATGGGGTTCGCCCGCCCGTTGCTCTGGACCCAGACGTCGAGCGTGCCGCGGGTCACCCGGGCGGCACGCACCGACACGACCGCTCCTCCGCCGGCCAGCCGGAGGATGATGATCGCCGCTACGGCGACGGCGGCGGCGCCAAACCACAGGCGCCGGTGTGTGATCATCGCCATGCTGTCACCCGTCGACGCGCCTCTGCCATTCGGCCGCTCTCCTCATCCGGCATTCTCTGCCCCACCCTCAATGTCGGCCGGTTCCTCCACGGCCGCCAGTCGCAGGCCGCGATCCCGCCAGCGGGGCAGCCAGGCCGCCAGGGCCTCGACCGTGTGGGTCCGGTCGGCGCCCGCGGCCTTGTGCCAGCCGTCGTGCAGCAGGATGACATCGCCGCCCCGGGCACGGCGCAGCCGGTGGATCAATCGGTCGGCCGGCTGCGGATTCCAGTCGTAGCCGGTCACCGACCACATCACAATCCCGCGGAGACCGACCCGGCGGACGAGCCGCTGCAGGTGCGGGCCGCGAAAGCCGAACGGCGGGCGCATCCAGACCGGCCGGCGTCCGGTCGCCCGTTCGATCGCCTCCTGGCACCGCGCCAGCTCATCGACGACGCGCGCCGGCGACCGCCAGACGAGCCCCGGGTGGGTCGCCGTGTGGTTGCCGATCACGTGACCGCGCGCCGCGATCTCGGCGGCGAGGCCGGGATGCGCGTCGACGAACCGGCCGATCAGGAAGAACGTCGCGCGCGCCCGGTGCCGGTCCAGCAGGTCGAGCAGGCCGGGCGTGATCGCGGGGTTCGGGCCATCGTCGAACGTCAGCGCCAGATCGCCGGGACCGACGCGGCGGATCGTCGGACCGAACAGCTGCGCGGCCGGGTGGCAGGCGCCCCACGCGAACAGTCCGGCACCCGCGGACGCCGCGCCGACAGGAACAATCCAGGCGTTCATCGTTCTCCGGCCGCGGCGGCGGGCCCGCGAACCACCCCGGCCGTCCAGACGGCCGCACCCCCGTCCGGTGGTTCTCCGCCCGGCGGTCGTGCGATCACGATCACGCGGCCGCGGTCACGGAATGACCGCAGTCTTCAACTCGCCGTTGCGGTGTTTGAGGTGCTCGAACATGCGGGGCAGTTCGCCGAGCGGGATTTCGCCGGTGATGAAGTCGCGGGCGGCGATCTCTCCGAGGGCGATCATGTCGAGCGCCTCGCGGATGAAGCGCGGCGTGTGATGGAACGTCGACTTGATCGTGATTTCCGAATAATGCAGCGCGGCCGGATCGAACTGCACCGGCACGCCCCGCGGACAGCCGCCGAACAGATTGACCGTGGCGCCGCGCCGGACCATCTGTACCGCCCACTGCCAGGTCGTCGGCGAGCCGACCGCCTCGATGGCGGCGTCGACGCCGCGGCCGCCGTCGGTCAGCCGGCGGACGGCCTGCACCGGGTCGTCCACCTGCGAGACGTCGAACGCGGCGGTCGCGCCGAGCCGTTCGGCGGTCTGAATCTGGCTCTGGCGCTTGCCGAGCGCGATCACCCGCACGCCGCGGTTCGCCAGGATCCGGATGAACGCGAGGCCGATCGGCCCGCAGCCGATGACCACGACCGTCTCGCCGGACTCGATGCCGGTCTCGTGGATGCCGCGCAGCACGCACGCGAGCGGTTCGGCCATGGCGGCGTCGACGAACGCGACGTGCTCGGGGATCTCGAGCATGTTCTGGCGCACGATCCGGCCGGGGATCCGGATGTACTCCGCGTAGGCGCCGTTGTTGAACAGCAGGTCCTCGCAGAGGTTCGGCCGCCCTTTCCGGCAGAACGTGCAGACGCCGCACGGCGCCGAATTGGCCGGCACCACCCGCATGCCGACCCGCGGGCCGCCATCGCCGACGCCCGCGCCGACCGACGCGACGACCCCCGCCAGCTCGTGGCCGAAGACCGCCGGCGGCACGATCATGCGCGCGTGGTAGCCCTGCTTCCAGACCTTGAGGTCGGTGCCGCACGTCAGCGCCACCTTCACCCGCACCAGCACTTCGTCGTCGCCGAGCGCGGGGATGGCGACCTGCTCGATCCGGAGATTCTCCCGGCCGTGCAGCACGGCCGCCGTCATGTGCCCGTTGAGACCCGTGTTCGTCACGGCGCGATCACCACTTTCAGGGAGTGCCCGTCCGGACGGGCGGCCAGCGCGAGCGCCTCTCCGATCCGATCGAGCGAAAACCGGTGCGAGACCAGATCCGCCACGGGCAGGCGCCGCTCGAACACGAGCCGGGCCGATTCCGCCTGCAGCTCGATCGACGCACTGTAGCTGCCCAGGAGCTCCTTCTCTTCGATGCCGAGCGGGGCCGCCGGCACTTCCATCCGCATCTGCGGATCGTTGTGCGCGAACAGCACCACGCGCCCGCCGGGACGCGCCACCGCGAGCGCCTCGGCGACCAGCGCCGGGCTCGGCACGGCCACCAGCACCACGTCGGCGCCGCGGCCGCCGGTCCGCGCGCGCACTTCGTCCCCCAGCGCGACGCCGCCCGGATCGAACGAGGCCTCGGCCCCGAGCTGGAGGCTCCGCGCGCGGCGCTCCGGCAGCAGGTCGGTCGTCAACACCGCGGCGCCGGCCAGCCGCGCGAGCAGCATGAGCAGGAGGCCGATCGGCCCCTGCCCGATGACGAGCACCGTCTCGCCGGCGGCGACCCGCCCCTTCTGCACGCACTTCAGGCAGGTGTTCACCGGCTCGACGAACGTCGCCTCCTCGAAGCTGACGTCGGCCGGCACGGCCACCATGCCGCGCGAGACGATCCACGGCATCACCCGGACGTATTCGGAGAAGCCGCCGCCGGCCGGCTTGAAGCCGGCCGTCACGCCGACCTGCTTGTAGGTCGCGCACTGCGAGAACAGCTTCCGCTCGCAGTAGAAACAGGCGCCGCACGGCACGTGGTGGAAGCTGACGACGCGGTCCCCCGGCCGCCAGCCCTCGACACCGCGCCCGACGGCGGCGATCGTCCCCGCCATCTCGTGGCCGAAGATCTGCGGCGGCGGCAGGAAGCCGTGCGTGATCTTCTTGATGTCGGTGCCGCAGATGCCGCAGGCCGCGACGCGGATCAGCACCTCGCCGTCGCCGATCTGCGGCACGGGCACCTGCTCGACCACCACGCGGTCGATCCCGCGGTACACACCCGCCCGCATCCGGCCGCCGGGCGGCACGACCGGGGACGCCTCTGTCTGGAACGCCGTGTGACTCATCCCGCCAGCGCCTCCGCCTCGCGCGCCGCTGCCGCCAGCCGGCCCACGTATCGATCGAGGAAGCCGCCCAGGGCGGCCGCCGCGGCGGCCGATCCGCGGCCGAACTCCACCAGCCGCCCCAGCCGGGCCGGGTGACGCGCCATCTGTCCGGCCATCCGGACCAGGCTCATCCGGCCGTCGGCGCCGATCGTCCGGTTGAAGTCGACCGGCAGATCCTCGTCGGCGCCGTCGCTGATCGCGCGCACGGCCACCGCCGGCACGCCGAGCGCCGCCGCCGCCTCGAGAATCGTGAAGCTTTCCATGTCCACCACGTCTGCCCTCGACGCCAGCGCCCTCTTCTCGGCCGCCGTCACCAGGATCCGGTCCGCGCTGGCCAGCAGGCCGATCGCCCGCGCGCCGCACGCCTCCGCCTCCGCCACGAGCCGGCCGTCACTGGCGTACCGGCGGTCGCCCGCCGATCCCAGCACCTCCCGCGCCACGATCACCGTCCCGCGGCGCTGGCGCGGCGACAGGGCGCCGGCCAGTCCGCCGGCCAGACAGAGGTCGGGCCGCCCGCGCTCGAGCACCGCCCGCAGCGCCTGCGCCCGCGCCGCCCCGACGCCGGTGAGCGCCACGCGGACCGTCGCGCCGTCGATCTCCGCCTCATGCATCGCGACGGCGGAATCACGGCGGTCCGCCGGGACGGGCCGGAACCGCCGCTGCCGCCGCCAGACCGCGAACTCGGCCTCCAGCGCCAGCGCCACCAGGACCTGCATGGCGCGCGTCTCCTCTACACCGCGTGGCTGGCCGGGGCCGCCGCCTCGTGGTCGCCGGCGTCCGCGACGTACCGATGCGCGGTGTACCAGCGCACGGCCCGTTCCAGCGCGGCGTCGACCGGACCGGGCGTGAACCCGAGCTCGCGCGTCGCCCGCGTGCAGTCGACGAACATCCGGTGCCGGGCCATCCGGACGCCGTCGAGCGGCACGACCGGCTCGCGTCCGGTCAGTCGCGCGACCGCCTCGCTGGCGCAGCCGGCCGCGAATGCCACGGCGTACGGCAGGCGCACCCGCGGCGCCCGGCGCCCCGTGATCTGCGCCAGCGCGGCCAGGATCTCCCGCAGCGTCATGTTGCGGGCGCCGAGCAGATAACGCTCGCCGACCCGCCCGCGCTCGGCCGCCAGCAGGTGCCCCGCCGCCACGTCTTCCACCGCGACCAGATTGAGGCCGGTGTCGATGTACGCCGGCATCCGGCCGCGCAGGAAGTCCACGATGATGCGTCCGGTGGGCGTCGGCTTCCAGTCGCCCGGCCCGACCGGGGTCGTCGGATTGACGATCACGACCGGCAGGCCACGCGCGGCCGCCAGGCGGGCCTCCTGCTCGGCCATGAACTTCGATCGCTTGTAATGGCCGATCATCTCGTCGAGCCGCGCTTCAGTGGTCTCGTCCGGCAGCCCGCCCGGTCGATCGACGGCGATCGTCGCCACGGTGCTCGTGTAGACGATGCGCTCCGCGCCGGCGTCCCCCGCCGCCGCCAGCAGGTGCCGCGTCCCGGCCACGTTGCTGTCGTAGATCACCTGCGGCTCGGGCGACCACAGCCGGTAGTCGGCCGCGACGTGGAAGACGCGGTGCACGCCGCGGCAGGCGTCGCGCAGCGAGGCGGGATCGCGCAGGTCGCCGTAGACCGTCTCCACCGGCAGCCCGTCGACCACCCGGGTCCGGGCGGTCGGGCGCACGAGCACCCGCACCTGTTCCCCCCGGGCCACGAGCTGCCTGACGAGCTCGCTCCCCACGAAGCCGGTCGCCCCGGTCACCAGCGTGGTCATACGTCCGCGGGCCTTTCGACGGTCCGCCGGATCGGCGCCGGGCCATCCGCGCACCGGCGGGCGGGCACGTCGTCGCCGGCCGTCCCGACCGGCAGGCCGGAGGGCGATCGCATCTAGCCCACCATCACGCGGTCCGTCCACCCGGGCTGCACGCCGCCCTCGCCGTCCACCAGGTTGCGGTAGCGGGCGAGGCCATAGAGCGGGAACGACTGGCGGTACAGGTGATACTTCAGGTAGAACACGCCGGGGAACCCGGTGCCGGTCGTCGCCTCTTCGTCCCAGGAGCCGTCGCCGTTCTGGTGGTCGAGCAGGTATTCGACGGCGCGGGTGACGGCCGGCTCGGAGACCGGGCCGGCCGCCAGCAGCCCGATGAGGGCCCAGGCCGTCTGCGAGGGCGTGCTCGGCCCCTGGCCCTTCAGCGTGTCGTCGGCGTACGACGCGCACGTCTCGCCGAATCCGCCATCCGCGTTCTGCACGCTGCGCAGCCAGGCCAGGGCGCGGCGGCAGCAGTCGCGTGCGACGAGCCGCAGCGGCTCGAGCGCGCGGAGCACGCCGCCGGTCCCGTAGATGTAATTGACGCCCCAGCGCCCGTACCACGCGCCGTCCGCCGTCTGTTCGCGCTCGATGTAGGCCAGGCCGCGGGCGACGACCGGGTCGGCCGCGGTCCGGCCGAACCGGCCCAGGCACTCGATGACGCGCGCCGTCACGTCGACGCTGGACGGGTCGATCATCGCGTTGTGGTCGGCGAACGGGACCTGCGTCAGGATCGCCTGCGTGTTGTCCCGGTCGAACGCGCCCCAGCCGCCGTCGCGGTTCTGCATGCCGATCAGCCAGCGCAGGCCGCGGGCCTGGGCGTCCGCCTGCCGGGCCGGGTCGGAGCAGCGGACCCGCTGCAGGCTCTGGAGGACGAACGCCGTGTCGTCGACGTCGGGGTAGAAATCGTTCCGGAACTCGAACGCCCAGCCGCCCGGCTCCGTGTCGCCCGCTTTCACCTGCCAGTCCCCGGCGCCGAAGATCTGGTGGTCCAGCAGCCAGTCGCCCGCCCGCACGAGCGCCGGGTGATCGGGCGGGAGGCTGGCCTCCTGGAGCGCCACGATGGCGATGGCGGTGTCCCAGACGGGCGAGATACACGGCTGGAGGCGCAGCGTGTCGTGCTCCTCGATCTCGAAGCGCGCCAGCTCCCGGATCTCGTGCGCGGTGATCGGATCGTCGAGCGGGTAGCCGAGCGCGAGCAGGGCGTAGACGGCGTTCATCATCGCCGGATAGATCGCGGCGAGCCCGTCGGTCCGCTCCAGGTGCTCGATCAGCCATGCGCGCGCCTGCCGCAGCGCCCGTTCGCGGAACGGCTTCCACGGCAGCCGCTCGTACAGCTTGGCGGCCCGGTCCACGGCGAGGAACACGTTGCGCCAGCTGAAGAAGGTCGCATCCCAGTCGAGGGCGACCCGCTTCCGCGACGGATCGCAGAACAGCTCGTCGACCCGCGCCTCGGGCGGCAGGGCCCAGCGCGGCTTGCAGGCGTAGAGAATCGTCAGCGGCACGACGATGGCGCGCGTCCACGACGACATCTCGTAGATGTTGACCGGGACCCAGCTCGGCAGGACGAGCAGCTCGGGCGGCACGGCCGGCACGATGTCCCAGCCGACGGCGCCAGCGAGCGCGAGATAGAAGCGGGCGAACGAGTTGGTCCGTTCGACGCCGCCGAGGGCGAGCACGCGCTCGCGCGCCGCGCGCATGTGCGGGGCGTCGACCGGATCGCCCGCCAGCTTCAGCGCGAAGTACGCCTTGACGGAGGCGTTCAGCTCCGACGGTCCGCCGTGATAGATGTTCCAGCCGCCGTCGGCGAGCTGCCCGCGCCGGATGAAATTGGCGAGCTTGTCGATGCGCGGCCGGTCCGCGCGGCCGAGCACGTGGAGGTACAGGATGTAGTCGGACTCGAGCGTGGTGTCGGCCTCGAGCTCGCCGAGCCAGTAGCCGTCGCCCGCCTGGCGCGCCAGCAGGACATCGACGCCCCGGTCGATCACCTCGCGGAGGCGATCGGCCAGCGCCGGCGTTCCCGTCTCGCGCCACCGGTCCGGCGACGCGTCAATCTGCACGCCCTGCACGCCCATCTACGCCCTCGCCTGCGGCGCGGCCGCGGCGCGCTCGTCCCGCAGCTGCGGCGGCAGGCTGAATCGCACGTTCTCCCGGACCACATCCACCGCCTCGACGCGATCGCAGCCCCGGGCGCGGAGATTCTCGACCACCTGCTCGACCAGCACCTCGGGGGTCGACGCGCCGGCCGTCACGCCGATGCGCGTGCAGCCCTCCAGCCACTCGGGCCGGATGTCGGCCACCGAGCCGATCAGGTACGCCCGCGTCCCGGCCCGCTCGGCCACTTCCACCAGGCGGTTCGAATTCGAGCTGTTCTGGGCGCCGACGACGAGAATCAGATCGACGCGCGACGCGATCACCTTCACGGCGGTCTGCCGGTTCTGCGTCGCGTAGCAGATGTCCTGGTCGGGCGGCGCGACGATCGCCGGGAAGCGCGCCTTCAGGCGCGCGACGATCTCCGCCGTGTCGTCCATGCTGAGGGTCGTCTGGGTCAGGTACGCCACGCGCTCGGGATCGGGCACGTCCAGCACGTCGACATCCTCGACCGACGAGATCACGCGGATCGCCCCGGGCGCTTCGCCGACCGTCCCCTCGACCTCGTCGTGGTCCTGGTGGCCGATCAGCACGATCGTGTAGCCGCTGCGCGCGTACCGGACCGCCTCCAGGTGCACCTTCGTCACCAGCGGGCAGGTTGCGTCGATGATGCGCAGCTGGCGCCGCGCGGCTTCGTCGCGCACCTCCGGCGACACGCCGTGCGCGCTGAACACGACGACCGCCCCGGACGGCACTTCGTCCAGCGTGTCCACGAAGACCGCCCCCTGCGCCGCCAGCTCGGCCACGACGTGCGCGTTGTGGACGATTTCCTTGCGGACGTACACCGGCCGTCCCAGCTTCTCGAGCGCGATCCGGACGATCTCGATGGCTCGAATGACACCCGCGCAGAAGCCGCGGGGACTGGGAAGCAGGAGCGTGCCGGATGACTGGAGGGTCGTCTGGGGTTCTCGCCCCGGGTCGTGCACCATAAGGACCGTCGCACCTACGGGCGGCGCAGGCGCTCGCTCACCCCAACTATCGACTTTACTGTTCCCTCTTGTTCCCGGTCAATGATTTTGCACATGATCCCGTCCAGGTAGTGCCCCGATCCGCCCGCCGGCGCCGGGGCCGCCGCGCCGCGCCGGCGCGGTGAAGCACCGGGCGAAGGGATTGGTCCCGTGAGTCGACTGTGGTCGCCGTTCTCGCTGCGCGCGCTGACCTGCCGGAACCGGATCGTGGTCTCGCCCATGTGCCAGTACTCCAGCACCGACGGCCTGCCGACCGACTGGCACCTGGTGCATCTGGGCAGCCGCGCCGTCGGCGGCGCCGGCCTCGTCATGGTCGAGGCGACCGCCGTCAGTCCCGACGGCCGGATCTCCCCGGCTGATTCCGGCCTCTGGTCGGCTCGGCACGCCGACGCCTACCGGCGGATCACCGCCTTCGTCGCCGCACAGGGGGCGCGGATCGGCGTCCAGCTGGCGCACGCCGGCCGCAAAGCCTCGACCGACGCGCCGTGGCGCGGCGGCGGCCCCCTCACGGACGCCGAGGGCGGCTGGCAGCCGCTCGCGCCCAGCGCCGAGCCGTTCTCTGATCGGCATCCGGTGCCGCGCGCGCTCTCCCGCGCCGATCTGGCCGCGGTCGTCGCCCAGTTCGTCGACGCCACCGGACACGCCGTCGCGGCCGGCTTCGATCTGATCGAGCTGCACATGGCGCACGGCTACCTGTGCCACGAGTTCCTGTCGCCGCTCGCGAACCACCGCGACGACGAGTACGGCGGGTCGCTCGACAACCGCATGCGCTTTCCGCTCGAGGTGGCGCGCGCCGTCCGCGAGGCGTGGCCGGCCGACCGGCCGCTGCTGGTCCGTCTCTCCGCCACCGACTGGATCGACGGCGGCTGGGACCTCGCGCAGTCGATCGTCTTCGCCCGGGCGCTGAAGGCGGCCGGCGTCGATCTGGTCGACTGTTCGAGCGGCGGCATCGTGCCGCACGCGCCGATCCCCGCCGGGCCCGGCTACCAGGTCCCGCTGGCCGCGGCGATCCGCCGCGACGCCGGCATCCCGACCGGTGCCGTCGGCCTGATCACCGAGCCGGTCCAGGCCGAGCAGATCATCGCGACCGGCCAGGCGGACGTCGTGCTCCTCGCCCGCGAGCTGCTGCGCGACCCGTACTGGCCGCTGCACGCCGCGCACGCGCTTCACGACGAGGTGGCCTGGCCGCCGCAGTACCAGCGGGCGAAGCCCTGACGGCCGGCGCGGACCCAGCTCGGCCGCAACGGCCGTGCCCACACCGCCCCGCGGTGAGGTACCCTATCGAGGAACAACCGCCGCCGCCGGCAGGGCCGGCGCCGGCCCGTGCTGAACGAGACGACGCCATGATGCATGCCCGATCCGACCGCCGTTCGCGCCGCCGCTCCGTCGCCCGCCTGACGATCGCGGCGCTCTGTCTGACCTGCCTGGGGGCGGCGCCCCCGGCCGCGGCGCCGCCGGCCGCACCGCCCGTCGGCGCGACGCCGGTGCTGCGCGCCACGCTGAAGAACGGCCTGCGCGTCGTCATCGTCCGGAACACGCTGGCGCCGGTCGTCACGACGGAGATCAACTATCTGGTGGGGTCGAACGAGACGCCGCCCGGCTTTCCCGGCATGGCCCATGCGCAGGAGCACATGATGTTCCGCGGCAGTCCGGGCCTGACGGCCGGTCAGCTGTCGACGATCTCGGCGGCCATGGGGGGCAACTTCGACGCCGACACGCAGCAGACCGTCACCCAGTACTTCTTCACGGTGCCGGCCGGCGATCTGGACATCGCGCTGCACATCGACGCGATCCGGATGCGGGGCGTGCTCGACAGCCAGGCGCTGTGGGCGAAGGAGCGGGGGGCGATCGAGCAGGAGGTCGCGCAGGATCTCTCGAACCCCGAATACGTGTTCTACACGGAGCTCCTCGCGCACATGTTCGCCGGCACGCCCTACGCGCACGACGGGCTCGGCACGCGGCCGTCCTTCGATCGGACGACCGGCGCGATGCTCAAGAAGTTCTACGACACGTGGTACACCCCGGGCAACGCGATCCTCGTCATCGTCGGCAACGTCGATCCGCAGGCGACGCTGGCGGAGGTCACGACGCTGTTCTCGCCGATCCCGTCGCACCCGGTGCCGCCGCGCCCGGCCGTCACCCTCGAGCCGCTGAAGGCCCAGCACCTGCAGCTCGACACCGACCTCCCCTACGGGCTGGCGGTGGTCGCCTACCGCCTGCCCGGGTCCGACAGCAAGGACTTCGCGGCCGGCGAGATTCTCGGCGACGTGCTGGGGAGCCCCCGCGCGAACATCTACGCGCTGGGAGCCGAGGGCAAGGCGCTCGAAGCGGGCTTCAACGGCGGCGCGCTGCCGGCCGCGTCGATCGGGTACGCGGTCGCCGCGTTTCCCAAGGGGGCCGACGGCGCCGGCCTGGTGACGACGCTGCAGCAGGTGATCGCCGCGTACGTCAGGAACGGCGTGCCGGCGGATCTGGTGGCGGCGGCCAAGCGCCACGAAATCGCCACCGCGGAATTCGGCCGGAACTCCGTCCCGGGCCTCGCCGACGAGTGGTCGACGGCGCTGGCGATCGAACGCCGCGCCTCTCCGGACGAGGATCTCCAGGCCATCGAGGCGGTGACCGTGGCCGACGTCGACCGCGTCGCCCGCGAGTACCTGCACAACAGCACGTCGACGACGGCGGTGCTCACGCCGCGGCCGTCGGGCAAGCCGATCTCGACCAAGAGCTTCCAGGGCAGCGAGTCGTTCACGCCCAAGGTGACCGGTCCGGTGACCCTGCCGGCCTGGGCGGCGCGCGCGACCGCGCTGCCGGCGATGCCGGCGTCGACCGTGCATCCGGACGACATGACGCTGCCCAACGGGCTGCGCCTGATCGTCCAGCCGGAAACGATCAGCTCGACGATCACGCTGTACGGGGAGGTCCGGAACAATCCCGACCTGCAGACGCCGCCGGGCCAGGACGGCGTCACCGACGTGCTCGACGGCCTGTTCGCGTACGGCACCACCACGCGTGATCGCCTGGCGTTCGAGAAGGCGCTCGACGACATCGGCGCCGACGAGAACGCCGGCGCGTCGTTCTCGCTGCGCGTGCTGACGCCGCACTTCGACCGCGGCGTCCAGCTGCTCGCCGACAACCTGCTGCACCCGGCGCTGCCGCCGCGGGCGTTCGCCATCGTCCGGCAGCAGACGGCGGGCGCCGTGGCCGGCGAGCTGCAGAGCCCCGGGTACCTCGCCCGGCATGCGCTCGGCTCGCTCATCTATCCGAAGGCCGATCCGACGCAGCGCAGCGCGACGCCCGCGAGCGTCGCCGGGCTGACGCTCGCGGACGTGCAGGCGTACTACCACGCCGTGTTCCGCCCCGACATGACGACCGTCGTCATCGTCGGCGACACGACCCCGGCGGCCGCCCGCGCGATCGTCGAGAAGTACTTCGGCGGCTGGACGGCGACCGGCCCCAGGCCGGCCGTGCTGCTGCCGCCCGTCCCGCTCAGCCAGCCCGGCACGACGGCCGTGCCGGACGCGAGCCGCGTGCAGGACGATGTCACGCTCGCCGAGACGCTCGGCCTGACGCGCCACGACCCGGACTACTACGCCCTGGAGGTCGGCAATCACGTGCTGTCGGGCGCCTTCTACGCGACGCGCCTCTACCACGACCTGCGGGAAGAAGCCGGCCTGGTCTACAGCATCGACTCGACCTTCGACATCGGCCGCCGGCGATCGCTGTTCGCCGTTTCCTACGCCTGCGATCCGCCGAACGTCTCCAAGGCCCGGGCGATCATCGTCCGGGATCTCCACGCCATGCAGACGGCGCCCGTCACGCCGATCGAGCTGCAGCGCGCCAAGACACTGCTGGTGCGCCAGATTCCGCTGAGCGAGTCGAGCGTCCGCGGCATCGGCGCCGGCCTGCTGGCGCTGGCGCTGTCCAGACTGCCGCTGGACGAACCGATGCGCGCCGCCCGGCACTATCTCGACGTCACCGCCGCCCAGGTCCAGGCGGCCTTCGCCAAGTGGCTGCGGCCGGACGCGCTCGCCCAGGTGTCGGTCGGGCCCGCGCCGAAATGACGAGGCGCACGGACCGGACGCCCCGGCGCGGGCCGATCCCGCCGCCGGGGCCGGCCTGACACATCTGCGAGCCCCCGGGCTCGCCTTCGCGCGCGCGGCCCAGCCGCGCGCGGCACAGGAGCCAGCGTCGATGCCCGCATCTCCCGTCACGACCGAATCCGTGTCCCTCCGTGCAGCCGACGGCACGACCATGGCGGCCTTCGTCGCCCGCCCGGCGTCGGGCGAGCCCGGTCCGGGGCTGCTCGTCCTGCAGGAAGCGTTCGGCGTGAACGCGCACATCCGCGACGTCGCCGGCCGCTTCGCCGCACGGGGCTACGTCGCGATCGCCCCCGAGCTGTTTCACCGGACCGGACCGGGCTTCGAAGGCGCGTACACCGATTTCGAGGCGATCATGCCGCACATGAAGGCGCTCAGCGAGGAGGGGATGCGTGCCGATCTGGCCGCCGCGCACGCCTGGCTCGGCGCGGACGCGCAGGTGACGCGCGGTGCGACGGCGGCCGTCGGGTTCTGCATGGGCGGTCGCGCCGCGTTCCTCGCCTGCGCCACGCTGCCGCTGTCGGCCGCCGTGTCGTTCTACGGCGGCGGCATCGCACCGGCGATGCTGGGCCACGTGCCGAGCCTGCACGGGCCGATGCTGTTCTTCTGGGGCGGACTCGACCGGCACATCGACACCGCGCAGCGCCGCGCGGTCGTCGACGCCCTCACGGCCGCGGGCCATCCGTTCCTGAACGTGGAGATTTCAGACGCCGACCACGGCTTCTTCTGCGACGCCCGCGCCAGCTACAACCCCCGCGCCGCCAGCCTGGCGTGGGACCTCACACTCGCCTTTCTGAAGAACCACCTCGCCTGACGCGCGCGGCCCCGGCGCATCAGAGCCCGGACCCGGTGACCACCGTCGCGCCGGCGCGCGCGAGCCGGGTCCGGACCTCGTCGTCCGATCGCGGATCGACCGGCCGCATCAGATCCCAGAGGACGTGGACCGCGAAGCCGGCGGCGGCCGCGTCCTCGGCCGTCCACAGTCCGCAGAACTCCCGCGTCAGGCCGCAGATGTACACGTCACGGACGCCGAGCTCCCGCAGATAGCCCCCCAGCCCGGTCGGCGGCCGCCGGCCGTCCGCCTGCCAGTTGTTGCGCAGCGCGCTGTACGAATCGCAGGCCGGATCCATGCCCTTGCGGACGATGGCCGCCGCCAGCCGCCACGGCAGATCGGGATGCAGGGCGGCGCCCGGCGAATCCTGGACGCAGTGGTCCGGCCACAGCGTCTGCTCGCGGTCGTAGAGGGTGATCACGTCGAGCGGCCGGCGACCGGGATGGGCGCTGGCGAAGGAGACGTGCCCCGGCGGGTGCCAGTCCTGCGTCGCCACGCACACGCCGAAGGCCCGCTCCCGCATCAGCCCGGCGATCGGGGCGAGCAGCTCGTCGGCGCCGGCCACGCCCAGCGCGCCACCCGGAAGAAAGTCGTGCTGGAGGTCCACCACCAGCAGCGCCGTCGTCGTCCTGTCGGGTTCCGCCACGTGTGCCATCGCCCACCCTCCGCGCCGGCGCGCCGCCGCGTGTGGAGCGGGCGGCCACCGGACTGCTCACGCGTTGCCAGACGCTATACTGAAGTCATGTCCCATCCAGATGCGCCGACGCTGGACGACTATCGGGGCCTGGCCGAGTTCCGGTACCTGATCCGCCGATTCCTCCGCTTCAGCGAGCAGACCGCGCGCAGCGCCGGCCTCGAACCCCGCCAGCACCAGATGCTGCTCGCCATCAAGGGGCTGCCCTCGTCCCATCACGCGACGATCGGCGCGCTGGCCGAGCGGCTGCAGATTCAGTCGCACAGCGCCGTCGAACTCGCCAACCGCCTCGTCGCACGCGGCCTGGTGCAGCGCCGGCCGGGCCGGACGGACCGGAGGCAGGTACTGCTGGAGCTGACGCCGGAGGGCGAAAACGTCCTCAAGGGCCTGTCGGTGACGATGCGCGCCGAGCTGCGATCGCTCGGACCGACGCTGGTCCGATCGCTCAACGCGATTCTGGCGGAGCACCGGTCGGCGGAGCCGCCGGACGCCGACGCCGCCGATCGGGACGCCGCGCGCACGCGGCCGTAGCGGCGGCTGTTGCCCCGGCGGACCGGCGGCCCGCACCGCGTCCGAAGCGCCAGGAGACCATGATAGCCGGGGCGCGGCGGTCATCGCCCCATGTCGGGTCGCGGCCGGCCGCCCTGCGCGGCGGGGCCGGCCGGATCATGTGCGGAGGGGGACAGCCGGTCCGGACCCGTCGATAATCGGGCGGGCCGATCCATCCGGCGGCTGGCGCGGCGTCACGCCGCGCCGCGTCGGCGTTCGCGAAAACGTTCGAAGAGCAGGATTGGGGAGCGGCTGCGCCCGGCGGCCGCGGCGGCCGGCGCCAGGACGGGCGCTTCGGGGAGCGACGCGCGTGCGTCACGGGCCCGTGCCGCGAGGTCGGTCACGTACCGGCGGCGCTCTTCGATCAGCGCCACCCGGATCCCCAGCTGGTCCATGCCGAACGGCTTGGACAGCAGATCGGCACCACCCGCCGCCGCGACATCCTCCGGCGGATACGCCGCCGGATGCATCGTCATCGCGATGACCGGCAGCTCCGACGCCATGTGCCGGGCCTGCCGGATCAGCTCGAGCCCGCCGGTGTCCGCCATGTCGAGGTCGACCACGAGCAGATCGAGCTGGTGCGCGCGCAGGCAGTCGACGACGCCGGCGGCCGAGGTCGCGGTGCTCACGCGATGGCCGGCGCGCGCGCACACCGAGGCCAGCAGCTCGGCAATCGGCGGTTCATCGTCTGCGACGAGAATGTGCATCGCCGGGGAAATCGGCAGACCGTGTGCGCTTCTTGAACCCTCTGTGTGCGATTCCGCGCCGGGCGCGCCGCCGCGTGACGCGGTGTGCACCGGCGGCGGAAGCCGGGGGCTCCCGCCGCGTCGGTCGGGACGTCAGAAGGCCAGGACGCCCCGGGCGGCCTGGAGCACCTTCTCGCTGCTGGGCAGGATGGCGCGTTCGAGGATGCGATTGAAGCCGACCGGCGTGAACGTCGATCCCACGCGCCCGATCGGCGCGTCCAGATCGAGGAACGCCTCGGCCTGAATCTGGGCGGCGATCTCGCCGCCGAAGCCGCCGTGCACCTTGTCCTCGTGAGCGACGAGCACACGGCTGGTCTTCCGGACGGACCGGAGGACGGTCTCGAGGTCGAGCGGCACGAGCGAGCGCAGGTCGATCACCTCGACGCTCGTCCCTTCGGCCGCGAGCGTCGCGGCGGCGTCGAGCGCGAAATGCACGGCGGTGCCGAACGCCACGATCGTCAGGTCCGTCCCCTCGCGGCGCACGCGCGCCCGGCCGAACGGCACGGCGAACTCCGCCGGGACGCGCGCCTTCGCCCCCGGCAGGTTGTAGAGGTGCTTCGGCTCGAGGAACAGGGTGATCCCACGCGACCGGATCGCCGTGCGCAGGAGCCCGGCGGCGTCGTCGGCGAACGCCGGCACGACCACGCGGAGGCCCGGCAGGGTCGTCAGCCAGCCCTCGATGTTCTGCGAGTGATAGAGGCCGCCGCCGATGTAGCCGCCCGAGGCGAGCCGCACGGTGATGTTCGGCGCGAAGGCGCCGTTCGTCCGCCAGAACTCGTGCGACATCTCGACCATCTGCTCGGCCGCCGGCCAGAAATAGTCGGCGAACTCGGCGCCTTCGATCACGAGCCGGATGCGATCGTCCAGCCGCGAGAAGCCGTCGGCCGTCCCCATGATGTAGTCCTCGGCCAGCGGGGCGTTCTGCACGCGCGTCGGACCGAACTCCTGCTGCAGGCCCTTGGTGACGTTGAAGACCCCGCCCTTCTCCCGGTTGGCGACATCCTGGCCCCAGAGGAACGTGTCCGGGTTCCGCCGGAACTCCTGCTTCAGGGTGTCGTTGATCGCGTGCAGCAGCGTCTGCTCCTCGCCGGACCCGTCGGGCAGGCCGTCCGGCCAGTCGGCCGGCGCCCACGGCTCGGGCACCAGGTGCGTGAAGATGCTCGCCGGATCCGGATCCGGGGCCGCCCGCACCCGGCCGGCCGCCCGCTCGTACTCCCCGGCGTTGGCCGCTTCGATCTCGCGCAGATCCGCCTCGGTCAGCAGCCCGTCGTCGAGCACGCGCCGGCGGAACCGCGGGAGCGGATCGGCCGCCCGGGCCGCCGCCAGCTCGTCGGGCGAGCGGTAGAGATCCTGCCGGTCGGAATTCGAGTGCGATCCGATCCGCACGCACGCGGCGTGAACGAGCGCGCAGCCGCGGCCGCTCCGGACGTACGCCACGGCTTCGCGCATCGCGCGGAACGCATCGAAGACGTCCGTGCCGTCGCAGTGGATGATCGCGACGTTCCGGAACCCCCGGAAGTTGTCGCTCGCGAACTCGTTCGCCGTCTGCTCCGCCTTCGGCACCGAGATGCCGTAGCCGTTGTCCTGAACGACGAAGACGACCGGCAGCTGTTCGCGGCTCGCCCCGTTCACCGCTTCGTAGAAATAGCCTTCCGACGTGGACGACTCGCCGACCGAGCAGAAGACGATCGCCTCGCGCCCGTAGACCTTGACCGCGCGCGCCAGCCCCGCGGCGTGCTGCGCGTGGTTGCCGACGCACGACGAGGTGTTCTGAATCCCGATCGCCGGCTTGGCGAAATGATTCGACATGTGCCGTCCACCCGACGCCACGTCGTCGGCCTTCGACAGGCCGTTCAGCAGGATTTCGTCGACCGTCAGGCCGGCAGCCAGACAGGTGGTCAGGTCGCGGTAGTACGGAAACAGATAGTCGCGGCCCGGCCGGAACGTCAGGCCGAGCGCGAGCTGGATGCCGTCGTGCCCGGCGTTGGGCGCGTGATAGCTCCAGCCGAGTCCCTGCTTCAGATAGTTGGGGGCCTTCTCGTCCAGCGTCCGGCCCATGTGCAGCAGCTGATACCACCGCTGCACTTCGTCCCGCGCGGGCCGCGCCGCGCCCGTCTCCCGGGTCCTGGTCTCCACCGCCATGCGTCTGTTCACCTCCGCCCGTCGGGTGCGTCCGACGTCCGCCTCCCTGTCAGCCTACCGCAAACGGGGCCGATCTGTTCGCTGCGGGCGAACGGCAGAGCTGGAGCCTGGTGCGTCGTCCACGGGCGGTCAGACGGGCGCCGGCTCGGGAGCCCCGCGCGTGGTCAGGGCGCGGAGGATGTCGGACTTGGTGACGATCCCGTCCAGCCGGCCGTCGGCCGACGTGACCAGCAGCAGATGCTGGCCGCTCCGGCTCGTCAGCAGCCGGAGCGCCTCCATCAGGTCGCAGTCGGGTGGCACGCGCGTGACCTGCCGGTCCGTCAGCTCGCCGATCGTCGCCTGATTCCATCGCTCCACCGGCACGCGGGCCAGCGCGCGCATGGGGATCACGCCGACCGGCCGGCCCTCCTCCAGGACCGGATAGACCGCATGCAGGCGCCGGCGCGCGCCGACCCGTTCGGCGAACGCCCGGACGGTGAGCGATGCGTCGACCGACAGCACCTGCGACTGCATCGCTTCGCGGACCGGAACGGCCCGCAGCTCGCTCACCTTCACGCCCTCGTGCAGCCGCTGGTCGCCCGACGCGGAGGCCTCACCCGAGACCGCCGAGGCGACCGCGGCGCCGATCAGCGCAGGAATGATGTAGGCGTGCCCGCCGGTCGCCTCCGCGACGAAGACCACCGCCGTGAGCGGCGTCTTGTAGCCGGCCGCGATGAAGGCGGCCATGCCGACGGCGGCATAGAGATCGATGACCGGGCTGTGGGCGATCGACTGGGCGAACGCGACGCCGAAGGCGCCGCCGGTCAGGAACAGCGGCACGAACATCGCGCTCACCCCGCCGACCCCCAGCGAGAACAGCGTCGCGGCCAGCTTGAAGACGCCGAAGGCGACCAGCTCGAGCGAACCGTGATGATGCAGCAGGATGTCGGGCACGGCCTCGTAATTCGGCCCCAGCGGGATCAGCGATCCGTTGAAGATCCCCACGAACGCCAGCCCGCAGATCCCGGTCAGCGCGCCGCCGGCCGCCATCTTCACCCAGTGCGGCACGGACAGACCGACGACGAAGGTCCGGAAACGGCGGAACGTAATCGTGAACGCCATGGCGACGAGGCCGCAGATCAGGCCCAGCAGCGCCGACCAGAACAGGTCCCGTTCCGTGAACGTGGCGCCCGCCGCGAAATCGAACAGCGGCTGTGCCCCGAGGAACGACGCGAGGGTGATGTAGGAGACGACCGAGGCAATCAGCGAGGGCAGCAGCGCCTCGTGCGCGAGATCGTCCTTGTACGGCATCTCGAGCGCGAAGACGAGCCCGGTGAGCGGCGCCCGGAAGACTGCCGCCATGCCGGCGGCGGCGCCGCTGATGAGCATGATGCGCCGATCACGCGGCTCCAGACCGACCCGCCGCAGCTTCGTCCAGAGCCACGACCCGAGCGCCCCGCCCCCGTAGATGCTCGGCCCCTCGAGCGCGGCGCTGCCGCCAGACCCGACGGTGGCGATGGCCGCCAGCAGCTTGGGCACGACCGGGCGCATCTGCACGTCGCCCTGATGCTCGTGGTACGAGCGGATGATCTCCTCGGTCGAGTGCTCGTCCGGGTCGGGCGTCAGGTACTGCATGATCAGGCCCGCCACGACGAACCCGCCGACGAGACCGGGCACGATGAGCAGGCGATGGTGCAGGTACGCCGCGAGCACGAGCGGCCACATCCAGTACAGGATGATGCGGGCGATCAGCGTGATGACCAGGCCGGTCACCACGCCGATGATCGGCGCCACGATCAGCCACTTGTGCAGGTCGCGGGAATACGTGGCGGCCAGATCCTGGTGGACGAGCGCCGTATATTTCCGCAGCCAGGGGCGGAGGCGGGAGGTCGGTGTCTGGTTGACCGTCGGTGATGCGTCCATGCGTGTGCGTCAGCGTCCCGGCCGATCCCCGGCACGGGGACGTCGGCGGAGCCGGGGGCGGCCGGCGGAGGACAGGCGCGTTCTCATCCGCCTGGTGTTTCGCGACACGCCATCCAGCCTCGACCTGCTTCTATTATATCGTGTCACGATATTTCTTGCCGTCCTCCCGAACCGCCCACCGACGGTGAACGCCACCGGCGCATTCAGCGTCCTACCCCTCAGGGCGGCGCAGTCAGCCTGACGGCCGCCGCGGGCGCAAAAGAGACCGCCCGCTCATGCCTGTTCCGCTCGACGCCGCCTTCGAACAACAGCTCGTCGAACGCCGCCAACGGCTGCAGGCCGTCCTCGCGTCGGCCACGACCGCCGGCCCACCGGCGGTACAGGCCCTGCTCTGAGGAGCCGCTCGGGCTCGATCGGCTCGTGGCAGACCTCGCAGTATCCGAATGATCCCACGAACGGCTCCGTCTATTTCATGCTGGGCGACGTGTCCGGCAAGGGTGTCTCGGCATCGGTGCTCATGGTGCACCTGCACGCCATGTTCCGGACGCTGATTCCGGTCGGGCTGCCGCTGGCTCTGATGCTCGAGCGGGCCAGCGGCCTGTTCTGCGAGAGCACGCCCGCCAGCCACTACGCCACGCTGGCGTGCGTCCGGGCGGAC
>DATLRO010000019.1:0-8384 GCA_035534615.1 Vicinamibacterales bacterium
CCGCCGCTGACGCGCACGCCTCCGGGACCTGCCGCGCCGGCCATCCATCCCTCGCAACTGAACATTTTTGTCTCTCGCTTGAAGCTGTACGACATTGCTGTCGTCAGAACAGCGGCTTGAGCCGCGAGCCTCCTTCCAAGCGCCATCCGGCGAGCCGGGCCACGCCTCCCAGAGCGAGCGCGGGCACTCAAATTTATACCTTTGTGTTGATGAAACATGAATCATCAACATTTTTGTTGCTCGATAACGAGCGCCGCCCGGCAGGCATGCCGTCTAGAACTGCTTTATTTACTGCAGGATCCACGGATGAGCAGGGCATGAGCAGGCAGGGCATGTCCTTTGCTGACGCGACATCGAGATTTGCTTCTTCGGAGGAAGCCTGTGAAACGGACGTCCCTGATCCCCCTGGGCCTGCTGCTCCTGCTGGCCGCCCTCGCCCTGATCCCCGCCGGCACCGCGCCGACCTCAGGGCTGCCCGTCAATGGCGGCGACGTCGCCTGGATGCTCACCGCCACCGCGCTGGTGATGCTGATGACGCCCGGTCTCGCCTTCTTCTACGGCGGCATGGTCAGCCTCAAGAACGTCGTCTCGACGATGCTCCAGAGCTTCATTGCGCTGGGCGTCGTCAGTCTGCTCTGGGTCGTGGTCGGCTTCAGCCTCGCCTTCGGTCCGAGCATTCACGGCCTCATCGGCAACCCCTTCACCTATTTCATGTTCCGTGGCGTCGGGGCACTGCCCGACCCGCGCCTGGCGCCCACCATCCCGCTCCTGCTCTTCGCGCTGTTCCAGTTGAAATTCGCCATCATCACGCCGGCGCTGATCACCGGCGCGTTCGCCGAGCGGATCCGCTTTTCGGCCTACCTCCTGTTCATCTCGCTCTTCAGCCTCTTCATCTACGCGCCGCTCGCGCACTGGACCTGGAATCCGGACGGGTTCCTGCACACGATGGGCGTGCTCGACTTCGCCGGCGGCACGGTCGTGCACATGTCGGCCGGCTTCGCCGCCCTGATCGGCGCGCTGATGCTCGGACGCCGCCGCAGTCACGCGAACGATGAAACGCACGAACCGGCCAACGTGCCGCTCATCATGCTCGGCACGGGCCTGCTGTGGTTCGGGTGGTTCGGCTTCAACGCCGGCTCGGCGCTGGCCGCCTCGACGACCGCCGTGCTCGCCTTCGGGACGACGAACACCGCGGCGGCGGCGGCCATGCTGAGCTGGCTGGCGGTGGACGTGCTGCGCGGCCGCAAGCCGTCGGCCATCGGCGCCTGCGTGGGCGCCGTGGTCGGCCTGGTGGCGATCACGCCGGCCGCGGGATACGTCACGATCTCGTCGAGCATCCTCATCGGCCTGCTCGCCAGCGTCACCTGCAACTACGCCGTCCACTTCAAGTCGAAGTCGACGCTGGACGACGCGCTCGACGTCTTCCCCTGTCACGGCGTCGGCGGCATGGTCGGCATGGTCGCCACCGGCATCTTCGCCACCCAGGGCGGCCTGATCACCGGCCACTGGACGCTGTTCCTGCACCACCTGCTGGCGCTCGTCATCGTCGCGGCCTTCACCTCCGCGGGATCGTACGTCCTCTACAAGGTCACCGACGCCATCATCCCGCTGCGGGTCGAGCACGAAGACGAGGAACTGGGGCTCGATCTCGCGCAGCACGGCGAGTCGGCCGTGGCGCCGGCCGGCCCGAAGGTCGTCCGCGCGGCGTCGTGGCCGCGGGTCGTCCGGGAGGCGGCGCAGGCGGCGCTCGGGATGGAGCCGGGCGGCGAGCTGGAGGTCGAGGCGGAATATCAGCTGACGGCGAAGTAGGCGCCCGGGCGGGCGCCGCGGGCGGCGATCAGCCGCCGAGGGTCTGCACGACGCGCGCGTCCTGATAGGCGCCGCCGGCCTGCAGACGCGCGAGATCCCGATCGGCCGCCTGCTGGCCGGCATACCGGCCGATCAGCACTTCCTCCCATCGGCCGCGCGCGCCGAGATCCACCGGCACCTCATACGCGCGGAACTGCAGGCCGGTCAGGGCGTCGACCGCCTGCGCGGCGCGCGCCTCCTCGCGAAACGTCGCGACCTGAATGGCGTAGGCGCCGGCCTCCCCGGCCGGCGGTGGTTCCGAATCGGCCGGCACCGGCAGCGGACCGGCGCCCACCGGCTGCGGCAACGGCGGCGCCGCCGCGGGCGCCGGCACATTCACCCAGTCGGTCATCCACCGTCGCAGCGGCACCGGCATCCACCAGAGCAGCCACGCGGCCAGGGCCGCCAGCAGCACGAGCGTCGCCAGGGCGCCGAGCAGGCGGCGGCGCCCGCGACGCCGCCCGGCGCGTGCCGGCGCCGCGAACCCGAGCTCGCCGCCCGCGTCCGCCACCAGTGCCGCCCCGATGGTCGTCTCGCCCGCCCGCGCGCCGGCCAGCAGCGCCCGATCGCACACCAGGTTCATCACGCGGGGGACGCCCCCCGAGGCCAGGAACACCGCCTCGATCGCCTCCTCGGTGAAGGTGACGGCGCCGCCCGCGACCGCCAGCCGGTGCGTGATGTACGCCGACAGCTCGCCGCGCTCGAGCGGCTCGAGCGCGCACCGGACGGTCACCCGCTGATCCAGCGCCCGGAGCTCGGGGGCCTGCAACCGCTCCAGCAGGTTCGACTGGCCGACCAGCACGACCTGCAGCAGCGGGCCGGAGCCGTCCAGATCCCCCAGAATCCGCAGCTCTTCGAGCAGCTGCACGGACAGGTTCTGCGCCTCGTCCACGATGACGACCGCATACGCCTGCAGCGCCACGAGCGACCGGAGGAACTCGTGCAGCGCGAGCGTCAGATCGTGCCGGCTGGTATGCGCGAGCCCGCCCGACGTCACGTCCTGCGACGACACGACGCCGAAATCGACCAGCAGCCGCTTGAGCAGCCCCTCGACCGACACGAACGGATCGGTGACCAGCGCCGTGAACGTCTTCCGGTCCAGCTGACTCACGACCTTCCGGCACAACATCGTCTTGCCGGTGCCGATGTCGCCCGTCAGGACGGCGATCCCTTCGCGCCGGCGGATGGCGGCGAACAGCGCCTCGAACGCCTCGCGGTGCGACTGGCTGCTGTAGAAGAACCGCGGGTCCGACGCGAGGCTGAACGGCTTCTCCTTCAGACCGAAGTACGTCTCGTAGGTCAGCGTGGCGTCCGGCACCCGATCCTGGTCGCCTGCCTCCGTCCCGCCCGCCGGGACGGCCGGCGGGAGGTCGACCACCCTGAGGCCGGCGTCAGGCGGGGCGGACGCCGGCACCGGCTCGCGCGGGACGGACGAGGACCGCGGCGGCGGGCCGGCTGGCGTCTGCGGAGCGGCAGCACGCCGGACGAGCGCCGTCGTCCGCGGCGTCACGTCGACAGTGGGCGGGGACGGGGAGGGCGGCTCGAGCGGCCAGTCCCCTTCCACCGGCGGCGCGCCCGCCTCACGGCGTGCGCGCGCCTGTTCCGTCCCCTGCCACCCGTCCGCCGCTGGCCGGACCTTCCCGCCCGCCTCGATGTCCAGCCGGCGGTCGACCTCCTCGAGCCGGTCGAGAAACGGCTGGTCGTCGAGCAGGGAGCGCTTGGGATCCTCTGGATTCTCCACAGATCTCGTGTCCGCGCACGTGAACGCCGGCAGCCCCGGAGCGACGCAGCGGCCGGCCGAACGGCCCGGCCGCCCGGGTCGAACCGGGAGCCATTAGAATAGTAATGATAGCGCCGGTCCCGCTCCACGCACGCGCCAACATCGGTGGATCGGGAATCGGGTCGCCTGCGGAGGAACGGCGTGGATGATCGACACCGCGAGGAACAGCGCTTCGGCCCCCCGACCCAATCCCAAGCCGGTCCGGTCGACGTCAAAGTGGTCGACCGCCGCTGGTCGGCGCGCGGCGACGCCGGCGGCGGAGCCGCCGGCCCGCCGAACAAGCCGACCTACGTGGAGGAGCTGGAGCGCCGGCTGGCAGAGAAGACCGAGCAGTTGCAGGCCATCCAGGCCCAGCACCGGCAGGCCGTCCAGGAGTTCGACGAAATCCGGGCGCGGATGCGGCGGGACGTCGCGCGCGACGTCGCCCTCGGCCGGCGCCAGATGCTGGTCGAGCTGCTCGACGTGATGGACAATCTCGATCGGGCCCTGACGGCCGCCCGCGACACGGGCGGATCCGATCCCCTGCGGCAGGGGGTCGAAATGGTCCGCAACCAGTTTCTCGCCCGCCTCGAGGAGTTCGGGGTCCGCCGCCTGCAGACGATGGGCGAGCCGTTCGACCCGGCCCGGCACGAGGCCGTCTCCACGATCGCCACCGACCGGCCGGATCAGGACGGCCGGGTGGCCGGGGTCATCAGGGAAGGCTACACTTTCGGGGACGAGCTGCTGCGGCCGGCCGCGGTCGTGGTGGCCCGGCTCGCCTCTGAGCCGATGCCGTCCTGACGGCACCTGCCGGACCAGCAGGGACACCGATGGCTCCAGACCAGCCGGATGCGCCCGACGGCCTCGTCCAGCGCCGGCAGCGGTACCTCGCGCGTCAGATCGCGCTCGACAATGGCGTCGACGTCGAGTTCCGCGGGATGGCCCCGCAGGGGACCGGGCCGGCGAACCGTCACGGCCTGCCGAGGCTGCCGACCGGCCAGCACGAGGTGCGTCACTGGCCGGTGCTCGACCTGGGGGAACAGCCCGACGTGCCGACCGAGGCGTGGCGGCTCGAAGTGACCGGCCTGGTGGCGAACCCGTTCACCCTCGACTGGGCGCAGTTCCAGACGCTGCCCCAGGTGGACGAGACGACCGATTTTCATTGCGTGACCAGCTGGAGCCGCTTCGACAACCACTGGCGCGGCGTGCGCTTCCGGACGCTCGCCGAGCTGGCGGTGCCCGAGCCGGAGGCCCGCTTCGTCCTGTGCACCGGCTACGACTTCGCGCCCGGTACCTTCATTCCGTACACGACGAACCTGCCGCTGGCCCGCGCCGTGGAAGACGAGGTGCTGCTCGTCCACACGTGGGAGGGGCGCCCCCTGCCGCGCGAGCATGGCGGGCCGTGCCGGATGATCACGCCGAAGCTGTACGCCTGGAAGGGCACGAAGTGGATCCGGACGATCGAGTTTCTGGCCGACGACCGGAAGGGATTCTGGGAAGTGCGCGGGTATTCGAACTCCGCCGAGCCGTGGTTCAACGACCGCTACAGCGCCGGCTGATCGCCCGCACCCGTCGTCCGTCGCACATGTCCCCCGCCCCTCTTGCTCCCTGGCGCGATGAACCCGGCCGCGTGCGGCCGATGCTCGCCACGCTCGCCGACGCGCCGCTGGAGGACGAACGGTTCGTCTACGAGCCGAAGTACGACGGCATCCGCGCGCTCGTGGAGATCGCGGCCGCCCCGAGCGGCGCGAGCGTGCGCGTCCGGTCCCGCCAGGGCAACGACAAGACCGCACAGTTCCCGGAGATCGAACAGGCGCTGAAGGGCTGGGCCGCGAAGATCCGGGCGCCCCTGCTGCTCGACGGGGAAATCGTGGCGCTCGACGAACAGGGCGAGCCGGCCGGCTTTCACCGGTTACAGGCGCGGATTCACCGGCGGGCCGGCGCTGCCGCGCGGTCTGCCAGCCAGCCGGCGGCGCTCATCGTCTTCGATCTGCTGCGCGACGGCGGTCGCGACCTGCGTCCGCTGCCGCTCGTCGCCCGCCGCGCCCGGCTCGAGCGGCTGCTGGCCGCCACCGGGTCGAGCCTTGTGCGGCTGAGCGAACAGGTCGCCGGCAGCGGCGCCGTCCTGTACCGGCGGGCGGAGGCCCGCGGATGGGAGGGCGTCATCGCCAAGCGGGCGCAGGCCCCGTACCGCAGCGGGGCACGGAGCGCCGACTGGCTCAAGATCAAGATCGTGCACCGCCAGGAATTCGTCGTCGGAGGCTGGACCGACCCGCGCGGGTCGCGGTCCCGGTTCGGCGCGCTGCTGCTCGGCGTGTACGACCGGTCGGCGCGCGGTCGGACGGCCGGCGCGAACGACGCCGCGCTCATTTATGTCGGCCATGTCGGCAGCGGGTTCACCGAGGCCGACCTCGAACACGTGGCCGCGCGGCTGGCGCCGCTGGCCGCACCGCGCTGTCCGTTCCGAGCGCGTCCCGTCTCGAACGAGCGGCCTCACTGGGTGAGCCCCGAGCTCGTCGCCGAGGTCAGGTTCAATGAATGGACGCCCGACGGCCATCTGCGCGCGCCGGTGTTTCTGGGGTTGCGTGACGATGTGCGGGCGGCGACAGTCGTACGGGAGCCGGCACCGCGGCCGCCCGTCCGACCGGCCCGCCCGCGGACGAGGACATCGGACCGCCGGTCCGTCGTGGTGGTCGCCCCGGCGCCGCACGGGCCGCGCCGCGGCGCCGACGTCGCGGCGGTGGAACAGGCGCTGATCGCGCAGATCGACGCGCTGGAGTCGGCGAGGCGCGACGGTGCGATCGTGCTGCCCGACGGCGTACCGCTGCGCGTCGGTCATCTGCACAAGGTGTTCTGGCCGGAGGGCCGGCTGACGAAGGGCGACCTGCTGCGTCACTACGTGCGGGTGGCCCGCGTGATCCTGCCGGCCGTCGCCGATCGGCCGCTGGTGATGAAGCGGTTCCCCAACGGCGTGACCGGCAAGGCGTTCTACCAGCAGCGGGCGCCGGAGGATCCGCCGGCCGCCGTGCGCGTCGAAGCGCTGGCCAACGATGATGTGCCGGCGCGGCTGGTCGGGGGGACGCTGGCGACATTGCTCTACATGGCGCAGCTCGGCGCCGTGTCGCAGGATCCGTGGCTGTCGCGCGTCGGATCGCCGGACAATCCCGATCACGTCGTGCTCGATCTCGATCCCATGCCGGGCGTGCCGTTCGGGCGGGTGCTGGAGGTGGCGCGCCGGGTGCGCGACGAGCTGGACGCGCTGGGAGCGGTCGGCTTTCCCAAGACCTCCGGCGCCGACGGCCTGCACGTGTACGTCCCGCTGCCGGCCGGCATGCCGTACGCGGCCGGCCTGCTGTTCTGCCAGATCGTGGCGACCGTCGTCGCGCGCCGGCATCCGCGGTGGGCGACCGTGGAGCGGGCCGTCGGGGCGCGCGGCGCGAAGGTGTACGTGGACTACCTGCAGAACATCCGCGGCAAGACGCTGGCGACTGCGTACAGCGCGCGGGCGAGCGACTATGCCGGCGTGTCGACGCCGCTCACCTGGCCGGAGGTGGACGAGGGGATCGATCCGCGCGACTTCACGCTGCGGACGTTTCCCGATCGGCTGAAGGCGACCGGCGATCTCTGGCGGGGGCTGCGCGAGTCGAAGGGGGTGGATCTGCGGCGGGTGGCGCGGTACGCGGGCGAGTAAGGGCGGGCGGCGCCGCCGGCCGGGTGGCGAGTCTGGCCGGTGGTGCGGCCCTGTGGTATGCTTTCTGTTCGTGCGCCCGTAGCTCAGATGGATAGAGCGCCGGGCTTCGAACCCGTAGGTCGGGGGTTCAAATCCCTCCGGGCGCGCCATCCGCCTTCGCTCGCTTTGCGAGCTTCGGCGGGATTGGCGCCACGGCTCGCCGAAGCTCCGAAGGAGCGGAGGCCGGCCGGGCGCGCCATCCGGCTTCGCCCCGCCGCAGCGACGACTGACTGCTTCGGTCGCGGAGGCGGGGCGTCGGTCAGGCAGGCTGCTTGAGGCAGCCCTGGCCGGGAGTCCGGGTGGAGCACGCGGCAACGGCGAACGTTGCCGATCGATCAGACAGCGATTGGCGCCCGTAGCTCAGCTGGATAGAGCGTTGGCCTCCGGAGCCAAAGGCCGCAGGTTCGAATCCTGCCGGGCGCGCCAGCCTTCGCCCTCGTCCGACACCACCTCGGGCTTCGGCTGGGCAAGCCATTCCGATCTCGGTATGGGCCAGTAGCTCAATTGGCAGAGCAGCAGACTCTTAATCTGCGGGTTGAAGGTTCGATTCCTTCCTGGCTCACCACTCTTTCTTCCGATTTGGCCCCAGTTGTGGCCCCAGTTTTTTCCGCCTGACGCAGCACCGCGTCGAGCCGCGCCGCGGCCCGTTCCTTCAGTTGAAGATCCGGCAACAGGTGGGAATACGTGTCGAGCGTGAGCTGCACGGACGAATGGCCGAGCAGTTCCTGGACGACCTTGGGATGCTCTCCGGCGGCCAGGAGGATGGTGGCACAGGAGTGCCGGAGATCGTGGAGTCGGATCCGTGGCAACTCCGCCGCCTTCAGGAGGCCGTAGAACTCACGGCGGACGTTCCGCTCGTCCAGCGGCGTGCCGATCGTGCTGGTGGACACGAGGCCGGTGTTCCTCCAGCGCTCGCCGGCCAGGAGCCGCTCCCGGTTCTGGGCCGAGCGATGCCGGATCAGCCGCGGCACGACGCTGGCAGGAATGGACACGATCCGGTAACTGGTGTCGCTCTTCGGTTCCACGAGCTGGAGTTCGGTCGAGCCG
>DATLRO010000020.1:0-22265 GCA_035534615.1 Vicinamibacterales bacterium
CCCGGGCGAAACCCAGGTTGGCCATCGGGCTCTGCCGGAGCAGGCCCAGCAGCTGCAGGCAGACGGCGTCCGTCTCGGCCTGGCCGAGGCGGAGCTGCTCGAGGAGTTCGCGGAGTTCGACGGGGGTCATGGGCGCGGGTCCGGGAAATTGACTTTAACGGGGCGCTTTATATAATGAGCGATTGTGTCTGTCCGCAATCGACCTGCCTCATGACGCCCGCTGACACGCTGGTTCTCGCGGCGTATTTCTTCGTTCTGATCATTCTCGCGATCTACGGGTGGCATCGGTACCTGCTCGTCTATCTTTACATGAAGCACCGGGACAACGAGCCGATACCGCTCGGGGTCCTGGACCCGCTGCCGGTCGTGACCATCCAGCTCCCGGTCTACAACGAGATGTACGTCGTGGACCGGCTGATCGAGTCGATCTGCCGGCTCGACTATCCGCGGGACCGGCTCGAGATCCAGGTGCTGGACGACTCGACGGACGAGACCTGCGAGATTGCGCAGCTGGCCGTGCGCCGGCATGCCGCGCAGGGCTTCGACATCAGGTATTACCACCGGACCGATCGGCTGGGCTACAAGGCGGGGGCGCTGGAGGCCGGGCTGAAGGTGGCGCGGGGGGAGTTCATCGGCATTTTCGACGCCGACTTCCTGCCGACGTCCGACTTCCTGATGCGGACCGTGCCGTACTTCTCGGACCCGAAGGTCGGCATGGTGCAGGCGCGCTGGGGGCACATCAACCAGGACTATTCGCTGCTGACGAAGATCCAGGCGATCCTGCTCGACGGGCATTTCGTCCTGGAACACGGCGGGCGGCACCGGTCGGGCCGGTTCTTCAACTTCAACGGCACGGCCGGCGTGTGGCGCCGCCAGGCGATCGAGTCGGCCGGCGGCTGGCAGCACGACACGCTGACTGAGGACCTGGACCTGAGCTACCGGGCGCAGCTCGCCGGCTGGCAGTTCGTGTTCGTGGCGAACGTGATCGCGCCGGCGGAAGTGCCGGTCGAGATGAACGCGTTCAAGTCCCAGCAGCACCGCTGGGCGAAGGGCTCGATCCAGACGTGCCGCAAGCTGCTGCCGCGGATCCTGCGGGCGCGGCTGCCGCTGAAGGTGAAGGCCGAGGCCTTCATGCACCTGACGGCGAACTTCAACTATCCGCTCATGACGCTGCTGTCGCTGCTGATGTTCCCGGCGATGGTGATCCGCTACAACATGGGCTGGTCGGAGATGCTGCTGATCGACCTGCCGCTGTTCTGCGCGGCGACGCTGTCGGTCTCGAATTTCTACATCGTCTGCCAGCGCGAGATCCACAGGGACTGGGTCTCCCGGCTGAAGTACCTGCCGTTCCTGATGTCGATCGGCATCGGACTGTCGATCAACAACACCCGCGCCGTGTTCGAGGCGCTGTTCGACAAGCAGAGCGAGTTCACCCGGACGCCGAAGTACCGGATCGAATCGGACGGCGACGAATGGGTCGGCAAGAAGTACCGCCAGTCGGTGGCCGTCCAGCCGCTCATCGAACTGGCGTTCGGCCTCTATTTCACCGCCACCGTCTTCTACGCGCTGGCGAATCAGATCTACGGCACGCTGCCGTTCCTGATCCTGTTCCAGATCGGCTTCCTATACACCGGCCTGCTGTCGATCGTCCAGCAGTACGCCGGCGACTCGGTCGTCCTCAAGACGCAGGTCGCCAGCGGGAAGTAGCCGCGGGCCCGCCGCCGTGCCGGCCGCGGGCCCTCCGTTCACCTGCCGCCTCCAGGAGTGTCCGTGACGTCACGGGTCGCGCTGCTCAGAGTCTCGCCGGAGACGATTCTCGAGGATGTCGACCGCCTGGTCGAGCTGGCCGGCGTGTCGCAGGCGCTGGCCGCCGGTCGCGGCACGATCCTCAAGGACAACATCTCGTGGCACTTTCCGTTTCCCGCCGCCAACACGACCCCGTGGCAGCTCGAAGGGACCGTGCAGGCGCTGCGGCGCCGCGGGTTCGACGACCTGGTCTGCGTCCAGAACAAGACGGTGGTCACCAACGCGTTCAAGGGTGAGGACCTGAACCACTACGTGCCGATCTTCGAGCGCTACGGCATCCCGGTGCTCTACAACTTCAAGCCGGGCGACATGGAGTGGATCCGGTACGAGCCGAAGGCGCGGATGCGGGTGCTGAACCGCATCTACCCCGAGGGGATCCAGATCCCGGACTTCTTCGTCGGCCGGAACATCGTCCACCTGCCGACCGTGAAGTGCCACATCTACACCACCACGACCGGCGCGATGAAGAACGCGTTCGGCGGGCTCCTCAACACGAAGCGGCACTACACGCACTCGTGGATCCACGAAACGCTCGTCGACCTGCTCGCGATCCAGAAGGAAATCCACCCGGGCCTGTTCGCAATCATGGACGGGACGACCGCCGGCAACGGGCCGGGCCCCCGGACGATGTTCCCGGTGGTGAAGAACGTGATGCTGGCATCGGCCGATCAGGTGGCGATCGATGCCGTGGCCGCGAAGCTCATGGGCTTCGATCCGATGAGCCTGGCCTACATCCGGCTGGCGCACGAGGACGGGCTCGGCGTCGGCGATCCGCGCGACATCGACATCGTCGGCGACGTGGAGATTGCGAACGAGAACTGGGGCTTCACGGTCGGCGACAACGGTGCGTCGGCCGTCGGCGATCTCATGTGGTTCGGGCCGCTCAAGCCCTTTCAGAAGTTCTTCTTCCACACGCCGCTCGTCAACGTCTTCATCGCCGGCAGCGAGGTCTACCACGACTTCTATCGCTGGCCGCTGCGCGACCGCCGGACGTTCGAGCGCTGGTGCGGGACGACGCCGTGGGGCCGGCTGTTCCTGCGCTACGCGAAGCTCGGGCCGCTCGGCGCCGCGGCGGCCGCGGGCGGCGGGCGGCCGGCCGATTCGACCGCCTCCACGGCCGTCCACTAGCGATCCGGGGCCGCGGTCCGGTGATCGCGCTCACCGCCGGAGCCGGCCGCCGGGCGGCCGGCCGGAGCTGCTCCGGCTCCGGAAGGCCGGCTCTGATATCATTCGAGGATCATGACTGCGGAAACGACGGCCAAAGGCGGTCTCGAGGACGTTGTCGCGACCTCCTCGTCCATCTGTTTCATCGATGGACAGCGCGGCGTGCTGGCGTACGCCGGGTACGACATCCACGATCTGGCCAGCCGCGCCTCGTTCGAGGAGACCTGCTTCCTGCTCTGGCGCGGCCGCCTGCCGACGCGCGCGGAGCTGGGCGATCTGGCGTCGCAGCTGGCGGCGGCCAGGCCGCTGCCGGAGGGCATCCTGCGGCTGATGCGGGCGCTGCCGCCGGCCGATCCGATGGACGCGCTCCGGACCCTGACGTCGGCGCTGGCGCACTACGACCCGGAGGCCGCGGACCGCTCGGCCCAGGCGCAGGAGCGGAAGGCGGTGCGGCTGACGGCGCAGGTCGCGAGCCTGGTGGCCACGCTGGGCCGGCTGAGCGCGGGCGGCGGCCCGATTGCGCCCGATCCGGCGCTCGGCCACGCCGCGAATTTCCTGTACATGCTCACGGGCGAGCGTCCGGCGGCGCTCGCGACGCGCGCGTTCGACGTCGCGCTGGTGCTCCACGCGGACCACGAGCTCAACGCCTCGACCTTCGCGGCGCGCGTGGCGGCGGCGACGCTGACCGACATGTACTCGGCGATCGTGGCGGCGATCGGCACGCTGAAGGGGCCGCTGCACGGCGGGGCGAACGCCGAAGTCATGCGGATGCTGATGGCGATCGGCGCCGACGCCGGCCCCGACAAGATCGACGAGCTGATCCGGGGGAAGCTGGCGCGCAAGGAGAAGATTCCCGGCTTCGGCCACCGCGTCTATCGGACGGAGGATCCGCGGGCGACCCACCTCCGGCGGATGTCGCAGGACCTCGGGACGCGGGCGGGGAACACCGCCTGGTTCGACATGTCGCAGCGCATCGAGGCGATCGTGCTGAAGGAGAAGCAGCTCAACCCCAACGTGGACTTCTATTCCGCCTCCACCTATCACGCGCTGGGCATTCCGACGGAGCTGTTCACGCCGATCTTCGCGGTCAGCCGCGTGTCCGGCTGGACGGCCCACGTGCAGGAGCAGTACGCGCACAACCGCCTGATGCGCCCGCGCGCCGACTACATCGGCCCGGAGTACCCGCAGCGGTGGACGCCGCTCGACGCTCGATGAGGACTGGTTCGGCACCGCCCCCATGGACCCACGCTTCATCCGGAACTTCTCCATCATTGCCCACATCGATCACGGCAAGTCGACGCTGGCCGACCGCTTCCTGGAGATGACCGGGGCGCTGCAGCCCCGGGAGATGGAAGCGCAGGTGCTCGACACCATGGACCTGGAGCGCGAGCGCGGCATCACCATCAAGGCGCATCCCGTCCGCCTCCATTACGTGACGAAGGCCGGACAGCCCTACGTCCTGAACCTGATCGACACGCCGGGGCACGTCGACTTCTCCTACGAGGTGACGCGCTCGATGGCCGCCTGCGAGGGGGCGCTGCTGCTGGTGGACGCCTCGCAGGGCGTCGAGGCGCAGACGCTGGCGAACGCGTACCTGGCGGTCGACAACGACCTGGAAGTGATTCCGGTCATCAACAAGATCGACCTGCCAGGCGCCCAGCCGGAAGAGACCCGGCGGCAGATCGAGGAGATCATCGGCCTGGACGCCTCGGGCGCGATCCTGGCCAGCGCCAAGCAGGGGATCGGCACGCAGGACATCCTGGAGGCGATCGTGGAGCGGCTGCCGCCGCCGGCCGGCTCGCCGGAGGCGCCGCTCAAGGCCCTCATCTTCGACTCGTGGTACGACGCGTACCGCGGCGTGCTGATCGTCATGCGGGTGATCGACGGCGCGATCCGGACGGGGATGAAGATCCGGCTGATGGCGAGCGGCCAGGACTACGAAGTCGAGCAGATCGGCGTGTTCTCGCCCAAGCCGCTGCCGGTCGCCGAACTGGGCGTCGGCGAGGTCGGCTTCGTGGCGGCCGGGATCAGGAACGTGGCGGACGCCCGGATCGGCGACACGATCACGGAGGCGGCGCGGCCGACGCAGGAGCCGTTCCCCGGCTTCAAGGAACTGAAGCCGATGGTGTTCGCCGGGCTGTACCCGGTCGAGGGCCATCAGTACCCGGAACTGCGCGACGCCCTGGAGAAGCTGCGCCTCAACGACGCCTCGTTCTTCTACGAGCCGGAGACGTCGACCGCCCTCGGCTTCGGCTTCCGGTGCGGTTTTCTCGGCCTGCTGCATATGGAGATCGTCCAGGAGCGGCTCGAGCGCGAGTTCAAGATGGACCTGGTGACCACCGCGCCGGGCGTGCTCTACCGCGTGCGCACGACCGACGGCGAGGTGCTGGAAATCGACAGCCCGGCGAAGCTGCCCGACACCGGGCGGATCGCGGGGATCGAGGAGCCGGTCATCACGGCCATGGTCCTGACGCCGGCCGAGTACGTGGGCGGCATCCTGCAGCTCTGCCAGGAGAAGCGGGGCGTGCAGAAGGCGCTGGAATACGTCGCCAGCGACCGCGTGCTCGTCACCTACGAGCTGCCGTTCAACGAGGTCGTCCTCGATTTCTACGACCGGCTGAAGACCCTGTCGCGCGGCTATGCCTCGCTCGACTATCATGTGACCGGCTACTGGCCGTCGCCGCTGGTCAAGCTCGACATTCTCGTCAACGGCGAACCGGTCGATGCACTGTCGATCATCGTGCACCGGGACGTGGCCTACGTGCGCGGCCGGGCACTGGCGGCCAAGATGCGGGAGCTCATCCCGCGCCAGATGTTCGAGGTGGCGATTCAGGCGGCCATCGGCGGCCGGATCATCGCGCGGGAGTCGGTGAAGGCGCTGCGCAAGAACGTGCTGGCCAAGTGCTACGGCGGCGACATCACCCGCAAACGCAAGCTGCTCGAGAAGCAGAAGGAAGGCAAGAAGCGCATGAAGCGGGTCGGCCGCGTCGAGATTCCGCAGGAGGCGTTTCTGGCGATCCTGAAGGTCGGGGAGTAGCCGGCGTCGGCAGGCGAGGAGCCATGGCTGCGTTTCAGAAGTCCACCGCCCGCGAATACTTCGAGTCGATCGTCATCGCCGTCATCCTGGCGCTGTTCATCCGGACGTTCATCGTCCAGGCGTTCAAGATCCCGACCGGCTCGATGGAGAACACGCTCCTCGTCGGAGACCACCTGCTCGTCAACAAGTTCATCTTCGGGCCGACCGACTCCCCGATCGAGCGGGCGCTGCTGCCGATGCGCGAGCCCCGCCGCGGCGACATCATCGTGTTCAAGTACCCGGTGAATCCGACCCGCGACTTCATCAAGCGCGTCATCGGCCTGCCCGGCGACACCGTCCAGCTGCGCGACAAGCGCGTCTTCATCAACGGCCACGAGCTCAACGAGCCGTACGTCCACTTCCTCCAGCCGCCCATCGGGCTGCCCGGCCTCAGCGAGACCACCTCCACCGACGTCCGCGAGAACTACGGCCCGGTCACCGTCCCGCCGGACGAGTATTTCGTGATGGGCGACAACCGCGACAACTCCGAGGACAGCCGGTACTGGGGGTTCCTGCCGCGGGACTACATCAAGGGCGAGGCGTTCCTGATCTACTGGTCGTACGAGGCGACCAGCCAGGACTACGCCGAGGACAATACGCTGGGCCGGTCCGCGAAGGGCCTGTGGTCGGTGGTCGTCCACTTCTTCACGCGGACCCGGTGGGACCGGGTCCTGCGCCAGGTGCACTGAGCGTCCCCCTCAGTCCGCGCCGGGCCGCCCCGTCAGGCCAGCCGCGCCTCCGCCTCGTCCGCGTCGCGGCCCGCTTCCGTCGCGAGCGCGTCGGCCTCCTGGCGGACCCGCGCGACGAACGCCTCGTCCGCGATGCCGCCGAGATTGACGTCGACGTTGAGCCCGGCCCCCCGCAGCCCGGCCCGCAACAGTCCGACCCCCACGCCGACGTCGCTGGCCGCCGCGCGACGACCGTGGCGGGCGACCTCCCGCGCCAGCGCCAGTCCCTCGGCCGCCCGCCGCATCACCTCGAGCGGCACCTCGGTGGCCCGCCGCAACGCCGCCTGGACCGCCTGCGTCCGCGCCGCCAGCGCGGCCGGATCGCCCTTCGGCAGCCGGTAGGCGGCCACGACCTCGTCGTAGGCCGCGCTGTCGCGATCGATGAGCTCCGCCGCGCCGTCGCGCACCCGCTCGAGCGCGGTGCCGGCCGCGGCGAGCGCCTCGCGCTCGGCGTCGGCGTCCGTGCGCGTCTTCGGCAGGCCGGCCACCATCATCAGGAGGGAGGCGCCGAGCGCGGTGGCCAGCGCCGCCGCCGACCCGCCGCCGGGCGTCGGTGCGGGGGCCGAGAACGCCGCGAGCAGATCGGGCAGGGACAGGGTGCGGAGTGTGAATGGCACGCGGATTCTCCTTTACGACGGTGGCACGGCGAAGCGCCCGCGCTTGACGACGGCCGCGACGACGCCGGCGCCGATGCGGATGAGGTCGATCGGATCGCCCCGGAGGATCACGGCGTCGAGCTGCTTGCCCGGTTCGAGGCTGCCGAGGCGGTCGTGGCGATCGATCGCATAGGCCGCGTTGATCGTGGCGGCGACGATCGCCTCCTCCAGGGTCATGTTCATGGCGAAGCAGGCGAGCGCGATGGCGAACGGCATCGACGCCGAGAAGCCGCCGCCGGGATTCACGTCCGTCGCGAGCGCCACCGGCACCCCGGCGTCGATGAGCAGCCGTGCCGGCGCGAACCGGCCGAGCTTCAGGTAGAACGACGCGATCGGCAGCAGCGTCGCCACCACGCCGGCGCGCGCGAGGGCCGCCGCGCCGCTGCCGTCCACGAACAGCAGGTGATCGGCCGACCGCGCCCCGATCTCGACGGCGACGCGCCAGCCGCCGCTCGCCGCCAGTTCGTCCGCGTGGATCCGGGGCCGGAGCCCGGCGGCCGCGCCGGCGCGCAGAATGTCCAGCGACTCGTCCGGCGTGAAGACGCCGGTCTCGCAGAAGACGTCGCACCAGTCGGCCAGCCCCGCGGCCGCCACCGCCGGAATCATGTCGTCGATCACGTGCCGCACGAACGCCTGCCGGCGGCCCCGGTACTCGGCCGGAATCTCGTGGGCGCCCATGAACGTCGGCGAGATCTCGACCGGGTGCTCCTGCCGGAGCCGCGCGATCACGCGCAGCATCTTCAGCTCGGCGTCCAGCGACAGGCCGTACCCGCTCTTCGCCTCACAGGTCGTCGTGCCGTTGCGCAGCATCTCGTCGAGGCGCACGCGGCTCGCGGCCGCCAGCTCCTCGGCGGACGCGGCGCGCGTCGCGGCCACCGTCGACAGGATGCCGCCGCCGCCAGCGGCGATGTCGGCGTAGGTCGCGCCTGCCAGCCGCCGCCGGAGTTCGTCCCGCCGGTCGCCCGCGTACACGAGGTGTGTGTGGGGATCGATGAAACCGGGCAGGAGCGTGCAGCCCCGCGCATCGAAGGTGACGGCCTCCGCCGTGAGCGACACCGCCTGACGGCATGCGGCCGACGGCCCGACGAAGACGATCGTCCCCTGGCGGGCCGCGACGGCGCCGTTCGGGATGACCGGGAACTCGCGCTGGGCCGCGCCGGTCCGCGGTGCAGGACCGGCGCAGGTCGCGATCAGGGCGGCGTCGTGAATCAGGAAATCAGCGACTGTCACTGGGGACGGGTTATGTCACCGGTCAGACGCATGGCCACGGCGGCAGGCGCCATGCCGTCGATCCGGACCTGTTTGTCCCGCCCGCGGTGTCCGCGCACGACCGACACCGCGCGCTTCGGCAGGTCGAGCAGTCCGGCCAGCAACGCGATCAGCGCGTCGTTGGCGGCGCCGTCGACCGGCGCCGCCGCCAGCCGGACGAGCAGGGCCCCGTCGCGGAGGCCGGCAATCGCACTGCGACCGGCCCGCGGCGTCACCCGCACGCGCAGCAGGGTGCCGCCGCCCGCGGCGGCGACGAACGGCGGCTCCGGCGCCATCGGGCGGTCAGGACTGGGCCTGCGTCGGCCCGGGGCGCGCCTCGCCGTCGCCCGCAGGCAGCTCGTGGCGCACCGGCGTCTGCGGGGCCTCGAGATGGCGCGGGCGGTGCAGCAGCACCTTTTCCTGGCGCTCGCGCTCGTCCTGCTCGCGGACGTAGTCGAGCGTGTTCCGCAGGGCGGAAATCGTCGATTCGATCGACGTCTCCGCTTCCTTCCGCTTCAGCTTCATGCCGTCGGTCTCGCGCTGGACGTCCTCCAGCCGCGCCTGCGTCTTCTGCAGCAGCAGATCGGCCCGCCCCTCCGCCTCGCGGACGACGCGCTGGGCTTCCGCTTCGGCGTTCTGCCGGATTTCGTCCGCCAGGCGCTGCGCCGTCAGCAGCGTGTTGCGGAGGCTCTTCTCCTGCTCGCGGTGCTCGTTGAGCAGCGCTTCCATGCGCGCGAGATCCTGCCGCAGCCGCTCGGACTCGCGGAACGCCTGCTCGTAGTCGTCCGCAAGTTCAGCAAGGAACGACGTGACTTCGACGCGGTCGAAGCCCCGGAAGACGGTGCGGAAGCGTTGCTGGCGAAGGTCGAGCGGCGTTACTTTCATCGGTTGATCTCCCGTTGACGGATCGGACGGCGGCGGTGCGGTCGACGCGGGCAGGTGCGGATCAAACATGGCGGCCGCCGAACAGCGCGGTGCCGATTCGCACCAGGGTCGCCCCTTCCTCGATGGCGATCTCGAAATCCCGGCTCATGCCCATGGACAGCTCGCGGAGCATCGCGGCCGGCACGCCATCCTGCGCCAGCCGCTCCCGGAGCGCCCGCAGTTCACGAAAGTACGGCCGCGACGCTTCCGGGTCGCGGCCGAGCGGTGGCAGCAGCATGAGCCCGGTGACCGCCGCGGCGCGGCACCGGGCCGCCGCCTCGAAGATCGCCGGAAGATCGCTCACCGGGGCGCCGTGCTTGGTCGGTTCGCGCGCCAGGTCCACCTGCACGAGCAGCGCCGGCGCCGTGCCGGCGGCGGCCGCCGCCCGATCGATCTCCTCGAGCAGCGCGGCGGAGTCCACCGAGTGAATCAGCGCGAAGGCGGCGGCCGCCTTGCGCGCCTTATTGGACTGCAGGTGACCGACCAGATGCCACCTAATCTGAAGATCGGACGATTGCGCGATCTTCTGTAGAGCCTCCTGCACACGGTTTTCGCCGAAATCGACCTGCCCGGCCGCGGCGGCCGCCCGGACGTACCCGATGTCGAACGTCTTGGAGACGGCCACCAGCCGCACGTCCTCCGGCCGTCGTCCGGCGGCGCGGGCCGCCGCCGCCATGCGGCCCCGGATGGCGGCCAGCCTTCCGGCGATGGCCGACGTCAGGGCGTCAGGCGGAGAGAGCGGCAGCGTGGTCACGGATCACTTCCTCAGGCCCGCGAGCAGCGTCCGCGCGCGCGGGGCGTTGGCGCCGGTCGGATCCATGGCCAGGTAGCGGGTCAGCGCTGCCGCAGCCGGGCCGAGCTGTCCCTGGTTGATGAGCGCCAGCGCGAGCCGGTACTGGGCGTCGCCATTGCCCGGGTCGATCCGGACGGCCGCCTGAAACTCCTGCAGCGCATCGGCCACGCGTCCGGCATTCCACAGGTAGATCCCCTCGTTGTAGCGGAAGGCCGACGCCGTGCCGGGGGCGGTGCGGGCGCCGAGCGCCGCCGCCCGTGCGCCGGCCTGGGCGGCCAGATCGAACTGGCGCTGCCGGTTGTACAACTCGGCCAGCGCGGCGTACGCCCCGATGTCCTCGGGGTCGATCGCGACCGCCTGCTGATAGGCCGCCTCCGCAGCCGCGTAGTTCTGCCGCTTCTCCTCGGCCCGGCCGAGGTCGTGGAAGCAGGCGCCGCACTCCGACGTCAGCCGGCCGGCATCCCGGAACCGCGCCGCCGACTCGTCGTACCGGCCGGCGGCCGCCAGCTCGAGCCCCTCGCCCACCAGCTTCTCCTGCTGCTGCACCTCTGCCAGTCGCCTCCGGGCGCGCGCCTCCTGATCAAGGACGAGCTGGAACGACACATCGGCCGTCTGACCGGCCTGCACGATCACGTCGAACGACTGGGACAGCAGATCGGGCGTTTCCGCGGTCACGCCATAGCGGCCGGGCGGCAGATCGCCCACGTCGAACGTGCCGGACGCGTCGGTCCGGAGTCCCCGGTGGAGCGGCGCGCCGTCCTGGCGCTCCACCACGATCGCCACGCCCGCGAGCGGCTTCGCGGCCGTGCCGACGACCTGTCCGCGGATGACGCCCGGTGCCGCCACCTGAGCCGAGGCAGCAGGAACGCCGAAGGCGGCCAGCCACATCAGGCAGAGCAACGGCCGGCGGGCCGCAATGTCAAACATGCGATCCTCCCGGTGTTTTCAGGGATCGGTCTTCCAGTCTACACCCGGCCGGCCGCCGGCGTACGTCACGTCGCGTCGAAGAAGCGTTCGACCGCCTCCAGGTCGTGGATGACCGGCGCCGGGGGCATCGACGCCAGGAAGCGCCGGCCGTAGCCCTTGGTCCGCAGCCGCGGGTCCAGCACCGCCAGAACGCCGCGGTCGCGCCGGTGCCGGATCAGCCGGCCCAGCCCCTGGAGCAGCGTGAGAATGGCCAGCGGCACCTGGTAGTCGTTGAACGGCTCGCCGCCGGCCGCCTGGATCGCCTCGATCCGGGCGGCCGTCACCGGGTCGGCCGGGGAGGCGAACGGCAGCTTGTCGATGATGACGCAGCTCAGCGCGTCGCCGGCGACGTCGACTCCCTGCCAGAAGCTGGAGGTGGCCAGCAGGACGGAGTGGGGCGTGTCCCGGAACGCGTTGAGCAGCGCCGACCGCGGCGCGGCCCCCTGGACGAGGATCGGGAAGTCGAGCGCCCGTTCGACGACCGGCTGTACGGCCCGCAGCATGGCGTAACTGGTGAACAGCACGAACGCGCGGCCCCGGGTCCGCCGCAGAATCTCGACGATTTCGCGCGCGGCCGCCTCCGGGAACTGCGGCGCCCGCGGATCGGGCATGCGGCGCGGCAGGTAGAGCAGGGCCTGCTGCCGGTAGTCGAATTCGGACGGCAGGCGGAGCTCTTCGGCCTGGCCGACGCCCAGCCGGCCGCGGACGTAATCGAACGATCCATCGACCGTGAGGGTCGCCGACGTGAGCACCGTCCCGTGCATCCGGTCGAGCAGCAGCTCGCGGACGATCCGCGACACGTCGATCGGCGACGCGCGGAGGAACACACCGCGCCCGCGCAGCTCGAGGTAGTAGACGTAGTCCGGATCGTCCGCGCGGAGCACGAACCGGAACTGCTCGCGGAACTCGGCCGCACGCCGCGCCACCGCCAGCGCCTCCTCGGCCCCCCTGCCGGCGCCGGCGTCGGCAACCGGCTCCACCGGAGCGGCGGCATCGGGAGCGGCCGGCCTCGACAGCGCCGCGTGTGTTTCGAAGTCCTGAAGCGCCGCTGTCAGCAGGCCGGCCGACTCGGCCGCGTCGGCGAGCGACCCGGCGGCGATCCGGATCCGGTCCTCGCCGGTCGACGGTCCGGCACCGGCCCGGCGCGCGGCCATGAGATCGCCGAAGAACCGCCGTCCGTGATCCCGCACCCGGTCGATCGCCTTCCGGAACTCGGCGGCCGTCATGGCATCGAGGCGGCCGGCCAGCAGCCGGTCGCCATCGCGCGCCAGCTCTTCGAGGCGGTAATTGCTCAGGGCCAGGCCGAAGTACTGGGTGGCGACATCCTCGAGCTGCTGCGCTTCGTCGATGACGGCCACGCGGCAGGCGGGGATGACCTCGCCGTAGGAGTGGTGCCGGACGGCGGCGTCGGCGCACAGCAGGTGATGGTTGACGATGACCAGGTCGGACTCCGCCGCGCGCTGCCGCATGCGGGTGATGAAGCAGTCGAGGTAGCGCGGGCACTCCGTGCCGAGGCAGTTCTCGGCGGTGGCCGCGATGTCTCCCCAGAACGGCAGGTCCTCCGGCAGTTCCTCGATCTCGGCGCGGTCGCCGGTCTCGGTCCGGGTCGCCCACTCGGCGATGATCGGGACGAACACTTCGTATTCCGACCGGGCGAAGCCGGGCATCCGGAGGTCGCCGCCCTGCCTGAACGCCTCGAAGCGGTGGAGGCACAGGTAGTTGCCGCGCCCCTTCATGCAGGTGGCCGTGAACGGGACGCCGAGCGCGGCGCGGAGCACCGGCAGGTCCTTGAAGAAGATCTGTTCCTGCAGGTTCTTCGTGCCGGTCGACACGAGGACGCGCTGGCGGCTCAGAATCGCCGGCACGAGGTAGGCGAGCGTCTTGCCGGTGCCGGTGCCGGCCTCCGCGAGCAGCACGCCCCCCTGGTCGAGCAGATCGGCGACGGCGGCGGCCATTTCGCGCTGGGCGGGCCGCGGCTCGAAATCGGGCAGCGCGCGCGCGATCCGACCCTCGTCGGCGAGGGCGTCGGCGACCGCCGCGATCAGGGCTGACGTTCGGGATAGAGGGGGAACTTCCGGCACGGTTTTCACTCGGGGCTCCGCCCCGAACCCCGGCTCACTGCGCTGCGCTCGCGCTCCGTCGCTCGCTCCGCTCCGTTCGCGGGCGCGCGGGGCGCGCCGTTGACCGACCTCAGCGTCTTCACTCGGGGCGCCGCCCCGAACCCCGGCTCACGGCGCTGCGCTCGCGCTCCGTCGCTCGCTCCGCTCCGTTCGCGGGCGCGCGGTGCGCGCCGTTGACCGACCTCAGCTCTGGCGCTCGGGATAGAGCGGGAACTTGCGGCACAGGGCTTCGACCTCGGTCCGCACCATTCCCAGCGCGCGGTCATCGTCCGGCGTGGCGAGGGCGCGTGTGATGTACTCGCCGATGAGGTCCATCTCCGGCTCGCACATGCCGCGCGTCGTCACCGCGGGCGTGCCGATCCGGATGCCGCTGGCGACGAGCGGGGGATTCCGGTCGAACGGGATGGCGTTCTTGTTGACGGTGATGCCCGCCTTGCCGAGCGCGGCCTCGGCCGCCTTGCCGGTCAGGCCGCGGGAGAAGACGTCGACGAGCATCAGGTGATTGTCGGTGCCGCCGCTCACGAGGCGGAAGCCGCCGGTCGACAGCGCGGACGCGAGGCGCCCCGCGTTGGCGACGATCTGGCGCTGGTAGGCGGCGAACGCCGGCTCGGCCGCCTCCTTGAAGCAGACCGCCTTGGCCGCGATGACGTGCATCAGCGGGCCGCCCTGGATGCCGGGGAAGACGCTGCGATCGAGATCTTTCGCATACGGCGCGCGGCACAGCACCATGCCGGCGCGCGGCCCCCGCAGCGTCTTGTGCGTCGTCGTCGTGACGAAGTCGGAGTGCGGCACCGGGCTGGGATGGACGCCGCCGGCCACGAGACCGGCAATGTGGGCCATGTCGGTGACCACCGGCGATCCGACCCGGTCGGCCGCCGCGCGGATGCGCGCGAAGTCGATGATCCGCGGATAGGCGCTCGCGCCGACCATGATCATCTTCGGCCGGTGCTCCTCGGCGAGCCGGGCCAGTTCGTCGTAATCGATCCGCTCGTCGTCCTGGCGCACGCCGTACGGCACGATCCTGTACAGCTTGCCCGAGAAGTTCAGGGGATGGCCGTGCGTGAGATGTCCGCCGTGGGCCAGGTTCATGCCCAGCACCGTGTCGCCCGGCTGGAGCAGCGTGAAATAGACCGCCATGTTGGCCTGGGCGCCCGAATGCGGCTGCACGTTGGCGTGCTCGGCGCCGAACAGCGCCGTGGCGCGCTCGATCGCCAGCCGCTCGACGACGTCGACGTATTCGCAGCCGCCGTAGTAGCGGCGACCGGGGTAGCCTTCGGCGTACTTGTTGGTCAGCACGGAGCCGGCCGCCTCGAGGATGGCCGAGCTGACGAAGTTCTCCGAGGCGATCAGCTCCAGGCCCGATGCCTGGCGGACGGTTTCGTCCCGGACCGCCTGCGCGACGTCCGGATCGACGTCGGCCAGCGTCCGCTGCATCCGTGACAGCGCGGGTTCGCTCATGATGGCTCCTGGCGGATCGGTCGCGGCCGGGCGGCGGCGCGGACGCGCCGCGCGTACGGGGCGGGACACCTGTCCGCGGTCACGCGGCCGGCTCGGGCTCGCGCCCCTCGAGGGACGCCGACTCCCGTTCGATGGTGTTGATCTTGTCGACGCGGCGCTGGTGGCGCCCCCCTTCGAACGCGGTGTCGAGGAACAGCGCGACGATGGCCAGCGCGCGATCGACCGGCGTCACCCGCGCGCCGATCGCGAGGACGTTGGCGTCGTTGTGCTCGCGGCACAGCCGGGCCGACTCGAGATCGCCGACCACCGCTGCCCGGATGCCGGCGACCTTGTTGGCCGCGATCGCCATGCCGATCCCCGTGCCGCACACCAGAATGCCGCGATCGGACCGCCCGGACGCGACCGCCACGGCCACCTGGACGGCAAAGTCCGGATAATCGACCGACTCGTGAGAGACGGTGCCGAGATCCTCGACCGCCAGGCCGCGATCCTCCAGCACCTGCCGGATGGCGTCCTTGAGGTCGACGCCCGCGTGGTCGGCGCCCAGCGCAATGCGCATGCGGCGATTGTACCGAAAAAGGAAGCGGGAGTCATTTCGAGAACCTGCTATCTTCAGGACTGCACATGTCCATGACTCCCGACTCCGGCTCGCCGACCGTGGAAGTGTCCGCCCGCGGCCAGCAGCGCGTCGCCCTCGGACACCCGTGGATCTACCGGTCGGACGTGGTCGGCGCGCGGGCGGCGGCCGGCGACGTCGTGCTGGTCGTCGGACCGCGGGGCTGGCCCGTCGGCCGCGCCTTCTACAGCGACCGGTCGCAGATCGCGCTGCGGATGCTGACGCGCGGCGACGCGCCGGTCGATGCGGCGCTGTTCCGTGCGCGGCTGGAGGCGGCGCTGGCGTTCCGTGAAGCGCTCCGCCTCGATGCGACCGCCTGTCGCCTCGTGCACGCCGAAGGCGACCTGCTGCCGTCCCTGATCGTGGACCGGTACGGCGACTACCTCGTCGTCCAGGCGCTGTCGCAGGCTGTGGACCGGCTGCTGCCGGCCCTGGTGCAGATGCTCGTCGACCTGGTCGGCCCGAAGGGGATTCTCGCGCGCAACGACCCGCGGGCGCGCGTGCTCGAAGGGCTGGATCAGCGCGTCGAGGCGGTCTACGGCGAGGTGCCGGAGGCGATCGCGGTGACCGAGGGCGGGATCGCGTACGACGTCGACCCGTGGCACGGCCAGAAGACCGGGCTGTTCCTCGATCAGCGCGAGAACCGCGAGGCGGCCGCGCGCTATGCGGCCGGCCGGCTGCTCGATTGCTTCAGCTATCACGGAGGCTTCGCGCTGCGGCTGGCGGCGCATTGCACCGAGGTGACCGCCCTCGACGTCTCCGAGGAGGCCGTCGCCCGGATTGCCCGGAACGCCGCCCGCAACGGTCTGACGAACGTCCGGGCCGAGGCGGTCAACGTGTTCGACGATCTCCGCCGCCTCGACCGCGACGGGGCGCGGTTCGAGACCATCGTCCTCGACCCGCCCGCCTTCGCCAAGAACAAGGCGGCCGTGCCGAAGGCGCTGACCGGCTACAAGGAAATCAACCTGCGGGCGCTGAAGCTGCTCACGCCCGGCGGCTATCTCGTCACCTGCAGCTGCTCCTATAACGTGGACGAAGCGATGTTCCTGGACGTCGTCCACGACGCGGCGCGCGACGGCGGGTACGACGTCACGCTCGTCGAGAAGCGGATGCAGGGACGCGATCACCCCGTGCTCCTCGGCGTGCCCGAGACGTACTACCTGAAGTGCCTGATTCTCAGAAAAGTCGGGTGACCCCGGCCGGACTCCGATCCGCGGCGGCCTCGACGCGGCCCCGGGCTACTCGTGGCGCAGCGCGTCGACCGGATCCAGCCGGGCGGCCCGCCGCGCCGGCCAGTAGCCGGCGACGACGCCGACCGACACGGAGGCGGCCAGCCCGGTGACGATGGCCCACAGCGGCGCGACGGCCGAGAACTCCGAGATGAACGCGCGCATGGCGAAGCCGATGAGCAGGGAGAGCGCCACGCCGGCGAGGCCGCCGAGGCCGGACAGGAACGCGGCCTCCAGCAGGAACTGGAGCAGGACCCGCCGGCGTTGCGCGCCGAGCGCCATCCGCAGCCCGATCTCGCGCGTCCGCTCGGTCACGCTGATGATCATCACGTTGGCGATTCCGATCCCGCCGATGAAGAGGCTGACGAGCGCGAACGCCACGGTGACGAGCCCGACGCTCGCCCCGAGCCGGTCCAGCGTGCCGATGATCTGATCGGCGGTCGACAGGTGAAAGTCGTCCGGCGCGTTCGCATCGAGCCGCCGGAGCCGGCGCAGAATCGTCTCGGTTTCGGAGAAGGCTTCGGCCCGGCGGCCCGGCTTCGCGCGGATGTACAGCACCACCCGGTCCGGCACCCCGAAGCGGCGCTCGGCCGCTCCGGCCGGGATGCTGATGACGCTGTCCTGGCGGTTCTCGCCGAAGAAGCCGCCGCGCCGCCTGGCCAGCTCGCCGACCACCGTGTACGTCTCGCCGCTGACGACCACCGGCCGTCCCAGGCCGGACGCGCTGCCGAACAGCGCACGGGCCAGGCTCGCGCCCAGGATCGCGACGCGCGCGCCTTCGCGATCCTCGAGCGGCGTGAACGGCCGGCCGCGGCTGAACGCCGCCCCGACGATGTCGAAGTAGTTCGCCGACGCCCCTTCGAGCAGCGCCGTATCCGATTCGCTGGCGCCGGCCCGCACGATCACCGGCCGGTCGTTGATGATCGCCGGCAGGATGATTTCGACGCCGACGTCGCGGATGTCCGGGCCGAGACGCTCCAGCGCCGCCGCATACTCCGTCTTGAGCGGCCGCCGGCCGGCCTCGCTCTCCGAGGCGGGGCTGTAGGGATCGCCGCTCAGGTGGAAGGCGAAGATGTTGTCCGTCCCGAGCTCGCGGAACAGCAGCGCGACCTGGTTCCGGACGTTGGCGAGCACCGACGCGACCACGACGACCGTGACGATGCCAACGACGACGCCGGCGATGGCGAGCAGCGAGCGGACCGGCTGGAGCCGCATCGAGTCGAGCGCCAGGCGCGCGGCCTCGTCGACCGATTCGAGCGTGGCGGCGAGGCGTGCGCGCATGGGCGGATCCCTGTTCCCTTCCCGGTTCGCGCCGCGGCGCTCACGGCCCGTGGCGAGGGGCCACGGCCCGCCGCCGGCCCGCGTCACTCCGCGTGCAGCGCGGCGACGATGTCGATGCGGGACGCCAGACGCGCCGGGTACCACCCGGCGGCGAGGCCGCTGAAGACGGCGGCGGCCAGGCTCCACGCGACCGTCGCCAGGCGCAGCGGCAGGGCGATGCCGGCCGGTCCCTCGGCCAGCTTGAGCACGAGCGCCGCGCCGGCCAGGCCGGCCAGGCCGCCGGCCAGGCCGATCAAGATCGCTTCGGCGAGCACCTCGCCGACGATGCGCGCACGCGAGGCGCCGACCGCGCGGCGGACGCCGATCTCACGCGTGCGGGCGGTCACCGAGACGAGGGCGGTGTTGGTGACGACCAGGATCGCCGCCAGCAGCGCCATGAACGAGATCGGGGGGCCGGCCGCCCCCACGCGCTGCGACAGCTCGTACACGAAGCTGCGCGCCGCTTCCGGCGTCAGCAGGTCGAAGTCGTCCGGCGCGCCCGGCTGGAGGTGGCGGCGCGCCCGCATCGTGACCCGCGCGTGATCCTCGGCCTCGAGGGTCTGCGACGTGTCGGTCGCCCGCGCGAAGATCTCGAGCGAGGCGGGCGCGCCGAACGCCCGCTCCCACGCCTTGATGGGAATCCAGACGTAGCGGTCGAGCGACACGCCGCCCGCGGTCCCCTGCTGCGCCTGGACGCCGACGACGGTGAAGCCGCGCAGGGCGATGCGCACGGTCCGCCCGAGCGGATCGGTCGCGGGAAACAGCGTCCGGGCGACGTCCCAGCCGAGCACCGCGACCTGCGCGCCCCGCTGATCCTCGCGACGGTCGAGAAAGCGTCCCTCCGCGAGTTCGACCGTGCGGATGTCGAACAGCGCGGAGGCCGTGCCGTTGACGGCGGCCTCCTCGAACCGCCGTCCGCCCGCGACGACGTCCGCGGCGCGTTGCGCCGTCGGGGCGTAGAGGACGCGTCCCTCGGCCCAGCGGCTCAGGAACCGCGCGTCGCTGTCGGTGATGTCCGGATTGTGCGCCAGCTTGTCGGCCAGCTGCTGCCGGCTGAGATCGCCGGCCACGACCCGCGTCACGACGAAGCTGTCGCTGCCGAACGTGCGGGCGGTCGTGTCGCGCGCGTACCGCTCGACGCCCTGAAGGCCGGTCAGCACGAGCGCCACCGTCGCCACGGCGACGGCGGTCGCCAGCGCCGCCAGAGCCGTCCGGAGCGGGTTGCTCTTCGCGTGCGCGAACGTTTCGACGAGCGCGTCCCGCCACGCGGCGCGTCGGGCCATCAGCTCGTCTCCTGGCGTTTCGCGCGGATCGACGCCCCGTCGATCAGCTCCCGCAGCACCTGGTAAGGTCCGGTGACGACCGGCGTCCCGTCGCGGACGCCCGACACTTCAATGTCGAGGCCGCCGATGATGCCGGTGGTCACCGGGGCGAAGCGCGCCGTGCCGTGGTCGGCCACGAACACGCCGGCCCGCTGGTGGCCGCCGGCGGCTCCCGGCCGCAGCACGACCGCCTGGAGCGGCACCGTCAGCACGTTCGTCCGCCGGCTGGTGAGGATCTCGGCATCGCACGTCAGGCCGGGCTTCAGCCCGGGCGCCGGGTGCTCGAGCCGGACGACGACCCGGAACTCGCGGGCGGCCGTGCCGGCGCCGATCACCGGCAGCGCGCTGGCGCCGACCTCGATGACGTGGCCGGCGAACGTCCGGCCGGGCAGCGCCTCGAGCGTGACGCCCGCCGGCTGGCCGACCTTGACCTGCAGGATGTCGGCCTCGGCGACCTTCACCTCGGCGTTGATCGACGCGAGATCCGAAATCGTCATCAGCGTCGTGCCGGGCGCATTCTGGATGCCGACCACGGCCATTTCTCCCAGGCGCACCGGCAGGCTGGTCACGACGCCCGCGATCGGCGCGATGATGCTCGTCTTGTTCAGGACGTCCTGCGCGCGCCGCTGCTGCGCCACCGCCTGCACGACGCGCCGGTCCGCCGCGTCGAGCAGCTGCCGGCTGCGGGCCACCGCCGACCCGGCGGCGGCGAGCTGCGCCCGGGCGGCGTCGGCATCGGCCTGCGCCTGGTCGCGCTGGGACGCCGTGACCAGCCCCTGGCGCCACAGATCCAGCGTCCGGTCGAGCGTGCGGGCCGCGTCGACCGCGCGGGCGGCCGACGCGGCGCGGTCGGCCTGCGAGGCCTGCACCTGCTCGCGCGCGGCACGCTCCTCGGCTTCGAGCGCCCGGACCTGCGCGGCGGCCGCCGCGACGTCGCTGCGCGCCTGGACCGGGTCGATCTCGGCGACGACCTGCCCCTGCGTGACGTGATCGCCCTCGGCGACGTTCAGCTTCACGATCCGGCCGAACGCGCTCGCGCCGACGTCGGCGTAGCGGGTGGCGACGATCTGTCCGGATGCCGAAACGGTCGACTCGAACGTCGCCTGCCGCGTCACCCGGCCGACGTCGACCTCCGTCGGGCCGGGGCCGCGCCGGATCCACAGGAATCCGGCGAGGAGCAGGACGAGCGCCGCGGCTGCGAGACCGACCAGGACCGACCGTCTCATGGAGTCCTCCGCACGACAGCAGGAACCGGAGTGCGCCGCGCGTCGGCTAGAACATCCGCAGCAGCGGCCGGCCGTACGCGAGGCCGGGCCACGGGATGCCGGCGAGGACGAGGATCATCGACAGGCTGATCAGCACGGCGGCGGTCCGGTGCTTCGCCACCGGGTCGGCGGTGCGCCGGATCCGGACGCGGGCGATGTGCAGCAGCGCGAGGGCCGCAATCATCATCGTCACGTGCTCAACGGCCCAGAAACGCAGGCCGGCGTCCCGCATGGCGAAGCTCCAGTTGTGAAAGGCGGCCGCGGTGAGCGGGCTCAGGACGGCGTACAGCAGGATCCCGAGCAGGGCCTGCAGATCCATCGACATGACCGCCCAGAACGACACGCGCTCATCGGTGCCCGTCCACGGGGCGCGGCGGGCCCAGCCCAGCAGGCCACGCACGGCGGCGAGGATGCCGAATCCGAGCACGGCCCAGCGGATGAGCGAGTGCAGAGCGAGGACCAGCGTATACATCAGGAGAGCTCCTTCCCGTCCGCGCGTCGCGTCGACGGCCGGGACGAGGTTCGCGGCGCGGGGGATCCGCGGCGGGTGCGCAGGCGCTGCCGGACACGATCGAGCCAGGCAAGCTCGGCCGTGAGGTGGTGCATGAGGTGATCGAGCACGAGCTGGGCGCCGTCCGGATGCGGCACGGCGCGGGCGGCCGCCAGCCGCGCGGCGATCTGTGCCCGGCGGACGGCCAGCAGCGCCGCCGCTTCGCGGCGCGGCACCAGGTCGAGAAACGCCAGGCCGATGTCGTCGGGAAACCGGGTGATGGCGTGGCTGGCGAGGTTCTCGCGCAGCAGCCGCTGGAACGCCGCTTCGCCGGCCGGCGTCAACCGGTAGACGCGGCGGGCGGGCCGGCGGCTCCGGCGCTCGGTGCGCCGTTCGATCCAGCCGGCGGCCGCCAGGCGCTCGAGCAGGAGGTACGCGGTCGGCCGCTTCAGGTCGGTGCAGGAGGCGAGGTCGCGATCGACGAACTCGTGCAGCTGATAGCCGTGCATCCGCTGCCGGCGGAGCAGGCCCAGAAACAGCAGCGCGTGCGCGGGATCGGGCCGCTTCATCGTCAAATAGTCATAACTGACTAACCGGAGCGCGTCAAGTCGGCGACGCCGGAGCGCCCCGGCCCCCGAGCCCCGAGCCCTGAGCCTGTCGCCCGCAGGTCTTTTCCCTTGATATAGTGGATCCGGCCGCCAGGGGTATCCGGCGGGCGTCGCGCCCGCAGGATTGAGAAGACACTCTTGGAACCTGACCCGCCTGCGCGCCTTTGGCGCTTCGGCGGGGTCTCGCCGGAGCGCATGGCGCGCAGATGCACGCCGGCGCGACGGCGGATCCGGTTCAGACCGGCGAAGGGAGCGCGGCAGCCTGCCGCCCCCCGTCCGCCGCCCGGCCCTGTTCGCCCGACCCGAGCATCGCATCGCCGCCCGCGCCCCGCCGCCGGGCCGGCAGGAGGGACACCATGGCTGCACGGACTGCCACCGCTTCTCGCGCTTCCGCCATCGACTTTGCGGCGGCCTATCCGAACTCGCGCAAAGTGCTCGTCGACGGGCACGGCGTGAAGGTCCCGATGCGCGAGATC
>DATLRO010000021.1:0-20692 GCA_035534615.1 Vicinamibacterales bacterium
GATGACGAACGCGAACGGAGCGGAGCGAGCCGCGGCAGGCGAGCGAGCGCAGTGAGCCTGGCGGGGTGCAGGGGTCCCCGCCACTCAAGAGAAGGACCGGAGCGAGCCGCGAGAGGCGAGCAAGCGCAGTGAGCCTGGCGGGGTGCAGGGGTCCCCGCCACTCAAGAGAAGGACCGGAGCGAGCCGCGGCAGGCGAGCGAGCGCAGTGAGCCTGGCGGGGTGCCGGGGTCCCCGCCACTCAAGAGAAGGACCGGAGCGAGCCGCGACAGGCGAGCGAGCGCAGTGAGCCTGGCGGGGGGCAGGGGTCCCCGCCACTCAAGAGAGGTCACCCATGAGCAGCGTACGAGTCCTCGTCGGCACCCGGAAAGGGGCGTTCATTCTCACTTCGGACGGCACGCGCCAGCAGTGGGAAGTCAGCGGCCCTCACTTCGGCGGCTGGGAGATCTACCACGTCAAGGGTTCGCCGGTGAACCCCAACCGCCTGTACGCGTCTCAGAGCAGCAGTTGGTTCGGACAGGTCCTCCAGCGCTCGGACGACGGTGGGAAGATGTGGGAGCCGGCCGGGAACAAGTTCGTCTATGACGGCACCCCCGGCACCCACAAGTGGTACGACGGCACGCCGCACCCGTGGGAATTCAAGCGGGTCTGGCATCTGGAGCCCTCCCTGACCGAGCCGGATGTCGTCTACGCCGGAATCGAGGACGCGGGGCTCTTCCGATCGACCGACGGCGCCCGGACCTGGCAGGAGCTCCCCGGTCTGCGCACCCACGAGTCGGGAGCCGGCTGGCAGCCTGGCGCCGGCGGCCTCTGCCTCCACACGATCGTCCTCGATCCGGTCAACCCGGATCGGATGTACATCGCGATCTCCGCCGCAGGCGCGTTCCGGACCGACGATGGCGCGAAGAGCTGGCGGCCGATCAACCGCGGCCTCAAGTCCCAGTACATCCCGAACCCGGAAGCGGAGGTCGGACACTGCGTCCACCGGATCGCCATGCACCGGTCGCGGCCGGACGTGCTGTTCATGCAGAAGCACTGGGACGTCATGCGCACGGACGACGCCGGGGAGCGCTGGCGCGAGGTGAGCGGGAATCTGCCGACCGACTTCGGGTTCGTCATCGACGTGCACGCGCACGAGCCGGACACGATCTATGTTGTCCCCATCAAGAGCGATTCTGAGCACTACCCGCCCGACGGCCGGCTGCGCGTGTACCGCAGCCGCACCGGAGGAAACGACTGGGAGCCGCTCGGGAACGGCCTGCCGCAGCGCGACTGCTACGTGAACGTGCTGCGCGATTCGATGGCGGTCGACGCGCTGGATCCATGCGGCATCTACTTCGGCACGACCGGTGGACAGGTGTACGGGTCGGCCGACGGCGGAGACCGCTGGGCGCCGATCGTCAGGGACCTTCCGGCCGTGCTGTCGGTCGAGGTGCAGACGCTGTCATGATCCGCCTGGTCCTTCCGCCGCACCTGCAGACGCTGGCGCGCGTCGGCGCCGAGGTGACGCTCGACGTCCGGGGGCCGGTGACGCAGCGCGCAATCCTCGACGCGATCGAGGCGCGGTATCCGACCTTGCGCGGCACGATCCGCGACCAGGTGACGCAGCAGCGCCGCGCCTACGTCAGGTTCTTCGCCTGCCAGGAGGATGTGTCGCACGACCCGCCGGACGCGCCGCTGCCCGATCCGGTCGCGACCGGCGCCGAGCCGTTTCTGGTCGTGGGCGCGCTGGCCGGCGGCTGATGAGCCGGCCGCTCAGGCCGTGGGCGCCGCGATGGAGTCAGTCCGACCCGGCCCGCACCATCACTTTCGTGCCCGGTGCCGCGTGCCGATCTTCCTTGTCACCCCGTGAACGTCGCTCGTGACGCTTCATTGTAGGACGCCGGCGTCCTGCTGGCGTCTCCGCACGGCCCGGTGCTACCTTACGGAGTCATGGCCGATCGGGTGTGGCGTGGACCTGCCGGGTGCGCCGGGGGGCGGAACGGGGATGAGCCGATGATTTCGCGGGTGACGCGACGAAGGTGGGGCCTCGGCCTGCTGGTGGCCGTCATGAGCCTGCTGCCCGTGGTGTCGCGGGGCGCGTCGGACGTGTCGATTCCCGCGAACCGGCTGATTCAGCTGCTCAACCAGACGATCACGCTGGACCGCCAGACTACGCTCCAGGCGCAGATCGCCACGGAGCCCGAGGAGCAGATGCTCCTGTACGACAACCGCCGGATCGCCGACCAGATCCTCAGGTTCGCGTTCGAGTTCGCGCGGGCCCAGGCGGACGCCATGGCCGCGGAGCCCGCCCCGACTCCGGCGGCCGATGCCGGCCTGCCTCAATACCGCGCGCTTCGGCAGATGCTGGCGAATCTCGACAAGGTGTTTCAACAGACCAGCGTGGAAGCGGAGACCGACAGGCAGCAGCTCACCAGAGCGACCGGCGCCAGACGCGCGCACCTGCAGTCCGAGATCTCTGAATTGCAGGGCGAAATCGCGCTCGCGCAGGCGCGCAGAGACGCCGTTCGCAACATGCTCGACTTCATGAGCGGCTCCGCCGCCAGCAGCCTGGGCGCGGGCGGCCTCAAGGCGCAGATCGACGCGCTGGCCGCCTCCGTCCCCGCGGCCAGCGCCAGCGCGCCGTCGCCCGGTCAGGCCCGCGGCGCCGCCTCGGCGGCGCCGAATCCGGCCGCGGGCAGCGCGGCGCCGTCCGGCATCTGGGGGCTCACCGCCGACCTCTTCAGCCTGTCGTCGGAGGATCGCACGGTCGACCTGATGGTCGACGAGACGCAGGCGCTGCTGCGCACCGCCGCGGAGCTTCGCGCCCCGCTCATCGCCCGGTTGCGAGCCCTCTCGAGCACGGGCGACCAGCTCGCCGCCCAGGCGGACACGGCGCATCGCGCCCAGCTCGCCCTGGAGAAGCAGCAGCTCGACGCGCTCGCGGCGCAGTTCAGGCAGATCTCGGCCGCGGTCATCCCGCTCGGCAAGCAGGGCATCCTGCTCGCCCAGTACCGGAAGAACCTGGTGAGCTGGCGCGACGACATCGCCGCCCGGTCGGGGGCCGATCTGCGCAGCCTGGGCGTCCATCTGGGACTCCTGGCCCTGGTCCTGAGCATGCTGATCGGCCTGTCGGAGCTGTGGCGCCGCGCCGTCTACCGCTACGTGCACGACACCCGCCGGCGCCACCAGTTCCTCCTGCTCCGCAGGCTCGCCGTCTGGTTCGTGATCGCGATCCTGATCGCCATCATGCTGGCCGGCCAGTTCAGCTCGTTCGTCACCTTCGCCGGGCTGTTCACCGCGGGGATGGCGATCGCGCTCCAGGGCGTCATCCTCTCCGTCGTGGGCTACTTCTTCCTGATCGGCAAGTTCGGCATCCGCGTCGGGGATCGCATCGAGGTCAACGGCATCACCGGCGAGGTGATCGACATCGGACTCGTGCGCTTCCATGTGACGGAGCTCGGCTCCGGCGGGATGCCGACGGGCCGCGTGGTCGCCTTCTCGAACTCCGTCGTGTTCCAGCCGATCGGCGGTCTGTTCAAACAGATCTCCGGCGCCGGTTTCACCTGGCACCAGGTCACGCTCACCGTGCCTCGCGACGTCGATGTCGCGTCGATCAAGGACAACCTGCTCGGCGCCGTGGAACGCGTCCTGCAGGACTATCGCGATGAGATCGAGCGCCTGTACGGAGAAATGGAAAAACGGGGCATTCTGTTCTCGGACCGCGGATTGCGTCCCCGGCTCGAAATCCACCTGACGCCAGGCGGCGTCGACGCGACCATCCGCTATCCGGTCGATCTGCCGCATGCGGCCGACATCGATGCCCGGGTCTCCCGGGAGATCCTGGCGGCCCTCAAGCGCGACGCGACGCTGCAGACGACCGAAGGCCGGACGATCCGGCTGAGCCCCGACGTGCCCGCCTGACGCCGGGGGCCCGTTCGCGCGTCAGGATCGGTGCATCAGCGGACGGCGATCAGAGAAGGCCGTGCTGTCGCAGCAGGCGGGCGACCGCGTCGTGGCTCTCGCGATAGGCGTGCCACACGGAGGCACACCAGGCCTCGATCGCCCCGTCGCGGTCGGGGCCGGCGGGAACCGCCATGACGTCGGCGGCGGTCAGCGAACCGCGGTCGGCCGGAAGGGGAAACGACGGCCATCGCTGCTTCCGCCTGGCGAGGTCCATGTGCGCCCGCTGGACCTGCTTGCCCGTCCGCCCCGCCTCGAGATGCAGGTACAGCCCGACGAGTGCGAAGGTCAGCGTGATCGGCTTCGTGTCTTCATCGGCGCGCTGCGCGGCACGCGCGTCGACCACGTGCTGGTGAATGAAGGCCGCATCCCCGCGCGTGAGCGTGTCGCCGCAAAGCTCGTGGAAGGCGTCCTCGTCCGAAGGCATGGTGCGTTCCGGTGCGTGTGGTCTCACCGCGCGTCGGATGATGTCCCCGCCCCGCCGAGTCTCCCGCTAGGGATACGCACAATAGAAGAGCCGCGTCTGGCACCGGGCGAGCTTCAGCGGCGCGTCCCCGCACGCGATCGTCGCCGTGTTCGTGACGTAGAACCGCACCGTGTCGGACACGCCCGCCTTCAGGTGCACGTCGAGGGAATGGCCGGGCGGCAGCACGCACGTCCTGACGCCGTTCACCAGCACGGTCTGCGTGGCCGTCTTCGACTGGTTCTGGAAGGTGACGGTGCCGTAGTTCCGGCTCTGGCACGCCGGCGCGGCCGGAGGCGCGAGGGCGGTCCGCGAGGGATGGATGCCGCCGCAGGCGCCGAGCAGGGCGGAACAGACAGCCGCAACGATCATGGCGCCGAGCGCCTTCGTGTGCATCGGATCCTCCGTCCATCAGCCTAACACGGGGCTCGGTCCTCAGTACTCGGGGCTCGGGGCTCAGTGCCCGGGGTTCGGAGCTCGGTCCTCGGGGCCCGGGGTTCGGAGCTCGACCTCGTTGTCGTCTGTACGCCGGCCCAGGCGTCGTCTTCGACATTAGTGTCCATCGATCGAGCACCTCCAACATTCCTGTCCGACCTCATCGCCTTGACGGCCCGTGTCCTCGAACGGCGGGGCCGAGTCGGTGCATACCGGGCCCGGGGCGCCGCCGCGTCGCCAGACAATGTCTGACATTTTCGTTGGCTCTTGATGTCGCATCGACAAAAGAGAGGCCCCATCACGCTCTTTCAGCGAGACCACCTATCCGGCAGAAGGTGCTGATCATCGGCCGTTTCATCGACGCCCACCCGCCGGTCCCGGCGTGGCACATCGCTTGCTGATTCGAGTCGCGCCGGCAGGACGGGGCCGTGGCCCCACCCGCGCAGGCGCATTCACTTCTTACAGGCGAGGCCTCATGTCGCTCCGACGTTCGCACGGCAGCATCCATTCCGCAGTTGTGTTCGCTGGCATCATCAGCACAGCCGCCACGCTCGTCTTCATCCTCGCGGCCGCGGCCGCCGCGCGACCGGTCGACGGCGCGACCACGGCCGCCGCATCGAGCACGTCGGCATCGGCCGCGCCGGCCGGCCGGTCCGGGCCGGCCTCCGCGGCCCTCTCCGACATCTACGACAACGGCTTCTTCCTCCGTTCGGCCGACGACACCTTCTCGATGTACGTGAACGGCCTGTTTCAGACCCGGTACACCTGGTTCGATCCGCGCAGCAGCGTGGCGCCGCTCGGCGGCCGGCCCGGCGCCGTCAACAACTTCGATGTCTATCTCGGACGCCTGGCGGTGTCCGGGACGGCGTTCGACCCGAAGCTGAAGTACTTCCTGCAGTTCCAGGGCAGCACGGCGGGCAACACCAACACCGTGACCATGCTCGACTGGTTCATCTCGCGCGAGTTCTCGAAGCACCTGACCATTCAGGCCGGCCGGTTCTGGACGTCCTATTCCTACGAGTACAACGACAGCCCGGCCAACTACCTGTTCGCCGACCTGTCCACCGCCGAATTCGCATTTGCACTGCCGCGCGCCGTCGGCGTGCAGGTTTCCGGGCAGGTCGGACGGCTGGGCTACGCCGGCATGGTGTCGAACGGCATTCCGGCGCTCGACGCGTCGGGCCAGGAGAACTTCGGCAGCCGCCCGGCCTATCTCGGTCACATCCAGATCGATCTGCTCCGCCCGTACGGCGGACTGGAGACCGATCCAGCGCCGGCCGGTGTCCGCCGGCCTGAGCTCACGCTGTGGTTCTCCGCCGCGTCGAATCCGGTGGTGGCCTCGTCGCAGTTCGAGAACGTCTCCGCCGGCGACCGGACGACGAACGCGACCGCCACGGTCGGATTCCGCCAGGGGTTCCTCTCGCTGCAGGGCACCGGCTATTTCCGCCGGACCCGGCCGGCCGACGGGTCGCCGTCGAACGACGCCACCGGCTTCGGTGAGCAGGCCGGCTACTACCTCCGGCCGGGGAAGCTCGAGCTCGCCGAGCGCGTCTCCGGTGTCCGCTGGGGCACCGTCGACTATCTGCCGGTCTCGGCGCTCGTCAACACCTGGTACGCAGGACCGACGTTCCCGTACCGCACCGTGACCGAGCGGTCGATCGGTCTCAACTACTACATGCACGGCCACCATGCCAAGGTGCAGCTGTCCTACTCCTATCTGAGCGGACAGACCTTCAGCGGCGCGCCGTACGGCGCGAGCCGCGTCTGGGTGCAGGAGCAGCTCCAGTTCTAGCGTCGCCGGCCCTCGACTCGCCGTCACGCGCTGTCGTCCCGAGGAGGATGTTGTCCATGATCCGTGTGCGTTCGCGTCTCGTCCTTCGCCGCCTGGCCGCTCCGGCGCTCGCGGCGTTCTTGCCGGCCGTGTTCCTTGGCGTCACCGCCAGATCGCTCGCCGCGGCGCCGGCCGCCGGCCCCATCAAGGTCGGTGTGCTGCACTCGCTCACCGGGACGATGGCCATCAGCGAAGTCAGCGTCAAGAACGCGACGCTGCTGGCGATCGATCAGCTGAACCGGAACGGAGGCGTCCTCGGCCGCCCGGTCGAGCCGATCATCGAGGACGGCGCCTCCGATCCCGCGATGTTCGCGCAGAAGGCGCAGAAGCTCCTTCAGGAGGATCACGTCGTCACGGTCTTCGGCGGCTGGACCTCCGCCAGCCGCAAGGCCATGCTGCCGGTCTTCGAGCGGTTTCACTCGCTGCTGTGGTATCCGGTGCAGTTCGAGGGGAACGAGTGTTCGCCGGACATCATGTATTCGGGCGCGCAGCCGAACCAGCAGATCCTGCCGGCGCTGACCTGGGCGATGCACGCCGGCGACAAGCGGATCTTCCTGCTGGGCTCCGACTACGTGTTCCCCCGGACCGCGAACCTGATCCTGAAGAAGCACATCGCCCGCGACGGCGGGACGGTGGCCGGGGAGGAGTACGTGCCGCTCGGCGGCACGGATTTCAGCGCCATCATCGCCAAGATCAAGCTGGCCCACCCGGACATCATCTTCAACACGCTCAACGGCGACAGCAACGTGTCGTTCTTCAAGCAGATGGCGGCTGCCGGCATGCCGCCGTCGAAGGTCCCCGTGATGTCCTTCAGCATCGCCGAGCAGGAGGCCAGGGCGATGGGGCCGTCGCTGGTCGCCGGGAGCTATGCCGCCTGGAACTACTTTCAGAGCCTGCCGCTCGCCCCGAACGAGGCGTTCGTCGCCGCCTACAAGGCCAAGTACGGCGCCAACCAGGTGGTCGACGACCCGATGGTGCACGGCTACATCGACGTGATGCAGTGGGCGGCGGCGGTGAAAAGGGCGGGCACGACCGATCCGGAAGCCGTGCGCCGGGCCGCCGTGTCGCTGCCGTGGGCGTGGGGGCCGATGGGGTCGCTCAAGTTCGCGCCCAACCAGAGCCTGTACCAGAAGGCCTACGTCGGCCAGCTGCAGCCCGACGGGCAGTTCAAGGTGATCTGGCAGTCGGCCGGGCCGATCATGCCGCAGCCGTACGATCAGCTCACCTTTCCGGGCAAGACGTGTACGGACTGACCGTGACCCTGGACTGGCGGGAGGCGGACCGCGGAGCCACGCGATGACGGAACTGGGACTGCTCGTCACTCAGCTGTTCAACGGCATCAGCCTGGGATCGATTCTCCTGCTGGCCGCCCTCGGCCTCGCCTTGAGTTTCGGACTGATGAACGTCATCAACATGGCCCACGGGGAGCTGCTGATGATGGGCGGCTACGTCGCGTACCTCGCGTACCGCCTCCCGATCGGTCCATGGCGGCTGCCGGCCGCCATGCTGGCGGCGACCGCCGGCACGGCGGCGTTCGGCGCGCTGCTGGAGATGACCATCATCCGGCGGCTGTATGGCCGCCCGCTCGATACGCTGCTGGCCACCTGGGGCGTCAGCCTCGTCCTGCAGCAGGGAGCGCGGAGCCTGTTCGGACCGGTCGGGGTCGGGGTGACGGCGCCGGCCTGGCTCGACCGGTCGATTCCGCTGCGCGGGATCGGCCTTCCCGGCGTCGGCCTGCCGGTCGTGCGGCTGCTCATCATCGGCCTCGCGGCGGCCGTGCTCGCCGCGCTGGCGCTGCTGCTCGCCAGGTCGCGCTGGGGACGGCTGCTGCGCGCCGTCCAGGACGATCGCGACATGGCGGAAGCGCTGGGGGTGAACTCGAGACGTGTGGACCTGGTGATCTTCACCATCGGGACAGCCGTGGCCGGCCTCGCGGGCGCCGCGCTCGCGCTCATCGCGCCGGTCACGCCGACGGTCGGCCAGAGCTATATCGTGTACGCCTTCCTGGTCGTGATCGTCGGCGGTCTCGGCAGCCTGACCGGCACGGTGCTGGCGGCGCTGGCCGTCGGCCTGCTGTCGGCGTCGCTCCAGCTGTTCGCCACCGTCAGCACCGCCGACGTACTGCTGCTCCTGGTCGTGATGGCCTTCATCCAGGTCAGGCCGCGCGGCCTCATCACGCGGCTCAGCCGCGCGCTCGAGGAGGCCTGAATGCGGCGCGCGGAGCTGACGGCGCATGCCATCGCCCTGGGGCTGCTGGTGCTGGCCCCCTGGTGGCTGTCGCCCTACGATCTCTCGCTGCTCGGACGCTTTCTGGCCATGAGCATCCTCGCGCTCGGCCTGACCATCGTATGGGGATGGAGCGGACTGCTCAGCCTCGGCCAGGGGGTGTTCTTCGGTCTGGGCGCCTACGCGCTGGCGATGAACCTGAAGCTGGCCGCCCTCGCACCCGGCGACCTTCCCGACTTCATGGTGTGGAGCGGGTTCTCCCGCCTGCCGTGGTGGTGGGCGCCCTTCCGGCACCCGCTCGTCGCCCTGGCCGCCGTCGTGCTCGTCCCCGCGGCTGTCGCGGCCGCCTTCGGATGGCTCGTCTTTCACCGGCGCGTACGCGGCGTCTATTTCGCGCTCCTGACGCAGGCCCTGGCGCTGGCGTTCTCCACGTTTCTCGTCAGCCAGCAGGCGTACACGGGCGGCTTCAGCGGCCTGACGAATTTCGGGCCGCTGTTCGGCGTTCAGCTGGCCGATCAGAAGGGCCAGACGGCGCTGTACGGCGTGACGCTGGTGCTGCTGACCGCCAGCTACGCGCTGGCGACCTGGCTGTCGAAGTCCCACTTCGGCCGGCTGCTGGTCGCCATCCGCGACGGCGAGAACCGCGTGCGCTTTCTCGGCTACAACGCAGCGCCCTACAAAGTGGCGGCCTTCACGCTGGCCGCCGCCTTCGCCGGCCTCGCCGGCGCGCTCTATGTCGCGCAGGTCGGCGTGATCTCGCCGGACATGGTGGGCGTCGTCCCGTCGATCGAGATGCTGATCTGGGTGGCAGTGGGCGGCCGGGAGAGCCTTGCCGGTGCGGTGCTCGGCTGTCTCCTGGTCAACTTCGGCAAGGACTGGGTCAGCAGTGCCATGCCGAGCCTGTGGCTGTTCGTCATGGGCGGCCTCTTCGTGCTGGTCGTCACCGTCCTGCCCCGGGGGATCGGCCAGCTGGTCTCGGTGCGCGTCCCGCGACGCCGGCCGGCCGAGGTCGCGCCGGCCGCGCAGGAGCTGGCCGGGCAGTAGGCGCGGGCAGGCGGCCGCGGAGCGGCGCCAGGAGGCCATCGATGAACCAGCCGCTGCTGCAGATCGAGCATCTCACCGTCCGGTTCGACGCATTCACGGCGATTGACGATCTCAGCCTGACCGTGCCCGCCCGATCCGTCCGTGTCCTCATCGGCCCGAACGGCGCCGGCAAGTCGACGCTGCTCGACGCGATCATCGGCCGCGTCCGTCCGGCCGCCGGACGGATCGTCTTCAAGGGGCGCGACCTGACGCACCTGCCCGAGCACCGGATCGTGCGGGCCGGCATCTGCCGCAAGTTCCAGGCGCCAGGGCTGCTGGACAGCCTGACCGTCCACGACAACCTCGTGGTGGCCGAGGCCCGGAGCCGGCGCTGGCCGGCCCTGCTGCGCACGCAGCCGACCGCCGCCCAGGCCGGGCGGATCGACGGGATCCTGGCAACGGTCGGGCTGACGGCCGAGCGCCATCGACCGGCCGGCCGTCTGGCGCACGGCCAGAAGCAGTGGCTGGAGATCGGCATGGTCGTCGCGTCCGGCGCCGAGCTGCTGCTGCTCGACGAGCCGGCCGCCGGCATGAGTCTCGGCGAGCGCGAGCAGACCGCCGATCTCCTCCAGCGGCTGGCCGACCGGCACAGCCTGCTCGTGATCGACCACGACATGGCGTTCGTCGAGCGGCTCGGCGCTCCGGTGAGCGTGCTCCACGTGGGGCGGTTGCTGAAGGAAGGAAGCCTGCAGGACGTGCGGCAGGACCCCCAGGTGCGCGCCGTCTATCTGGGGAGGGTCGATGAGTGTGAATACGATTACGCTTGACCGGGTCAGCGCCGGCTACGGTCTCGGGCGCGTCGTGTCCGACGTGAGCTTCACCATCGCCGCCGGCGAGGCGGCCACCATTCTCGGTCGCAACGGCGTCGGCAAGACGACGCTGCTCCGTACCCTGGTCGGACTCCACCCTGCGGCCGGCGGGCGCGTCCTGTTCGACGAGGAGGATGTGACACGGCACCGTGCGTTCGACCGCGCGCGCCGGGGCATCGGCTACGTGCCGCAGGGGCGCGGGATCTTTCAGCACCTGACCGTCGCGCAGAATCTGGAACTTGGTCTGACGGCGTGTGCCGGGCGGCCGGGTCCGCGCCGGCGCGGGATCCCCGATCACATCTTCGACGTCTTCCCGGTGCTGGACAGGCTGCGGCACCGGAAGGCCGGGCTGCTCAGCGGCGGCGAAGCGCAGCAGCTGTCGATCGGGCGGGCGCTGGTGACCGAGCCGACGATCCTGATCCTGGACGAACCGACGGAGGGCATCCAGCCGTCCGTCGTGCAGCAGATTCAGGCGGCGCTGGTGGACATCCGCCGGGAATGGCATGTGGCGGTGCTGCTGGTCGAGCAGTACCTGGACTTCGCCTGGTCAGTGGCCGATCGCTTCTACGTCCTGCGAGGCGGTCGGATTGCCGGGCAGGGCCGCACGTCGGAGCAGCGGCCCGAGACCGTGGCGCACCTGCTCAACGTGTGACGGGCAGGGCTCCGTCCGACCCCTGCACGGAATCGATCCGCGACCTCCGCGGAACCACGCGGGCAGCCGCGGCCGGCCGCTACTCGGCGCGGAGCGCCGCGAGGGGATCGGTGCGGGTCGCGCTGAAGGCGGGCCGCAGGCAGGCCGCCGCCGCCGCGACGAGCACTGCGGCCGCGACCGCCGCCAGCACCGCCGGGTTCGCCGGGCTGACCTCGAACAGCAGGCTCGCGAGCAGGCGCCGGGCGGCGAGCGCCGCCAGCAGGCCGGTGGCCACCCCGCCCGACACCGGCACCAGCGCCTGGCTCAGCACCAGACGCCACAGATCCCGGTCGCGCGCGCCGATGGCGATCCGGATCGCCAGCTCTTTCCGCCGCTGTGCCACGCTATGCGCGACCAGCGCATACACCCCCATCGCCGCGAGCAGCAGCGCGATGCCGGCAAACAGCAGGAGCAGCATCAGCTGATAGCGCTGCGGCGCCACCGCCTCGGCCCTGAGCGCGCTGAGCGGCCGCAGCGTCGGGATCGGCGCATCCGGCGCCAGCCGCCAGATCGCCGCCCGCAGCGGCGCGGCCAGTGCGGAGGCCGGCAGCGTGCTCCGCACCACGAGCGACACGACGTAGGGCGGCGTATTCCAGTAGGGTTGGTAGACCACGCTGGGCGGTGCCACAGTCAGCGAGCCGTCCCGCGCATCGGCGGTGACGCCGACGATGGTCGGCGTCACCTGGCCGTCGTTGAACGCGATCTTCTGTCCGACGAGGTCGCGCGGGTTCACCCCGGGCCAGAGCAGCCGCGCCGCCGCGCGCGAGATCACGACCGCCTCGGACATCGCCGCCTCCGCAGCCTCGTTCTTCGGCGGCCAGCCCGCCGGACGGTCGCGCTCGGCGAGGTCGCGCCCGGCCAGCAGGGGGATGCCGACCGCGACGAAATAGCCGGGGCTGATGAAGCGGACGTTCACGAACGGCTGCTCGGCGGCCGTGTAGACCTTGCCGGGAACGGCCGCGCTGTCGATCCACGTCTCGCCCTCGAGCGGCAGATGGCTGGTGAAGCCAGCCGCGGTCACACCCGGAATCGCAACGGCGGCCGCGGGGAGCTGGCGCAGGATCGCCTCGCGCTGCGCATCGGTATAGGTATTGAGGACGACGTCCGCGGCCAGCGCGTGCTGTGCCGTGAAGCCGGTGGGCAGCGTGGCCAGCCGATAGAAGCTGAGCCCGAGCAGTCCGGCAGCCGCCAGCAGCATGGTGCAGAGCGCCGCCTGCAGCCCGATCAGCGCCTGGCGCGAGCGCAGGCTCGCGTGGTCCGCCGTGGTGGCGGATCCCCCGGCCTTCAGGGAGACCTGTGGATTGCCGCGGCCGAGCCGCAGCGCCGGCACGATCCCGGTCGTCAGCCCGGCGAGCAGCGCGAGCGCCACGCCGAAGGCGAGCACCCGCCAGTCCATCTGCACTTCATCCAGCCGCGGGAGGCCGGCCGGTGCCGCCGCCAGCAGCGCCCGCAGGCCGACGGCCGCGCACCCGATGCCGAGCGCGCCGCCGGCGAGCGCCAGCACGAAGCTCTCGCGGAGAAGCTCGCGGGCGAGCCGGCCCGGTGCCGCCCCGAGCGCGATCCGGATCGCCCAGTCGCGCCGGCGGTCGGCAAGGCGGCTGGTCCAGAGCCCGCCCAGGTTCACGCAGATGATCAGCAGCACCGCCCCGACGCCGGCCAGCAGCAGCCACAGCTCCCGGCGCGCTGTCGCGACCGCGTAGTCGCGGACCGTGGTGAGCTGGGCGTACAGCGACAGCTTCTCCGGCGCGCTGCGGGCCAGGTCGGCCTGGATCACGTCGAGCTGCGCCAGCGCGTGCGACCGCGTGACGCCCGGGCGCAGCCGGCCCATGACCGTGTAGTTGAAGTTGGAGAAGACCGATGTCAGGTCGCCGCCGCTGTGAGGGCCGAAATGCAGCGTGAGGAAGTACTGGGTGGGCCGTCCGGCCAGCATCGGCCCCAGCTCGCGGCCCGCCAGCCGGAAGTCCGGCGGCAGCACGCCGATGACCCTCGCCTCCGTGCCCGCCACGCCGACGCGGCGGCCGATCACGGCGGGATCGGCGTCGAAGGCCGAGCGCCACAGCGCGTCGGTGATGACCATCGGCCGCGACGTGTCGGTCTCGTCCGGCAGCGCGAACAGCCGCCCGAGCTGCGCCCGCACGCCGAGGACGTCGAAGAAGCTGGACGAGACCTTGGCGCCGTACAGGAGCTGCGGCCGGCCGCGGCCGGCCAGCGTGAAGGAGCTCGACTGGATGGCGGCCAGCCCGGTGAAGTCGGTGGCCTGGCGGCGCCAGGCGAGGAACGCCGACGGCGTGTCGAAGTACGCGAACGCGCTGGCCGCCGGCACCTGGGGCACCCGCTCGCCCACCAGCACCAGCTGCCCCGGATCGTGGAACGGGAGCGGCTGCAGCAGGACGCCGTCGATGACGGAGAAAATGGCCGTGGTCGCCCCCACCCCCAGCGCGAGCATGGCAATCGCGATCCAGGCAAAGCTCCCGCCCCGTCTCAGAATGGCCGTCGGCTTCATCACGGAAATTAGACGGAACCTGCGGCCGGTGAGTTGCCTGGGGCGACCGGAAGAGCACTCCCGGCAGGCCGCGGGTCAGGCCCATCGTCCCGGCACGGGAGCGGGGACGATGGGCCGGCGAAGCGCAGGCGATCAGACCGTCGGGTCCTCGGGAGGCTCACGGAGCGAGAGGCGATCCCACGGCCCGACCCATTCGCACGGACGCCCCTTGGTCCGGTAGGAGACCAGGTCCTGCGCGACCGACAGGCTGACGTAGATGTTGATCCCCTTGAAGCTGTCGACGCCGGGTTGCTCGAAGGTGTGCCGGCAGAGCGTGGCGGCTCCGGGCGCCAGGTACACCGGCACCGGCCGGCCGGCCACCTCCACCTCGTCGTGGCGGCCCCCCGCCCGGTCGTAGACGAAGTGGGTCCGGCGCCACTGCTGCACCATGTCCACGGTGATCTCGCCGTAATGCTGCTCGATGAGCGTCATGAACGTCCAGAACCGCATGCCGCTGCTGTTCAACCCGAAGTGCGTCGGCTGCTGCATGCCGTTGCCGTGCTGGCTCATCGGGTGGGCGGGATCGTGGACGTTCTCTTCGTTGTAGCTGTCCTTCGCCTCGACATTGTTGGTCGAGGCGATGTAGCGGGCGTTCTTCTCGCCCATGTCGCCCGGCCGGCGGATCGCGTAGCGCGCCTGCCCGTGCTGGTCGGCCGGGATGCTCTCCACCACGAAGGCGTCGCTGCCGTCGGAGATCACCCAGTTGACGCCGCGCGTGCACTTCCCGATGACGATCTTCAGGCCCGATTTGGCCCGATATGCCGGCCGGCCGACCGTCAGCAGCTCCACCGCATGTTTCGCGCTGTCGGCGAAGGCGGCCGCGTAGAAGTCGCCCACCTGCCAGTCCAGGGCGGCCCGACGATAGCCGGAAAACGGCCGGGCCAGCGTCGGGCCGAGGATGCCGAGGCCTCCGCCCGCATAGCCGCTCACCGTGACCCCGCGATCGTTCTGGGCATGCTCGCTGCCGATCTCCCCTGCCGAGTCCGTGACGGTGAACGGATGCGCGCGGCGATCGCTCGGGTGGGCGACGAACGTGACCAGATATTCCTGCGGGAAGAAGTGCTGATCCTCGGAGCTGACGTGGATGGCCCTGCCATCCCGCGTCGCCCCGCTGAGCATCACGGCGCCGCTGCAGCAATGGACGATCTCGTCTTCCGGAGCCAGGGCGGCCGTCTCGGACACGGGCGGCCTGCCCATGAGTCCGAAATAGCTGTTGATCATCAGGATCTTGTCGAAATGGCTGAGCTCGTGCGGAAACGCCGACGCGGCCAGTTCGGCGGCGGCGCCGTCGGCGATGCCATGCATCACCTCGAGCGCTTCCGGCACCAGCGCGTCGTAGTACGCCTCCTGCTGGCGCAGGTAGGCGGCCATGACGACCGGGCTCCCCTGGATCGGCAGCAGCTCCCGATACCACCCTTCGTAGACCATCCGGATCAGATCGCCGGCCCGTTCGCCGTATTGCGTGCCGATCTGACGCCAGGACCCGCGCAGCTGGCCGAGGTAGCGCGGATGCGGGTCGTAGGCCGGGTAGCCCTCGGCCCGATAGTAGTCGGCGAGCCGGCTGCTGTGGCCGGTCCACTCCGGCGGCCGGCTGTCCCGGCGGGCCGGCCGGCCGGATGGAACGATGGGGAGCGGCGCCGCGGATCCGCCGCCGGCCGTCAGCGCATCGGTCGATACGGCGGCCGCACCGGCCGCCGCCAGCTTCATCCACTCCCGTCGGGTGAAACGCGTCGCGTCCTTCGATTCATCGGACTTCATCGCGTGCCTCTCCTGCTCCGGCCCCGAGCGGCCCGATTGGGGATGTTCCACCGCCATGCCCTGTGGGTCCTCACCATACATCCGACCGCAGCCCCACGCAACGGGCCGTGCAGCTCCCCCCTTCGCACCGGGAGCCACGGGACTGTCCATCAACAGACGTCCTCAGACAATTTCATCACACGCGCGGGTCGATGCGCCCCGCGAGTCCCCGCGTCGGTCAATCCGCCCATCTTGCCTGCGGCCGTTCATGCCATCATGCTGTCGAGGCATGATGGTCGACAGCCGGCTCATCACGATACTCTGGCTCGTCTTCGTCGCGTACTGGGCCATCTCGGCCATCGGCACGAAGCGCAGTGTCGGCCCGCGGGCATGGCGGAAGGAAATCGGGATACGTGTCATCGTCGTCCTGCTCGTGCTGCTCGCGCTGCGCGTCCCGGCCGTGAGGCAGGTGCTGCGGCACACACAGGCATATGCGGCCCGCGACAGGCTCATGGGCCTCATCGGCGTCATGTGCTGCGCGCTTGGCGTAGGACTGGCGATCGTGGCCCGGGTCCATCTCGGCCGGAACTGGGGCATGCCGATGTCCCGCAAGGAGGATCCCGAGCTTGTCACGACCGGCCCGTACGCGTTCGTGCGCCATCCGATCTATGCCGGCATGCTCCTCGCCATGCTCGGTTCAGCGATCGGTGAGAGCGTCTTCTGGGTGCTGCCGCTCATGCTGATCGGCGCGTATTTCATCTACAGCGCGCGGCGCGAGGAGCGGCTCATGAGCGAGCAATTCCCGGAACAGTATCCGGCGTACATGAAGCGGACGAAGATGCTGCTGCCCTTCGTGCTGTGAATGACGCGTCGGGCGAAGGAGTGTCCAGCGACTCTCCCGCCTGCGGGTGGACACGCCGCATCAGATCCCTGCCTCCTGGCTGAAATACTGGTAATCCTCGCGCCACCCGCCCCGGCCTCGGCCGATGGCGCGGTAGTCCTCGATGAACTCGATCATCCGGATGTATTTGACCATCGTGAACCCCAGCTGCGTTTCCACGCGGAGGCGGAGCGGCGCGCCGTGGGGAACCGGGAGCGGCTGGCCGTTCATCTCGTACGCCAGCATCGTCTGGGGGTCGTTCGCCGCCTCGATCGCAATCGTGCCGTAAAAGTATCCGGGGCCGTGGCTGTGAGGCTCGGAGGTGGATTTGTTGTCGTACGCGTGAAACAGGATGAAGCGGGCGGACGGCAAGGGGCGACACAGGTCGAGGATGTGGCGGAGTGACACGCCCCCCCACTCGGCCACGCCAGACCAGCCCTGAATGCAGCAATGCTTCGTGATCTGCATCTGCTTCGGCATGGCACGAAGATCCGTGAGACTCACGCGCAGGGGCGTTTGGACCAGCCCCCCCACCTCCAGGCGATAGTCTGCGAATTGCCGGCGCACGAGCGCCAGATAGGCGTCCTCGGCCGGCGGTCGCCCGTTCACCCAGAAGAACGCTGAGATGTCGGCTGATGAATATTCCTGCACGGAGGCGTGATGGCCGAAGAACCATCGGCGGAGCGGAACCGTGATCGCGTCGGTTGTTCGCTGGACCATCCGGGGGCGACGAACGGACCATCGAGTGGCTGCGACGTGGATCGCCACGATGACGCCGAGGCCAGCCAGGCCGGCCAGCAGGGCGCCGTTCAGATCAGGGTGCCGGGTCTCACCCAGCACGATCATGGCCAAGCCCGATCGGAATCCATGCAGCGCGACCATCGTCACGTGGATGACGAAGAACGCGGCAAATGCGCACAGGCAGAGAAAATGGATGCTCCTGGCGGATTGCCGCCCGCGGAAGATCCGCGGATAGCGTGGGAAGCGCGCGGCGATCGCGGGTGACATCGCCAGGCCGGTCGCGATGCTGAGCGGCGCCAGCAGGAAGACGACGCCCGCGTACGAGAGCTGCTGCAGCGGATTGTAAGCGCCCGGGGTCTCGACGACATGCAGGGTTGCGTAGCGGAGCAGCGTGTGCCAGGCGCCCGGAACGATCTGCCAGGAAGTCGGAACCAGCCGGTGCCACTCGGGAGTCGCGAAGAGCATCACGACGTACACGAGTCCCGTCGCCAGCCAGCCCGCGTCGGCCAGAAAGTGCCAATGGCGTCCAACGCCGAGAGTCTTGTGCCCCGGAAGGGCGATCCACGACGACCACGAGGCTTCCTCGTCGCTCGCGGTCCAGAGCTGGCCATCGGGTCGATGTCGTTTCGAGAAGGAGAGCCACTCGCTCCCGGGCAGGCAGTCATCGTGCCAGTAGAACTTCGGGTGTGCGCTGAGAATCTCCAGACCGCTCCGCATCAGCAGCGAGAGCAGCAGCAGGTTGAAGAAATGCGTCGCGCGCAACCAGAGCGGAAAGTCGAGCGTCACGGCGACACCTCGCTCGGCATGTGCTGTACGGCTGACGGCAGGCGAACAGCTAATATCCGGCGAACTCCTCGGCCCGGACGTTGTCCGGGTCCGCTCCGGCGCTCGACAGCGCTTCCGACATCGCCTTCACGAAGACGCCCGGACCTGCCACGTAGAAGATCGCGGTCCGGAGATCCACGCGCACGTGGTTCGTGATGAACGCGGCGTCGACGAGGCCGGTCAGGTGCTCCCAGGGCTCGCCGGGCGCCGGCTCCGTGATCGTCGCCAGCAGGTGGAAGCGCGGGTGCTCGCGCGCCCAGCCGGTCAAATCGGCCATGAAGGCCGAGGCGGCTGCCGTACGGTTCGAATAGACGAGGGTGAGATCGTGCGGCAGCTTCCGCTCGACCGCATCCTGAATGATGCTGCGGAACGGCGTGATCCCGATGCCGCCCGCCAGGAACACCGCCGCCTTCGACGCATTCTGATGCAGCGTGAACGAACCGCACGGGCCGTCGAGGTCGACCTCCGTCCCGAGCGGCATCTCCATCAGACTCCGCTTGAAGGCGCTGCCCGTCAGGCGGGTCGCGAACATCAGCCGCGGATCGGCGGGCGACGAGGCAATCGAGAAGGTTCGCACCGCCCCCTTCTCGTCCTCATGAAGAGGAGCGGGAATCAGGAGATCGCAGGTCTGGCCGGCTTTGAACGTCAGCCGGCCTTCGCCGGGTTCGACCACGAAGGCCCCCGTCCCCGTGGCCGGCTCGAAACGCTTCACCAGGTGTGCCCGCACAGGCGATTCCTCCTTCTTCCTTCTTCCCGGCATCCGCCGCCAGCCGCTGCTCCCGGTCCGGAATCCTCCGCGCCGCCGAACTCGATGAGCGCCGGCGGAAGCTCCGGAATCCAGGCGGTGAGCAACACTAGATCAGCTGCCGCCGAACGGCGTGAGTCACCGCCTCGAGCCGATTGTGGGTGCCGAGCTTCTGATTGATGTGGTGGAGATGATTCCGCAGCGTCTGCGGGCTGATGTTCAGGTCGTGCGAGAGATCGGAGGGCTTCCGGCCTTCCGACAAGCCCCGGAGCACCCGCCGTTCCTGCTCGGACAGCGGCATCACCGGGGCGGGCCGCAAGCCGTCGTTGGACATCGCGAGGAGCTGCTTCGACGCTTGAAGCATCCGCCGCACGAGCTCGTCCATCCGCTTCCGGTCGGTGATATTACGCGCGAAATGCACGATCCGGCGCCGTCCGGTTCTGGGATCTTCGTGAACCACCGTGGACAGATTGATCCAGAGCAGCCGGCCCGAGCGGGTCTTCACTTCGAGGTCGAAGTTGGGGATGACCGTGTGGTGCGCGGCGCAATCGCGCACATGACAGTGGTCCGTACACACCAGCGTGCCGAGCACGCCTCGCCCTTTGAACAGGTCGAAGCAGGTCCTGCCAATCGCCTCGTCTCGCCGAAACCCGAACAACGCCTCGGCACTGCTGTTCCACGAGCAGATCTCACCGCCGTCGGTGACCGTGAACGCGGCATCGGCCGCCTGCTCCAGGAACTCGAAGAGATCGCGGTCCAACATCGCGGTCAGGCTCGACACGCAGGCCGTGTGAGATTCCAGTATAGCCCACCTTCCGCAGCCTGCTTCGACGGGTCCCGCACCCGCGGGACCAGCGCCGTCATGACACACGGCCATCCATGGCCGGTCGCCGTTCCCCGTCCTCCCGCCGCTCGGCCTCCCGCTCTGCGCGCTCATGGCCCGTCCGCCGGAACGGCGGGACCGGCCAGACGGTGAACGCCAGCGACGCCGGCCTCGGCATGGGCGTCAGCGGGTCCGCCGGGCCCGATCGGTCGCCACGCTCCGGTGCGATGCCGGCCGGCGGCCCTGCTTCGCCACCAGGTAGGCCTGCAGCACCACGGCGTTGTTGTGCTGCTCGTCGTGCGAACTGTAGACGAGCGTGACGGCCCCGCGACGAGCGGCCGACAGGATCGGCCGCCACGCGTCCGGACGCGACTCGAGCTCGCGGACATACCGTCTCCGGAACTCGTTCCATTTCTCCGGATCGTGGCTGAACCACTTTCTGAGTTCGGTCGTCGGACCGACCTCCTTCAGCCAGTCGTCCAGGCGCAGCTTTTCCTTCGTGAGGCCGCGGGGCCAGAGTCTCTCGACGAGGAAGCGCCTGCCGTCGGCACGCGACACCGGGTCGTACGCGCGTTTCACCCTGATCGCCATCGTCATCTCTGGTGCTGCGCGGACGGTCCTGACGTCACCCCGAAGACCCCGGGATCGGCGGCGTCCAACATCACGGTCTCCTGGCCGAAGGTGTCCACGATGCGGACCGAGCCCGTTGAATCAGAACGGCGTGTCGGTGTCGCACCGGCTGTAGTGCCCGGACACCGAGCGGCGCAGGAAGCCGGACGCCACCATTTCGTCCAGCATCCGCTCGCACTCGCGTCCCTCGAGGCACCAGAGTCTGCCGGCCTGGGCCACTGTCAGCCGAAGCCCGGGCATCTCCAGGAATCCGCTCCTGATCTGCTGCCGCGGCGTCAGTCCGGCCGTCAGC
>DATLRO010000022.1:0-2958 GCA_035534615.1 Vicinamibacterales bacterium
GCGCCCGCTTTCACGGACGATCGGCCGGCAGCCTCGGCACCGCCGGCTGCTTCTCGTTCTTTCCGAGCAAGAATCTCGGCGCGTTCGGCGACGGCGGGCTGGTGACGACGAACGATGCGGCGTTGGCGGCGCGGATCCGGATGCTGCGCATGCACGGGGCCAGCCCTGAGCCGTCGCGAGGCGCGAATGCGCCGAGCGACAGCGCCGGGGGTGGGGCCCCGCCGCAGATGAAAGGTAATCCGAAGTACTACCACCAGATTGTCGGCGGCAACTTCCGGCTCGACGCCCTTCAGGCGGCCGTGCTGCGCGTGAAAACGCCGCACCTGCAGGCGTGGACCGACGCGCGCCGCCGGAACGCCGACCGCTACCGCCAGCTCTTCCGCGCGCGCGGCCTCGACCGGCAGGTCGGGCTGCCGGTCGAGCCGGACGGGTACCTTCACATCTACAATCAGTTCGTCATCCGCGTCCCGGAGCGGGACGCGCTGCGCGCGCACCTGACGGCCGCCGGCGTCGGCACGGAGATCTACTATCCGGTGCCGTTTCACGAGCAGGAGTGCTTCGCCGATCTCGGCTACCGGCCCGGCGCGTTCCCGCAGTCGGAGGCCGCGGCGCGTGAGGTGCTGGCGCTGCCGATTTACGGCGAGCTCACCGTGGAGCAGCAGGAGTACGTCGTCGACCGGGTTGCGGCCTTCGTGGGAGCCCCGGTTCGCTCGCGCGGGAGTCTGTAGCAAGATCCGGAGCGTAAGCGACGGCGACGCGCGGGGGTGGGGCCCCGCGCGGGCTGAATAGTGCCAGCCCCCGACACTCATATGGCACACCCTGGCTCCCGTCCGGCGGCATCCGGCGACCCCGGCACGCGCTCCCGGGTGCCGGGTCTGACCGCGCAGATCTTCATCGGCCTCCTGCTCGGCATCGCCGTCGGCTACCTCTGGCCGGCCTTCGGCGTCGACATCAAGCCGCTCGGCGACATCTTCCTGCGGATGATCAAGATGATCATCGCGCCGCTCATCTTCTCCACGCTCGTCGTCGGGATCGCCGGCACCGGCGACCTGAAGGCGATGGGGCGGATCGGCCTGAAGGCGATCATCTACTTCGAGAGCGCGACCACCATCGCGCTGTTTCTCGGCCTCGGCCTCGTCAATCTCTTCCAGCCGGGGGCGGGGCTGAGCATTCCGCTCGGCACCAGCACCGCCGACGTGGCCCAGGCCGCGCGCCAGCAGCAGCACGCGTGGGATCTCCTCGTCCATCTCTTTCCGACGTCGGTCGTCGATGCGATGGCGCGCGGCGACATCCTCCAGCTCGTCGTGTTTTCGTGCTTCTTCGGCATCGCGCTCGGCGCGATCGGCAGCCGGGGCAAGCCGCTGCTGGACGTGCTGGACAGCGTCGCGCAGGTGATGTTCAAGTTCACCGACTACGTGATGCGGTTCGCGCCGATCGGCGTGTTCGCGGCGATGGCCGCCACCGTCGGCGGCCGCGGGCTGGCGATCCTGCTCACGCTCGGCAAGCTCGTGCTGCTGATGTACGGCGGCCTCGTCGTGTTCGCGCTGGTGGTCATCGGCGGCGTGTCGCTGCTCGTCCGCGTGCCGTTCCTGACGTTCGTGCGGGCCATCCAGGAGCCGTTCCTCATCGCCTTCAGCACGGCGAGCAGCGAGGCGGCGCTGCCGGCGGCGATGGAGATCATGGAGCGGTTCGGCGTGCCGAAGAACATCGTCGCGTTCGTGCTGCCGGCCGGCTACAGCTTCAACCTGGACGGCACGACCCTCTACCTGTCGCTCGCGAGCATCTTCATCGCGCAGATGGCCGGCGTGCATCTCAGCTTCGCGCACCAGCTCCTCATGATGCTGACGCTGATGCTGACGAGCAAGGGGGTGGCCGGCGTGCCGCGGGCGGCGCTCGTCGTGCTCACCGCGACGCTGACCGCGTTCGGGCTGCCGCTCGAGGGGGCGGCGATCATTCTCGGCGTCGACCAGATTCTCGACATGGGTCGGACCGCCGTGAACGTCATGGGGAACTGCATCGCGACCGTCGTCGTCGCGCGCTGGGAAGGCGTGTTCGACGATGAGCGGCTGCGGCAGTACGCAGCAGAAAAGGTTGCGGTCTGAGGCATGCGGGGACAGGTGTCGCGGGACCGACGACGAGACTATCCATCGCTCCCGCGAGACCTGTCCCCGCGAACCGGCCGCAGTGAATAATGCCAACATCGATCCGTAAGATTCTCGTCACCGGGGCGTCCGGGCAGCTGGGCGCCGCGATCGTGCAGGAGTTCCGGCGGGACAGCGACGTGGTCGCGCCGGGCCATGCCGACTGCGACCTTGCCGACCACGACAAGGTGATGCAGGTCGTGGCCGCCGTGCGGCCCGACGTCATTATCAATTGCGCGAGCTACAACGCGGTCGACGCGGCCGAAGAGCATCCGGAGGTCGCGCTGCAGGTCAACGCCTTCGGCGTGCGCTCCCTGGCGCGGGCGGCCGGCGAAATCGGAGCGATGCTCGTGCATTACAGCACCGACTTCGTCTTCGACGGGACCGCCGACCGGCCGTACACCGAAGACGATCGGCCGAACCCGCAGAGCATTTATGCCTGTTCGAAGCTGCTCGGCGAATGGTTTGCGGCCGATGTGCCGGGCCACTACGTCCTGCGGGTCGAGAGCCTGTTCGGCCACGTGCCAGGGGAAGGGCGTGCGCCGAAGGGCAGCGTGGCCGGCATCATCGACGGGATCGTCGAAGGGCGTGCGGTGAAAGTGTTCGCCGACCGGACCGCGTCACCGACGTACATCATCGACGCGGCATCGGCCACGCGGCGGGTGATCGAGCGGAACCTGCCCGCTGGTGTGTATCACTGTGTGAACGCCGGCCTGTGCACCTGGCGGGAGCTGGCCGAGGAAGCGGCCCGGACGCTCGGGCATGAGGCCCGTCTCGAGCCGGTCACGCTGGAGCAGATGGCGTTGCGCGCCGTGCG
>DATLRO010000023.1:0-9774 GCA_035534615.1 Vicinamibacterales bacterium
AGAGCGCGTCCTTGGTAAGGACGAGGTCACCGGTTCGATCCCGGTCATCGGCTCCATTGAACAATCGACAGGACATCATCCGGCCATGGCGAAAGAAAAATTTGATCGGTCGAAACCGCACGTCAACGTTGGCACCATCGGGCACATTGACCACGGCAAGACGACGCTGACCGCGGCGCTGACGAAGGTCGCGTCGGACAAGGGCTGGGGAAAGTACGTGCCCTACGACGAGGTGGCGAAGGCGTCCGAGGCGCAGGGGCGCCGCGATGCGACGAAGATTCTGACCATCGCCACGAGCCACGTCGAGTACAGCACGGCCAATCGGCACTACGCCCACGTCGACTGCCCGGGTCATGCCGACTACATCAAGAACATGATCACCGGCGCGGCGCAGATGGACGGCGCGATTCTGGTCGTGAGCGCCACCGACGGCCCGATGCCGCAGACGCGCGAGCACGTGCTGCTGGCGCGGCAGGTCAACGTGCCGTACCTCATCGTGGCGCTCAACAAGGTCGACGCGGTCGACGATCCCGAACTGCTGGATCTCGTCGAGCTCGAGGTGCGCGACCTGCTCAAGAGCTACGGCTTTCCCGGCGACGACACCCCGGTCATCCGGCTGTCGGCCCTCAAGGCGCTGCAGGGGGATCCCGAGGGGCAGGCCGGCGTGCTCAAGCTGATGGAGGCGCTCGACAGCTACATCCCGCTGCCGCAGCGCGAGATCGACAAGCCGTTCCTGATGCCGATCGAAGACGTCTTCTCCATCTCCGGCCGCGGCACGGTCGTCACCGGCCGCGTCGAGCGCGGCAAGGTGAAGGTGGGTGAGGAAGTCGAGATCGTCGGCTTCACCCCGACGCAGAAGAAGATCGTCACCGGCGTCGAGATGTTCAAGAAGCTGCTGGACGAAGGGGTGGCGGGCGACAACATCGGCGTCCTGCTGCGCGGCACGGAAAAGGAAGACGTCGAGCGCGGCCAGGTGCTGGCCAAGCCCGGCTCGATCACGCCCCATACGAAGTTCAAGGGCGAGGTCTACATCCTGTCGAAGGAAGAGGGCGGACGCCACACGCCGTTCTTCAACGGGTACCGGCCGCAGTTCTACATCAAGGTCACCGACGTCACCGGCACCCTGCACCTGCCCGAGGGGGTCGAGATGGTGATGCCGGGCGACAACACCAGCATCTCCGCGGAGCTGCTGACGCCCGTGGCGCTGGAAAAGGGCGCGCGGTTCGCCATCCGTGAAGGCGGCCGGACGGTCGGCGCCGGCACGATTACGGAGATCATCGAATAGGGCGTCCCGGCGGACCGGCTGGAAGCGGGACGGGGCGGGCGCGGGTGACGCGGTCTCGCCCCCGGAGCGCTTCCGGCGTCCGGCCGGCGTCGGACGGACGTGACCCATGCGCGACATCATTGCCCTGGCGTGCAACGAGTGCAAACGGCGGAACTACAGCACGACCAAGAACAAGAAGAAGACGACCGAGCGGCTGGAGCTCAGGAAATTCTGCCCCTGGTGCCGGACGCATACGCCGCACCGCGAGGCGAAGTAGCGCAGCGCAGCGGTCCGGGGCGGGGCCCCGGACCGGAGAGACGTAGGCCAGTAGCTCAATTGGCAGAGCACCGGTCTCCAAAACCGGGGGCTGGGGGTTCGATTCCCTCCTGGCCTGCCAGCCTGTGCGGCGCCGCGCAGAACGAGACCCGATGAACCGACGCGTCCCCGCCGTGGTGGCGGGGGGGCGGTCGGCCGTGAACATGACGATGCTGGACGAGACGAAAGCAGGGCCCGCCAGGGCCCAGGAGAGTGCCGGCGGCTGGTGGGAGCGGACCCGCGTGTTCCTGGCCGAGGTCAGGAACGAGATGCGGCGGGTGACGTGGCCGACCGGCAAGGAGGTCTACGCCACGACGGTCGTCGTCATCCTGGTGTCGATCTTCTTCGGCCTGTACTTGTACGGCGTCGACTTCGTCTTCAACCTGATCGTCCAGTGGATCTTCAGGCGATTTGGTGCGGCATGACGGACGTAGTAGCGACGAAGCACTGGTTCATCGTTCACACGTATTCGGGCTTCGAGAAGAAGGTGGCCGAATCCCTGGCCCAGCGCGTCCAGGCGTACGGCCTCCAGAGCGAGATCGGGGAAATCCTGATCCCGACCGAGGACGTCGTCGAGATGCGCGGCGGCCGCAAGGTCGTGACCGCCAAGCGGTTCTTCCCCGGCTACATCCTGGTCGAGATGAACATGACCGACCAGGCGTGGCACGTGGTCAAGAACACGCCGAAGGTGACCGGGTTCGTGGGGGCCGGCGCCAAGCCGACGCCGCTCAGCAAGGATGAAGTCGAGCAGATTCTCGAGCAGGTGAAGACGGCGGCCGAGAAGCCGAAGCCGAAGTACATGTTCGAGAAGGGCGAGCAGGTCCGGATCAACGAGGGGCCGTTCACCAGCTTCAACGGCGTGGTCGACGAGGTGAACCTCGACAAGAACACGCTGAAGGTGATGGTGACGATCTTCGGCCGCTCGACGCCCGTGGAACTGGATTTCCTGCAGGTGGAGAAGATCTAGCGCCGCGGCGACAGGCGTGAGCCGTTGCGCCGACTGGAGGCCCCACGGAGCGGACGGTCGTGACTAATCAGCGCTGCGCGCGTGAGCGAGCGGCGACAGGTGCATGGGGGTGGGGCCCCGCGCACAAAGTGAAAAATGGCGAAAAAGATTCAGGCGATTGTGAAGCTCCAGATTGCCGCGGGCAAGGCGACGCCCGCGCCGCCGGTCGGGACCGCGCTCGGTCCGCACGGCGTCAACATCATGGACTTCTGCAAGAACTTCAACGCGAAGACCGCGGCGCAGGAAGGGCTGATCATTCCGGCGGTGGTCACCGTCTACGCCGACCGGTCGTACACCTTCGTCACGAAGACGCCGCCGGCGCCCGTGCTGCTCAAGCGGGCCGCGAACATCGCCAAGGGATCGGCCGAGCCCAACAAGAACAAGGTGGGCACGGTCACGGCGAAGCAGGTCGAGGAGATCGCGAAGGTCAAGCTGCCGGACCTCAACTGCGAGACGCTCGAGGCCGCCATCAAGACCGTCGCCGGCACCGCCCGGTCGATGGGGCTGGACGTCGTGGGGTAGGCGCCGCGCGACGGAATTCGTCAGCGCCACAGTTCCGTAGTGGGAGGGCCTGAGGGCCCGCTGGAACCACGGAGGCACGTATGCGGACGCACGGCAGGAAATTCACGGCGGCGAAACAGCAGGTGGCCGACCGCGAGTACACGATCGAGGAGGCCATTCCCCTCCTGCAGCAGGTCAAGTACACCAGGTTCGACGAGACGGTCGAAATGGCGCTGCGGCTCGGGGTCGACCCGAAGCATGCCGACCAGATGGTCCGCGGCACCGTCATCCTGCCGCACGGGCTGGGCCGGTCGAAGCGGGTGCTGGCGATTGCCGCCGGCGAGAAGCAGAAGGAAGCGCGGGACGCCGGCGCGGACGAGGTCGGCGGCGAGGAATTCGTCGAGCGCATCCAGGGCGGCTGGATGGACTTCGACGCCGTCGTGGCGACGCCGGACATGATGAAGGCCGTGGGCCGGCTGGGCAAGGTGCTGGGGCCGCGCGGCCTGATGCCGAACCCGAAGACCGGCACCGTCACGTTCGACGTCGGCCGGGCCGTGCGGGAGATCAAGGCCGGCAAGGTCGAGTTCCGCGTCGACAAGACCGGCATCGTGCATGCGCCGGTCGGCAAGACGTCCTTTCCGAGCCCCAATCTGATCGAGAACGCCCGAGCGCTGGTCGAGAGCGTGGTCAAGGCGAAGCCGTCGGCGGCCAAGGGCAGGTATCTCCGGAGCGTCACGCTGTCATCGACCATGGGCCCGGGCTTCCGGATCGAGACGACCAGCATCGAGGCGGCGACGAAACACTAGCGCGGCGCCCGGTCGAGGGTGCCGGGGCACGGCGCCCGGCCGGCGGTCCGGCGGGGACAGGAACGATGGCAATCACCAGAGTAGAGAAGGAAGAGCGGGTCGAGGCGCTGGAAGCGGCCGTCAGGGGCTGTCACAGCGCCGTCCTGGTCGACTATCGCGGCCTCGACGTGCCGCGGGTCACCGAGCTCCGGCGGCAGCTCCGGGCCGCGCGGGCGTCGTACCGGGTCGTCAAGAACACGCTGGCGCGGCGGGCGGTGAAGGGAACCGCCTTCGAGCCGCTGGCGGCGTATTTCGAGGGGACCACGGCGATCGCCTACACGCAGGTCGACCCGGTGGCGCTCGCCAAGACGCTGGCGGCGTTCACGAAGACCGAGCCGCCGCTGACGATCAAGGCGGCGATCGTGCAGGGGCGGGCGGCCACGGCCGCCGAGGTCGGCGAGCTGGCGCTGCTGCCGGGCAAGCCGGAGCTCTATGCGCGGCTGCTCGGCGTGCTGCAGGGCCCGATGCGGCAGCTGGTGCAGGTGCTGAACGCGGCGCCGCGCGATCTGCTGAGCGTCCTCAGCCAGGCGGAACAGAAGAAGCAGACATCGTAGCGGGGGGCGGCGCTGGGCGCTGGGCCCTGGGCGCTGGCATTGTCAGAAAGCGGAACGGAAGCGCCGAGCGCTGAGCGCCGAGCGCCCGACAAGGAGCAGGGAGCAATGGCCGAACTGAACCAGCAGCAGGTGATCGATTACATCAAGGGGATCAGCGTGCTCGAGCTGTCGCAGCTCGTCAAGGCGCTCGAGACGGAGCTCGGCGTGTCGGCGGCCGCGGCGATGCCGATGATGATGCCGGGCATGGCGATGGGCGCCGGCGGGGCGGCCGCGGCCGAGGAGCAGACCGAGTTCACGGTGACCCTGACCGAGGTGGGCGACAAGAAGATCAACGTGATCAAGGTCGTTCGCGAAGTGACGAGCCTGGGGCTGAAGGAAGCCAAGGATCTCGTCGAGGGGACGCCGAAGGCGATCAAGGAAGCGGTCACCAAGGCCGAGGCCGAGACGATCCGGAAGAAGTTCGAAGAAGTCGGCGCGAAGGTCGAGATCAAGTAGGGATTCGGGACCGGCGGACGCGGGCGGCGCGCCCGGTCCGCCGATCCGCGGTGCGTGCATTGCCGTCGTCTACCCGGGGCGTGCGGGACGGGACCGAGCAGGGCCCGCCCGAGCCCCGAATCCCGAGGGTCTTTTCAGCATGTACAGCCTCCCCAAGAACGTCTACCGCGAGCGCATCGATTTCTCCAAGATCAAGACCACGGTACCCATCCCGAACCTGATCGAGATCCAGAAAAAGTCCTACGAGCGGTTCCTGCAGATGAACCGGCTGCCGTCGGAGCGCGAGGACGCCGGCCTGCAGTCGGTGTTCAAGTCGGTGTTCCCGATCAGCGACTTCCGCGAGAACTCGTCGCTCGAGTTCATCGAGTACTCGATCGGCAACTGGGAGTGCAAGTGCGGGAAGCTGGCCGGGCTGCACCACCTGCGCAAGCCGTGCGACAACTGCGGGGCGACGCTCATTGCGGATCCGTACGGCGACCGGGAGGTGCTGTGCCCGCGCTGCGGGAAGGGCAACGAGGCGCGCGGGGACGTGTGCGACATCTGCGGGCACACGGTGGCGCTGAAGCTCAAGTACGACATGGATGAGTGCCAGGAGCGGGGCATGACCTACGCGGTCCCGCTCAAGGTCACGATCCGGCTCGTCGTCTGGAACAAGGATCCGGAGACCGGGGCGAAGACGATCCGGGACATCAAGGAGCAGGAGGTCTACTTCGGCGACATCCCACTGATGACCGAGAACGGCACGTTCATCATCAACGGGACCGAGCGCGTCATCGTCTCGCAGCTCCACCGGTCGCCCGGGGCGTTCTTCCACTCCGAGGACAAGGCGCTCTACATCGCGCAGATCATTCCGTACCGCGGCTCCTGGGTCGAATTCGAGTACGACGCCAAGAACCTGCTGTACGTCCGGATCGACCGGAAGCGGAAGTTCCTGGCGACGGTGTTCCTGCGCGCCCTCGGGCTGCGCGGCGCCGACGAGATCATCCGGAGCTTCTACACCGTCGACCGGATCGACCTGCGCGACGGGGCGCTGCTCTGGGCGGTCAACGAGAACCTGGTGGGCCTGCGGGCCGGCAAGGACATCAGCATTCCGGGCACCGAGACGGTCATCGCGGCCGGCAAGAAGCTGACCAACTCCGCGCTGGCCGCGCTGCGGAAGGCGGGCGTCGAGGCGGTCGAAATCGCCGACGCGGAGCTGGAAGGGGCGTACGCGGCGGCGGACGTGGTCGACCCGGCGACCGGCGAGGTGATTCTCGAGGCGAACGACGAGCTGACGCCGCGGGTCATCTCGATGGCGCAGGAGAAGCGCGTCGAGCGGCTCGAGGTCTTCTTCCCGGAGCGCGACGAGGTCGGGCCGATCATCTCGCAGACGCTGAAGAAGGATCCGGTCCACACGCACGAAGAGGCGCTCATCGAGATCTACCGGCGCCTCCGGCCGGGCGATCCGCCGACCCTCGACAGCTCGCGCTCGCTGTTCGAGAACATGTTCTTCAACCCGCAGAAGTACGACTTCTCGCGGGTCGGCCGGCTCAAGCTGAACACCAAGCTCGTGCTGAACACGCCGCTCGACGAGAAGATCCTGCACCCGCAGGACTTCTACGAGGTCATCAAGTACCTGCTGAAGCTGCGGCGGAATCCGGCGAACGTGGACGACATCGACCACCTGGGCAACCGCCGCGTGCGGTCGGTGGGCGAGCTGCTCGAGAACCAGTTCCGGATCGGCCTGGTGCGGATGGAGCGCGCGATCAAGGAGAAGATGTCCGTCTACCAGGAAATGGCGACGGCCATGCCGCACGACCTGATCAACGCGAAGCCGGTCATGGCGGCCATCCGGGAGTTCTTCGGGTCGTCGCAGCTGTCGCAGTTCATGGACCAGACGAACCCGCTGTCGGAAATCACGCACAAGCGGCGGCTGTCGGCCCTGGGGCCGGGCGGGCTGTCGCGCGAGCGGGCCGGGTTCGAGGTCCGCGACGTGCATCCGACGCACTACGGCCGCATCTGCCCGATTGAGACGCCGGAAGGGCCGAACATCGGGCTCATCTCGTCGCTGTCGTGCTACGCGCGGATCAACGAGTTCGGCTTCATCGAGTCGCCCTACCGCAAGGTCAAGGACGGCCGGGTGATCGACTACGTGGTCATCACCAACGCCGGCGGCACGAAGTACAAGGCCGGCGACGTGGTCGAGGCCGACGATCTGGTGGACGCCGAGACGGGCCGGTCGAAGCGCAAGGGGGTCGAGTTCGAGCCCTACTCGTTCTACCTCTCGGCCTGGGAAGAGGACCAGTACGTCATCGCGCAGGCCAACGCGTCGGTCGACGCGCACGGCCGGCTGACGCAGGAGCGCGTCAACGCACGGCAGGCGGGCAACTTCATCCTGTCGCCCCGCGACAGCGTGCAGTTCATCGACGTGTCGCCCAAGCAGCTCGTGTCGGTCGCCGCGTCGCTGATTCCGTTCCTCGAGAACGACGACGCGAACCGGGCGCTGATGGGGTCGAACATGCAGCGCCAGGCCGTGCCGCTGCTGCGCGCCCGGGCGCCGTTCGTCGGCACGGGCATGGAATACATCACGGCGCGCGACTCCGGCGCCGTGGTGGTGGCGCGCCGCTCCGGCACGGTGGACTACGTCGACTCCCAGCGCATCGTCGTGCGCGTCGAGGGGGAGACCGAGGACGTCACCAAGGAGATGGGCGCCGACATCTACAACCTGACGAAGTTCAAGCGCTCGAACCAGAACACCTGCATCAGCCAGAAGCCGATCGTCCGCGTGGGCCAGAAGGTCCACAAGGGCCAGGTCCTCGGCGACGGGCCGTGCACGGAGCTGGGCGAGCTGGCGCTCGGCCGGAACGTGCTCGTGGCGTTCATGCCGTGGCGCGGCTACAACTTCGAGGACGCGATCCTGGTCTCCGAGCGGATGGTGAAGGACGACTACTACACGTCGATCCACATCGAGGAGTTCGAGATCGAGGCGCGCGACACCAAGCTCGGGCCGGAGGAGATCACGCGGGACATCCCGAACGTGTCGGAGGGCTTCCTGCGGGATCTCGACGACAGCGGCATCATCCGGATCGGGGCGTACGTGAAGCCGGGCGACATCCTGGTCGGCAAGGTCACGCCGAAGGGCGAGACCCAGCTGACGCCGGAGGAGAAGCTGCTCCGCGCGATCTTCGGCGAGAAGGCGGGTGACGTGCGGGACGCGTCACTCATCTGCCCGCCGGGCATCGAGGGGATCATCGTCGGCGTGAAGATCTTCTCGCGCAAGGGCATCGAGAAGGACGATCGGGCCAAGGCGATCGAGGCCGAAGAGCTCGAGATGATGGAGAAGAACCTGCAGGACGAGATCCGCATCCTCCACGACGAGGTGAAGAAGCGGATCGTGCAGATGCTGCAGGGCCAGGCCCTCCGGTCGGACCTGTTCGACGAGTTCGGCCGCGAGCGGCTCCTGAAGAAGGGGACGCTGCTCACGCCGGAGCTGCTGGGCGAGATGTCCTACGAGACGATGGTCCGGCTGAAGATCGCCAACGACGACCCGCGGCTCGAGAGCGATCTGCGCCTGCTCGAGGAGCGCACGGAGCGGCAGGTCGAGGTCATCCGGCAGCTCTTCGAGGAGAAGAAGGAGAAGATCCGCCGGGGCGACGAGCTGCCCCCGGGGGTCATCAAGCTCGTCAAGGTCTACGTGGCGATGAAGCGCAAGCTGTCGGTCGGCGACAAGATGGCCGGCCGCCACGGCAACAAGGGCGTCATCGCCCGGATCCTGCCCGAAGAGGACATGCCGTACCTGCCGGACGGGACCCCGGTCGAGATCGTGCTGAACCCGCTCGGCGTCCCGTCGCGGATGAACGTCGGGCAGATCCTGGAGACGCATCTCGGCTGGGCGGCGCACGCGCTCGGGCTCTACTTCGCGACCCCCGTCTTCGACGGCGCGATGGAGCAGGAGATCAAGAGCTGGCTGGAGCAGGCGGGCCTGCCCAAGGGCGGCAAGACCCGGCTGTTCGACGGCATGACGGGCGTGCCGTTCGAGCAGGACGTGACGGTCGGCTACATCTACATGCTGAAGCTGTCGCACCTGGTCGACGACAAGATTCACGCCCGGTCGATCGGGCCGTACTCGCTCATCACGCAGCAGCCGCTCGGCGGCAAGGCCCAGTTCGGCGGCCAGCGGTTCGGCGAGATGGAGGTCTGGGCGCTCGAGGCCTACGGCGCGGCGCACATCCTCCAGGAGCTGCTCACGGCCAAGTCGGACGACGTGACGGGCCGCGCGAAGATCTACGAAGCGATCGTCAAGGGCGACGCCTCGTTCACGGCCGGGCTGCCGGAGTCGTTCAACGTCCTCATCCGCGAGCTGCAGTCGCTCTGCCTGGACGTGGAGCTGCTGAAGACGCGGCGGAAGGCGGAGGAGCCGGCGGCCGAGCCGCCGGCGCCGGCGCTGGAAGAGGCCTGAGAATCGGGCGGTCGGGCGGCCGCGCCATGGCGCGGCGCCCGGACGCGTTCGGGGTGTGAGGCGTGCCAATTCGCGCGGGGGCGGGACCCCGCGCGCCAGGGAAAACGATGAGACCCAGCTTTCACGATCGAACGGCGCTGACGAGCGATTTCGACGCGATCCGGATCAGCCTGGCGTCGCCGGACAAGATCCTGTCGTGGTCGCACGGCGAGGTCACCAAGCCGGAGACGATCAACTACCGGACGTTCAAGCCGGAGCGGGACGGCCTGTTCTGTGCCAAGATCTTCGGCCCGATCACCGACTGGGAGTGCCTCTGCGGCAAGTACAAGCGGATGAAGCACCGCGGCGTCATCTGC